>NZ_KQ976354.1:2669420-3269420 GCF_000346485.2 Scytonema hofmannii PCC 7110
AGTAGTAGAAGATAGTTGAACTAGCTAGAAAATTAAAAGGGACAAGGGTTAGAGATTTTTTCAATTAAATATAAACATTCTTGAGAGATACTTGCTCATCTCTTGTGGGTTCATTTATACAAATTTCTCTCATTTTTGTTCTCGTAAATAAAACGAGAACAGTTTCTTCGGAATTTTAGGCTTCACTTTCCCTTAACCGAGCAGTATTGCCACCACTCTTGCCCAAGCTATTCAACGAGACGAGGCGATCGCCCGTAGTGTTTTAGAAAGATTAGTTGAGGCAGGTTTAGTAGAAGCACATGGAGTCAAAAAAGGACGCACCTACACCTTAAGTCCTCAAATATACCGAGAATTAGGACAGTCAGCCGATTATGTTAGACAAGCAGGCTTTAATTTGATACAGCAAGAGCAAATGGTTCTGAGTTATGTAAAAACTCATGGCAAAATTACTAGACAAGAGGCAATAGAACTGTGTCGCATTAGTCAAGATCGAGTAACGCGCTTACTGCGGAGGTTAACAGACGCTCAGCAATTAAAATTAGTTGGTCAACGTCGGGGCGCACACTACGTCATTCCATAGCTTAGAAATACGCGCCGCGCTTTTTTCAGTCCGTTTTAGCTAAAACCAAAAGAAGCCCCAAGTTACAGCAATTTTCGCTCTTATTAGACCACATGGAGTGGGGTGGGGCCACATGGAGTGGGGTGGGCGTCCTCGCCCGCCCTCTATGATGTACGGGCGGGGACGCCCGTTCCACAAGAGCATAGTGTGGTTCATTTATTTGAAAACTGCTGTAACTTTAGTTGTGCCGACTTACTTAACAACAAGCAAATCTCCACCTATATGCTCTATCTATAGGACAGTAAAAGAAGTTTATTTAATCTTATTTTTATGACTTTGGCTAGAAGAAATGATTGCAGAAAATCCTTTAATCTAACTACAGACTTAACCGATTAAAAAGTACTTGTCTACTTAATCTATGTTTCATCAATAGAATAGATAGAAAATATGGCAAAAACGTTTCTTGAATTTCTTAGATTTACTTGCCAAGAAATGTAAATTTTCTGTTGTTTTGAAAACCAATATTTATTGAACCATGAATCTAGGTAATAAAAGCCCGGTAAAAGTGGATGTAAGTAACAAAAGCCAGGTTAATGGAGACGCTATGTCTAGCACTAAGGATATGTTTCAAAACCTTTGGAATGCAAAGGTAGTCTTAGCCACAGCAGTGTTGGCGTTGTTTGTTCGATTGGGGTACGGTAGCGATTCAGCTTCACCTCCAGGGCTTGCTAGTACATATGATATCAGCAGCAATACCGATGATTATATTGGTAGAACCGTGACCATTATTAGCAAGCCTTTTGAAAAAGTTAGTTCAAGCTCTTTTACAGTCAGTGATAGTCGATTTATGAGCGGTGAGCCTTTTGTGGTCGTAAACGCCACAGGTGTCCCTTTTGATTTACCTAAAAATAAAGATGTAAAAGTTCAAGTTACTGGTCAAGTTCGTAATTTAGACATTCCACAAATCGAGCGTGACTACCAGTTAAATTTGCAGGATGAATACTACAAAGACCATGTCAACAAACCTGCAATTATTGCTCAAGAGATAATACAAGCACCAACACCCGGTCAAATTACGAGCAAACCCACAAGATTCTATGGTAAAACTCTTGCAGTTAGGGCTGAAGTTGACAACGTTCAAAGTCCGGCTTTATTTACTCTAGATGAAAATTATGTAATAGGTGCAGAGGATTTGCTAGTTTTTCTCAAGCCTGAGCCACAAGAGGAGATTAAGAAGGCTCAAACTGTGATGGTTATGGGTGAATTGCGTCCTTTTAACGTTAATGAAATTGAGAGAGCCTATAACGTTAGGTGGGATGAAAAAGTGAAAACCCAGTTAGACGCTGATTATAGAAATAAGCCCGTATTGGTTGCTGACGCTATCTATCCATAAAGTAAGTGTTTAATTAAAAAACATTCCACCTTTTTCTTGTAGGATGGGCGTCCTCGCCCGTCCTATGACTCAATACAGTTCAGTTAAGCAGTTATTTAGAAACCCAGTATCTTGGAGATACCGGGTGTGGTGCTCCCCTCTCGACCCTTAACTGAACCGTATTGTCCTATGACTTGGGCGGGCGAGGACGCCCACCCCACAAGATAGATTGATTTCTTGGGACTGGTGTACTCAGTTCCCCCTGAGCTAATTTTTTATCTAGCACGATAGGTGAATAACATACCTTGAGATAGGTGTATTGTCATTACCTTTAGAGATACTACTGTAATTGAACCTACCTTTTTACCAAGGAGATATGTTCGTTCTTACGGTAACGGATATAACTCGTTGAAGATACTATTGATAAAGTCAAGATATTAGGTAGGATATACAATGTTGTAATATTTTTGACTAACAATGAATCCGGAAAAAGCAATTATTGTAGAGCAGACTCTTAGTGAGCCACCTCAAAATTCTGCGTCAAGAACAGAGTTGGTGATTCCCAGTGAAAGTGTATTTTTAATTCCTCTCTTTTTTTTACTCATTTTCTCAATTGCTTTTTTAAAGCAAACTAATTTTACACAAGCTTTATATCAAAAAATAGTTACTTCAAAACTTTACTCTCGAATTCCGTGTTTTAGATGTCAGTTTTTTAAACACAATCAATACTTACAATGTGCTGTGCAGCCTTGTTTAGTCATGACAAAAGCAGCTAGTGACTGTCCTGATTATTTACCTCAAAAAGGTAATTAATTTGTGTTTTTCAGAGAATTGATCAGTCAATTCACACAAGTCTCTTAAAATAAGTGGCAAATCAATATTGTTGAGAAGAGGAGGTTTGATGAAAGACCAGTGGTACAAAAACGCGATCGCATACTCTCTGGATGTCGAAACGTTTATGGACTCAGATGGCAATGGTATAGGTGACTTTCAAGGACTAACTCACTGCTTAGACCATCTTGCTGGACTGGGTATTACTTGTTTATGGCTCCTACCTTTTTATCCTTCCCCGAATCGAGACAATGGCTACGATGTGATGGATTACTACAATGTAGACCCTCGATTGGGAACACTGGGAGATTTTGTGGAGTTCATGTATCAAGCACGAGAGCGTGGGATTCGGGTTATGGTGGATTTGGTGGTGAATCACACCTCCAATCAACATCCCTGGTCCCAAGCAGCGGGAGCCGATAAAAACTCTAAGTACCGGGATTATTACGTGTGGACAGATAAACTTCCCGAACACGAAGTAGAACCTGTTTTTCCTGATGTTGAACGCAGTGTTTGGGAGTATGACGAAACTTCCCAAGCCTATTACCTGCACCACTTCTACAAAGAACAACCAGATTTGAACATTGCTAACCCCGCAGTGCAAGAAGAAATTTATAAAATTATGGGTTTTTGGTTGGAACTAGGGGTGTCTGGTTTTCGGATAGATGCTGCTCCTTTCTTGATAACGGGAATTGGGATTGAAGGTGCAGACGAAAAATGCCTGCAAAATTTCCTCTCTCATATGCGGGAATTTCTTTCGTCTCGCAGTATTGATGCAATCCTGCTTGCAGAAGCAAATGTAACACCAGACAAATTCTCCGTGTACTTTGGAGATGGCGATCGCATGGATATGCTATTCAACTTTTTGTTGAATCGTCATATGTTCCTCGCTCTTGCTCGTCAGCAAGCCGCACCTTTGATTGATGGGTTAAAGTCAATACCAAAAATTCCTCAAATTGGGCAATGGCTTAACTTTGTGCGAAATCACGATGAACTCGATCTTTCTGGGTTGGCTTCAGAAGAACTAGAAGAGGTCTTTGCGGCTTTCGCTCCTGAAGAAAATATGCGGAGTTTTGGACGGGGTATTCGTCGCCGACTACCACCTATGCTAGAAGGCAATTGTCATCGTATAGAACTGACCTATAGTTTGATGTTCAGCTTGCCCGGTACTCCCATGCTACGTTACGGTGATGAAATCGGTATGGGTGATGACTTGTCTCTAGAAGGTCGCGAAAGCGTTCGTACTCTGATGCAGTGGTCAGATGAACCCAATGGTGGTTTTTCCACTTCCCCTGAAAAGAATCTTGCCAAACCAACTATTTCACAAGGCAACTACGGTTACACACACGTTAACGTTGCTACCGAACAGCGCGACCCGAATTCCTTAATGAATTGGATGGAACGCCTTATCCGTATTCGCAAGCAATGCCCAGAATTTGGTCGGGGAGAGTGGCAAATTCTAGAAACCGATGAACCTTGCGTTTTTGCTCACTGCTGTGAATGGCAAGGTAGAGCTGCGATCGCAGTTCACAATCTTGCAGATCGAGAGTGTATCGCCACCATCAAAACAAAAAAGTACAAGCACCTGATTGAGTTATTTTGCGATCGACAATACGAACCAATTGAAGGCGAGTTATTTTCCATTCCTTTATCAGCATACGGTTACCGTTGGTTCCGAGTCAACACGATGCGTTAAATGGCTAATACTATTTTGGATTTTGGATTTTGGATTTTGGATTGGGAAAGCTTTGCTTGGACTAAATTTCACACTACGATCTGTCGCATTCTTTTTTCAACTTTATGGTAAAAATTGGTTGTCAGGCTTCTCACGAACAATTTAAACCCAGCGAACTGCTTAAGTACGTCCAAATGGCAGAACAAGCTGGCTTCACTCATGTCCTATCTTCCGATCACTTCCATCCGTGGAGCGAACAACAAGGACAAAGCGGTTTTGCCTGGTCTTGGCTAGGTGCTGCAATGCAAGCCACCCCCACACTTTCCTACCGAGTGGTTTGTGCTCCAGGTCAGAGGTATCATCCTGCGATCGTTGCTCAGGCTGTAGCAACTTTATTAGAAATGTTTCCCAATCGCTTTGTGTTAACGGTTGGTAGCGGTCAAGCACTCAACGAACAAATTACTGGAGACGGTTGGCCTACCAAATCTCAACGAAACGCTCGCCTCAAAGAGTGTGTTGATGTGATGCGTGCTCTTTGGACAGGAGAAACAGTCACTCATCACGGTTTAGTTTGTGTCGAAGAGGCAAAACTATACACCCGTCCGGAAACACCGCCTCCAGTTATTGGAGCTGCTATCACCTCTAAAACAGCAGAATGGCTTGGCAGTTGGGCTGATGGGCTGATTACTATTTCTCATCCACTTCCCAAGCTGAAAGAAGTTGTTGAGGCTTTTCGTCGTGGTGGTGGTGAAGGTAAACCCATGATTTTAAAAGTGCAGCTTTCTTACGATCGCAATGAGGAAGCAGCACGGCAAAAAGCACACCAGCAATGGCGCAACAATATTTTTGAAAATATTTTGATGACAGAGTTGCGGACTCCACAGCAATTTGATGCGGCTGGAGCATTTGTTCAACCCCAGGAGTTGGATCTACACGTCCGCATTTCCTCAGATCCACAACAGTATATTGAGTGGCTTCAGGAATACGTTGAACTCGGATTTGATGAACTTATCCTGCACAATGTTAACCGGGAACAGGAGAAGTTTATTGAAGTTTTTGGTGAAAAAGTGTTGCCAGTAGTAGCACGTAATTAATTTTCAGACCAAATAGGCAATTGATTCACTTTCTGCACGGTTAACTCTACGTAAGAAGTTTTCTTTCCTTCCACAGGTGCTGTCCCAAAATAGCCTTCAGGACCATCGTGAGCATGGGGTCCGCTACTAACGACGGTATAACGTCCTTGTTGCTGTGCTTGATTAAAGGGAGAACCAACAGTTATGGGCCAACGTGACGCAAACAAGAAACGAGCTACATCCTCAACCCAATCTCGACGACCTTGAAGGTGATACACATGATGAACGGTCTCAAAGCCAGTGTTTCCATCAAAGCTACCCCCAACAGAGATAACGATTAACTTGGCATTCAACCAATCCTCTAGATAGGAGACTGCACCAAGAGACACTTGTGCTCCTCCACTAGTACCAATTAAGATGAGTTTAAGGGGTTGCTGCGATCGCGAAATAGGATATACGGCGTTCATGCGATCGACGATTGCTGTTGCAATTCCCTGGTTATAAACAGAACCGTAACGTTCGTCTGCGGAAATGGCAAACCGCCAGAGATTGCGAATTTTAATTAAAATATCGGCATTTTTTAGCCAACCATCTGCTTCATCTGCAGCACGCCATAAAGGACTGAGAAACCTCTGTCCTCCCAAACTCTCGTTTGCAGCTGAATAAGGAAAGACATCCCGAACAGTCACACAATTAGAATGAAACTGTTCCAATCGATTTAGAAAGAATTCTTCGCCTGGAGTTAACTGGTTAGCTGAAAAATCTCCCACTCCTGGCAAAAAGACAATGTAGCAGTTAATTTTTGCAGACCGAGTACTTCCACCCGATTGATTAGCACCTGATAATAGTTTCTTTGTCCGATCTTGATTTTTTAAACCCAAACTTTCCGCACCTTCTTGCAACCACCAAATCAAAGTTCCCACAGGCGCTAAGGTTCCCCAAGCTAGAAGCAAAACTCCTGCCAAAACAAGTAGCTTTAAAGTATCACCTTGTACCCTTAGCAATATCTGTTGAATAAATCGAAGCATTTTACAGTTAGTGGTTAGTTGTTAGTGGTTAGTGGTTAGTGGTTAGTGGTCACTGATTACTGGTCACTGGTCACTGATTAGTTGTTAGTGGTAAAATAATCATATTATCAGACTTGTACCCACTAAATATTAACTCTCAACTATTAATCACTAACTACTAAATATCAATTCTGAACTACTAACAACCAACAACTAACCACTAACAACCAACAAATGATAGAATCAAAGCAGGGGTTTTGGAAAACTCTTAAAGATGCTTTATTGTTAAATTCTAGCCTTTATGAAAATGCTCGTAACACTCCACAAACTCGTCAGTTAGCCTTATCTATCGTGATTTTATCTGCTCTTTCTCATGCTTTGGGAAGTAGTGTTATTTTGATCATCAATCTTGTTTCTTTGCCAATCGCGATCGCAGTGCTTGTACTTGATATACTCTCAATCATAGCAGGCTACTATTTTTGGACTTTTACGATTTGGAAAATTGGACAGTGGTTAAAGCCAATAGATCCAACTTTTGGTGACTTATTGAGTCCTATCGGATTTGCTTATGCACCACAAGTCCTCAATTTTTTAACTTTGATACCTTTACTGGGACGACCAATTGAGTTGATATTAGCAGTATGGAGTTTGCTGGCGGCGATCGTAGCAGTTCGTCAAGGGTTAGATATTAGCACCACTCAAGCAGCGTTAATATGTTTGGTAGGTTGGCCTTTGATTCAGATTGCGATCGGTGTGTTGCAAGTTACAGAGCAACAAGTTATAAGATTTGTACGATTATGAAGGTTGCATCTCTATGACATCATGACTAGAAAGTAGGATTTCTTGCTTTTTTGTGAAACACATGGCAACGCCCTTTTCATAGTACGCAGCTTCATTGATAAATATTGGATAAACAGTTGACTCTCCTACATAAGGAATCTCTTTACCATCGAAAGTAAGAAACATTGGATCGCCAGGATGAAGAGGTTCGTAATCTCTAAACTGAAGCTGAGGATGAATCATTGCTTGAATCTCTCCCCGCTCATTTCTGGGATAATCCACATCACTTATAGTAAAATAAACCGTAACTGCGCTGGGAGATGGTGGTGCTGTTCCTTGGTTGCTAGAATCTAAATAATTCAAGATAGTATATATGAGTTCTTCGGTTTTTTGAAACCATTCTGCACTCAAAACACTTTGTGCAACCGGACCTACCTCAACAACAAAGCCTAATTCGCAAAGAGAACGGAGAAAACTACTTTCTCTATCGGAAGCAGCACAACAAACTTTTACCAATGGATTAATTGAACTTAAGTAAGCAGCTAACTTAAGTAAAAAAGGATGCTCGTTTTTCAAAATAATGCTGAGTCCCATGTTTGTAGTTGTCGAGTGTAAATCCACAATGACATCTACTTGGGAGTTTCCTTTTGGCCCTAAAATTTTGTGTATATTTTTTGCGCGAATGTCTTCATAACTAGATAGTGTGGTATCATGTAGGTCTTTTTTCAAAAAACAACGATTTAAGTCTTTATCAATATACCGCCTACTTTCTTCAAAAGCTCTAGGATTTCCCAGTAATGTGAAGGTTTCAAAGCTATGGCGTTTAATTAAAGCAGGATATTTTTCAAACTTTTTAATTAAATAGATTCCTGTAAATTCATTTCCATGGGTTCCGCCTACTATTGCAGCCCTTTTGATTTTGGTCATGCTACGAGATCGCCAAAAATGAGGATGAGCACTTAAGAACTGCCTTTAATTATAAATAAAGACAAGGAAGTTCAACACGTCAGATCCCCGACTTCTTTAAGAAGTCGGGGATCTTGGAGGATCTTGCAACTCAAAAGGTTAAGCTTTACACAAAACTTCTGGTCTAGCGAAAGTCTCATCCCAGTATTGAGTACACAATTCTGGACGCTGCGGAGGATTGGCAGTGTAAACAAAAAACAGCGCTGACCTGTCTTGTGTTCTCAAAGTTCCATGATGCAAAGCGCGTCTTGGATCTACAAAAATAACTGTACCTGCTGGTCCGGGACATGATTTCCAGTACTTTTTAGGAATAATGTCCTGCAACTGCTCATCGTTAATCCCTATATAACCAGACCGCCAAAGCTTGTAATAAATCCGGTAATAATTCAAGTTAGGCAGTGAGGTTAAAGACAGGGGTATATATTCAAAAGGTCCGTGACGATCTTCTACATCACTTAGATAAACAATAATTTTGACAATACGACGGTCTTCGGAGTCTTTGTGCCAAAGCAGAGTCCCAAATTGGTTCTCGTTAGGAAAGTCTTTACGCAAATGCACTCCATGAAAGGCAACCGGAAGTCCGATATAGTTTTCAATTATCGAGAGTAATTTTTTTTCTTGTGCCCATTGAGAAAACTCAGACAAATCTGTCATCGTGTAAATTTGCGGTAATCTTTCAGTTTTTTCGCTGTGATTTACCGACAACATTTCAGACAAATAATTGTGTGCTGTTTTGAGAAGAGTGGAAGTAGAGCTTATTTTCAATTCTTCAAGAGAAGTAACGTAAACTCCTTCTGTGTTCAGGGCATCTACAATTTTGCGATCGCTATCTTTCAATACAGGAACTTTTCCTGCATGCTTCAGAAGTTCTCCCCTATAGATTAATTGAGACTGTAAGTCAATTACTTTACTTTTGATTATGTTTCCAATGCTGCTAATCATGACATAACTATTGGCTAAATTTTAAACTACTTTTTTGTTATTTTTACCCTAGATTATATCTCATAATTTGATAGATTTTTCGTAGATAATTCTGGGTTTTCTACTCCATTTATTTGGCGATTACCTATTATATCTAAAATAGATAAAACAACTAGAGTAAAGAAGGGAACAACAGTCTTTATCGTAAATAAAGGCCATCTCCTTAATGCACCGAAGAGAACTTTCAAGTTAGCTTCTTGGAAGTTCTTCCAAACCATCTGCCTGCAATATTGCCTAGAATAACCGTTTTGTTCTAGTTTCATCAACACTTCAGATATATGTTTGTATTGCATTAACAGTGCTGACTTTTGCTCTTTCTGCCAATAGCTTACACCAACGATACATTCTACGTAAGTCTTTTTAGTCACAATGACTCTGCCATTAGCAGCACAATAGCCTGCTATGTACGCTAAAGATATCCAGTTTTGTGCTGCATCTTCCCATTTTTGAAGAGATTTATGTACTAGATTGGTTCTATATATAGAAGCTGTCAGAAAAATCACTGCTCCCACGCTCTTGGAAAAACAGTGTTCAAATACAGCTTTTCCGTCGCGATCGCCATCTTCACTATCAACATCAAACCAACGGTTTCCAACTATTGTTGGTGGATGAACTGGTTCACCAGTGGTTTTGTTGCGACCGGAAAAATTGAGAAATAATAGCGCTAAATTCTCATGCTTTTTAATTTTTCCCAAGGCATATGACACTGCCTCATTTTCAATTGGATCGTCATCACCAATTGCCCAAACATATTTTGTTGTTGCTGATTTTAGGCAATTGATGATGTTGGGCATTACACCAAGATTTTCGGAATTTCTGTTTGACTTAAATGTGATATGGCTGAGTTGAGTTTGCCATTTTTTGATGATTTCCTGAGTATTATCAGTTGAACAATTATCTGAGACAAAAATTTCGCAGTCAGACTCAAAACCTTGGATGGCTTGAGCAATCCATGCCAATTGTTTGTCAAGTAGTTCGGCACGATTGTAAGTGGGGATAGCGATAGTCAGTAATTTATTCACAGTCTTCACAGTTTACGACGAGTACTTTTACACCCTGTGCCGCTCGGCTAGCTCTCAGATTTTCCATGTATCAAAATGGAGGCAATTGAACTAAAAAAACCTTAGACCGATAGCTTGTACAGTAATTCGGTTGGGGTTTCCATCATTTTTCGCTTGCTATAAGAAAGCTTACAATTATCCCTTAACAAAACTGTGTAAATCTTATGACGAAATTGTGACTATTTTTTGAGATTCAAAAGTTTATTTTTATTTTTTTATCGAATTTTTTTTCCTCTGACATAACTCATCATACTATTTTTTAGATTAATTTTTTATGTTAATAAACAGTGATTTTCGTAAATTTCTTATAAAGTAGTTGATTGGATGTAATTCTTTGAAAATAGCATAATAATTGTATCTAAAAATACTGAAGTTCATTTAATTAATCCAATCTTTGTTAAAATAGCGTATCTCAATGGGTTATAAATGAAAAAATTCTGTTACTTAGACGAAAAGTGAGCAAGGTTAGCCTGCGATGGCGATTACTATTCTCCCACGCTATTGTAATGTTAGTTGGGTTGAGTACCCTGGTGATAGTGGGCAGGTTCTTCTCGCCCCACCTGTTTGGATTGCATTTAAAGTCTTTAGAGGGAAGGGGATTTGACCTAAGTAAAATTCGCCACGAATTAGTTGAGGAGTTTGAAACAGCCTGGAACAGAGGAGCTTGGTACTCTATACTAACAGGTGCAACTGTAGCAGGTGGCTTAAGTTACCTAGTTGCACGACGAATTGTACAACCTCTCAATCAAATGGAGAAGATTACTCGGCAATTCGCGCAAGGAGATTTAAAAGCACGAATACCTAAAAATGAGATTCCAGAGTTAAATCGTCTTGCCACTAGCTTCAATCGAATGGCCGCCAACCTTGAAGGGGTGGAACAGCGCCGTCGAGAACTTATAGGAGACTTAACCCATGAACTCCGTACCCCTCTGACAATTTTAGAGGGGTACTTAGAGGGTTTAGCAGATGGCACAATTGAACCTTCAGCAGAAGTTTTTCAGCGATTGGCCAGGGAGACAACTCGATTACATCGATTGGTTGATGATACACAAGAACTTTCTAAAGCCGAAGCAGGATATTTACCTATCAACATACAACCCGTTAATCTATATCCACTGTTTCTGTCCCTAATTCAGCGATTCTCCGATCAACTTTTAGAAGAAGGTCCGGTGTTGTGGTTGGACTGTCCGCCCAATCCTCCCTTAGTCTCTGCCGATCCCGAACGAGTTGAGCAAATTTTGGTCAACCTGCTTGGCAATGCGGTACGCTACACTTTGGAAGGTTCCATCACAATAAAAGTTTGGAGCGAACCTCCTAAATTATGGATTGCAGTTATTGATACAGGTCATGGCATTAGTACAGATGATCTAAAATTTGTCTTTGACCGCTTTTGGCGCTCGGATCGTTCTCGTGTTCGCAGCCCAGGAGGTACCGGAATTGGCTTAGCTATTTCGCGTCGTCTTGTAGAGTTACAAGGAGGGGAAATTCAAGTATACAGCAAGCTAAATGAGGGAAGCACGTTTCAATTCTCGCTGCCATTAGTTTGAAAAATCATTGCACCAATACATCAGTTATTCTTATAGATGCCTGAAAATATCTCATTGACAAGGTTAGATTTATTGTGATAAATGTTATACCTAGCTCGCGTACATATAGTCTAAGTAAATTAACTCTTAGTATTAGGTGCAATTTACCGTGTTAGAGTATCTAGCATTTGGCTCGGAGTCAGTATTTTTGCTGCGAACTCTCTGCTGTACGCAGAAGAAAATTTCCCCATTCTTTTCCCTAGATTGCTCTTCCCTAAGAACTTCTCTAAACTCTAGTTTTAATTTTTGGGTAGTTTTAAAATTGTGAAGATTACGAGAAGAATGATGAAAAACAACATGATGGGTTTGCTTGTTCCATCTTTCTGTTTTAAAGTTATATGAGAAACTAAAAGCTTTATATTGTTGACAAGGCTTGACTTTAAGTAGTAAGCAATGAAGCAGCAGAAGAGCTTAAAATTTTGAAGAGTTGGGTGTATACTCCAATCGTTATCTATATGTTATCAGATTAACTTTTCGTAGATTATAATGCAAAATCCCGAATGCTGAATCAGTATTAAATAAGCATCTTAATATACATATCGTTTTGATTTACCAGGGTTTACAAACGGGATTATAATCGCAGGGGATCTGATGGCTTTAATGTGGCTGTGCAAACTTCACAATATATGATGAAGTTGCGACTTGGCATATTTACATTGTTGCGATCGCATTGATGCAACTTTGCTTACAGCTATTTTCAAGTAGATAAACTGCATCTTTGTTACCTCACATAAAGGTGCAAAGATGAGGTTTTGCGTTGCCGAGCATAAGCTTTGGACGGGTGTCCTGACTTGTTCGTGTAGCGTCTCCTTAAGGAGATAGCTATGAGTACTATCATGTCCTCTACTTTGATGTCGATGGTACAGGTAGCGCATAGAGCGTGCAACTTCTCACCATGCCTTTGGCACCCAATCTCAAATTTGAAAGAGGGGAGTAGTGAGAGTTGCAAAAACAAACTAGTACGACTTAATAGTGTACATTAAGTCCGTTCAAGTGAGCTAAAATTCTTGATTCTTTTTGAAAGGAGCAATTTATGGTAGTCAGAAACGGAACACTGGAATCAGATACTCTTCAAGGTTCTAATCAAGCCGACACTCTGCGCGGTCAAGCAGGTGAAGACCTTTTAATTGGCTTAGGCGGTAATGATCTGCTCCAAGGTGGACTCGATAAAGACACTCTGTTTGGTGGAGACGGTACCGACAGATTGTTTGGGGATGATGGTGAAGATGAACTGTATGGTGAGGATGGTAATGACAGCCTCAATGGTGGGCTAGATAAAGACACTCTGTTTGGTGGAGATGGTGCTGATAGCCTACGTGGGGATGCAGGCGAGGACGAACTCTATGGTGAAGAAGGCAATGACACCCTCAATGGCGGACAAGCTCTGAGTGATGACAAAGACTTCCTAGATGGAGGTGCGGGCAATGACTATCTCTTTGGTGGATTTGAGGATACTGTACTTGGTGGTGAAGATGCAGACACGTTGATTGGTAGCAGCTCTGATGACTTGCTTTACGGCGATGACACAGAAGGATTGATTGAAGGTGGTAATGACATCCTCTTAGGCGGAGGTGGCAACGATACTCTCTATGGTGGAGGTGGTGATGACAGTCTGAACGGTGAGGCTGGCAGTAGCACTTTGTATGGGGAGGGTGGCAATGACACTCTCCAGGGTGGCACTGAAGGTGATTACCTTGAGGGTGGAGAAGGTGTTGACAGGATTTTAGGTGCAGGTGGCAATGACACTCTCTACGGTGATGGCGAGGACAGTCTTGGTGGTAATGACGTCCTTGATGGCGGTGCTGGTGATGACTTCCTTGATGGTGGTGCTGGTACCGACAGGATTATAGGTGGATCTGGCAATGATACCCTCACTGGCGGTGAAGAGGACGGAGTCGTTGACACTCTCATTGGTGGAGCAGGTACTGACATCTTTGCATTATCATTTGTTGATTTTGAGCCTGGCGATCCTGTTCCACAAGGCGATCGGATCAATGATTTTCAGGATGGCGTAGATTTCTTCGAGGTTGATTTACCGTTTGGGGATCTTTCTCTCACCCGTGTCACGATTGATGGTCAAATTAGTACTCGGATATCAGTGACTGAAACTCGCGAAGTCTTAGCGAACGTCATTAACGTGCGTCCCACACTGATTACTGAAGCAGATTTTATCGCTTAGGAAATGGGCAACCAGGCGGATGAACTTAGATAGCTCCGAGACACACGCGCCTGAGAAGTTACCCTGAACAAATTCACTGTCTTTATTTTAGTATCTTCTGCTGTCTCTTACCAAAGGGACAGTGGGATTGAAATCACAAAAAGAATTCGGAATTCCGAACTTTATATTTCCGAGTTCATTTCACTCAACCAATCATGCGAATTTTATTCCTGCACCCCAATTTCCCAGCCCAATTTCGTCACGTTGCTGCGGCTTTAGCTCAAGACAAACGACACCAAGTGGTTTTTGGCACCACCCGTCGCGAGGGTAGTATCCCTGGTGTTCATAAGGTCATCTATACCTCAAAACGAGAGGCGCGACCAGAAACCCATCACTATGTCAGACCTTTAGAAAATGCTGTGCTTCAGGGTCAGGCTGTTTATCGCATGGCGGAACAACTTTCTTCTCGTGGGTTTGTTCCGGATGTTGTCTACGGTCATTCCGGTTGGGGTCCAACTCTGTTAATTAAAGATATTTTCCCAAAAGCGCAATTACTTTGTTATTTTGAATGGTTTTACCACGCTCATGGCACCGATGCCGATTTTGACCCCAATGAACCCCTGAATGCTGACGATGAAGCCAGAATTCGGCTGAAAAATGCGCCCATCTTAATGGATTTATACAGTTGCGATCGCGGTCTTTCTCCCACCAATTGGCAAAGGCAACAATTTCCTCCAGAATATCACAGTAAAATTACTGTGTGTCATGATGGCATTGATACCAAATTTTTTTGTCCCAAGCCAGGAGCCAAATTGGTATTACCACGCATCAATTTAGACCTGTCGCACGCAAAAGAACTGGTGACTTATGTAGCAAGGGGCATGGAACCTTATCGAGGTTTTCCGCAGTTTATGGAGGCGGTTGCCTTACTTCAAGAGCGGCGACCCCAGTGTCATGTGGCGATTGTGGGAGAAAACCGGGTAGCCTACGGTAAAGCATTGCCAGAGGGTAAAACTTACAAAGAGGCGATGCTGGAAAAATATGACCTCGACCTCAACAGAATTCATTTTACAGGTTGGTTGCCTTACTCTGAATACCTGCAAGTTCTTCAAGCATCCTCTGTACACGTTTATCTCACTCGTCCCTTTGTTCTGTCTTGGTCAATGTTGGAGGTTTTATCCGCCGGGTGCTTGCTAGTAGCTTCCAACACTTCCCCTGTTACCGAGATCATCCGAGATGGTGTCAACGGTTTGTTGGTAAATTTCTTTTCACCACAAGAAATATGCGATCGCGTAGAAGAAGCACTCCAGCATCCAGAAAAAATGGCTGCCATTCGCGATCGAGCAAGGCAAACAATTCTAGAGCACTATGACTTGTCGCATTTGTTACCTCAACACCTACGATGGATACAGCAACAAGAAGAGAACAACAACCGCAAACAAGTAGTGCATTACCTACATCAAGTAAATCCAGGGAACATAGAGACGCGCCATGACACGTCTTTACAAGTTTTTGTCAGTTAAAAACCTCACAGAATTAATGGGTCAGATTGCTCATTCTCTTACATCTCTAGCTCACACCAATTAGATTTTTTATGTACAAAATATGGCAGTTTTAAACTTTAGCGAACAAAGATTGGAAGGAAGAAATTTCAACGGTCGAGACCTCAATGGCTCAACATTTTTCAAAGCCGAGTTGTACGGTGTTCAATTTGTTAAGACGTTATTAAGCGGCACTAATTTTGAAGAAGCAAAGCTGTTCAATGTGAATGCATCGGATGCCATCTTTAGTCCTAACAGTAGCTTTCGTAAACCTGTTAATTTCTTCAAGGCAACATTAGAAAATGTCAATCTCAGTGGAGCTAGACTACAACAAGCCAATCTGTCAATGATTGAGGCGAAAGTCATTAACCTGTCTAAAGCCAACCTGACCAATGCTAACCTGCGAGAAGCAAATCTCAGTGGCGAACAATCCGAACGAGCAAATCTGAGAGGGGTAAACCTGACAGGAGCCGATCTCTACAAGGCGAAGCTAAAAGCTGCTGACTTAACGGGTGCCACGCTAGTGAATGCTAAGTTGGAAGAGACCGAGCTGGAGTCCGCGCTTCTAGTCAATGTCAATGCCACGGGTGCTGATTTCCGAGAGGTAAAACTCACAGACTTTACCGTGCAAAACTCTATCTTTGACCGAGCTAATCTCAGTGGTGTATCTTTCAGTGACGTAGAATCACCAGATCCAAATCAACCAGCTAATGTCAGGTTTCGTGGCGCTGATTTAAGCAACTTTACATTAGATGATGTTATTTTGCCCGGTTCTGATTTTAGTCCTCATATAGATGCCAATGGCAATGTGACAGTTACAAACCTGACTGGAGCCAAACTGGCTGACAGCAATTTAAGAGGATCGAATTTCACCAATGCCAACTTGAGAAATGCTGACCTGTCTAAAACCGACTTCACAAATGCTATCTTCGTCGGAGCTGATCTCACGGGTGCGATCGCAGTTGATGCTATTGGTCTAGTACTTGGGACTTCCAGTCAGGATAACCTAACTGGAACAAGCGCCAAAGATAACTTTTTCGGCGATGATGGTGACGACAACTTCAACAGTCAGGGAGGGAATGATTATCTTGACGGAGGTGACGGCAATGATACTTTAACAGGTGGTAGCGGAAATGACATTTTCTTTGGTGGTGCTGGCAATGACATATTCAATGGTGGGACTGGTCGCGATACAATTCTCTACAGGAGTGGCGATGGCCAAGACCGGGTTAATGGATTTACAACAGGAACAGGGGGAGATGTCCTATCCTTCAGTGATATTGACGCAATTGATGTGCGTATAGTCAACGGTAGTAGCCAGTTCCGAGTTGGAGATGGCACTGCTGGAAACGCAGGCTTTGGCACAGGTGATTTGTTACTCACCCTTGTTAACACCTCCTTTACCAGAGCACATGTCAGCACCAACATCGATTCAGTCAACAGGCCTGTCTTCCAATTCTCTTAAGAAACAGGGGAGTGGGGAATAGGGAGTAGGGAGTAGGGGAAAGAGTGTTTCTTTCATTCGTAGCGGGCGGTGCGCCTCCCGTGGAGTTGCTCCTAAGAGCGTGATGTTTGGAATCCCCACCCTTAGCCTCTGGCAAGGTGGGGAAGATATCAATCTTTTTTCATCCAACTAAACATGGCACGTAAATCTTTGCCAACAGCCTCAATGGGGTGTTCGGCTTCTTGACGGCGCATGGAGGTAAAACCCGGTTTACCTGCTTGGTTTTCTAAAACGAATTCTCGTGCAAATTGACCGGATTGAATTTCTTTGAGAATGCGGCGCATTTCTGCTTTGGTTTGGTCGTTCACAATCCGAGGTCCGCGAGTGAAGTCTCCATATTCAGCAGTGTTTGAAATGCTATCGCGCATTTTAGCTAAGCCGCCTTCTACAATTAAGTCAACAATCAATTTGACTTCATGGAGACATTCAAAGTAAGCCAATTCTGGCTGATATCCTGCTTCCACTAAAGTTTCAAAACCAGCTTTGATGAGGGCGCTTAAACCACCGCACAGGACAGTTTGTTCGCCAAACAAATCCGTTTCTGTTTCTTCGCGGAAAGTCGTTTCCAGAATTCCCGCACGAGTACCGCCAATACCTTTAGCATATGCCATTGCGCGATCGCGTGCTTGACCGCTAGCATTTTGATAGACCGCAAACAAAGCAGGTACGCCTTGTCCCTGTTCGTAGGTTCGCCGTACCAAATGTCCCGGTCCTTTGGGTGCAACCATCACCACATCCACAGTGGGAGGTGGTACAACTTGACCAAAGTGAATATTAAAGCCGTGAGCAAATAATAAAACGTTTCCTTCTTCCAAATGAGGTTCAATCTCATCTTTGTAAATAGTTTTCTGCACCTCATCTGGCAGCAAAATCATAATTAAGTCAGAAGCTTTAGCCGCGTCGGCAACATTCTTAACGGTCAATCCAGCAGCTTCAGCTTTTGCCACTGACTTACTGCCCGGATATAGTCCAACAATTACATTCAGACCGCTATCTTTGAGATTGAGGGCGTGGGCATGACCTTGGGAACCATAGCCAATAATAGCGATAGTTTTTCCCGCCAAAAGGTCTAAATTCGCATCTTCGTCGTAGTACATCCGGGCCATAATTTAGCTTCTCCAGTCACCAAGCATCATCTTCGTTGCAAACTTGTTATTATACCGGATTATGATGCCGTTTCTCGATCGATTCTTTGAACTTCATCTTCAGATAATTTTACGTCAACAGCACGAACTGAATCTTCAATGCTGGAAACTTTGCTAGCACCGGGAATTGGTAAAATACAAGGTGACTTGGAACGCAACCAAGCTAAAACAATACAGTAAACCGATACACCTTTTTCTTTTGCTATTTTGGCAATTGTAGGAAAATCAGCCAATCCCTGGTGACGGCGGCTACCACCAAAGGGACTCCAAGGTAAAAATGTCAAGCTTTCTTTTTCGCAATACTCTAACACTCCGTCAAACTCTGGTTGACGGTACCAAGGATTGTACTGGTTTTGCACGGAGACAATATCGACTATATCCCGCGCCCGCTTGATTTGTTCAACAGAAAAGTTGGAAACTCCTACAAACCGAATCATACCCGCATCCACTGCTTTTTTTGCTGGTGCAAGAGATTCCTCAATGGTGTAATTTGGATCGGGAGCGTGATATTGCCAAACATCAATGGGTTTTTGTCCTCCCAATGCCTCAAAGCTGATACGGATGGTTTCCTGTAAGTGCTTGGGTTCCCCGTTGCGAGTCCAGTTACCGTTGGGACGCATCAAACCGCCTTTGGTTGCGATCGTAACGCGATCCGGCTTATCGCCTTTATAAGTTTGCAATGCTTGGTGAATCAATCCTTCGCTGTGGTGCTTGTCTGATTCGTCTTTACAGTAGGAGTCAGCCGTATCAATGAATGTAATACCTAAATCCAAGGCGCGATGGATAACTTCTATAGATTCTGACTCAGGAGGACGACTACTGAGTGACATTGGCATAGTCCCCAAACCAATCGCACTGACCGATAAACCTGTTTTTCCTAGCTGTTTTGTTTCCATGTTTCTCGCTCTAGATTTCAGTGTTATTCATCCACTTGGATGATACCTGCCTTAGCGATTATAAATCCCACGGCAGGTGCTAAAACGGGCTGATTCACGGATTTGCTTAGTTTGCTTAGGTTCTAGCGGTTCAATCGGTGGCAAGCACAGTCGGTCGAATTCGCGCAATGTGACCCGATCCATCACGCCAGCTTTATGTAGTCCTTTAGCCGTTTCTTGAACGGCTTCAAGAATCGCTGATTTAGTTTTCTGCATTATATTATCAGTGTATAATTTCTCTTTTAGGAGGATGCTAAATGACTCAAAATCGTAATAAAAATTCAGAAAATAAACCTCCCAATAACAATTTTCAGAAAATACTGTTTATTTTGGGTTTTTTGGTTATCCTCGTAGTTTTTGTAGGTGGTGTTGCAACGACTTTAGTCATTCTGAATTGGAAGAAAATTTTTGGCGATATTTCACTGACGCCTAATGTTAATCCATTGCCCACAGCAAGTTCATCTCCTACGCCATCATCTACAGTTGTACCATTGCCTTCTCCATCTCCATCCCCTACAGAAAGTTCATCTCCATCTCCATCCCCTACAGAAAGTTCATTGCCTTCTCCATCTTCAGCACCGGAAATAAAGTCTCCAATTAGTGCGATCGAGCAACAAGATATTTCCTTTGAACTTCTAGGTTGTCAAAAATCAACTACAGATACAACAGCGCAGAGGATACAGTGTTCTCTCAACATAATAAGTACGCGAGAAAACGCTAGAGTTTCTTTGTATCCTAATTCTAATGAGTTGAGGAGAACGAGAATATTTGATACAGGAAACGAAAATATTGCTACACAAGTTGAATTTGGTAGTAATACAGGTCCGTATAGTGTAAGTAACAACTTGATTAAAGATGTTGCATTGAAAGCCATTTTTTCCTTTAACAGAGTTCCAATAGAAGTCAACAAAATAGAAGTTTTAGAAATCAGTTCTTATTTGGAGAGTTCTTACTACCAAGGTGATATTAAAATTGAGTTTCGCAATGTTCCTTTGTCTAATCCGTAATTATATGCCTTGGCAAATAGAATTTGCGGCTATACAGGCAAAACCCACCTGCGTGGGTTTCGGGCTTAAAAGGATGCCACTTAGGGACTTCCAAATCAAAAAAATCTCCCAAAATTTCTTTAGAAGCAGCAGTTTCCGCCAAGGCAACGCAACCGGCTTTTGGTTCGCAAGTACAAGAAGCTTGGAATAATTCTACTCACTCTTTGGGAGAATTCACTGTTGGTTTGCTGAAGTTGGGTATTTGGTTGCTGGTCTACAGCCCCTATTTGTTGGTTCTGGTAGCTGCTGGCTATGGTTTGACTCGGTGGAGGCGTAATTCTCAACGTTTGGTACAAACACCCGACTCTTCTGGGCTGGATCGAACATAATAAATACAGGAGAGAAAAATAGTAAATTGAAAATTAAAAATTGAAATTGCCTATTGTGCAGCTAACAATTTTAATTAAAAATTAAAAAATCTCTCCTAATTGTTCTTTGAGTCGATTATTTTCTTGTTACCTTCCCTCTTCGCTCCTCATTTGTACTAATTAAGACTAAATGATGAGCCTCTAGAATGCCAAGATATGTAGCAGAAGCATATTTATACATCTTATGCCGGAATTACGCCAATCCATTGCTCAGCACTACCACGAACGGACTAAGTATGACCCTCAGACCATTGCCTCTAAAAATAAGGGGTTGGATTGGTCTAAGCAACCAGTACCATTTAAAGAGTACAAAATTGGCTCTGTTTTTGACCTCAAGCCTTACATCCAAGAAAAGCCAGAAGCATTTGCTGGTAACCCAGAAAGTCAGTGGTGGCAGAGGCTGGCGCGGTTGCTATTTTGCAGTTACGGGTTAACGGCAAGAATGCCTTCTATGGGAAGTGGGGTGTATCTTCGTGCTGCACCTAGCGCCGGTGGCTTGTATCCTGCGGAGATGTACTTAGTGTCTCGTGGAACACCGTTGTTGCCGCCCGGTCTGTATAATTACCAATGCCGCACTCATTCCTTAATGCATTATTGGGAAAGTGATGTTTGGCAAAAGTTGCAGGAAGCCTGTTTTTGGCACCCTGCTTTGGAAGCAACTCAACTGGCGATTGTCGTCACTGCCATTTTCCATCGTTCGGCATGGCGCTATGAAGACAGGGCTTACCGACGGATTTTTTTGGATACAGGGCATCTCCTGGGGAATATCGAGTTAGCTGGCGCTATTACTGATTATCGCCCCCACCCAATCGGTGGTTTTATTGACGAACAAATGAACGAACTGCTTTATATCGATCCGCTACAGGAAGGTGCGATCGCAGTTCTTCCCCTAGCAGATTTACTGGATATCAAACAGAACTTATCCACAGGGCGCACGACTTTACCTTCCGCGACAGAGACGAATTTTCCTCACATTCCTGATGGAGAACTGCTGAAATATTTTCATCGCGCAACAGAAATTAAACCGGGTACAACTGGTAAGCTCAATTTACCTACAGTCAAGCAAGAAAAGTCTTTAGAAGACAAATACAACTTTTCTTTTTGCGAAAAAATTCCCACTGCAAGCCAACCGATTGATTGGGGAGAAAAACTAGAGGGGTTAGAAGTTACTATTCTTAAGAGACGATCGACCCGCGCCTACAGTGGTGAGGAGTTAACTTTTGAGGAACTGAACGCTTTACTTGATTTTACTTATCAACCTGAAAATTACATTTACCAAGGTTTTGATAGTTCAACCGATTACTTTGACCTAAATTTAATAGAAACATTTATTACTGTATCCGGGGTCAAAGGGCTAGAAACAGGCTGTTACTATTACGCACCTAAAGCACAAGAATTACGACAAATTCGCTTTAAAAACTTCAGAAGAGAACTCCACTTTCTCTGCTTGGGACAAGAGTTGGGGCGAGATGCAGCAGCTATTGTTTTTCATACAGCCGATTTAAAATCAGCAGTTGCTCAGTATGGCGATCGCGTTTATCGATACTTACACATGGATGCCGGTCATTTAGGTCAAAGATTGAATTTAGCAGCAATTCGCCTTGGTTTAGGCGTAAGCGGTATAGGTGGCTTTTTTGACGATCGAGTCAATGAAGTCTTAGGTATTCCTAGTGATGAAGCAGTTTTATATATGACAACATTAGGAAGACCAAGGTAATTTTCCGGTACCTTATAACTTTTTACGGGGTTTGGGAGTAGGAAGTTTATTTCCCTCTTGTCTACTTGGAACCCCCCTACCTCTTGCTTTAGCAGCACTTTGTACTATAGCTTTATCTTGCTTGGATGCTTTAAGAAATTTAGGTGCTGTTTCCAATGGTTCTCCTAATTGCTCAACAAAACCAAAGACATCGCGATGGGGCAAAAATTTGGCTTTGATAGAAACAAATGCAGGGTGTCCTTGTTGCTCTTTCTCAGCTTTGGGATTAAATCTAAATGGTCTAACTGGTCCATCCCTCCAAAGCACAGGAAGATGGCTAGCCTTCATAAATTTAACTTTCTTCGCTGGTTCAGCTTGCTTGATATAGTCCAGTCTTTCACGAGTAAAATTGCGGAAAACTGAAATGCAGGGAGTGGGACAGACAGGAATAAACTGCCACAATCCTGAAATCTTGAATTCCAAATCTTGAAGTTCTCCTGAGATTGCCTCTTCTTCCCGTCCCTTGTCAAAGCCAACGAGTTGAAAAGCGATCTGATGCGTTTGTTCTCTGCGCGGAAAATGAATGACTTTTGGATAGACAACCAATCTTTGATTGTATTCGCCAGTTGCTTCTATTTCTTTTTTGAGAGCTTCAAAAGCTCTCTGTTTTCGTGGAGCATAGAAAAGTGGGTATTCCCTTTGACCGATAGTGAGAGTGCTTTTGTTCTCATCAGCAAATTTAACAATCCCAATAACGATCCCAACAGCTTGAAACAAGGGTCCGGAATCTTTCGCACTGTTTATCTGCTCTTGTGTATTTGTTGTCAGGAGTTCGGAATCTGATTCCACTTGAGTCGTCGGGATAACTTCTGTAGGTTCATTGGGGATAGGGTCAGGGAACGTCATAATTATTACTCGAAAGAATTTTGCCCAGAGAAAAGCAAGTTTCTCTATTATGCCTCTACTAATTCAAGAAAGCGGAGAGCAACTCAATAAATATTAGGAGTGAAAAACATTATCCTAGTTTCATGCGCTTTTTAAATTCTTCTGCTCTTTGTTGATGAGGGATTTCTGCCATCAAAGCTTCTACAAGCTGGCTGGGTGTCATGTTAGGGAATTGGGTCAAAGTTTCTTCAATAAGAAGATTAGCAAATGGTCCTACAGAACGGGTAAGTTCTTGACGGCAAAGTTCTAAAAACTCTGGATTAATAGGAGTTATTTTAGAAGTTTCTTTTTTCAAATTTAGCGTCGGAGGAATTCCTACAGTTTGGGTAGCTTCATTGCTAATGGTATATCCCAATGCAGTTGATTGGAGCGCAGAAAACACTTCATGAGCTGACTGATATCGTTGTGCTGGTTGCTCTGCTAGCATTTTGTCCAGTATCTTACCTAATGGCTCGCTGATACTGATATGGGAGCGCCATTGCCACTTCAGTGTGAGATAATCAATTAATACATTTGGCGTTTTTCCTGTCAGAAGAACAAGCGCACTCACTCCTAGCGCATAAATATCGCTGCAAGGATAGCATTGTCCCATATAAATCTGCTCTGGTGGAGAATAACCAACTTTCCCCACTATTGAACCTTGGGCAAAGGGAGAAGCGTTTTGCTCGGTTATCGAAAAAATTTCCGTGACTTTTTCTTTAACCACTCCAAAATCAATCAGTACAGGTTTAGATTGTCTGTTAGAGAACATAACATTATCCAGTGAAATGTCTCGATGAATAATATTTTGCAGGTGGATATATGTCAGCACTGGCAATAAATCCTGCAGCCACTGAATAACCTCAGCTTCAGAAAATGGTCCTTTTTGCTGAGAAAGACGCTCATACAAGAGTTCGGAGTAGGTTTTACCTTGAATGTACTCCTGCACAATAAATAACCGATCTTCCTCAGTTAACCAAGCCAGAAACTTGGGAATTTGGGGATGGTTAATTTGGTACAAAATTTTAGCTTCCCGCTCAAATAACTCGCGGGATTTACGCACTAAGTCTTCTTTTGTGTTTTCTGGGACAAATTCTTTAAGAACACAGGATTCACCAAAACGCTGAATGTCGAATGCTAGGTAAGTTCTCCCAAAGCCTCCCTGTCCTAAAACTTGCTGAATTTGGTAGCGATTGTTGATTAAAGTTCCTGGGTTAATTTCTTGTAACATTACGGCATCGCTGTTTGGTGAGTGTGTCTTGCTTTTAACAACCTTTCGGGTAAGGCTGTGAGTGGGTAGAGAGAGGGTATGGGCATAGTAAAAATAATTTATTGCCTACTACCCCCCCATTTTTGTGTGTCCTGGTATATACACTTCGTTTAGAACTGACAAATTGTCTTCTTCAGGTTATTCTTTATACAAAATTAAGCTTAAAATTTTAGTAAATAATTATATCGTTTTTGATAATAAATATTTAATTATTAAACAATTGTTATTGTAATCCGTTATATTAAAGCGTCAATACCGTAAGTATATGTAGGTCAGTTCGTGATGGCGATCGCTCTGACAACAGTAGAGGATGGTCATGACTTGATTCAAGTCCAACTAAATTTTAATTGACCAATAAAAAATTGAGTGTGTAAAAATGAACACTGGTTCTTCTTCTCGATCCATATATCAATTCCTTGAAGAAGACCCATACCTTAATAAACTCGTTTTCTTTTACTAACCTCTAGCCCTTATTACTCGCATGCTAACTCAATATCGCAAGACCGTTTGTCTATCCCTCATGTCTGTTGACTTGCCAGTTTCTTCTGTTGTAGAAACTGCTGCTACACTCTATCAAAAAGACCGCAATAGATTTCATTTGCTCTTGAGCGCACCACCTGTAAATATTCTAGATTCAGAGAATATAAATAACTTAGAGCAAGACGATGCTAACTCCTCTAACAACACCCAACAATGGTGGTTGGAAATAACTCCCGAACAAGCTATTATGACCATACAAGGTAATGGCCGATTGAGTTACCGTCATTTTTGGCAACAGGGAGCATATGGCAGAACTCGCTATTGGTTGCCCAATGAATCATCACAGCAAAACGAACCTATTCGCTTGCATAATTTTACCCGTCATCTCACACTTAATGGAGACCCTTTTCCAGAAAATTTGCGTATAGAATACGAGTTATGGGCTGGAGAAGTTCAACTAGGTAGTTATATTCTCAATTTAGAAATTCGACATTAACATATCATTATTAATAGTTAATTGCAATTAGCAGTTAGCAATTAACTATTAGTATTCTAAGTTTAGACTACAAACCAAAGCAGCAACATCCCCTGTTGAAGCGTCTGGAGTAGCAATAGCTTCTATGTTAAGTTGTTTGATCGCTCCAAGTGGAACAGATTTTACTAATTTATCTTGGCTGTCGTAAACTTTTGCTTGTCTGTATGTAGTATATTTGGTACTGCAATTAGTAACTCCCTGGGCTAATATCTTAGACCATCCCTGGGGACTTGGTTTATTGACAGTTACGTATAGCCAAAAGGTTTTTGTATTACCTGTATGGGTAATACTGTTCACGTCTAAATAAGTAGACCCATCTGTTCTATTGTTAATAGGTATCCAAAGCTTATCTTCATTCGCTTGGGCTGGAAAAGGGCTGTTCAGGGTAATGATAGCAGTGACTGCTAAGATGCCTTTGTAAAAAAAGCTTTTCATATGTCCGTAGAAATATTTAAACCTAATTTACTTTATTTAGAGTAAATAATTTTAATAGAATCAAGAAATATGTTTAAAGTTTTCATTAACTCCATGTTTCTACGGAGAGACGTATCTTAGTACAGACCTGTATTTTTTAGGCATGGTGGCTGAACTTGGGAATATGGGAAGACTGAGTGCGGTATCTGTAACTTTCGTCATACGTGTACGTGA
This sequence comes from Scytonema hofmannii PCC 7110, assembly GCF_000346485.2. NCBI lineage: Bacteria > Bacillati > Cyanobacteriota > Cyanophyceae > Nostocales > Scytonemataceae > Scytonema > Scytonema hofmannii. Next base: position 2,695,562 of record NZ_KQ976354.1, read on the forward strand.
TAGTAATCACTTACATCAAACTTCCTATATTGTATATTTTTCGACATTATATTGTAAAAATAGAAAAGAAAAGTAAACAGCATATGAAGGAAGTCAGTTGATGAAGAAAAGACAATGGCTTAAATTAGCTTTACAGATTAAAGGCTCTGTTATCCCATCAATTTATCATCGAGTGATTTTCATTGGTGCGTTTGCTATTTTTATTTCTGTACTTTACCACTTTAAAATTCCTGTATCCCAACCTACTTTCGGATCTGTTATTCCCAGTGTAGTGTTAGGCTTATTACTAGTTTTCCGAACTAATACCGCTTACGATCGATTTTGGGAAGGTCGTAGGTTGTGGGGGATTATAGTCAATGACTCCCGTAATCTGTCTTGGCTAATTTGGGTAACAATTAACAACATTGAACGAGAAGATAGAGCTAAGAAAATTGCAGCAATGAGACTAGTAGCTGCTTTTTCCGTAGCAACTAAATTACATCTAAGATCGGAACTTGTAAATAGTGAATTAGAAGAATTGATGCCTAGATCTCAGTATTTACGTTTAAAAAGCATCAAACATACACCGTTAGAAATTGCTATTTGGATAGGAGATTATCTTCAACAGCAATATCAACATAAGTGTGTAGATTCCGTGCAAGTGACTGCTATGCAAGCCACACTGAAGAGTATGATCGATTGTGTAGGAGGTTGTGAGCGCATTTTGAAGACGCCTCTACCTCTAGCTTATAGCATTCACATCAAGCAATTGTTATTAATTTACTGTCTGTTATTGCCTTTTCATCTAGTTCAAGATCTGGGTTTGTTTACAAGTCCAGTAGTTGCTTTAGTTAGTTTTACCGTATTTGGCGTTGAAGAAATTGGTCTGGAAATAGAAAACCCTTTTGGTCACGATCCCAACGACTTACCCTTAGATGCTATTTGTACCACAATCCGAAGCAATATTGAAGAATTGATCGCTGAGAATTCCGACATTCAATGATATCAAAGCTTGACCGGAGCATCCCGAATGTGCAACAACCTTACCTACCCTCATCCCCTAACCTCTGTTCCCTGTTCCCTGTTCCCCATTCCCTTGTTTTTGTAAAATACCCCTTAGGTTTTTACCCAAGGGGAGGTTAACATAAGTGTTTAGAAATAGAAAGTTAGCATATAAGGCTCAAAAACAAATCTTGTTTGGAACCTATTCTTTACTGTAAACAGACAAAATGAAGAACTTGTGAAGGTCTTTCAAATAGACACATCATTTTTAATAGCGATCGCACGGATTCTGCGATAATCAGCTTTCCATATGCCATTTTGATAAAGCACTGGTTTTAAACGCTGTTCCACAGCATGAATAACATGGGTTTGTTGCTCAAGAGACAGCCCGGACAAAAAGCGATCGCCAAACATCCGAATCCAATTTGCCAAGCCTGTATCTCCATCTTCTAATGGTGTGGGGCGATCGAACAGAACTGCATAACGCACTTCAAATCCATGCTGTTCCAAAGAAGTTGCGTACTCACCAATACTAGGAAAATACCAAGGGTTTAACTGTTCGGGCGATCGCAAACCATTTTCTCTAGCAACATCATAAAGAGCTTCTGCGATCGCTTGAATATTTCCTTTACCACCAAACTCTGCCACAAAACGACCCCCAGGTTTCAGGGCTTGATAAATACAGCGAATCACTGCGTTTGCTTCTGGAATCCAGTGCAGTGCTGCATTAGAGAAAACAGCATCAAATGGTTCATTGACTTGAAAATCTCGCGCATCAGCGACTAAAAATTTCAACTGAGGATAGTTTTGCCTTGCTTTTTCAATCATCATCACATCGGTATCAATCCCCATCACAATAGCCCCTGCATCTGCGATTTTTGCCGCAAGCTGTCCGGTACCACAACCAACATCCAAAATGCGCTCTTCAGGTTGTGCGGATAATAATTGCAACAATTCTTCACCGTAATGCCACACAAAAGCATGTTTTCCCTCATACAGGGATGTATCCCATTGATTCTGAAGCACGATAAACGTCTCCTAATATTTACAGAGCTTGCTCTCAAACATTAACTTGAAAAGGATCAATTTTTGAGTATTTGACGAGTTGATACAATTCACTCTAGATTTCTTTTGTTATCCATACGACAAGGGAGGGTCGGTCTTGACTTGCAAAATCCCTTCTGTAACAAAACGTGTAATAAGCGGTGCAATGTCACCATCTAAATCCATTTCAGGTGCCCAATCGGCAATGTCATATAGACTAAACTCATCTCGATTAAATAAATTTTCCACGAGATTCACCGGAACTCCCTTGAGGTCAATTTGTTTCGATCCTACCTGCACTTGATAGTGTTCGGAGCCGATTTGCTTGACGCGAATGCGGTGCAACGGAGACCACGCAAACTCAGTCATGAATCCATATTGAAAAATGTCAGTTCCTATCTGGGTAGGTAAAGTAACTGCAAGCGGCGGCTGCTTGCGATAAGTTAGAGACTCAGTATACCTGCACAAAATGTCAGGCTGATGTAGGGTCTCAATGAGATGCAGGCGCAACGCACTTAACTGCTGTTGCATAGCATTCGTGTCGCCATCTACGATCGCGGGTAAGCTTTGCCGCCACGAAGGATTCTGTTGTATGTCACGGATGAGCCGCCCCAGCCAGTCAAGCCCTGTCTGGCATTCAATTCCAACAGTAAGATGAAGAGATGGTTGTTCGCAAGCAACAGCATAGTGCCAGTGTCCTCGCGGTATGTAAAGCAAATCACCAGCTTTAAGCATACACTCCAGATAAGGAGGTTCTTTAGGTTGAAGTTGTTCTGACGATCCCATATCTGAGGTTGGATAAAGCACCGTTTCTCGGTAAACGAACCACTGCTTTTCACCGTCAATCTGAAGGATCAGCACATCGTGAGTATCGTAGTGACAATCAAACCCCTGCTGTTTAGCTGGCGAACAATACAAATTTATATGAGTTTCATAGCCAATGTCATGTCGAAGATTTGCCGCCAGTTGAGCTACTGTTGGAACACGATGATGCACGCCGTTGACGATGAGAGTCGCTCCTTGTCGCACGAGATCGCTCCAGTCTTGTGGATTACGAGTCTGAGGCAAGGATTTGCCATTCATTGAGAAGCGTAAATCTGGTTCTGTAAGTCTGTGATAGTTGAGCAGATAATTAAGATCGTTCCATGAAAAGATGGTCTGAAACTTTTGAGAATCACCCGCACAAATATGAATTGCCTTTTGTGTCCAGTTTTCTGCCAAAAACTCATCGGTTGGATACGGCGCAAGTAGCTGTTGCAAAGTCTTCATGACATATTTAATGCCTAAACTTAACTCAAGCCAAGGAACCCGTCCACGGCGATGACTCCCCTAACACATTGAGCCTTACTACCACCAGGACTACTAATCATTATCATTGCGGTTGCTATTACTGTTGCTATTGCTATTACTGTTACTGTTACTGTCACTGTTGCTATTGCTATTACTGTTACTGTCACTGTTGCTATTGCTATTGCTATTGCTATTACTGTTACTGTTGCCCGCTAGGATGAATTCAGGAGACTTACGGTCTAAATCAACTACTTCAACTTCAATGAACCTTTGCCGTGCATACGTAGTCTGTTCTGAGAGTGTAGCGGAAGTAGCCGATGGGCTTACTATAGCTAACAGCAGCCCAACATTGGCACTCATGAATAAGCCAAAGATGAATTTAGGATTCATATGCCTATGCTGTTCTATCATCTGCAACTTTAATTTGGAATTTGTATACTTACATTATATCCCATACTTTAGATACCCAGCGCTCGTATAATTTTGGCGGGCAAGATGCTCCGCAGTCGCCTCAACGGGGACGGCTGGTGCTTTAACGGGGGGAACCCTTCCTTGGCTACAGCGCCCAAGGAACCAGCATCTTGAGCGTAAAACACATCAGCCGGGCTGTTCTTACCTTCTTCAATAAGAGCGATCGCTAATTCAGTAGAGTCCCCATAGCGCACTTCAATATCCATTCCAAATCTTTCTCAGCTTTTTCGATCAGGGGACTCATGATTTTTTCTTCTCGCCCTGAATAAATTGTGAGCTTTTTCGGTGCAGCCTGCGCCGAAATTTCGACTCCCCATACTAACAGCGTAGCAGCAATAACAAATGAGATTTGCTGTACTTGAGTTGGCATCATCAATTGACCTCCGATTTCAAAGCTAATTACAGACAATTGCTTTAAAAGTTCTTGTTATATTGCAAGTATGTAGGAAATTAACGGCTATCTTAGGTAAGGGAAGGTTACATTAAGGTATTAATTTGGTTAATTTTAGCCAATCGATAGGTTAAGGGATATGGGGCTTTGCGACTAGAAGTCGCGGCTATACAGGCAAAACCCACCTACGTGGGTTTTAAAACCTTGATTCTTTAATAGTTAGATTTTTAAAACACCCTCTAAAGCAGTATAATTAGAATATTGAAGATAACCAATCAATTTATAGGCTCGACCAAACACTTAATGTTACCGGATTAACCCCAGAACAAATTGAGCAAATCAAAGCCATAATCGAGGTATTTCACGCTAAAAATCAATTAATTCGTAATGAGACTAGCCAAGAAGAACAATCAATTTACACTAATAATCAAGATGTTAACATGAGCGATATATTTTTTGTTAGTGAAATTTTAGCACCCACAACATCACCAAATTTATAATTGGTCATATTCAGCATCATCGGGGTTACCCCATATTTTTTCCAAAGTTGGCTCAGAAAGCTTTGCAGCTGCTAGAGTGAGGCTGAACTCCGTATTTTGTTGGTATAGGGAATCGATAAAATTTTCAACTAGCACGATTTGTTCAGGAACTAACTGACGAATTTTTTCAAGTAATCTTTGCTCTAATATTTTGTCAGCTTGCATTTTTCGCACCTTCTTATTACCAAATAGTTTGAAGAGTTGTTAGTCCTTGGATTCGTAAATCACAGGTAACTACGGGAAGACCTAAAGAGAAAGCAGTAGCTGCTATAATCCTATCTGGCATATCAGGAACAGTTAATCGGTCTATTTTTCGAATATCTGCCGAAATATTCCGATCCAAAGGTGCTAGTACGATACCTACACTGGGGTTATCTAAAGCATTTAGAATTCGTGTTAATACCTCTTCAGAAATGCGTCTCTTTTCAACTAGATAAGCAATTTCTACCACTGAAATTGCTGATACATAAATAGGATTACCACCACTAACTGCTTGCTCCAAAGCTGTTAAAGCAGTTTTCGATAGTCTCTCTAGGTCAAAAATATACCAAATTAAAGTGTGTGTATCAGCCACTACTGATGTCATTAGACGATATCCCTTGGAAAATTCCCCCACATTTCTTGACGCGCTTGGGTAATGTCTTCTTCTGTGATATCTATTGCTAAATCAGCACATAACCCTCTAATACTACGTAGGGGAGTTTTAGAAGTATTTTTTTGATATAAAAATTCTGCGAAATTCAATAACTCTTGCTGCTTATCCACAGGTAACTGGCGGAATTTTTCCAAGACGGCTTGTTCAAGGCTCATGATTTTAAAAAAGTGTAATCAGTTATCTTACTTGTATTTTATAGCAGATTCTTCCATTTCCACATGTACACCCCCCTTTCATCCCCCCTTGGTAAGGAGGGACAGAGGGGGGTAATTTTTGTACCTCACCAAGTTGAAATTTGCTGTAATTCTATTTTAATCTCTAAATCCAAAACTTCAGCCTCTTATATCTTGCATTTTTTGTAAAATATGATATTAAATTACATTATTTAAATGTAAATGATTTTGTCATGTTCGCGATCGCAGTTCCCAACAACACCAAACCACAGCCCAATATCATTGTCATCGTTACGGTTTCTTGCAGTACGATCGCACCCCAGAGCATTGCAAACAGGGGAATAAGATAAGCCACTGTTAAAGCTTTAGTCGAGCCAATATTTTGAATGAGTCTAAAGTAGAGAAAATAAGCAAAAACTGTTGATAGCAAAGCTAAGGCAATGACTGATACAACTACAGCAATGGATGGTATTTGTTGAGGTATTGTGAACGGTAACATAGGTAAGAGTAAGAATGCTGCACTAAGTTGACTGCCAGTTGTAATAACTAGTGAAGGAACACCTGTGAGATTTTGTTTGATATAGGGGGCTGAAATTGCATACATCAAAGCTGCACATAATCCAGCTAATACTGCCATAAAGAAAGTTGGTGTGGCTACAACAGCTTTCCAACCAACCAAAATGACTACGCCTATGAACCCTAACACAAAGCCAATCATTCGAGTTGTAGTTAATTTCTCCTTCAACCAAACAGAAGCAATAATCGTGCCAAATAAGGGTACTGTAGCATTCAAAATGGAAGTAAATCCAGCAGGAAGAGACACTGATGCAAAAGCAAGAAGTAAAAACGGAATAGCAGAATTCATCCAGCCAACGACAACGATTGGAATGAGATTTCGTCGAATCTCCTGCAAAAGATCCAATCGCATCAGGATTGGTAGTAATATTAATCCAGCTAATAATACTCGAAACTCAATTAACCAAACAGGACCTAACACAGGGGCTGCAATTCGCATAAACAGGAACGAGCCACCCCACAATGCTGCAAGCAACAAAAGCTCAAGGGTATCTGAGATTTTCATGATGTTGGATTAAAAAACTAGAAATTCTGAACAGTAAGGGCTTTAGCTTACATTAAATAGAGCGATCGCTCTCACTGGATTAAATGTTTGCTCGTGCTGAAGTAACCATTGCTTGCGATCGAGTCCACCTGCCGCTAACCGACCCACTGCATCAATTTTAGCTTGTCCTGGAGCCAATTCAGGACGGCAGCGCAAGCAAGGACGGTAACCATCTTGTTCTGCTGCGGCTGCACTGGGATAGAACGTACAGTTTTCACGACGGGGTGTTTTAACCGTACAAATCGTGCGACAGTAAATGCCTGTACTAGAGACGCCAACAAAAAAAATCCCATCGAAACGCCGATCTCGGCTCAAAATAGCACGATAACATTGCTCGTCGGTCAGCATAAACTTATGTCGAGTAGAATAAGGGACTTCCAAATAAAAAAAATAATCAACTTTTTCTTGTGGTACGGGCGTCCCGCCCGTCACTAGTTTAGAACGGGTGAGGACGCCCGTACCACAACATGGATAATTGAACGGGTGAGGACGCCCGTACCACAACATGGATAATTGAACGGGCGAGGACGCCCGTACCACAACATGGATAATTGAACGGGCGAGGACGCCCGTACCACAACATGGATAATTTATTTCTTGGAAAACCCTAACCTCAGCATAAAAGGAATTTCACTCACCGTCTCGCCATTTTCGGACATTATTAGCAATTTAGGGAAATATCGTCCGGGAGAAGGAGTCTGTGAACTGAAAATTAATGATTATCTTGATTACCAAGTTTATTTGAACTCGAATTTTGCTAGTGCATAAGTTAATCTCGCTTACTCCTATATAAAAAGTAGAAGGAGGGCTTATGTCCTTCCTTGCCAATATTAGGTATTTCATCAGGGTTGATTAGAACTATCAGGTCATTGCCAAATTTTCGATTTCATAAGCTCCACGAATATGACCTTTTCTCATGAATCATTTAGGATTACTATATATAAATTCTAGAGATAAAAATAATGTTGAAAATAGAAGATTTAGGAAAATTGGTTGAAATTTTGAAAAAATTAATGCCCGGTATAGAATTATCTGGTGTTAAATTTCAAGACTTGCTCTCAATTAAAGAGCTTAAAGTAGAATTAGGAAACAAACAACAAACATACAATGCAATAAATGTTAACATTGGATTAATAAGTAGCCACAATGAGTTTATAGCTACAGATAGTCTCAAGCAACCAATAAATACGAAATCAATAGAGAAAACTTTACCAGAAAATACACCAACAATAGACTCTCAAAGTCTTCCTTTTACTTTTAGTAAGGGATTTCATTTAATAATTAATCAGAGAAATTGGTGGCATCAAGAGGGAGAGGAGGATAAATCAGTTTTAATTCGATACATTAAATTAATTCCTGCATATAAGACAGTTTGGTCTTATGTCAGGACAATCGAAAATAAAAATCGTTTTGGATTCAAAATAGATAAAAATGGGGAAGTATATGTAAAAATTTGGGCAAATCAAATAAATGGGGTAAAGACGACAGAATTATCACCACCGTTTTCGCAATTATTTAAATTTGAAGAATACTCTTCTGGTGACATAATACAGTTTGAAACTTTTCCGGAAATAGTAATCTCATTAGAGAAAAGTGTTGTTGAAAAGGCAGTGATTGTTAGATATAACCCTAAAAACAGTCAGTCAGAATATTTCGTATTTATCTTAGTGAAGGAGTAAAGTGTTATGAAGTTACAATTAAATGATTATAATGACAATGCTCAGAGAAATAGATATTCGTTTAAAGACCAAGAAAGCGAGCAAATCTTTTATTTAGAAGTTGACAATAATAACGAACCTATTAAACTTGGTGACGGAACTTTTGGTGTAGTATTTGCAGCCTCAAATCGTGTAAATGATAAATTAGCTGTTAAAGTTCTTTACGAATATTCTGCTCCTGGTGTTAGCAATGAAAATTCCTTATCTATGCTAGATAAGGAAAATACTAAATCTACACCAGATGGTATAAAAGAACGTTTTGAAAGTGAAATTCAATCTACAAAACATATTTTAGAACTTAGCCCTGACTCAAAGCTTACTCGTGTTATTAAAATAGTAGGTTGGACAAGAAATTTTCAAGAATCAGAACTATATCAAGAATTAAAGAGTAAGTTTAGCTCCTTGAATCTCTCAAACTATGCTCTTGTAACAGAGAGATACGACTCTACACTTAAAAATCTTTTAGAAGAAGGTATTGGAAAATTTATAGAGCTACCGACTGGAAATAAGCCTTCAAATTCTCGCAAAAAATCAGAAGAAGAAAAACAAAAGAAAAGCAGTACAAATGAAGAGAAAAAAATAAGATACGAGCGGACAGGTTACGACATTCTAAGACATATGACTTTTGAAGATCGTATAGCTACTATACTCCCGTATTTATTGGATATTGCTCAAGGTCTTGAAACTATTCATAAAGCAGATTTATATCACCTTGATTTGAAACCTGCAAACATCTTTGTTAAAGCAGATGGTCTTGAGGTTAAGAGTGTGATTGGTGACTTAGGTTTCCTTTATACAGGGGAGCAGCCAAAATTTGAAGCTTTGCCAGTAGCTAATTTACAACTACCTCTTGGTACCCGTCACTATCGTTCACCCGAACAAAAAGATTATTTCGATATTTGTGATGTAGAAGTTGAAGTATGCGATCGCAATGGAGACAATTGTGATGTCAAGCTAATTACTTACGATCCTAAACTTCGCGATACAATTATTGAGAACGATGATTATATAGTCTTCAGTAAGAATAGAAAAGCATATCGTATTAAGTCAATTGTTATTGATAATAAAACTGAAAATTCACCCATATATATTACTTTAAATACAAAAACAAATGATTTAACTAATGATAAAAAAACTCAAATTATTTTGTACAAAATGCAAACAATACGAACTGACTTGTTCGGTTTTGGAGCTATTGTATATGACTTAATCACTTGTGGTGAATCACCAGAACGTTTTTATGAGAATATTAGAGTGATTTACGATCAGGAAGGGAAAAATGTTAAGGATATAATGGAAGACTATCTTAAACTTTCTGATTTTCAATCTAGCGAACCAAGTTTAGTTCAAGTGTTTGAGCCATTTAAACTTAATAAAGCTTCGTCATCTTATGCTCCATCTGATATTGTTGAAATTATTTTGCAGTGTATGCTTTATAAGGTAGATAATACTTTTTATTCTTTAAGTAAGGCTAATAATTCCGAACATAAATCAAAAAGCGCAGTGGGGATTTTGCTAGAAAGCTTATTAAAAATAACTGAGGATCGCGGTGGCAAGTATAAAGTTAAAAACAGAAATAATCCTCTTTTTGAACGCGAGTGGAATAGCGCAAAATCTTCACAAAATCTCGGGTTTTTGGAAACAATAAAAGAGTTACAAAACATGGAAACAGATAAGTTATGGGAACGATTTGTGAAAGGATTTTGGTATTTAGATGAAATCTGTAAATTAGTAGAAGAATTACTTAACTCTCAAGATGAATCTAGCAATTTTTCATTTAGCGAGCTACTGCCAACAAATTTTGCTATTTCTAAAAGGAATAATCTACCAAATGCTCTAAATATTAAGTTTAAACTATATCAAACAAAAACATTTTATGAGAGAGATTTGAGAAGTGATTTTGTATACACTAAAGTTACACGAGATATAGGAAATCCTTTTGTGCCTAATTATTTAGCATTTATGCGTCGAAAAATAGTTTTAATAAAAAATGCGAGTAACGAAAAGATAACATATAGGTTTCTTGACTCATCACCCTATGGAGATGTTATTGGAAAAGACGATTGGATTATATTAAAGTCCAAAAATAGCAATAATTTATTATTTAAAGTTGGAGGGATCTTTAATAATAATACTATAGAGAGTGTTATGTTAGTCTCTAGTGATAAAAGTCCTACAGAACCTACAAATATTAAAGATCATATATCTAATAGCGAAGAATGTGTATATTATAAATATATAGATCCTTGTGTGTATTATTTAAATATGATTGGAATATATATTTATCAAATTTTTTTTGTTAATATTGATAACAATACACAAAGTAAGCCATACATTACAGACCTTATTAATAGTAAAATTAATATGCTCAAAATAAAGGATACAAATATTGAAGTTGAAATAACAATTAAAGAAAAACTAGTAAATGAAGAAGGTTTAAAAAACTTTTTTCTGAAAAAAAATTCAGATCGGAAACTTTTAATTTTTCAAGAAGTTATAAAAATAATAGTTTCTATATATCTAAAATTAACTTTTACGGAAAGTAAAGACTCTTATTACAAAAAAGGAAATCCTGATATCTCTATGATGGATTTATTGTTTAAAGATCTTAAAAAACTAAAAGAAGCAATAAATGACGCCACAAATATTGATATTAGAAAATATCCTGAAGATAAATTCCCTCCATTTAAAGATGAACTTAAGAGTATTTTAAAACCGTTTAATGAGATGACTTTGGAACTGATGGAAGTAAATAAGAAAAATTAAAAAAGGTAAGATAACTTTTCCAAGAGCAACTCTAAAGTAAGCGTTTAGTAAAATGGGTGTTCAAATGGTTGCTTTGTTTTCTGAAGTTCGGATTAGGGTGCATAGCAAGAAAACTGCTGATGCGGAAGCTGCAAAAAGACTACTCTACGCTTACATTAGGGAAGAATAAATCCCCAGGCATTCAACTGGGGTCGCTTGACTTTATTGAGAATAAGCGTGCAAACTATTAACATAAATTCGCCAGTTTAGCAAGATTCAACTTCTAACACTGGTTACTGGTCACTGCTCACTGGTCACTGTTCACTGATTTCTTGCCAATATTTATAAGCTGCATACGCCAAGGTAACGACTCCAGTAATAATGGCAGATTCGTCTACATCAAAAAGGGGATGGTGCAATGGGTAATTTAAAATTCTATCTTTGAAACCTACACCCAATCGAAACATAGAACCAGGAGCGTGTTCTAAATAGACAGAAAAATCTTCAGCACCAAGGGATGATTCGGGAAGTACTTGGACGCGATCGCTACCCCAAGCTTCTTCAGCAGCTGATTGCAGCAGTTGCGTCAAAAAGTAATCGTTTTGCACTCCCGGTACACCCTGACGGTAATTCACTTGATACTTTGCGCCGTAAGAATTACAAACACTCTTCACGATTTTTTCGATCCACTGTGGTAGATTGGCGCGGGTTTCAGGATGGAGAGAACGCACGGTTCCCAGTAACTGTACCTTATCAGCAATGATATTTGGCGCTCTACCACCCTCAATCTTTCCAATCGTTACAACTACAGGACGTAAAGGATTTTGTGTCCGACTGATCGCTTGTTGCAGGGTTGTTATAATTTGTGAAGCTATCCAGATAGCATCAACCGCCTCATGAGGTCGAGCACCATGTCCCGATTCACCAATAATGATAATCTCTAAATCGTCAGCTGCCGCAGTTAATGCGCCATAACGAACACCAATAGAACCTGCGGATATTGATGGAAAAACGTGAACGCCTAGTATACTGGAAACACCTTTCATTGCTCCATCAGCTACCATCCAGTTAGCCCCTTGAGCAATTTCTTCGGCGGATTGAAATAAGAATCGTACTTTACCAGGTAATTCCTCAGCTATCTGAGACAGTACCATTGCAGTTCCCAAGCCAACTGTTGTGTGGACATCATGACCGCAGGCGTGCATGATCCCTTGAGTGCGAGAAGCATAATCTAAACCAGTTTGTTCGCAAATTGGCAAAGCATCCATGTCAGCACGTATTGCTAACAATCGGTCTGAATTGCCAGTTCCTTTGAGTTCTCCAATAACACCCGTTTTGCCAACGCCTTCCTTGACGGAAAGACCACTCGAAGATAAAACACCAGCAACAAAAGCAGCTGTTTGTGACTCTTGACCGCTCAGCTCTGGATGGGAATGAATGTGGCGGCGAATTTCAATTAAACGAGGTGCGAGTGCGATCGCTAAATCTTTGATGCGAGTAAGCATTGGTCAACCAGTTTACCATTTTTCTTTAATAATAAGGTTGATGGCGTTAAACAATGTGCCACTTGAGACAGTAAATGACATTGAATTTGAAAGACTTAGAACCCCGACTTCTTTGAGAAGTCGGGGTTCTGAACAAATTCACACCTCAAATTTGGTATGCTAAACTACTTTTGTTTAATTACTCTGTGTAGCAGGTTGTACCAGTAGCGCGTTCCAATTTGAAAGCGTTACAGTCTTTAAGGCTTTCGCGTTGTAACGACCATCCATAAGGTTTGTCAGAAGTGACATTACCAGTAGGCATAGTTGTTAGGCGAAAGTGTGCGCCTCTAAAATTAGTGAACTCTATTTTCGCGCCTTTAATATTAGCAGCTTCTAAATTAGCGCTCATAAAACCTGCATACCTGAGATTGGCATTTTCTAGAGAAGCTGATTTAAGATTCGCGCCAATCAACGAAGCACCTGTAAGATTTGCAGAAGTTAACATGGCTCCTTGCAAATTGGCACCTGTTAAATCCGCATTTGCAAGATTGACTCCAGATAAATTAGCACCTTGTAGGTTAGCGTCTCTCAAACTTGCTCTACTGAGATTGAATTGAGTGAGATCGGCATTAGTTAGATCGCAACGCGGACAGGCATTTGTTGCTTTTAACTGTTCCAAATCTTGGGGATTTTGAGCCAAGGCTTGTGCTGTCAAGCCAAAACAAGTTAACAACGCAGTCATAAAAGCTATTTTGACGTTCATAGTTTTTTTCAAATAAATCCTTTCTTAGAGAATTTGGCGTACTGCTATACTTACATACAGAAGTTATTATGCATATCTTAAGAGTAAAGCAATAGTAAAGAAAACGTGAATATACCGTAAAATCTTGTGAACAAGGTACTCAAAAATAAGTTAGCAGAATAGAATTAAATCATCGACGAAATATACCGAAACTCTATAGCCTACGATTTATGATTCCCCTCAGCCTAGTATAAGAAATGGCTGGGGGGAAAATTTTTTGGGCATGGGGCATTGGGAATTGGGGTTTTCGTAGCAGAGGAACAAAAAACGTCGTTAAGCGCCGCAGAGAACAATAGGTTCGATGGGAACCGTAAAGTGAAACTGACTGCCTTGATTTTTGCCTTTTGACTCAGCCCAAATCTGTCCCCCCAGCCCAAGAATAATTCGGCGACAAATCGCTAAGCCCAGTCCCGCGCCACCAGTGAGGCGTCGCAGATACCCCTCCTCCTGGGAGAAGCGGTCGAAAATCGCTTCTAGCTGATTCGGCTCAATGCCTCGACCTGTATCGGCGATAATCACTTCTACCACTGTCATAGGGCTAGAACTCACGAATTCATCCCGAAGAGCTTTCGCCTTGCGTTTCTGAGCGCGAATGCTAATTTTACCTTTGGAGTCGGTAAACTTACATGCATTATCTAGGAGTTTTGTCAAGACTTCCACAAGCCCTTGCCCATCCGCGAGGAGAAGAGGCAACTTGGGGGGCAGGTTGACTTTAATCTGAGCTAGGGTTTTTGGTGACCAGTAGGAGCGGAGGCTACTGAGAGCTAAATCTAAACATTCCTGGAGTGAAATAGGTTCCCGTTGCCAGCGCACCTGACCACTTTCTAACCTTGAGAGGGTGAGAAAATCCTGAGTAAGTTGGCGCAGGCGCTCCGAATCCGTCAAAGCGGTTTGTAGCATAGACTGCTGCAACTCTTTTGACATTTCCGGTTCGCTGGCTAATGTTTCCAAACAAACTTGGATAGTAGACAAGGGGGTACGCAATTCATGACCAACGATCGCAATCAGGTTACTGCGCGTGCGCTCTAGAGCTTCTAGTTGGCAGTTGAGTTCTTCTAGGCGGGTATAAGCTTGTGCTTGAATCAACGCCACCCCAATGGCATCGGCGATCGCCTCAACTAGAGAAATATCGTCTTTGAGCCAGATATGAGGTTTTGCACCACTGTAATGTACTTCCAGCATCCCCAACAGAGTTTCTTGATAAAGTACAGGCACTAACAGCCAAGACCGAATTCCTAAGCGCTCGATTAATGGTTTTAAAACTGAGTGACTTTGTAAATGAGGGGCTTTGCTGACATCAGCGACAGCGATCGCTTTATCCTGTGCTATGGCTGCTTGAAACAGCGGATTATCTATCAAAGACCAAGTTTCTCCCCCAACAGAGGGTATTCCAGGGGCTACAGTTTCATACTCAATCGCGGCATTCTCACTCTTGCGATCGCAACGGTAAAGCAAGCAGCGGCAATTGTCAAAGGCTCGACCTAACTCAATTACAGCGATCGTGAGAATCTCTTGAGGATTCAAAGAGCGACGAATAGCAGCTGTCATGGAATTAACAAGACGTTCTTTGCGTTCGGAGGTAGCTATGAGCTGATAAGCTTTCAGGAGTCGATACTGATTAGCTTGCAAATAACTTACCAGGCGCTGTGCAAAGGTGACAGAATCAATAGCTTGCAGAGTTGGAGTTTCAACAGCATTTTTTTCTACTTCAAGACCATAACGCTGCCATGCCTGTCTCACCTGAGGGTCTAACTCCGGTCGATAAACTGCAATTCGTTCCAGTAAGAGTCTCGCAGCAGTCACGCTTACCTGACGGTCGAAGCTCCAAATTCCCTCAAATTGTCGAGCTTGATCTATCACTGTTGGTGCATCTAGTATAGAACATTCTCGACAAATTAAACAAGCGGTATATTGCTTCCCCACAACCACCAAGTGCCACTCAAGAGCTAGATCGTCACTTGGGTCAAAGGGAATAGTTGCCAATGGTTCAGTTAACGCTGCAAACTCAGACTCTGGTGCAGCCATCACATAAACATGGTCTGTGCGCTGAGCAATTTGTTGATAGCGGCTGATTTCTTGGCGATAAAACCGCTCGTGTTGAAAATTGGCAATCACCAAAGGCTGGTCTCCTCCTACCAACACTAGGTCTTCCATCGCGTGTGAAAGAGCCATCAAGGAAGACTTGAAATACTTCTCTTGATGCAGATGCGGTAGCGCTTGGAGTAAATCCTGCAATAAAGAACTTGAAATCCTCATCACCAACTGCTTATAAAACTTAATTTTTAATAAAGTTCAACAAAAAGACGGTTAACTCTAGACCTAGTGTCGCCTTTGACTTGACTCACCAATCAGGTTTGTTTGAAGTAAGTTTGTTTCAGCTAGACTAGCTCCTGTGAAATCTGCTAACTGAAGGTTAGCTCCAGTCATGTCTGCTAACCTCAGATTGGCGTAACGTAGATCGGAGCCTGTCAGATTAGCTCCTGTCAAATTGGCTCCTGTCAGGTCTGCTAGCCTCAGGTCTGTCCTCATTAGGAAAGCTTCTTGAAGATCTACTTGGCTAATGTTCGCCCGGATCAGAATTGCTCCATTTAATATTGCTCGATGCAGAGTCGCCCCAACCAGGTTAGCTCTCCATAAGGTTGCACCAGTGAGGTCAGTCTCATTTAACTTTGCTCCCCACAAGTTGGTTCTAGTGAGGTTGGCTCCAACTAAGTCTGCTCTTGTGAAGATTGCCCCACACAGGTTGACCTCACTCAGGTTGACTCCCCGCAGGTTGGCAAAACTAAAGTCTCTTTCTCCTTTAGCATAAAGCTCTAGAAGCATATCACCATTCATAACTATCTGCCTCAAAATTTCCTACGCATGACTAGCTTGAAAAAGGGAGTAGGGAGTAGGGAGTAGGGAGTAGGGGGTAGGGGATGTTCCCGTGAATGACTGTCTTGTGGAACGGGCGTCTCGCCCGTTTTAGGTGGGCATCTTGCCCACCCCACAACAACTGTCGCGGGCATCTTGCCCACCCCACAACAACTGTCGCGGGCAAGATGCCCGCCCCACAACAACTGTCTTGGATACAAGTCAGAATAACTGTATTGGATGCAAGTCAGAAGCGCCGATCGCGTTCTACACAGGACGCAGATTTAGTAGTTCTTGGGGAGATGCCAGCATATCGATCGCCACGAAGACAATCTTGCCTTCGGGATTGAGTAAGAAGCGCCACGCAATGTTCATCCCAACATTAACACCGAACCAAGGAGTTTGTACTATGCCTGTGACCTTAACCTGCTTAGAGCCATTTGGTAGACTCTCGGATATACCTTGCTGCGGCATGATATTGAGTCCCTGTGCTTCTGCACGCATATATCTCTTGATTGCCTCATAACCGACAATAGGCTTCTGGAATGGTGGTTGCAGAGCACCGTCGGGAGTAAATAAAGCAATAGCAGCATCAAAGTCATCTTTGTTGAGGGCTTCAAGATAGCTCAATATTGTAGAGTCTGTGATGCCCTCGACAGCGATCTTAGCAGGAGCAGGGGAAGTGCGTGGGAACAAAGGTTCGGCATCTGTTTGAACACTCTTAGCAACATCGCTCCCGAATCCCATGTCTACTACAGCATTGCGAAGGACTGTAATTTGCTGACCTGGATCGAGTTGCTTGATTGCTTCTAACACTATAGAGACACCTCTAGACATTTGATAGCCAGCCGGTACAGGAGCCACAATGCCCTGTTTCATCAACTCTCCTAACTCGTACCAGAAAGCCAGCTTAGTGTTGACACTGAAGACGCCATAAGAACGGCTGATGGGAGTGTCGGCACGGTTAGCAAGCTCGCGCATGACTTGGAATTGGTCATCCGTAGACATCTGCTTAATTTGGTTTAATAAACCTTCTGCAAACTGTAGACGTGCTACTCCTACAGCTGCAGGAGTGATTGAACGACCCATTTCAGTGTAAGCATACCAAAGTAATGCTAGTTTGTCGTCAACGCTGAGTTGCTCGAACAGTGCTAGAGTTGCTGGAATCGGACTAGGAACTTGAGTGCTAGAGAAAATACTTTGGGCGGACTCGATAGTAAAAGTCATTGTCAGAATCTCCAAATTTGTCTATTAACGAGTTGCTTTTAACAGCCATTGAGGTTAAAGCATCAGAGAGCTTAGCTAAAGCCTTATTCAAGCCGTGCCAAGTAAGAACAAACCAGCGCGGTTATCAAAACTCCTGACGGGAGTCTAAGCTTTTCAAAATGGCGCAGTCTTCTAGTCCCTTGATTAATCTATGGGAATTAAGTGATATCCCTAATCAAGACTGCCCCATTTTTACAGCGAGTACCAGACTTGTGGTTTAGTCTAGTATGTAAATTAATGTAACAGCATTTTTAAGTTTTGTAAATATTCTTAAACAAAGAGTGACTACTATCTACTAATAGGTTGTATTGTGGACTGTTATGTATCAGCCCAACTCCATACAGTCTGAGGTTTTGTTACAAAAATTAACTAGCTAATTTCCGAAAGAGTGGTTTAATCGTAAAGTGTACCGTCGGGCATGATTGCCCCTGTTAGGGTTGCCCCTTTTAGATTGACCCCAATCATGAGTGCTCCTCTGAGGTCAGCTCTGGTCAAATTAGCACTCCTTAGATCTGTCTGATGCAGGATAGCTCTGGTTAAATCGGCTCCAACCAAGTTAGCCCAACTCAGATTAGCCTTAGTCAGGTTTGTATCTCTTAGATTGGCTTGATGTAGAATTACGTTACAAAGATTCGCTCTACTTAGGTCGGCTCCATTTAACGCTGCCATTGACAGGACGGCTGCAATCAGGTTTGCTGCATTCAAATTGGCTTCTCTCAGGGAAGCCTCGCTCAAGTCTGTTCGATGCAGAATTGCCCAACTGAGATCGGCACCCGTGAGGTCTGCAAATCTCAGAGAAGCTTCAGTTAGACACACTTCACTCAGGTTTGCTCCTCTAAGATTTGCCCCATCAAAATTTCTATGTCCTGCGGTATAGCGTCTTACAAGTTCAAAAGTGTTCATCTCTCCTGAAATTAATTCGTTCATCACTCCAACTACCTACTACTGCGATCGCTCTTATCTTGCACCTATCCGTACAAACCCAGGCAAAGTAAAAAGATACAAGGGTAAGCTACCGTCTTTTTATCGCTAAATCAGGGTTAGCGGGTTTTATACAGAGTGACTAAATGACATCAACTTTTGTTGATGCAAGATGTGACATCGCCAACTAGCGCTCACTGTGACAACAATAGGCGCAATTATGGGTATACTTTTTCAGATTTTTTTTTAAACTTTTTTAAAATTTTAACTGAGTATTTGTGCTTAGTCAACCTCAGTTGAGCCTGATTTGAGTATTTTTACTCATGATGTTCGGGATTGACCAACTCGAAGGATTACTCCCGAACCGCCAGAAGATTACCTAAACAAGTAGGGTGGGCAATGCCCACCATTCGCTATTGGTGGGCATTGCCCACCCTACAAGAATCGGTAATTTTAGAGCGGGAAAGGAGTAGTCACTGTAAGTTTTGTTGAGCACTCCTTCTTCGTTAGTTGTATACATCACTGCATTTTTTTATATTTTTATTAAAACTTGTAAAATATTGTAAATAAAACTTTGCAAAGAAACAATGGTTTCACTATTGCTTTTGCTTTAGTTAATGATAAGAAGTGCTTAATCGACCGACACCCACTCCCTACTCCCTACTCCCCACTCCCCACTCCCTACCCTAACCCCTACTTCCATCCCAAAAAGCGCAACCCAGGCACAATTAAGTAATGGCTGATTCCCAACCAAAAACTCTGCAAAACACCCATAAAGCTAAAAAAGATGACTGGAAGCAAGATTTCGCCGAGGCTAGGTGAGATCGAGAAGTTAAAGATATGTATAGGAAACCCTAAAATCACTAAGAATGCGAAGACGATCGCAGTACCAAATGCAGCCATAAAAGCGTATACTATATGATGGCTGCGAAGCCCCAAACCTAAAGTTAGCAGGGAAACAGTGGCTAAAACTAATCCTACCAAGCCCTCCGGTATCTGTTCGGGAGTCATCAGTTGTAAAACTAACCAACCGAAACCGTAGCTAATAACGCTCATAACCGACGCTACCACAAATCGTCGTCGCTGACCAAACCCACCTGCAATGGTTAATCCCCATGCAGTTCCCAATCCAGCACCGATAAATAAAAGAATCTCCGAGCCAAAAATCGTATGAGAAATTCCTGTTGCTTCAAATAACTGTTCTGACAAAAATTGGGCTAAGTAGTCGTCTAGAGAGATTTGGGATGCTAAGATAAAACCCGCGATCGCACCCAAACTAGCACCGACTCCAGTTAAAATCATTGTCCACAATGTATCCAGACAAGCTAGTATAACTGAAACAATTGTTTTGACTATAAAAAAAGTCGTTTTGCCCGCAGCTTGAGTAGAACGACTGAGGGCTTTTCCCAAAGAATCCTCAACTTGAGACAGCAAACTTCCTGCTTGACCCAGGTTTTGGCGAACAGATTTTTCAATTTGAGAGAAAACACTGGGCTGGGGTAATTGGGAAATCTTTGACAAGCGCTTTTGAAGAATTGCCGCATTTGCCGGACGCGATCGCACATCCTCCTGAATCATATCATCCAGTAAATCAGCAAACTGGGGACTGATTTTAACTTCATTGCGCCAAAAAAGTTCTCCTGTTGCTGGATTTGCCAATTCTGTCAGAGATTTGCCCGTCAACATCTCAATCGTGGTTCGACCAAGAGCATAAAAATCAGCAGGTGGTCCAACAACACCGCCAGCAATTTGCTCTGGAGGACTATAACCTGTAGAATACAATCTAGTAGAAGAAGACTGATTGCGAAATGGGTTGGAACTCACCTGTTTTGCTCCGCCAAAATCAATAAGCACCAGTCGATCTCCCTTAGTCCCCGCCCCTTTACTGTGGGAAGACCTCAGCATTAAATTAGAAGGCTTGATATCGCGATGGATAATCTTACGGCTGTGTAACTCCTGTAAAATGTCCATAGCTTGAGCCAGCCAGTTTAACACCAACTCCTGCGGACACCCATGAGAATATTGCTGAAACAGTTCCTCCAGAGTTTGACCGGAAATTTTTTCCATCACCAAACAATGAAGTTGGCATGGTTTTGATTGCGGAGAAGTTGTCTGTAACGTTTCTATGTGGAAAAAACCATCAGTTTCAACTTTTGGCACACCGGGATGTCTCAACCGAGCTAAAACTGCTGCTTCTTGGGAGAACAATTCTAGCGCCTTTGGCGAAGATTCTATCAAAACCTTCAACACCTTTTCTGTTTGAGTTTTGCAATCCCAAACAGTGTAAATCTGGGCGAAGCCACCAGATCCCAAAGGCTGTAAAGGAATATAGCGATCTAATAGCTGTAGCGGTGCGCCACAGCTATTGCAAAATTTGTTTCCCCAAAGCTGGGGATAAGGGCGAGGACATTCTGGGTTAATGCAATGAATTGCACTTTGATTTAGGTGGGACACAAGCGCTTAAAGACACAGCCTGACTCGATTGTACACAATTAGCGCTTGGTTGACAGTGACCAGTGAACAGTGACCAGTGACCAGTGACCAGTGACCAGTGACCAGTGACCAGTGACCAGTGAACAGTGACCAGTGAACAGTGACCAGTGACCAGTGACCAATAACACTTACCAAAAAGCTATCTCTGGTAAATTCACAAAACTATCCCACTGCTGACGCCCACTTTCTTCGTCTAAGACTTTGGCTACTTTATTATAGATTTCTTCCGCCTGTTGCGGTGAATCACCGATACTCGTTAGCCCTAATTTCCCAAACTGGGAAAGACATCCCATCAAGTGAAAAACTGTTCCTGTTTCGGTTCCTGTATCAAAATGCAATCTGTGATGGGCGACAATATCCATTAAATCATTGGGCATTAGACCGTGATAGCGATCTTTCTGTAGGTTATCTGTCGCAACGTAGTATTTGGGACGCCCTTGCTGACTGTAAAATAACCCAGTTGAAAGATTGTATCGTCCATTCGTTAGTAATCTTAGGGTCATAAATGGATGTGTTGTACCGCCTTTCCGTAGGTTAATTTCGATCGCTTGCATATCCCATTGTCCATCACCTCGGTCAACGGCTACAAAATCTACCCCAAATCTTTCCAATGCTCCTTTTTCTGCCAAATTTTTCCCAATTTTCAACCCTATCTGCTGCAATTGCAATCTATAAGCTTCATCTGCAGGAAACCGACATCCTAAGTATATTTGCTCATCCGAACCTCCTAAAATTTGGTCGTGGGTGGAAAGAATTTCTACATCTCCATTGGGAGTAATGCGTCCCTGTACGCTGGGAGAACGCTTGATTTCGCCTTCCACAAAAGCTTCTACTATGGCTCCCAATTCGGGAATTCTTCCAGAAAAATTATCCCAGGTTTCGTTTTTCGCTTGAAAGCGCAGAGTATCAAAACTTTTTTCCAACGCTTCTACCCTTTGAGCATAGTTCGCATTGGGGGGCGCTAAATCTTGAATTGGTTTTAAATCCAAAAGCGCATTTCCTTCCCCTGAAAATCCTTCATTTAACTTAACAACCATTCGTTTTAATGTCGGTTGGCGTTCCCATAAATCAGCAGCTGCTTCTGCTAAATCTGTGGAAGTCCAAACTCTCTGACTTCCATCAGGATGGGGAATTCCACATTCTGCAAAAATTTGCCGACTACCACTTTTTGTTCCCCAAATTTGCAAATCTGGTGCAGCAGCGTAAAGCGGTACACCCAATTTTAGCGAAAGTTCTGCTTCTATTTCTGTGGCGTTGTAGCACACCATAAATGCTTTATCATGCCTTAAGGCTTGACGTATTCGTTCTATCAAGCGAGGGCGATCTAGAATTTTTTGAGTTAAAGGTTTGACAGAAGCATCGTAAGTAGAAAGTAATAGCAAGCGATTGCGAGCATGAGAAAAGGGAATTCCAGGTAATAATTGTAAATAGTAGTCAATTACACTGGGATGTAGTGGTAGGGACGTGACGTAAATTAACCTAGTGCGAGGATTCCGCAAACGAATTAATGAAAATAATAATCTTTCCTCATAATGTTCGCAACCTTCAATTTTTCTCAATTCGCGTTGATCGATGCTAATAGAAGGAACGATCAAAATATCTGCATCACTGCTATCAAATAACTCTAATGTTTGCCAGCGATCGCGTAAAGTTTGTTGAAGGTCTCGAAAGCGATCGGGTTGTTCTAAATATGAAGAAAGACAATTGAGTGTTTGCATAGTAGTAATTTTACTTGGTTCCATCCAAGCATTGCTAATTTAGGTATATCGTACAGAACAAATAGATGCGAAGAATTTGTACACTTCTTCATTCTTACGCTTTTTTCTCTCATGATTTGTACTATCTAAAGAAGCAATATTTAACACTCCTATCTAAGTCGAAATGAAGATTAGAGCAATAAGAAACATAGGAAAGAACCACCAACCACTAACCACTGTACGGGCGCAATACCTTGCTGTAGGGGCGCAATGCCTTGCGCCCCTACCAACCTTGTGTATCAATTTAATTATGTCTTAATATTGAGAAATTTTGAGTTTATTTACATCTAAAGTGTGATTTATGACAAAGATACAATTGTTTAGGGTTTATACCAAAAACTGTTTAGAACTTGACTTTCCAAAAATTGTCAACAATCGTAGGGGCGCAAGGTCTTGCGCCCCTACAGCCTGAAACGACCATTATCCATTCATTCATATTAACGTCAATTTGTACAGTGCGTAAGTCCTAACACTATCTCCCCAGTCTTGTTGAGTTTCAAATTTGTCTACAAAATCTAATTCTTCACTAAAAACTTTTTGGCACTGGTTACACTTATTATCGTTCACCCCCTTCGCGCGGAGTTGATAGTAATAATCGAAGAAATTAGTATATAAATTAGCTAAAATGCTTGGCAGTTGAGTCGCCAATTCCTGCTTTGTCAATGATTTGTAGCGCTCCTTATGTGTCGCTGTGCCAGAGTTAGTGAATATTTGTAATGCGATGCACGCGTATTAAAAAATGACTTCGGTATCTCGACTAGCTTTTTCTTACGATACAATAGGAACAGCACTTAAGGGTCGTTATTCAAATGAAAATAAGGATAAATGAACAGTAAAAGTAAACCCTACAAGTAACTTTTATGACCCAAACACTACCACTACAAAAGCGATTTACCTTCGATGAATTTATCGAATGGTATCCAGAAAACTCACCCCTACGCTACGAGCTACACAACGGAGTTATAATTGAGATGCCCCCACCAACTGGCGACCATGAAGATGTTGTAGGTTTTTTAATTGAACAAATCGTGACTGAATTTAAGCAGTGTAAGCTACCCTATACCATTCCAAAATCTGCTTTAGTTAAAACGCCTCATGGTGAATCAGCCTACATCCCCGATGTATTGGTACTAAATCGGGACAATTTAAAGAATGAACCATTGTGGAAAAAAGAATCGACTGTTATTTACCCTGAATCTGTACCGTTGATAGTTGAAGTTGTTTCAACCAACTGGCGTGACGATTATCACAATAAATTCGGGAATTATGAATATATGGGAATACCCGAATATTGGATTGTAGATTATGCTGCATTGGGCGGGCGTAAGTTTATCGGCAATCCTAAACAACCTACGATTATTGTTTGCGAGTTGATTGACGGTGAATATCAAATGACCCCGTTTAGGGGTGATGATTTGATTGCGTCACCGACTTTTCCGCAGTTGAATTTAACCGCACAACAGGTTTTTGGCTCTGTGATTTAATTAAAAATACCTTATCGCTTTCACCAGTGATAGGGTATTTGAGCAAATCCTCTACCTTCCTGGTATGGTGGTGTGAAGTTACCAAGACTCTCGTTGGGATGGGGTTAATCATAGAAATAGAGGCTGTTGTGCGTTATTCCACCTGTCCTAGATGTGGTCAATTTAGCAGAAGTATACATCAAAATCATTGGCGGATTATCCAAGATTTACCTTGGAGTACCAAGCCAGTTTTACTAAGAATTAATCACCGCCAATTTAAGTGTAACCAGTGCCAAAAAGTTTTTAATGAAGAATTAGATTTTGTAGACCAATTTGAAACTCTAGCAGTTTATCGATAAAGATCGTCTAAAGTTAGATGCAAAAAATCAGCGATAATTACTAGTATCCAGCTATCCTAATGAGAGAAATATAACCACATTT
The DNA here is from genome assembly GCF_000346485.2 of Scytonema hofmannii PCC 7110. NCBI lineage: Bacteria > Bacillati > Cyanobacteriota > Cyanophyceae > Nostocales > Scytonemataceae > Scytonema > Scytonema hofmannii. The sequence continues at coordinate 2,720,169 of NZ_KQ976354.1, forward strand.
ATCGATACATGAGATAATAGTAAATAGAGCGATCATGCAGGGTTAGCGCGTCTCAAATTCTGTTGACAGGCGGATCATAGTATGGAGTTCGAGTTTGAGACAGCCGCCGCCAGTACAGAAAGCATATACTGATCGTTCATAGCGGCTCGCCGTGACTTTTGGCGAATACTGCGGCGAAAAGATGTTTCTTGTTCTAAGGCATTGAGTGCAATGCGACGTAGTAAAGCAAAATTTTGTGGGCTGTGTAGAGAACGAATCCGACATTCATCTTCATGGAAACTTGATCTAATGTCCAATGAACAGAATTTTCAATTCCCCAGTGTTGTCGAATTGCGCTACCAATCTTGTTAGCATCACTGGTGAGACTAGAGATGTAAAATTGCACCTCGTGGGTAGTTTTATTCCAATGCTGAATTGAACGCACTACCATCACCACTGTTGTCAGTCCTACCCAATCATCTTGTTCATGAAGTGCAGGAAGTTGTGACACTGACACAGTGTAAACTTGACGATTTTCGATTCTGTGATGTCCCTTTTCTACCCGTTGACTAATATTCACATCAACACCTTTAAAACCAAGAGATAGGGAAGTTTCAAACCAATTCTTCACTTGTTGGTGTAGTGTGGGATGATTATCTTTGAGGCTCAAAATATAATCAGAACCACCTTCTCTAATTTTTTTGGCAATTGATTTCTGTGTACCCATTGCATCAATAGTAATGATGCAGCCAGATAAATCTAGCATTTCTAAGAGTGCTGGTATGGCCGTGATTTCATTCGATTTGGCGCTCACCTTCGTTTGTCCCAAGACCAAACGGTGTTCTTGAGACCAAGCACTGACCATATGTAAAGCTTTCAGCTGAGATGTTCGGTCATATGAGCCTTTGAGAGCTTTGCCGTCTATGGCGACTACTTCTACTCCTAAATTCTCAACTAACGATTGCACCCACACTCGAAAACATTGCTCAAATTCTTTGGGGTTAATTCTCTCAAACACTCTCCTAAAAGTATCGGGGCTGGGGATTCCGAAGGGCAGTTCTAGAAATGTCTCCAACCATTCTTTTTTATTTATTCCATATTCTTCAATATCTTCCCAACCTTGAGCACCGGCAATGACTGCCAAAATAGAAATGGTGATAATATCAGTCAGTAAATGCCATCTCGTCCTTTCTGCTCTTGGGTCTTTTACTTGTGTGAAGTATTCTTGAAACTTACTGGTAATGTCAAAACTGTCTACGCTGGGTGTCAAAGATTTTTCAGTTTTACTTTTCTTTTCAAATCCTGTTGGCATGACGACAGATGTTGCAGCTAGATGGATTAAATCTTACCCTAGCTCAGATAGTGCCACTTTGTTTTAAACCCTATTACCGCTCAAGTCAGTCCTCTTGTCAATAGGGTTTGAGACGCGCTGACCCTGAGCATGATGTGCCCATTTCTTCATTTTTTTTTGATTGTTAGCTACTCTTTTTAAGAGACGCTTATGTTCGGATATTTGAGCAGAAGTATATACCGCAAGGTGTGCCAGAGAATCATAAAAATAGAATATAGGAACCGCCATCGATCCCACCACTCCATTTAAGTATTTTTCTGCTTCTACTACATTTTTCGCCGCTTCTTGATAGTGACCAAATAAATATGATAAATAAGCCTGATGTATGTATAAATAATAAACGTAAAACTTATTATTCTCTTTAATAAAAGTTGGCAACATTTCTCCCGATTCGTAAAATTTACCAACCAAACAGCAAGGATTTTCTGCTAAATTCATTAAATTCCAAATGACCTGTTGATACAGGTTGTTAGTCAGAAGAGAACCTCCTTGCTTTATTTGCCGAATGAGATTCATGTGAATTGTCATTTCTCGTTCAAGCACTGTGAGTTCTTTACCGCTAAAATATGAATTAAAACAGTACGTATTTAAAGAATAGTAAGCGTGTTCTAAATCTCCTGTTTCTAGTCCAATCTGATAGGACTCATGCATAAATTTTACTGTTTCTCTAAGATGCTCTTTCCAATGTCGTATACTTGTACTCATTACCTGAAGTATCCTGGTTTTATGTTTTTGATAATTGAGGCGTTTCAACAGATTCAAAGCGAGTTGTCCAAATTGATATCCAGAATCAATATCTTCCAGTACGCCGCAAAGAATGACTCCGTAACCGACATACGCATAGGCAGATTCAGGAGCATTGCCATATTTTATCGATAAATTGACTTGTTTCAACACAATGAGTGGATACAGAGATGGAGCGGCAAAATAGACAGCAGAAGTTGCTCTATCTAGGATACGCATTGCTGCCAGCTTGTAAGGATCTGTCATTTGAGGCAAGTTATTTAAATCCTCAATTCGTTTCCCAGTTAAAGCCAAGTTTGTCAAGAGCAATTTCAGTAAAGTATTCAGTTTGCTCGACTTGTTTGGAAAGTATATCCCTAATAACTTGAGAACGGAAAACGCTGTCTTCATCGTCTCCTGCGTATGCCTTTTCTGCATACAGGCTCGGAGCTTGACTTCATAGATTTTCACTTGGTCTAGTAGCGTCTTGGCTTGTTGTAGTACTAACTTAACCAATTTCTCTACCTGCTCAAAGTCGCCGCACAAATACGTTGCTTCCGTTAATTCCACATACAGTGCTAAAGTCAGTTTATAGTGAGTTTCCCAACTATCTTTTCTCAAGAGTTTAATACCAATCTTCAAGTACTTAAACGCTAGTTCAAAGGCTACTGTAGCCTGAGCTTTCTTACCAGCCATGAGATTTAAAGAAGCCAATTCATCCCACTGTATGGGCGGGTTTACAATTGTGGTTAATTCGATCCCAAAATTGAGTTGGTTGATAATATCAAAAATTTTCGCCTCTCGCATCTCTTGCGGAGTATTTTGCAACAGGAGTTGCCCCACTTGCCAGTGGACAACTTGTCGTTCCTCCTCAGGAATTAGGGAATAAGCAGCTTGCTGTATGCGGTCATGAGAAAACTTATATTCAATCGTTAATTCATCTGCCGCACTCGACACATCTAGCTCAATCTCTTTGTAAGCATCGCCTAAAGGTAAGACCAAACCTTCTACCATAGCTTCATGCAAATCAAGTGCTGTTTCTCTTTGAGATTTTCCCCGACTACTTGCCAGTATTTGCAAATCAAATTGATGACCAATTGCTGCAGCTATTTGTAACGATCGCTGCGAGGTAGCACTCAACTTTTGAATCTTGAGAGCCATCAGTTCGACAACATTATCGGTTAAATTGGCGAAGAGAATTTGGTCTAAATTCCATTGCCAACAGAGCTGCTCTCTATCGAACTCTATCAGCTTTTCGGCATAAAGAGATTTTAAAAACTCATTGATAAAGAAAGGATTGCCGTCAGTTTTCGATAGCACTAACTCTGATAAGGGAATTGTTCTTTTTGGAGGGCATTTGAAGGTGTCAGAAATTAACTCATTGACACTGGGTAAATTTAACGGTGAGAGGAAAATATTATTCACAATTCCCCCACTTTGCTGAATCTCATCAATGGTTAATCTTAACAGATGAGCCGCGCTAACTTCATTGTCACGATAGGAACCAATTAAGAACAAATATTTGCTACCTGGTGTCGTCATCAGTAACTTAATGAGTTTCAACGTTGCAGCATCTGCCCACTGTAAATCATCTAGAAATACCACCAAAGGATGTTCGGGTTTTGTAAAAACAGAAATGAAGTGTTGAAACACAATATGAAAGCGGTTTTGAGATTCAGTAGGTGATAACTCTGGTACAGGAGGTTGCTTGCCAATTATCAGTTCTACTTTAGGAATCACATCAATAATCACTTGAGCATTAATACCTAAAGCTGCCAAAAGTTTTTCTCGCCATTGGATCAGACAAGATTCAGTTTCGGTTAAAAGTTGCTGCACTAAATCTGAGAAAGCATTGACAACACCACTGTAGGGAATATTGCGCTGAAATTGATCGAACTTCCCTGAAATGAAATACCCCCGATGTTTAGTCATCGGTTTATAAACTTCCTGCACCAGAACTGATTTGCCTATGCCAGAGTAACCTGACACCAACATCATTTCTACTGAAGAATGGTCACTGGGAAATTCTCCTCTTTGAGCCACGCGCTCAAATGCTGTCAGTAAGGTTTCTACTTCCGCTTCACGTCCATACAGTTTTTGCGGGATTTGAAACTTGTCAGAAATATCTTTGTGTGCAAGGGAAAATTCTGTTATTGTACCGCTACGCTGTAATTGGACGAGACACTCCTCCAAGTCTGCTTTAATTCCCCATGCACTTTGATACCGCTCCTCAGCATTTTTTGCCAACAACTTCATAGCGATCGCGGAAACCACTTGAGGAATCTCTGAATTCACCTCATGGGGTGGAATAGGTTGTTTGGCAATGTGACAATGCACTAACTCCATCACATCAGTCGTTTCAAAAGGCAGCTTATGAGTGAGCATTTCATAAAAGGTAGCACCGAGGGAGTAAAAATCCGTGCGATAATCTAAACTTCGGTTCATCCTCCCTGTTTGCTCTGGCGATATATAAGCTAAAGTCCCTTCTAAGACATTCGGATTTTTCAGCGTAGAATGAGAGCGGGATAATTGGGTGGCAATACCAAAGTCAATGATTTTGAGTATCCCAGTTTCTGGATTCAGAACAATATTGCCTGGGTTAATATCTTTGTGGATAACATTGGCAGCATGAATATTGCCCAAAGCATCTGTAATTTTGATAGCAACTTGGAGAAATTCTGGTAAGGGCATTGGGCAATACTTCCCGACTGACTCCTGCATGAGTTTCTGTAAAGACTCCCCACCAAAATCTTCTAAAATAATGACAAGAGTTCTGTGATAGTCCTGTTGACTGTAAACCTTTATGACTCCTTCTAAATCCAAGGAGCGAGTTATTTCATATTCCTGCTTGTAGCGAACAAGTTCAGCTTTGGTAGGATAGTCTTCCTTGAGAACCTTGAGGACAACGGGTGTATTATCCTGTTTTCTTCTGCCTCGAAAAACAAGAGAATTGCTGCTTTCGTAGATTTTGACATTCCCATCAATGCTAGGTAGCGAAATCATAACTGGCACCTCAGGTTATATTCATTTTGTCTAATGATAAAGGAAAGTGGGCATTTCACCGAAATGCCCACACTCCCCTAGCATCAGGTTATTAACTTTTTTAAGATTCTATAGCTAATGGTCTATCTTGTAACCATTGTTCTAAATCAGCTACAGTAGAAAAATCCAGTAATGCTTCTGATAATTCTTCTAACTGTTCAACAGGTAATTTACGAATTTGCTCAATGAATGGGGCTTCAATCTCACCAATACGACGATTGAGTTGTCGTATAATGACTTTCTGCTCACCTATTATTTCGCCTTCTTCCCTACCTTCTTCCCTACCTTTTTCCCTACCTTCTTCCCTACCTTTTTCCCTACCTTCTTCCCTACCTTCTTCTCTAGCCAGTTGTACAGTTGGACTAACCAAAGCCATTTTTCTTTCCTCCTCAAAACGATTGATTTTGGCAACTAATCTTTTTTGTAGCTGTTGAGGCAGTGTCATCATTGTATCAATTATATCAAAAAGTTTAACAATTTGCTGTTTTGTTAAACCCCGCTCATAAAGTCCGCGAATCAACTGCCATTTCCATTCTTCCCGTTGGGTCAAATTACTAGTGGTTGCTTTAGTTTTCAGGTGTGCCATCGTAATGATGGCAAATGGATTACTATTGGATTCTAACTCATGCCATCTCTGTTCGTAATCAATAAGCTTGACAATAGGAAATGTGAAACTCAACGAACAATTTAAAACAGATTTAGCATATTGGTTAGGTCGCCATGTAGGAATAGTGTCACCTAAAACCGCCAGACTCACAACAAATTTATCGTAAAGTTCGGCAGCGCGGTAGTTATAAGTGTATATCCGCTTTTCCAAGTTAACATCATAGTAACTTTGCACCTCAACGTGGATTAAAATCCAAGCTTCTTTTTTGTCCAACTATCTAAAACTTATATCAGCCACTCCATCTCCAGTTTCTGCTGAAGCCGTAATATTCTGAAGTTCTTTATCAAGTGATTCAGGGGTTTGCGTCCAATCAATTGCTCTGTGTGCTTCGGGAAAGAAGAAGGCTAAGAAGTCTTCAAGATATTCGTTTAAAGCTTCTTTCCAGGATTTATCATAATTGGCTCTCACTTCAGTCATTTTGCTTTTACTAAATAATTTAATCTGGGAAAAATTTAGTGTTGGGTTAACTTGTTAAGCAAGCATTTGAATAGCTTTCATGGACTGAACAAGTAGAATAACTCTAGGGAATTTTAGCGTAAATTCACCAAATTTTTATTTTAAATTTATAAGTTTGAAAAGTTTTGGGCGAATATAATTCGCTACTACACAAACTAAGTCCACCTTCAATACTGCAAGGGATTACAATCGTTGAGGCGTCAGTACCCCGGTTTCTTTAAGAAACCGGGGTTCTAATTTTCGCTTATCCGAGTAGTATTGAATCGGATTCCTATATACTCCGCTTGCGGAATTGAAACTTGATAAATTTTTAAATAGGATAAAATAGGCGGAAAGTTTCATATTAATGACATCCGCTTGCAGAATTGAAACATCGTTTATTCTACGATAAAATAGCTTGTCCCAATCGCTTCATAATTTGCAATACTTCTCCCAACTCATGACGACGAGGAAATAATGAAAAAGTTCGTGATATGTCATACTGTGGTGTATCGCCAAAAACTAATTTCAAAAATACAAACTCATCACCATTGGTAGCCATCCCAAAAGCAGGTTTATCTTGTCGAGGTGTAGCAAGCATATAAGCTAATAACTGCGGTAAAGCTGCGGGAACAGGTATACTTGTGCGCTTTGATTCAACGACTAAAATCCATAATTGCTCTTGTACAACTAACGTATCAATAAAACCGCGAATTGTTTCTTCTGGTTCTTCAAGTTCTAATGAAATACCATAAGGCGAACGAATACGGAACGGTGAATCGAGAAATCCAGCCGCTTCCAAAAGTGGTGATACTACTATTAAGTTAATCGTACCTTCCAATAGCAATCCATCAACACGATGATAGTCATATCTTCGTTTAATGCGGTTGATTGCTGCTTGCTCTTCTGAGTCCAGTGCGGCTGATTCTTCTTGTAATTCGTTAAAAAATTGGTCGCTATCAGCTTGCTGTAAGTTACAGTATTTTTGTAAATCACTAAGACTTCTAATTTTGTCAGTAATTGCTGTGCAGCTTACCATGAATTTTTATCTCCAACTGGTAATTTCTTACTCCCTTTCCGGTCTAAGATTACCCATCTTCTTTTTCTTCTTCCTTCGTGCTCTTTGCGTCTTTGCGGTTCATTAAATTAAGTATTCTTCTAGCGGGAAGGGAGTAATATTAACTTTCGGCTACCTCCATGCTTCTACCCTCTGCTCTCTGCCTTTTTACAAATAATCTATAAATTGCTCTGGTACTAACTTTAATTCTCCAGACTTAAAGCGGTTAATCTCTACCCATAAAGCAGTCTTTTGACGATCGCCTTCATTAAATTCCAACTGGTCAAGCTGATAGAACTTGGGGTCAACGAAGTCACATTTATAAAGTTGAATGATTTCGTGACCGTGTTGACCGTTATATGTAAAGATGTTTTCCAAACAGCCTAAGTATTGAATATTTGTTAATTCTGCTTGAATTTCTTCTTGAAATTCCCGTTGGAGAGCTACCAAACTTGTTTCACCAAAGTCAACACCACCGCCCATGGCACGATAAAAAGTTTGTTGCTTCTTTTGGTCATAGCCTTGGGACATGAAAGTGCGTTCTCCATTTTGAATCAGCCCCAAAGCTAAGATGCGAATTTCCCCTGGTTTATGTATTGCCATTGCTAATTATCGTAAACAAACGAGCTAAGAGTATCACTATTTTCAACAGGCCAGTCTTCATTTTCGCCGCCAATGTACAATTGCTCAATAGTGACGTATTCGGCACTGAGTTGCTTGAGGGCATTTATGAGAATATCAAGAGCGATCGCATCAGAAGTTCCCAAATCGAACCAGCAACGCGCCCATGTTCCCTCATATTCCAACTCACCCATATTGTGCATCAGCGCCAGCAGACTTTTATCATAACCCTCTGGGTCATAATCCATATAACTGAGATTTACCCCAGTTTCCTGTACCTGAAGATTTTCAGCATTAAATCCGCCCAGCTTGCCCAAGTAAAACCAGGAATCAAAAACCTCTTCTATATACTGTCTTTCTTGCCTAGATGGAATTGTGCTAAATTTCAGCCAAATCCATACATTAAAAGGGTCAACTTCGCGAAACTGTATTTCCATTGCTAATTTGTGTTCAAATCACTTTTATTTACACCTAATTGTAGAAGATTGCAGGTCATTTTTTCTCAACACTGGATTTACCTTGTTTGGAAACCTTACGCGGAATTAAAAATGGAGGCATGGGACAATCCAAAGTAATGACGATCGCCCGCATTAACTCTGCTTCTTGGGGAGTGACTTGATTATCAACCATCACTGTATGGGCGCAGGCATCAACGATCGCTAGCTTCAGTTTGGGACTCGCAAGGCGCAGGCGATCGAGGCTTTTCTTAATTCCAGCAAAATTACAAGCAATTGGTACTTCTGGTTGTTCTTGTTGCCCTACTTTGGGAAGTCTAAAAACACCACTGCGAAATGCGTAGGTGACAGCATCAGGTTGAGATTGTCCGACTTTTGCTAATGCGGAAAGCACGAGGATACAATCTGACCAAATCTCTTGTATACTGTCAAATTGCTCGGCTTTAGCTGAGGATTCTGGATGGATGCAAGGTTCGAGTCGATGCCAAAGCACTAACTGCAACACAAATTCCCAGAGTGATAAATCTCCACCCACTTTAATCAAACCCTTAACGCATTTGCAGATTTGCTGGCACTTTTCTGGAGAAGATTGACGCAATGCGGGTATTGCCAAATCTACAAGAGGTAAGCGTATACCGGAATCTAACAAGGCAATTTCGTCACCGAACAATAGAGTTTCTTCTACTAACTCAGCAGGTTGTACTTCTCGCAACCACTCAAGTTGGCGATCGCGCACCTGAGAATTTGTATGATTTAATGCTAGTGAGTAAACAATAGCCATTGCACTTTGTTGCTTTTGCAAGCCCAACCGTAGAGATTCTGGTAAATCTGCCAGTATCTTTTGAGCATAAGTAAAATGCTCTGGAGCAACCCTTCCCACTTGGTTGACAACCTTTTCTGCTGAAACTGGAGCACCTGTATTGGAGGGGCTGTTACCTGCAAAACCCATTGCTGATTCGTGGGAGTGAGAACGCGTTTGGATGTGAGTTCTAGATGGTTTGTAGTTCAAGCCACGAATGCGGCGAATACGATCTGAAAGTGGTGGGTGAGTCGCCAGCATATTTTCCCAAAAGGAGAGTTGAAGCGCATTGCCGAAAAACATATGACTTGCGGCTTCAGCTGCAGGAGAATTCAACCCCGAACCCATTCTTTCTATTTTTTCGAGCGCTCCAGCAATACCATCAGCGTTACGAGTAAATTGGACGGCTGAGGCATCAGCAAGGAATTCTCGTTGTCGGGAGACTGCTGCTTTAATCAATCGCCCGCAGAATAATCCTATACCTCCAACTAACATCAATGCTAAACCAAACGCCCACAAACCTTTGTTCTCACTACGGTAGCTGCTACGAAAGCGTAAAATAAAGACTCCGCTAAGGTAAAGGAACAAAATTCCGTGGAGCAATCCTACCAAACGCAAATTCAACCGCATATCACCATTGAGAATATGGCTGAACTCATGACCTATAACTCCTTGCAACTCATCCCGATTGAGTTGTTCCATACAACCACGGGTGACTCCAATCGCCGCATCGTTAGGAGTAAACCCAGCAGCAAAAGCGTTGATGCTCAGTTCTGAGTCAAGGACATACACGAACGGTACTGAAATACCAGAAGCGATCGCCATTTCTTCTACGATATTTAACAGTTGTTGCTCGTAGGGATTAGCTATATCTGATAGCAGCAATCTTCCACCCAACTCTTGGGCGATCGCACTTCCACCATCTCTAAGGCAAGCAATTTTGTAAAAGCTAGCCAGAGCGATCGCTACTGTAGTGACACCTGTAACGCTCAGAAATAATTGTGGATGCCACCAAATTCTAGGAGCTATGCGGAGAAAAAACAGCGTGGCAATGTAAATTGCTGCAACAATTGCCACTATCGATAAAATAAACAACCCAATTAACTGTTGAGTGTTTTGGCGTGCCCGATCCTGATTTTCAAAAAAATTCATATACTAAAACGACACGCGTGGCGCTGTTCTCATTTCTGGTGTGGCTTCTTGCAACAGTGCAGCAGCAACAAAGTTAAAACTATTTGCCACCATGTTGCTAGGGAATGCTTCTAGTTTGGTATTGTAAAGCGTTACCGAATCATTGTAAGATTGGCGTGCAAAAGCGATACGGTTTTCAGTAGAAGATAGCTCCTCCATCACCCGGCTCATTGTTTGGTCTGCTTTCAACTCTGGATAAGATTCCGAAAGCACTTGAATGCGACCCAACGCACCTGCTAACACTGCTTCAGCATTTTCCAATTGCTGCATCGCTTGAGGATCGCCTGGATTTTGCGAAGCTCGACTACTTGCAGAGATAGCAGAATTCCGAGCCGCAATGACGGCTTCTAAAGTTTCCCTCTCGTGCTTCATGTAACCTTTGGCTGTTTCGACCAAATTGGGAATTAGGTCATAACGACGCTTTAATTGAATGTCAATTTGAGCGTAAGCATTTTTGTAGCGGTTGCGAAGTTTTACTAGGTCATTGTAGCTGTTGACAATAATAACAGCTACGGTGGCAATCAATACACCCAAAAAAATGACAATCCCCATAATATTAGTTTTTAAGAATAGTTGGAGTTACACATACAGCAAGCTTTTCTTGCATATGTACGTCAAGTTTATGACAGTATGCAAGGTTTGTCATCTGTATAATTAATTACGAATTTTCACTGATAATTTTGTTGAGAAGACGCAAGAACCCCGACTTCTTGAAGAAGTCGGGGGTCTGACAATCTAAGAGGATGTTTGAAAAGTCTCAGTTAATACAGCCTTGGCGATTGGAAATCGCGGCTATACAAGCAAAACCCACCTACGTGGGTTTTAATATCTTGATTTCCCGTTAGTCCGCGCAGGCGGACGAGCGTTTGTATAGTAGCGAATTATATTCGCCCAAATCTTTTCAAACATCCTCTAAGCAATCTTGCTTATTTATTTACTAGCTGAAGCCACTTCTTTTGCAGCCTTACCTCGTTCCCGTTCAATTTGTTTAACCACGCTTGCGGGGAGAAACCCTTTTTTACTCAAGGCTTTGTCGAAGTTATCAACAGCCTCCTGAATAAGTTTTGTATTTTTATCTTTTTTGCCGTGTGCTCTAAGAATTTGAGCTTTGAGATAATATAATTCTGGATTTTCTGATGTCACCTTCAGAGCACGGTTAGCATAATCTAGGGCTTGCGGGTACTGTTTCATATCTCGATAAGCAAGAGCAATTCCGCGATCGACTAAATACTGAGGAGCCGCATTTTTTTCAAATTTTTCAATAGCTTGTTCTGGATTGGAAAAAGGCAAATTAACAGCGAGCATTAAATCCATGTAGCCTTTAACCAAATTCAATTCAGGATCGCTCGCAGAAACAGCTTCAGCTAGATCCAAATACTTATAAACTTCTCGCAATCGGCTTAGGGCTTTGGGCGCACCACTGAGTGTTCCTTCACGCTGTAGAATCACAGCCCCTTCTAAAAAATGTCCGACAGCACTATACAAATTGCCACGTAGAGGGTCGCTAGAAATAAGTTTTTGTGCAGTGTCTAAGGTTTTTTTACTATACGTCTCTAGTGTATTCCAATCTTGATTCGTATATGCTAAAGATGCTTTCATCGCATAAGCTAAAGGTTCCTCGGATTCTTTGGTGAGTGCTTCTTGTACGTGAGTCTCTGCTGCTTGATAATTCCCCTGCTCGAAAATTGATTTGAAAGCTGCTTCAGTTTTGTCACCAATCTTGCGAGGTTCATTAGTCCGAAACGGATCTGCGGCTAGAGAGGAATTGACACAGATATTCAGTATTAGGGCTGCTGCAAAAGCAACTTTAGCTAGGCTAGAAAGTCTAGCCATTACAATTTTTGGCAGCACTGGCAATTGTTCAGTCATGGTTACCTCAGAAAAATTACTGTTAAAAAAATTTTTATTTGTTACTTTGAATACCAAAGAAATTGTTCTAATCCGTGTCTGTTTTTGTCAAAAGTTTCTATACTGGTTGACTTAGGCAATTTTTTTGAGTTCCCATAATTGTTGTAACTATTTTTTCAACAAGAATTTGCCACAATGGAGATAACTAGCGTGCAACAGCCGTCGGCGCAACTCTCACAAGGAGTGATTTGAAGCAAGATAGCCTTTGCTGCTAGAAATCATAAGTTAGCGAGGCAAATAATGCGCTATAAATTTTCCAGGAACTAGTTGTTCGTTGCTGTGTAATAAATAAGTAAGTTGCTGACTGTCTATTATTCTTAACAAATGCTCTATCTCAGAAATATAATTTACCATCCAACCGCCTGCCCAACTGCAATCCTCAAATCAATTAATCTAGAATTAGCACCCCAACAACTTGGTCTGATCATTGGACCAAGCGGTTCTGGCAAAACTACGTTACTTGAAATTCTGTCTGGACTAGCCGAGCCTACCTCAGGATCTATCTTTTGGCGCGAACAAGAACTGCTCGCAGAACAGATGCAACAATTGGCTGGTTTAGTTTTTCAGTTTCCCGAACGACATTTTTGTGGCGGTACTATTTTAGAGGAATTGCGCTTGGGACATCCAGAGTTGGGAACAGAGCGAGTTAAGCAAGCACTGAGTGAAGTAGGATTGGAGCATTTATCCCTCAGTACACCGCCTCATGCTTTAAGTGGAGGTCAGCAACGCCGTTTAGCTTTGGCTGTGCAGTTGATTCGTCAGCCCCATTTGCTGTTGCTTGATGAACCAACCGCAGGATTAGATTGGTCAATGCGACGACAATTGGTTAGTTTGCTGGCGAAATTGAAAAAAGATTGGACTCTACTCATCGTGACACATGATGCAGGAGATTTGTTAGCGATCGCAGATTGTTGCTGGACTCTCAAGCATGGTGAACTGCAATCAGCCGACCCAATGACACTGGTGTCAAAGGAGAGATTGGTGGTTAGTTAGGGGGTAGGGTTGGGTTAGTAGGAGCGCAAGGTTCTGCGCCCACTACAACTAACAAAATTGCCTGTTATTCAGCACTGCTTCCCCATGATCTGGAATCCACGCTAACCACTCATCTTGTGAAACCTGACACAAAAGCAAAGCTTCGTCAAAACTGTAGGGACTGGGCAGTTCTATCAATTTTACCCAGTTATTAGCCTGAAGTGAGTATGAAGGATAAAGGATAAAGGATGAAGGTATAAATTCTTTATTCTTCATACTAAGTGTACTGTCTTGGGAATTTATAAGCAGGTTTTCACTTGAGACTTCATATTTCATACTTCATCCTTGGCTGTGTTAAAACCTTATCTCATGGGCTAATTAAAAAATATTTCTGTAACTAAGACTACAAAATAAATAATTTTTTGGAAAGGAAATGTTTTATAACTTTACGCTTTTCAAAAGCATCCTTCATGGACGGACGCGAAGCCCTAACCCCTAACCCCTAACCCCTAACCCCTAACCCCTAACCCCAGAGTGTTGAGTTGTGTTGCGAGTGAGTTCTGTTGCGTCTTGATGGGCGCTAGGCTGAAAAATAGGTAGGTCAACACAATCAATCCCTGCTAGGGATGGGTATAAAATTAAACATGACAACAACTTCTTTCCCATCACTGCGCGAGCAACAGCATCCTTTAATTCGTCAATTAGCAGATTGTATAGAACAGACTTGGCACAAATACCTTGATTTGTCGCCTTATCATTTGCCTGCTGAGTTTGGTTATGTAGAAGGTCGGCTCGAAGGAGAAAAACTGACCATTGAAAATCGCTGCTATCAAACACCCCAGTTCCGGAAAATGCATTTAGAACTGGCAAAGGTGGGAAATATGCTAGATATTTTGCACTGTGTTATGTTTCCCCGCCCAGAATACGACATACCGATGTTTGGGTGCGATTTAGTTGGAGGAAGAGGTCAAATTAGTGCGGCGATCGCAGACCTTTCTCCAGTTGACGTGGAATATAAATTACCCCCATTTTATACTTCTGCACTTGGGGTACTGCCAAACCTCAACTTTTCTCAACCGCGTGAATTACCGGAGTGGGGACATATATTTTCAGAATTTTGTCTCTTTGTTCGTCCCAATTCATCTGAAGAAGAAAGTATGTTTCTCACTCGCGTACAAGAGTTTTTAGACATTCATTGTACGCAAGCTCTTATATCTAAACCAGTTTCACCAGAACACAGGCTAAACATTCTTGCTGGGCAAAGAAATTACTGCACTCAACAACAACAAAATGACAAAACTCGTCGCGTACTGGAAAAAGCTTTTGGTACAGATTGGGCAGAATGTTATATGACTACAGTTTTATTTGATATACCTGACCAGTGACCAGTGACCAGTGACCAGTAATCAGTGACCAGTGACCAGTAATCAGTGACCATCAACTCTCTTACTTTCTGTAGATTTGGTTACGTTTTTCAGTAACTTCTAAATGTAGAATTCAATTAACAAGAGAAGATGAAGCCATACAACTTACAACTGTATGGCATTACTTTTATCCATTAATACTTTGTCTATGAACTTGTTGGTTAAGTTGAGATTTGCCGATATTAATAGACAGGCAAAGAATTTATTGTATCGATCTGTATTTAGTGCATTTTAAAACCGTAATGATTTCAGCACCTTATCTTATAAGTTTTGATGGGTAAGTTTGCTAAGATCCCCGACTTCTTCAAGAAGTCGGGGATCTTGCAGCCCCTCATTAAATGCGACAGACTAGTAATTTGCTTTTTATCCAAAGAGGGGAAAATGCAATCTAACGAACAACCACCTATATCAAGGTTAACTGAAAAATCAAATTTAAGGGAACAGCTCTTTTTTGATGATGAAAAATCAAAAGTTTGGTGGTTAATTGCTGTCTCCTTACCAGTCATGGTTTCCTTTGGTGCTTTGACTATAGCGAAAGTCGAGCAAATCAGAAGGCTAAACACACCTGTACCTAGTGCGCCAGTTCCTACCAGTATTAATGCTGTGGGTCGTTTGGAACCGAGAGGGGAAGTGATTAAACTGTCTGCACCTGCAGGTCTTCAGGGTTCGTCACGAATTGAGCAAGTTTATGCGAAAGAGGGGGAACGGGTTCAAAGAGGTCAAGTCATTGCCATTTTGGATAACTTTACCAGTTCTCAAGCAGCAGTGGAAGAAGCTAGAGCTAAACTGCAAGAATCTCGTGCTAATTTAGCAAATGTCAAAGCTGGTTCGCCGAGAGATATTCAAGCTCAAAAAGCAGTCATTGGTCGTTTGCAAGCTCAGTTAGCTGGGGAAAGAGATGCTCAGCAAGCAACAATTGCTCGTATAACAGCACAGTTAAATGGGGAAAGAATTGCCCTGCAAGCAACAATCAATCGTATTCAAGCTGAAATAGAAGGGCAAAAAGATGCTTTGATAGCATCGGTTGCGCGTGTAAGAGCTGAACAACGCAATGCTCAAGTGGATGCCCAAAGATATGAAATGTTGTATAAAGAAGGTGCAATTTCCCAACAAGAACGAGACAGGCGGCGGTTGAGTTTGGAAACTAGCAATTCTTCACTTGCTGAAATTAAAGCTAACCAAAAACAAGTTATCGCAACTTTAAGACAGCAACTTGCTGAAGCTAGAGCTAACCAGCTAAAAACTGTAGCAACTTTGCAACAGCAACTGATTGAAGCTAGAGTCACGCGAGACAAAACTGTAGCAACCGTGCAAAGGCAAATTGATGAAGAAAGAGCGAGATTCAATAGAATTCAAGAAGTTCGTCCTATTGATATACAAATAGCACAGGCGCAAGTTGGTAATGCGATCGCATCTCTCAGGAGAGCAGAAGCACAACTCAGTTTAAGCTACATTAAAGCACCCATTTCTGGAGAAATTTTAAAAATCCATACCAAAGCAGGAGAAAGCATGAGCCAATACGGTATTGCTGAGATGGGACGAACCGATCAAATGGTTGTTGTTGCGGAAGTTCCAGAAGACAGTATTGGTAAAGTGCGTCTCGGTCAACAAGTTACGATCGCTAGTGAAAATGGAGCTTTTGATGGAGAATTACAAGGAACCGTCTCTGAAATTGGTAGGAAAATTGGCAAAAAAGATGTGTTAAATACCGATCCAGCAGCCGATATTGATGCCAGAGTTGTAGAAGTTAAAATTGCGCTCCCCCCACAAGATACCAAACGAGTTGCTAACCTCACTAATGCTAAAGTGGTTGTAGAAATAAATATATAGCTAATGGCTAATGGCTAATGGCAACTAACAACTAACCACTAACAACTAACAACTAACCACTAACAATGAACAAATTATTTAACAAAATCCCTTTAGCTTGGTTGCAGCTAAAGCGAGAAAAAACGCGTCTTGCTGTAGCACTTGCGGGAATTGCTTTTGCTGACATTCTTATGTTTATGCAGCTTGGCTTCCGGGATTCTCTGTATTACAGTAACGTTCGTCTTCATATGAGCTTGCAAGGAGATATTGTTTTAATTAATAATCAATCTAATGCTGTACTGTCATTAAAAACTTTTTCTCAACGGCGACTCTATAAAGCTTTAGATTTTCCAGCCGTTGAATCTGTTCATCCTATTTACATAGATTATGCTCCTTGGAAAAATCCTGTGACGGGTCGAGTTCGCAATCTTTTGATTGTCGGAATGAATCCTGAATTTAATGTGCTTAATTTATCTGGAGTTCAGGAAAATATAGATAAAATCAAATTACCTGATGTGGTTTTATATGACCGTTCTTCTAGGCAAGAATATGGTCCAATTGTGGCTGATTTTGAACAGAATAAAACTGTGACGGCAGAAGTGAGAAATCGGAAGATTAGGGTAGGAGGATTATTTACATTAGGTGCATCCTTTGGAGCAGATGGTAATTTAGTCACAAGCGATCTGAATTTTCTACGCATCTTTCCCCATCGCAGTTCGGGATTGATTGATATAGGTTTGATAAAATTAAAGCCGGGAGCAGATTCAATTGCTGTTGCTCAGAATTTGAAGACTTATTTACCTAAAGATATTAAGGTTTTCACCAAGCAAGAATTTGTTGATTTTGAGAGGAATTATTGGGCAAGCAGTACAGCAATTGGTTTCATTTTCTCCTTAGGGACAATCATGGGTTTCATTGTGGGAACTGTGATTGTTTATCAAATTCTTTATACTGAAGTGACAGACCATTTATCTGAATATGCTACTCTTAAAGCAATAGGTTATACACAAAATTATTTATTAACTGTTATTTTACAAGAAGCTCTAATTTTAGCAATTTTAGGATATATGCCCGGAATAGCTGTCACTCTATTTTTGTATGACAGGGCTAGGGCTGCTACTCTTTTACCCGTTTTTATGAGTGGGGAAAGAGCAGTTATGGTAATGATTTTGACGATGATGATGTGTTTTATTTCAGGTGCGATCGCTGTCCGGAAATTGCGTTCTGCCGATCCAGCAGATATCTTTTAAGTGAAGGGTTAGTTGTTAGTTGTTAGTTGTTAGTTGTAAAGAGTAACCACTAATCACCAACCACTAACCACTAACCACCAACCACTAATCACTAACCACTAACCACCAACCACTAACCACTAACCACCAACCACTAACATTTAATATGATGTATCCAGGACCTGTTATTTCTATCAAAAAGCTGAATCATTATTATGGCAGAGGTTCTTTAAAAAGACAAATTCTATTTGATATAAACTTGGAAATTTTTCCAGGTGAAATTGTCATTATGACTGGACCATCAGGCTCGGGAAAAACAACATTGCTAAGCTTGATTGGTGGTTTGCGCTCGGTACAAGAAGGAAGTTTAAAATTTTTAGATGTAGAACTTTTTAGAGCCAGCCAAAAAAAATTAGTCAATATTCGGCGTAAGATTGGTTATATTTTCCAAGCTCATAATTTGCTGGAGTTTTTAACTGCAAGGCAGAACGTGCAAATGGCAGTAGAGTTAAATCAGCACGTGTCTCCCCAAAACGCCATTGCTAAATCAGAAGCAATGCTGAGAGCAGTTGGTTTGGAGGAACGGATTAATTACTATCCAGAACATCTTTCGGGAGGACAAAAACAAAGGATTGCGATCGCCCGCGCATTGGTCAATAGTCCATCACTGGTGTTAGCCGACGAACCGACAGCAGCATTGGATAAACAATCAGGACGAGATGTCGTGGAGTTGATGCAGAGCCTAGCAAAAGAACAGGGAACGTCGATATTATTAGTGACCCACGACAACCGCATTTTAGACATAGCAGACCGTATTGTAGAAATGGAAGATGGTCTTTTAGCCCGTGATTCTCAGGGAAAAATAGGGAGTAGGGAGTAGGGAGTGGGGAGTAGGGATAGGGAAGAGGGATCTCTAGACCTTCTCACTCTTTACTGATTTTTTCTTTCCTGATGGACTGGGTGGCTTTGGCTGGCTTGGTAGATCTGGCTGTCCTGGAGTATTCGCATTAGGCTGACGACTTGTCCGGAAAGTCACATTTACACCCTCATTAGATTGTTCCAAAACTAACATAGGGGTAGGTTTAGCTTTTTGATCCCAATGCATATAGGCAATACGTCCTTGAATAGTTGGTTGCCAGGTATCATTATCATCAGCTGGGCTAAGAAAATTTTCAACACAGTCAATAATTTGGCTGATAGTGGCAGAAGTTGGTTGAGTGGGTAGCTTCATCATGCGGATTTGGATGCGGAACAGGACGCGCTTGACTACATTTGGCGGATTGCCAGTTTCATACTCTACGTCAAACATTTCATCGACTTGTCGTCCGTTGCTACTTGCTATACCCACAACACCCTGATTGGCTTGTCCCGGACGGAGTGCTTGCGAAACTTTTTCTTTAACCAGGATTTTAATTTGATTAACGATCGCAAAATGAAATACTTCTTCTGACATCCGCATCCGCAGATAATCCAAGTTAAACTCCCGTGAGTTAATCAAATCGGGATTTGTTTCCATTTTACGAATAGTTTCTAAGGCGAGCTTAAACTTTTTGTCCAGTTCTCGCGTGCGGAACTGTTCAAACTTAATTTTTTTCTCCAGTTTTTTGATCTGGATTTTACCATATACAATCAAAGCAACAACAACCAAAACCAGTCCTAACGAAGCGATCCCCAAGATTGGGGTAAGTATTTGAGACTCCGATGTTTGAACTTCTGAGGAAGCTTTAGTTGGTAAGGTCTTTGTTGTTGTTACAGGTTTTGGCTTTGCGGATTGAGCAACACTCACTGGGGTGGACATGATTCACAAACACAGAAATAGATTCCTTATGCTTAGGATGCCCAAATCGTCTATCCTAAATTGCGGTGTTGTTAGTGTTTTTTACACCTTTTCTTTTACCGCATATGCCAAAACTCCTCCCCCTACTTGATGCTTCATTGAATAAAACCTTTACCAACATTCGCTTGGTTGCTACTGATATGGATGGTACCCTAACCAAAGGGGGAAAATTTACCAGTGCTTTGTTGCAAGGATTGCAGGATTTAGCGGCTGCTGGCATTCAAGTTGCGATCGTGACTGGAAGAAGTGCAGGCTGGGTTAGTGGTTTAGCTTACTATTTGCCCATTGTGGGTGCAATAGCAGAAAATGGTGGTTTATTTTATCCGAACGGAAGCGATCGACCAATCGCTTTAGTACCAATTCCCGACCTCATCGCCCACCGTCAACAACTAGCTGCTGCTTTTCACCAATTAAAAACCCAATTCCCCCTACTGGAAGAATCTACAGATAATCGCTTTCGCATAACTGACTGGACTTTTGATGTCAAAGGTTTGAGTACAAATGAACTGCAAACCTTAAGCCAACTTTGCCAAGAGATGGGTTGGGGATTCACATACAGCAACGTGCAATGCCATATCAAGCCAAAGCAGCAAGATAAAGCACCTGGATTGTTAAAAGTACTGCGAGAGTTCTTTCCCGAATACAGCCCAGAACAAGTTGTCACCGTTGGAGACAGCCCCAACGATGAAAGTTTATTTGATGAGCGTTATTTTCCTGTCTCTGTAGGTGTAGCTAATGTGCTAGAGTATACAAATCAAATCCAGCACCAACCCACTTATATAACCTCCGCCACTGAGGGTGAAGGTTTTTGTGAATTAGTTTCTCTATTGAAAATAGCAACTGGGGACTAGGGACTGGGAATTGGGCAGGAGCTATTTTCATACTGCTAAAAATTAATATGAGTGGTAGATAATTTTATAATTAAATAATAAATATTTATCTTATACTCATACATTAATAATTTCATTTTCAAAAAAGCATGACTGCCGATCCACTTTTTTATGAAATATTCAAAGAAATACCTGAATTCTTTTTTGAACTCATCGGTCAACCAGGAAAAGATCCAAGCATATACAAATTCAGCGCTCCGGAAATTAAACAGAGGGGATTTCGTTTAGATGGATTGCTTTCAACCCCTGAAGCCTATTCAGATGAACCAATTTACTTTATCGAGGCTCAGTCTTATAAAGATGATAATTTCTACAACCAGTTAGCTGCAAAGATTATTCTTTACCTGACTCAATATCAACCTTCCAATGAAGAGTGGTATGCTGTCGTCATTTATGATACAAAAAGTAATGAAGGGAATTTCCCTGGATATTTGAATTTCTTTCTACCCAATTTACGTTGCTTTTATCTGGATGAATTGGCAAAAATTCCTAACCAACCCCTGGCTGTAGGAGTAATGCGCTTAATAGTCGAAAAGAAAAGCCAAGAAAAAACTGGAGAGCTTGCTAGACAGTTGCTCGGTCAAGCTCAAGAAGAATTAACAGATACCGCTTTGGAGAAAAAGGTTTTAGAATTTATTAAAGCGGTGGTGATTGATAAATTTGTTAACTTAAGTCGGGAGGAGCTTGAAGCAATGCTAAATTTAGGTTCTTTGAGAAAAAGTAAAGTTTATCAGGAAGCTTTTGAAGAAGGTATGCTAGAGACAAAGCTAAAGACGATTCCCAAACTCATGAAGTTAGGATGGAGTATTGAGCAAATTGCAGAATTCCTAGAACTAGATGTAGAAACGGTGAGGAAAAATACTCAACAGTAAAATCTAGTGCCAGGACAAGCTGTTTATAGGGGTGTTTGAGTTCAAAATACCTCTATTTACACATCAAGTTGATGATTCAATCTCTCTTTTCTTTGGACGTATCTCAAAAGCTAAATCGGAACGATAAAAACAGGTATCAAATTCTGAAAAAAAATTCATGTGTCCCAATATTAAAGGAGCATCTCTAGATTCTGTCCAGGCAAATGCAAGTAACACGGGAGAATAATTTGCAACCACAGCAGATAATATCAAACCGCGTGCCTCTAATCCAGCTAAATTTCCACTCAACTGAACCGAAGTTGTTTGCTGTTCCCAAACTGCCCCCAGTTGTAAACCAATATTGTAAGGCAGTACGTTCACAGTTGCACCCGTATCCAGTAAACCCATCACTTCGATAGAGCGATTCTCCAAACGAGAGGCTTTGCCAATGGGGTAATTTAGGGTTAGCGGTAGATATGGCATATTAATGGTAATGCCTTGATTATTTATACTTTCGACAAAAGGAAATCGTTTACCCTCAAGCATTATCTTCCTGTTTTGCCTTTGCTAAAAGCTCTCCTAATGTTTGGGCTGCTTCATGTGCGTCGTAAGGAGACCAAACGACAGCTTCAGTCGATGCAAGTTGTTCTAATAGTAACTTTTCCGACGATTCTCGTTCTAACTCAGCCAACCAACGTTCGGCAATTTCGTTTTGTTTTTCTTCTGGTAGTTGTTCGATTTTTGCAACTACCTTGCGGAGTAATTCTGTCATTCAGATAATTTTAGATGTATCGAGATTGCTAACTTATCAAACTCATTTTATTGTAAATTCTTACAGTAATGCCACGAGCGGAACAATTACTTAGAGAACTCCACGAAAAAAAATGCCCAATGGCATCTGAACGCAACTCGCGTAAAGTGAAGAATCTCATTGAAATGCTCGCGTTAAGCTTTGAGATGCTTCGTTATGCTTACACTACACTGAGCATGACAACTATTAGGAAAACCATTTTTCAAACATTTAGCAATTTTTAAATAGGTATGAGGTGAAAGAGACTGAAAAACCAAATCTAAAAATTATGGCAATTGGTTTTACTTTACAAAGTATCAAAAGGTTCTCAGTACCCCATGTCCGGAACACCATCTATCAGTGTAGCGTAAAATTAATTACACTACTCTCAGGACATTTAGCGAGCGCTGTTATTACCTGATTTATCCTCCTGTGTTATTACCAGCACCTTATCAACGCGATTTCCATCCATATCCACCACCTCAAGCCGCATACCTTGCCATTCAAAATGATCTGCAGCTGTGGGGATACGACCTAAATGGGACATCACAAAACCACCTAATGTTTGATAGCTACCCCGAATTTCGGGAGGTAAATGCTCAATATCAAAAAGATCGAAAAATGCCTCTACTGATAACATCCCATCCAACAGCCAAGACCCATCCTCACGTTGTACAATTTGCGGGTCTTCTTGATCGTCAATGGAAGGAACATCGCCAACAATTTCTATCATAACGTCGTTAAGAGTTACAAGTCCTTGAATCACGCCGTATTCATCAACCACGAGTGCCATGTGAGTTACGGTTTGCTTGAATAATTCCAATACTTTTAAACCGCGTGTGCTTTCTGGCACATATGTTGGCTGTAGCAAACCTACTGTCAAATCTAACTGTTCGCCGCTAAAACTCCGGGCTAGCAAGTCAGTAACTCGGATAATACCCAGTACGTTATCAAGCCCTCCCTGACAAACTGGATACCGGGAATAACCACTGTCAATAATTTTTTTTCGGTTTTCTTGGGGGGTATCTTCCAAGTCCAACCAAACAATATCCGGACGGGGGGTCATGAAGGAACTCGCAGGGCGATCGCCCAAGCGAAATACGCGTTCGACCATATCTTGCTCTGCTTCCTCAAAGGTTCCTTCCTCCGTACCTTGCTCGATTAGGACTCTAATTTCTTCTTCTGTCACTTGCGGTTCTGTAGATGGTCTAATACCCAGGATTCGCAATACAGCTTCAGTAGAAATACTGAGCAAATACACAATGGGTGAGCCAAATGTAGCCAGCATCTGCATTGGGATGGACAGAACTGAAGCTATGGATTCCGGGTTATTTAAAGCTAGCCGTTTTGGCACTAATTCCCCCAAAATCAGTGTTAAATAGGTAATAATTAGAATTGCTATGCCTTGTCCCAGCTGTACCTTGTAATTGTCTAGAAAAGGTATAAGACTTAAAACAGGAGAAAGTCTTTTGGCGATAGCTTCTTCGCCAACAGCACCAGACAGAATAGTGAGGAGTGTAATTCCAATCTGAACTGTTCCCAGAAATTGATTGGGAGAGGAAGCCAGTTCTAGAGCAACCCGCGCTTTAGCATCACCTTGGTTGGCAAGCTGTTGTAAGCGTGCCTTTCGGGATGAGACGATCGCCAGTTCAGACATGACAAACAGACCATTGGCGAGAATTAAAAAAAGAATTAATAGAATTTCGATTGTTGGAGACATTTGAATAATGCCGATACCATCGGCTACCTGTGCTTAACCTTAACCTCTTAGTATCTAGTATCACTGGAGATGTCATGAAACACTCTAAATACAAAAAAAGCAATTCATCCAGAACCATAGGTTAGTCATAAGTCAGTTAAAATAAGTAACACCCAACCGTATATTAGCTATTAGACAGTGCTTATTGTACTAGTTTTTTATTGACTCTACCTAAATATTGGCTGAAAAACAACGGTTTATTGAATCAGAGCGAGTCCACTTCCATTGTTGGGACTTTTAAAATGGTGAAGGTAGGTGTATCGTACTAACCTACCTTCAAGAATCATATATTTAAAAACTTATGGCATTTTCTTCCATTGTGCGTGCTTTAGGGCGATCTTCGCTCACCACTGAACTTTTATCCAAGCTCAATCGGCAACAAGAATTGCTGTTAAGTGGCATTCCTCGCTTGCCCAAAGGCTTGGTAGCATCGGCATTGGCTCAAACTGAAGGACGGAATTTGTTCGTGGTTTGTGCGACTCTGGAGGAAGCCGGACGCTGGACAACACAACTCGAAGCAATGGGGTGGCAAACAGTACACTTCTACCCCACCTCTGAAGCCTCCCCATACGAACCCTTCGATCCGGAAACGGAAATGACTTGGGGACAGATGCAGGTGTTGGCAGATTTGGTCAATTTTGGATTGCCGATTTTAGATTTTGGATTGGAGAGTGCAGGAAAATCGCAAGACAGTGTTTTTTCTGAAGCGCAAGCAGACAACCAAAATCCAAAATCCAAAATCCAAAATCCAAAATCCCAATGGGCAATTGTCGCCACCGTCGCAGCACTACAACCGCATTTGCCACCACCAGAAGCCTTTATGCCCTTCTGTATCACTATTAAGCGTGGTATGGAATTTGACCTAAATAATTTCAGTGAAGAAATTACCAAGCTGGGTTATGAACGAGTGCCGATGGTTGAAACAGAAGGGCAGTGGAGCCGACGGGGCGATATTGTTGACGTGTTTCCTGTGTCTTCTGAGTTACCAATACGGCTGGAATGGTTCGGGGACGAAATTGAGCAGCTACGAGAATTTGACCCAGCCACTCAACGTTCTACAGCCCTTGACAAAATTGACCAGAGCGTGCTGACTCCCACTAGCTTTGCTCCCATTGTGATGGAAGCACTTAAAGATAGTGCTGAATTTCAAATGCTGAGTGCTCAGTTAGAAGAGAATTCTGAATTCAGAACTCAGAATTCAGAACTATTGGAAGGTAGCCGTCGCTTCTTGGGCTTAGCTTTTGATAGACCCGCTTCTCTGCTAGATTATTTGCCTCCAAATACTTTAATTACTATTGATGAACCAGAACAATGTCATGCTCATAGCGATCGCTGGGTAGAAAATGCTGAAGAACAATGGGGAATGGGGAATGGGGAAGAGTTTTCTCCTACTCCCGACTCCCAACTCCCGACTCCCCTCCTTCCTAAAATTCATCGTTGGTTTGATGAATGTCTGGCCGATCTAGCAAGATTTCATAAATTATCTTTATCGGAATTGGTAGAAGAAGGTTCTGGGATTATCAATCTTGCCAGTCGCCGGGTACCAGTCACGCCACACCAATTTGCTAAGATTGCGGAGACACTGCGACAAGAACGCGATCGCAAATTCTCCATTTGGCTGCTTTCCGCCCAGCCTTCTCGTTCAGTCTCTCTCTTACAAGAACACGACTGTCCCGCACAGTTTATTCCCAACCCCCGCGATTACCAAGCCATTGACAAGTTACAAATCAATCACACACCTGTTGCTCTGAAGTATTCGGGGTTGGCTGAATTAGAAGGATTCATTCTTCCAACTTTTCGCATAGTCGTCATCACGGATCGCGAATTCTACGGTCAACACACTCTTGCGACTCCCAGTTATGTTCGCAAGCGGCGAAAAGCTGCTTCAAAACAAGTCGATCCCAACAAACTGCGTCAGGGAGATTTTGTTGTTCATAAAAACCACGGTGTTGGTAAATTTCTCAAACTAGAGAGTCTGACACTGAACGAGGAAACACGCGAGTATTTGGTCGTGCAGTATGCTGATGGTTTATTAAGAGTTGCAGCCGACCAAGTTGGCGTTTTGTCGCGGTTGCGTACAACAAACGATAAGCCACCAGAACTTAATAAAATGACTGGTAAGGCTTGGGAAAATACGAAGAACAAAGTCCGCAAAGCCATCAAAAAATTGGCAGTGGACTTGCTGAAATTGTATGCATCGCGATCGCAACAAACAGGATATGCTTACCCATTAGATAGCCCTTGGCAGGAGGAAATGGAAGACTCCTTCCCCTACCAACCAACTACCGACCAGTTGAAAGCCACACAAGATGTGAAACGGGATATGGAAAGCGAACGACCAATGGATCGATTGGTATGTGGGGATGTTGGTTTTGGTAAAACAGAAGTGGCAATTCGGGCAATATTCAAAGCCATCACGACTGCAGGAAAACAAGTTGCACTGCTTGCACCGACCACCATCCTAACTCAGCAACACTACCATACCTTAAAAGAACGCTTTGCACCATATCCCATTAATGTAGGTTTACTCAACCGTTTCCGCACTGCTGAAGAACGCCGCGATATTTTGAAACGATTGGCAACTGGTGAACTAGACGTGGTTGTTGGAACACACCAACTTTTAGGTAAGGGCGTTGCTTTCCGCGACTTGGGACTGTTAGTAGTGGATGAAGAACAGCGCTTTGGGGTAAATCAAAAGGAGAAAATCAAATCACTTAAAACGCAGGTTGATGTGTTAACTCTTTCTGCGACACCCATTCCCCGGACTTTGTATATGTCCCTGTCAGGAATTCGGGAAATGAGTTTGATTACAACGCCACCCCCATCCCGGCGACCAATTAAAACTCACCTTTCTCCCGTGAACCCAGAAACTGTTCGCAGTGCTATTCGTCAAGAACTCGATCGAGGCGGACAGGTGTTTTATGTCGTTCCACGAGTTGAGGGAATTGAGGAAATAGCAGGAAGTTTGCGCGAGATGATACCAGGAGCAAGAATTGTTATTGCCCACGGTCAAATGGAAGAAAGTGAGTTAGAATCAACCATGCTTTCTTTTAGCAATGCCGAAGCGGATATTCTAGTTTGTACGACCATTATTGAATCAGGTTTAGATATCCCGCGAGTCAATACTATTTTGATTGAAGATGCTCATCGCTTCGGCTTATCGCAGCTTTACCAATTACGGGGTCGTGTTGGTCGTGCGGGAATTCAAGCTCATGCATGGTTATTTTATCCCAGGCAGAGGACATTATCTGATGCAGCCCGTCAAAGGTTGCGAGCCATACAGGAATTTGCTCAATTGGGTTCTGGTTATCAGCTAGCAATGCGCGATATGGAAATTCGCGGTGTGGGTAACTTGCTGGGTGCAGAACAATCGGGACAAATGGAAGCAATTGGGTTTGATTTGTATATGGAAATGCTAGAAGAAGCGATCCGTGAAATTAGAGGTCAAGAAATTCCTAAAGTTGACGATACGCAAATTGACCTCAACCTCACTGCGTTTATTCCTGCGGATTACATAACCGATTTAGATCAAAAGATGAGTGCATACCGTGCAGTTGCATCGGCAAAAAATAAAGAAGAGTTGATGCAAATTGCTGCTGAATGGAGCGATCGCTTTGGAGCAGTTCCGACTCCAGCAACTCAGCTATTGCGAGTGATGGAATTGAAACAATTGGCGAAAAACTTAGGGTTTAGCCGTATTAAACCAGAAAACAAGCAGCATATTGTTTTAGAAACACAAATGGAAGAACCCGGTTGGAATTTATTGGCTGAGAATTTGCCGGAAACCCAGAAAACTAGATTTGTATATTCTCCTGGAAAAGTGACTGTACGCGGATTGGCAGTTGTTAAGGCAGATCAACAATTACAAATGTTGATTGATGCTTTAAATAAGATGCAAGGTGCAGTTCCAGAGGTGGCTGTTGTGTAAAAATCCGTTGGGACGTAGGTTGGGTTGAGGAACGAAACCCAACATTTACAGGCATTTGTTAAGTTTCTCCAGGGCGATCGCAACCCACAAACATTCTTATCTGAGTAGTATTGGGAAGGGAGTAATTGCGTCTTTACTCTTGTAAATTTCTAATATCAAAGAAACACAGATTAGCAAAATGGGAGAATTAATTAAGTGAAAGTTGAATCCATCTGTATTCAAAACTTCAAGCAATTTGATAGACTAGAAGTCTCATTTAAAAACAAAACCTTAGACGAGGTAAGCGATCGCTTCCTGATTTTAGGCGACAATGGTAGTGGTAAAACAACTCTCTTACAAGCAGTTGCCCTACCTTTAGCTCTTGGAACTGGACGTATTCGGAATATTGCTGATTTTGATTGGACGGGGTTTTTGCCGGGACGATACTGGCGGTGGGGTACACCACGGATTGAGTTAGAGGTTTCTTTTGAAGAAGAAGAATTGCTTGCTACCCGTGAAATAGCAAGGAAATGGTACGAAGCTCAGCCGCTTGAACGCAAGTCAGACTCAAAAGAATTTGTTGAACCAGATAACAGCCCTCTTGTTCGAGTCATTCTTGATGGAGATTTTTGTAAAGTTGGAAACTCCAAGGCTGAGTCGGAACAATTTCGGGGGCGATACTATGCTCAGTGGTTTATTAACAAAGGGGATCAATCTGTCCGTTCTTTGTTTTCTCAATTGCCTGGAGTTTTCTGGTTCGATCAATTTCGCAATCTTGGTTCAAATTCTAATCAGGAATCTGTGGGAGATAGTATAAAAGAGCGTAGTACTGGTATTTCTTTTGAATTTGGTGTAGGTCGTTTGCGTCAGTTTTTAGTTGACTGGAGACGCCGACAAGAGTCGGGTAAAAATTCTTCAGTAGATTATCTAGGTCAATTGGAAACTCTTTACCAAAAAGTCTTTCCCAATCGTTACTTTTGGGGACTAGAAAATCTCCCTAGTCCTGATTCGCCTACAGAAGAAACTACATAGGGCTTGCTGAAAAAGAAAAAAAGGAGACAGTCTCTAAATTCTCAGACTATAGAAGTATATTCAGGTGCAAGAGAGGAGGGTAGAATAGCCAAAAATGCTTGCATCACTGCGATCGGCAGCATCAAGTATGCTGTTAGTAACCATGTACCGAAAACAGGGACAAACTTCAATCCCAACTGAAAACTTTGAACTCCCGTTCGAGGGCAAGTTATCAGAAGATAATCGTTGGGTAATGATGGCTGCTTTCATTCCTTGGACAGAATTTGAAGAAGAATATTCTTCATTTTTCTCAGTAGAGATGGGAGCACCTGCCAAATCTTTTCGGATGGCATTAGGGGCATTAATAATCAAAGAAAAGTTGGGGATAAGCGATAGAGAAACAGTAGAGCAAATTAAAGAAAATCCTTATCTACAGTACTTTATAGGAATGTCATATTATAGTAATGAAGCTCCATTTGATGCATCAATGTTGGTACATTTTCGGGAAAGAATTAGTGTGGAGCTTGTTAACAAAGTGAATCAAGAAATGGTGAAGAAGATGCTAGAAGCAACATCTTCTAAACTATCTGAAAAAAAAACAGAATCACCAGAAGAAGAAGGTGAGACACCCAAAAATCGGGGAAAATTAATAATAGATGCAACTTGTGCTCCGGGTGATATCAGCTATCCGACAGATTTAGAGCTACTCAATCAAGCAAGAAAACAGACAGAGAAAATTATAGACTTACTTTACGAACAGACTTTGGGTCAATTAGAGAAAAAACCAAGAACCTATAGAGAGAGGGCTAGAAAGGATTATCTAGCAGTCGCTAAAAAACGTCGCGTTTCCCAAAAAGACAGGAGAAAAGCAATTAGAAAACAACTTCAATATATCAAAAGAAACTTATCTCATATTGAACAGCTAATTATTTCAGGAGCCTCTCTGGAAGATTTAAGTCACAGACAATATAAGATGTTGCTTGTAGTTGCAGAAGTCTACCGTCAACAACTCTGGTTGTATGAAAATAAAAAACAGAGTATTGACGACCGCATTGTCAGTTTAACCCAACCACATATCCGTCCAATTGTCCGAGGGAAAGCTGGTAAATCGGTAGAATTTGGGGCAAAATTGTCTGCTAGTTGCTTTGAAGGATATATATTTTTAGACCATATAAGTTGGGATAATTTTAATGAATCAGGAGACTTAAAAGCTCAAGTAGAAGCCTTTAAAAATTACACAGGGTACTATCCAGAATCTGTTCATGTTGATAAAATTTATCGCACAAGAGAGAACCGAGCTTGGTGTAAAGAAAGAGGTATTATAATGAGCGGACCTCCTTTAGGAAGACCCCCAGCTAATGTTAGTAAAGAAAAAAAGAAACAAGATTTAGAATCTGAGAGAATTCGTAATTGTATTGAGGGAAAATTTGGACAGGGGAAAAGAAGATTTAGCCTCAATCGCGTGATGACGAAACTTGCTCATACTTCTGAAACTGCAATTGCTATTACTTTTTTAGTGATGAATCTTTCTACTCAGCTCTCGCGGCTATTTTATGCTTTTTTATGTCTATTTTTTAAAACTACACCTTTTTCCCCATTTACTATTATTGAAAATAATCAGTCCTTAAATCATAGATAGCATCTGCTTATATTAGACCCTTGTTGAGTAACTAATCAATTCTTATCTTGCTGTTTTCTGACTTTTTCAGCAAGCCCTATTTACGGAGCGCTGTTCGTATATTGACAAATGAGACTGAAATAAAAGCCGTATGGATGAAGCTCCTGTATGTTCGGGAAACAAAACTAAAAATTCATCTAAAACATAGATAGTTTCATGAATGAGATATAAGGAAACATCGTTTGATAAAGCATCTCGACATAACTTTTCTGCTACTGGGGCATATTTATCTTGATAAGCCAAACAGTAAAAAGCCAAACGAAGAGTATTCAGCCAATCGCAAGGATCTTTCTTGTACTGTGGTTCCGCCAATTCTATAGCTAGCTTGAGATCGGCTTGTGCTCTATCTTCTTGATTAAGAGATCGGTATGCTAATGCACGTTGAGACAAACACCAATGTTGCTCGGATTTTAAATTAAGAGCACGAGTACAGTCAACAATAGCTTCATTGTAACGCCTAAGCATAAGATAAGTTGTACCGCGAACAGCCAACGTCCAAGCAGCATCGGGATTCAGTTCAAGAGCACGATCTAAATCATTGAGCGCTTTCTCATAATGCCTCATTTCCCGATACATTAAACCACGATGACCTAGCGTCCAAGCAGAATCGGGGTTAAGTTCAAGAGCACGATCCAAATCCTGAAAGGCTTTTTTAGAAAACCGCATTTGATGAAATACTACTCCTCGATTGGATAATGCCCAAGAGTAATCAGGGTTAAGTTGAATGGCGCGATCTAAATCTTTAAGTGCTTCTTCGTAACGATCGAGTTGACGATATGTCGCACCCCGATTGGCTAATGCCCAAGGGTAATTGGGGTTAAGTTCAATGGCACGATCTAAATCTTCGAGTGCTTCTTCGTAGCGCTCGAGTTGACGATATGTCGCACCCCGATTGGCTAATGCCCAAGGGTCATTGGGGTTAAGTTCAATGGCAAAATCGAAATCCTTGAGCGCTTCCTCGTAATGATTCAGTAGGGAGTGGACTCTACCACGATACACAAAATATTTAGCTTCTTGGGGGGTTAATCTTACAGCTTCAGTCAGATCTTCTAAAGCTTTTGAGTACTCCTCAAATAGCCAAACGAGCCATGACTTCTAACACGCTTTTTTCTGCTTCATCCGTGTAAGCTGTCAAGAGTTTTTCATCTACAGCAATTTTGCGAAACTGTTGTACAAGGGTAGTTTTACCAACACCACCTTGGCCCCAAATATTGAATATAAAGCGGCGGTTTTCGTCTTCTATCGGTAATCGCAAGTTCTGTTGGAATAGCTTAATTTGCTCTTCACGTCCCCCAAAAGCTGATTGTTGGCGTTTTTTAAAAATATCCTGGAAACTCTGGGGTTTGTTTTGTGGATTCATTGCAAGATTAATTAAAAAGTTAAACTGAGTACACAGCTAGTACTTGTATACCGCTTAGCACCTGTTGTATGCGATTTTATCTAATAATTTTAGTAGGATCTAGGTTCTGGCAATAATTTTGAAACAGAACCCAATTGGAACCTGGAATAACCAGGGAATCGCATTACTCCTATAAAAAGCGACGCGATCTTCATGACGCATAGATACAGAAGATAAATTTTGCGTGTGTTGTAGTAACTGTTATTTGTTAGGCAGAGAGTATATTTGTTATGTAAAGTTAATTTAGATGATAAATCTAGAACAGTTCGGTAACGCGAACTCATATACATGACTGCTATTCTACCCATTGCTCAACAAACAGAACCATTTTATCCAAGTGCTGATGGAGAACCAGTGGCAGAAACCTACGACCACCTGTATTGTTTGTTAACAACCTTAGAAGTTCTCCGACAGTATTTAGCGTCACGTCAAGCGACGGTGTTGGGAAATCAATTTCTGTACTACGCTCAAGGTTTTCCCAAGCTACGAGTAGCACCAGATGTGATGGTGATTTTTGATGTGCCACCAGGTGGTCGCGATAACTATAAGATATGGGTAGAGGGTCAAGTACCGACGGTCATTTTTGAAATGACATCACCAGGAACAAAAGACACTGACCAAATTTTGAAAAAAACCTTATACGAACAGCTTGGTGTCCAGGAGTACTGGTTATTTGACCCCAAAGGTGAGTGGATAGAAGAAAAACTCCGGGGATATCGCTTGCGAGGGGAAAGCTACGAATTGATTGGGGAGAGATGCAGCGAACCGTTAGAGTTACGTTTGCAAGTCGAAGAAAAGCTCATCGGATTTTATCGTCAGGATACAGGGGAAAAGTTACTATTACCCGATGAACTAGCACAGGCGCTACGTCAAGAAGTCATCGCAAGACAACAAGCTGAGGAACGCGCCGAACAGGAACGTCAACGCACCGAACAGGAACGCCAACGCGCCGAACAAGCAGAATTAGAGGTACAACAGTTAAGAGAGAAACTGCGCTCTTTAGGTGTCGATCCCAATACCATATAGTAGGGTCAAATTCCTATTCAATCGTTGCTTTGCGTCTGATAAGGTGAGCGGGTTTTTCGGATTATGTGTAAACTAAAAGAGTTCCGGAACGCGGACAGAACGATATGACAGCGATTCTAAAAGTTGCTCAACAAACAGAACCATTTTATCCAAGTGCTGATGGAGAACCAGTGGCAGAAACCTACGACCACCTGTATTGTTTGTTAACAACCTTAGAAGTTCTCCGACAGTACTTAGCACCGCGTCAAGCAACGGTGTTGGGAAATCAATTTTTATACTACGCTCAAGGTTTTCCCAAACTACGAGTTGCGCCAGATGTGATGGTGATTTTTGATGTGCCACCAGGTGGTCGCGATAATTATAAGATCTGGGAAGAAGGTCAAGTCCCAAGTGTAATTTTTGAAATGACCTCACCAGGAACAAAAGACAATGACCAAATTTTGAAAAAAACCTTATACGAACAGCTTGGTGTCCAGGAGTACTGGTTATTCGACCCCAAAGGTGAATGGATAGAAGAAAAACTCCGGGGATATCGCTTGCGAGGAGAAAGTTACGAATTGATTGGGGAGAGCCGCAGCGAACCGTTAGAGTTACGTTTGCAAGTCGAAGAAAAGCTCATCGGATTTTATCGTCAGGATACAGGGGAAAAGTTACTATTACCCGATGAATTAGCACAGGCGCTACGTCAAGAAGTCATCGCAAGACAACAAGCTGAGGAACGCGCTGACCAGGAAAGCCAACGCGCCGAACAAGCAGAATTAGAGGTACAAAAGTTAAAGGAAAAACTGCGCTCTTTAGGTGTCGATCCCGATACCTTACAGTAGGGACAAATCTCTAGCTCAAATGCAGAGTCAACGAGTTTCATGAAATATTTTCCTAGTTGTGCAAGGTTTTGAGTTATTTACATATATGCAAGTACAAACCCCCAAAGTCTACTTTCCAGAAGAATATTTAGAGCCATTGCCAATAGAAGTGATGACTTTGCCACCATTACCAAAACCAGTATCTAAGCTGCCATTGATGTTGTAACGTGTGAGAGCAATATCATAATTGCTACCGTTATAGGTAGCTCCTGCAACCACAATTTTGCCATCTGGCTGTAACGCAACACTGTAGCCCTCATCAGAACTATAGTCTGTGAGCGTTATGGGCGTCATCACGTCCTGTTTATCTGGTGGGATTTTATGATGTGTGAAGACGCGCCACGGCGCGTCTCTACATGGGTGGTTAGCTATTTAAAACAGTAAAATCGTTTTCTGCGATCGCACTGGAATTGATACCACTTAAAGTCGCTAAGATTTCACTTGTGGAGGTATTCCGAATGTAAGTACTGCCACTACTGTAGGAAATCGTCAAAGCGCCATAAGTTAACCCACCAGATAAGCCAAGTTTATCAATACCATCTTCAAAGCTATAGATGGTATCGGTTCCTTTACCAGAGGCGAGAACAAAAGTATCTGCACCGAGGTCACCGTAAAGTCTGTCATTACCCGCATCACCGTTTAGCAGGTCATCACCAGCACCGCCATATAAGGTGTCATTGCCTACACCACCATTGATGATGTCATTTCCATCTTGCCCGTACAAGTAATCATTGCTTGCACTTCCGTTGATGGTGTCGTTACCTGCACCGCCGTAAAGATAAACGCTACTTAAACTAAATGCTGATGCATCAATGGTGTTATTCCCAACACCACCTGTTAGGCTGACGCGTTCAATGTTGCTGAGGGTGTCAGTACCAAGACCCGTGAGTTGAGTGTTGGTGAGGGTAAAGTTAACATCTGCTGATTCACTCAGTGCATCAATGCCATCTCCACCATCAATCGTGTCATCGCCCAAGCCACCGGACAGAGTATCATTGCCTATGCCACCATTGATGATGTCATGACCATCTTGCCCATATAAGGCGTCATTACCTGCATCGCCATTCAGGGTGTCATCGCCTGTAGCCCCAGCTAGTTGGTCATTGCTATCTTTACCGTTGAGGATGTCGTTACCATCTTGTCCGTAGAGGTAATCGATGGCTGTACCACCGTTGATGGTGTCGTTACCTGCACCGCCGTAAAGATAAACGCTACTTAAACTAAATGCTGATGCATCGATCGTGTTGTTCCCAACACCACCTGTTAGCGCGATCCGTTCAATGTTGCTGAGAGTATCCGTCCCAAGCCCTATGAGTTGGGTGTTGGTGAGGGTAAAGTTAACATCTGCTGATTCACTCAGTGTATCAATCCCATCTCCACCATCAATCGTGTCATCACCCAAGCCACCGGACAGAGTATCATTGCCTATGCCACCATTGATGATGTCGTTACCATCCTGCCCGTACAAGTAATCATTACCAGCATCACCATTTAGGGTGTCATCCCCTACAGCCCCATACAGATAGTCATTCCCATCGTTGCCGTTGAGGATGTCGTTACCATCTTGTCCGTAGAGGTAATCGATGGCTGTACCACCGTTGATGGTATCGTTACCTGCACCACCGTAAAGATAAGCACTACCTAAACTGAATGCGGATGCATTGATAGTATTGTTCCCAATACCACCTGTGAGGTTGACGCGTTCAATATTACTGAGAGTGTCGATACCAAGCCCTGTGAGTTGGTTGTTGGTGAGGGTAAAGTTGACATCTGCTGATTCACTCAGTGCATCAATGCCATCTCCACCATCTATAGTGTCATCACCCAAGCCACCGAACAGAGTATCATTACCAACACCACCATTGATGATGTCGTTACCATCCTGCCCGTACAAGTAATCATTACCTGCATCACCATTTAGGGTATCATCGCCTGTAGCACCGTACAGATAGTCATTCCCATCGTTGCCGTTGAGGATGTCGTTACCATCTTGTCCGTAGAGGTAATCGATACTTGTACCACCGTTGATGGTATCGTTACCAGCACCGCCGTAAAGATAAGCACTACCCAAACTGAATGCGGATGCATTGATAGTATTGTTTCCAATACCACCTGTGAGGCTGACGCGTTCAATGTTGCTGAGGGTGTCGAGCCCAAGCCCTGTAAGTTGAGTGTTGGTGAGGATAAAGTTGACATCGGCTGATTCGCTGAGTGTATCAATCCCATCTCCACCATCTATAGTGTCATCACCCAAACCGCCGCTAACAGTATCATTACCAACACCACTATTGATGATGTCATTTCCATCTTGCCCATACAAGGCATCATTACCTGCATCACCGTTAAGGGTGTCATCTCCTGTAGCCCCAACTAGGTAGTCATTACCATCGTTACCGTTGAGGTTGTCGTTACCATCTTGTCCGTAGAGGTAATCGTTACCTATACCACCGTTGATAGTATCGTTACCTGCACCACCATACAGGTAATCGTCTCCTTCATAACCATTTATGGTATCGTGGGCTGCACCTCCAGTGAGCTTGTCGTTTGCAGGTGTACCATTGAAGGTATTTTCTATGACATCCTTGAGGTTAACTGTCACAGTTTGTGCATTGCTTGCGATCGCACCATCGCTGACTGTTACTTGCAATTGGAAGCTAGGATTGCTTTCAAAGTCTAACTCGTCGCCATCGCTGACTGTAATTTGTCCGCTATTAGGGTTAATGCTAAAAGCAGCTTGACCATCGCCATCTTTGTCAAGATTACCACTTGCGATCGCCCAGTTAGAGAAGACTGTGCTATCTACGTCAGTAGCAACTACAGTTCCCACAACTGTGCCAATAGCAGCATTTTCACTGACACTAAAACTTTGATTTGAGGTGATAACCGGAGCATCGTTGACAGAAATTACGTTAACGCTTCTTAAGACAGTTTGACTCGTACCACCATCACCATCAGTCAGCACAAAGCTAACGTTACGTGGATTTGTACTGGGATTCTCTGAAACATTGGCATAAGTGATATTATTCAACAATGCCTGTACTGCTGCTATCGTAGCTTTACTGGTAAAAGTAATAACTAAAGGCGTCATACCAG
The DNA here is from genome assembly GCF_000346485.2 of Scytonema hofmannii PCC 7110. Classification (NCBI taxonomy): domain Bacteria; kingdom Bacillati; phylum Cyanobacteriota; class Cyanophyceae; order Nostocales; family Scytonemataceae; genus Scytonema; species Scytonema hofmannii. Next base: position 2,756,935 of record NZ_KQ976354.1, read on the forward strand.
TACCTCCAGTGAAAGCAGCTATTGAGCTAGTCTCGTAAAAAACTGCATTACCGGAAACACTGATTTGACCCGTACCCGTGCCTTGATTGCGAATGGCAAGACGGTCATCTGTAGTACCACCAGAGCTAAAACTGACAGTGAGCTTACCTGTATCGAAGTTGGGAGAGTCTTTATCTGCGATCGTACCATTGGAAACAAGGTTGATGGGAGAGGCGTTTTCCGTGTATGAAGCGGTCGTTGCTGTATCTAAATTAACAACTGGTGCTTGATTCTTAGCTTGTCCCAAGTAACGAACGACTGCAAAATTATTATTGCTATTTCCAACAACGACAATGTTGCCATCGGATTGCAACGCAAGCCCATATGCCATATCAACAGTATTACTGATAGGGGTGATAACTTTGCCACCATTACCAAAGCTAGAATCCAGGCTACCATCTGCGTTATAGCGTGTAACGGCAAATTCGGTGAAGTCAGTAATACTACCTGTAAATAGATACCCAGCAGCTACAATCTTACCATCAGACTGAATAGAGATACTTTCAATCCCACTGGTAGAACTACCCATATCAGTAATAACCTTACCGCTATTGCCAAAGGTAGTGTCTAGGCTACCATCAGTGTTATAGCGTGCTAGAGCAAATTCATAGTTACCTTGTCCTGCCACGATAATTTTGCCATTTGACTGAATGGCGATACTAGAAACCCAGTCATAGGCTCCACTAATAGGGGTAACGATCTGACCTCCATTGCCAAAGCTGCTATCTAAACTACCGTCGGGATTGTAGCGTACCAAGGTAAAGTCGCTATTAGTAGCATTATTATTAGCGGAACCTGCAACTACAATCTTGCCATCGGATTGAATAGCAATGCTTTCAAACACGTCGTAACTATTGGCGACAACCGGGGTGATAACTTTACCACCATTACCAAAACTCGTATCTAAGCTGCCATCAATGTTGTAACGTATTAAAGCAGAGTCATGATTGCTACCATTATAGGTAGACCCTGCAACCACAATCTTACCGTCTGCTTGAATGGCAACACTGTAGCCCTCATCAGTGTTCGTACTTATGGATGTTGTGACTTTGCCGTTACTACCAAAACTACTATCTGGTGTACCGTCAAGATTGTAACGTGCTATTAGAAAATCATTGCTATTATTTCCCGTATAGCCACCACCAGCAACTAGGATTTTGCCATCTGGCTGAAGGACCACTTGATGATTTTTGTTGTTATTACGACTAATGTCGGTAATAATTTTACCACCAGTACCAAAACTATTGTCCAAACTACCATCAACGTTATAGCGTGCGATCGCATATTCATTGTTGGGGGTAGTGGGATCGTTAGCATAACCTAGCACTACAATCTTGCCATCGGACTGCATAGCAACGCTAGAGGCGCGATCGCTATTACTGCCGAAGTCTGTAATCACCTTACCACCAATGCCAAAACTGGGATCGAGGTCGCCTGCTTGAGGTAAAAGTTTTATAGAGACCACTTCATTAGCACTAGTGGTAGTACCATCACTGACATTAACTTGAAGATTTAAGCTAGGGTTAGTTTGGGAATCGAGATCGTCAATATCGTTAATGGCGATTTCACCAGTGGTGGTGTGAATGCTAAAAGCTGCGTTGCCATCATTATCGCGATCGACATTGCCCCCTGCAATTGTCCAATTAGAGAAGGTCGTGTTAGTATCAACATCAGTAGCAGTTACTGTGCCGATAATTTTGCCATTACTTGGGTTCTCAGGAATACTAAAGCTATAATCGCGTACAACAACTGGCGCATCATTGACAGCATTAACAGTAATGGCTATAGTATCAGTCGCACTACTAAAGGGACTCGTACCACCAAAAGTCGTTGTTTTAAAAGTGCTGCCATTAGTTCCACTGGTGCGATCCCAAGCACGGAAAGTCAAGGCGTTGCTGATAGTGCCGTTATAGTTAGCAATAGGGCGGAAGTAAATTCGGGTGTTAGCATCTGCTGCTAACAAGAGGGGAGTGTCTTGAAACACCGAACCCAGAGCGTACCAATTTACGCCATTGTTAAGACTATAGTACCAATTGCCGTAGTGGGGATAGACAGAGGTAATGGCAATACCAGTCACTGCACCACTATCGGGATCGCTGACATTCTTACCTAAACCCACCAGAGACGAGACAAGAGTACCTACTGCTCCAGAAGGTCCGCTAGCATCTTCGTTGACTGAGTTAAGAGTCACAACAGTGTCTGTTAGACTTGGAGCGGTGTTAGCGGTGATGGGAGTTGTGTTCTCAGAAGCTCCGTGATATCTTGTTAGGACAAACTCGCCATTAGCACCGCCAGCGACCACAATCTTGCCATCCGACTGAATTGCAGCGCCGACAGCAAAGTATTCTTGCGGATGGATGGAAGGACCAGAACTACCAACTGAAGAGGTAACCTTACCACCATCACCAAAAGTAGTATCTAAAATACCGTTGGAATCGTAGCGTGCTATAGCAAAGTCATAGAGGTTGTTGCTATTTTGGGCTTCGCCTACGACTACAATCTTACCATCTGACTGAATAACTACCTTGTAAGCTCTGTCAGTACTCATACTGATGGAGGTCACAGTTCTACCACCATTACCAAAGCTAGTGTCTATAGTGCCATTAAAGTTATAACGAACAAGGATAAAGTCACTACCGATAGATCCAGCTACCACAATTTTGCCATCTGACTGAATAGCAACACTAGATCCTTCTTCATAAGTCGGACTAAAATCGGTGATGACTTTACCGCCATTGCCAAAGGTAGTGTCTAAGCTGCCATTTATGGAATAACGTGCTACGGCGATATTACTATTAGCAGACCCTACCACGACAATTTTGCCGTCAGACTGAAGAGTAGCGCTTCGAGCAACTTCTCCAGTACCAAAGTCAGTCATGACTTTACCACCATTACCAAAGGTGTTGTCCAAGCTTCCATTGGCGTTATAGCGCACCAAAGCAAAGTCGCTGGGATTAGAGTAGACATTGGCAACTACAGAGCCAACCACAAGAATCTTGCCATCTGGCTGAACAACAACACTGTTAGCAACCTCGTCTATGCTAATTGTGGTAATAACCTTACCACCCGTACCAAATGTCGTGTCTAATGTGCCATTGATGTTATATCGTGCTAAGGCAATGTCATTGTTATAGCCACCAGTCGCATTGTAAGCAGAACCAGCCACTATAATCTTCCCATCTGATTGAATAGCAATACTTCTAACGATGTCATTGTTATTGCTGCTCATCGGCGTGAGAACTTTACCCGCATTTCCAAAGCTCGTATCTAAACTTCCATCTAGGTTGTAACGTGCTAGAGCAAAATCATTACCGTTGACACTGTCGCTGTATGCAGAACCAGCGACCACAATTTTGCCATCCGATTGAATGGCGACGGTGTAACTCGATCCTTTGAATGCTGTCGTAACTTTACCTTGGATACCGAAGCTGGTATCAAGATCGCCTGCAGTACGGACAAGCTTCACTGTGACAGTTTGGTTAGCGCTGGTGGTTGTACCGTCACTGACATTAACTTGTAAATTTAATTTTGGGGTAATTTGAGGGTTAAGGTCATCGCTGTCGCTGACAGTAATTTGCCCCGTACTGCTGTTGATAGTGAACGCCGCTTTACCATCGCCATCTCGGTCAATGTTACCACCCGAAATTGTCCAGTTGGAAAAGGTATTATTATCTACATCTGTAGCAGTGACAGTACCAAGTATCAAGCCATTGCTAGGACTACTGCCAATGTAAAAGTTTTGATTGGGTGTAATAACAGGAGCATCATTAACAGCATTGACTGTAATCGAAGCGGTGTCTGTAGCACTGCTAAAAGCAGTAAAGTCTCCGTTAGAGGTGGTATCAGCAGTATCGCCATTGAAACCATATCTTCGATCCCAAGCACGAAAAGTGAGGGCGTTGCTCACTGTACCGTTGAAGTTGGTGTTGGGGCGGAAGTAAAGGCGTGTATTGGCATCTGCGGCTAGCAGGCGAGCGTTACTGTTGGATAGCGTACCTACAAGAAACCAGTTTGCACCATTGTTAATGCTGTAGTACCAACTACCGTTGGCGCTATTCGTAGAGGTGATAGCAATGCCAGTAACGGCTTCAGTGTCAGGATCGCTAACATTGCCACCCAAACTGACTATTGAAGACACTAATATACCAACTGCTCCAAAAGGTGAGCCAGCATCTTCGTTGACTGTATTAAGAGTTATATCTGTGTCTGTTAGAGTAGGAGCCGTGTTAGAGCCAGGAGTAAGATTGGGGGTGAAAGCGTAATTTAGGGCAATGTCGCCTGTAGAATTTGAATATCCATCAACTGCAATGTAGTATGTGGTTCCGCCTGTAGCTGTAAAGCGAACGCGACTGGTACGATTTCCGTTAGCATCATCATTGGAAGCAACAAGAGCCAAACTGTTGATGCTATCACCCGTGTAAACAGAAAGATAAGTATCAAAAAGACTACCAATAGTATCAAAAGAAACTAAACCCGAAGATGGAGCAATCCAGCTCCACCAAACGGAGTTGGTGTTGGATGATTGGGTAGGTTCACCTGCTTCAGCTGTAGCTCCTACATTGTTGCTAGTGCTGCTACCGGAGTTTCCTGTTAATACAATCCGGTTTTCAAAGTTGTCATTGGAGGGAGGAACAGTCATAATTAATGGCAATTTTAATGTGAGTAGGGTGAATAAAAATAGGCAACGGAATAATGAAGTACAAAGGGTTCTTCACTCACTTTTGAGCAGAAGCCCCTGAACTTCTAAAAAACTCTATTTTCTTAAAGCTATATTGACCGATCGCAAGCCACATTCACCTTCAGGAAAATGCTGAAATATTAACAACCATTTTTAAATTTTTCTTGATAAAGAGAACAATAACGTAGTTAACTCAAGGTGACCAATGCGATCGCGCTTCCCAGGATGTACAGATATTTTTGTAAAGACAAGATAAAAATCACTCCCGATTCCAATACTTGTCGGTTAAGGATAGTTGAGGTATCAGAACCCCGGTATCTTTACGATACCGGGGTTCTAATTTCCGCTGAGGAGAGTAGTATTGCTCGCGGGCGGGGACGCCCGCACCACAAGATCGATGAATTTATTTCTTGGAAATCTCTTATCTTTCTGACTTTTTAGATATATATACTTATCTAATTTATTTATACCTTTATATTTTGTAACATATCCTACAATTTCCTAACCAAGGGATAGCCTAGAATCGATAGTCCTGATACTAAATCTTGGTGAAATCTAGCCTAAGTATGAGCAAAATGAGGATTTTGTTTAAGAAGTTACAACTCAAGGTACTGTTTGATTTAAGCAGAAGTCATTTACCTTTTAAGTATAAAACCGTTGTAATCGATATGAGCATTTCATCCGCCAAAACAGGACGCTTTAGATTATTTTAAGAATTTTGTATTAAGCTGGACAGTTTTTCACATCCCAGTCAGTTTTAATAACATTGTTCGCGGTATTTGCTGGGTGAATATCTATGTAAATGCTGCCGTAAGATGATACCATGCTGTTATTAGCCAGCGTGCATTAAACTGCTGCAATTGATGGTTTGGTTAATGACAAAACATAATTCCTAAATGGAGCCTGACAAAAACCATGCTTGAAACGAACAATCAAAACATATACTTCCCTGCTTTTGTAAATCCCGCTGTTGAAAACGAGCAAACTGTACATCGCGATCGCTTGGCTAAGCCTAGATTAGATGTACTGCAACCATTGCGTGATTGGCTTGATTCATTGGATATTCAGAATCGAAAATTAGCAAGATTCATTGCTCAAACGATCCCCGCCCAATGCCCCTTTGAAAGAAATATCGTTTTGTTTGGTCGTAAAATTGCTCACATCCCCCCTTTGTGCAAACTTAACCCGCTCTATGACCAACTGGTTGGTTTGCGTTTCCGTGCTTTGTGTTACTTAGCAGATGTTTGTGGTGAAGATATCCGCTCTTATTGTTAGAGTTAAACAAATAATTTGGCGATCGCTTAAACTGCAAAAACAGGGGAAATAGAAAAAGGCGAACACAATCCACGAGACAGCGCTATACACCTGTAGATTGCGTTCACCTGTAAGGCAAAACTGAACTTTTAAAATTCTTCACTCATTCATATTTTTGAGTGTTGCTACTGCTGAAGGTGATATCTGATTCAGATAGCGGAAAATCCAATACTTGACTATGGTATCTAGAAGAACAGGGAATGTTGCAATAAAAAGGAAAATCATATTCCTATCTGCAGGAACACCTAAATGACTAGCCGTACTTTCCAAAATGACTTCCCATCCATGTTGTGAGTGGAATCCCACAAAAATGTCTGTTACTAAAATAATGATGAATGCTTTGGCGCTGTCACTCAAACCATAGACAATCTCATTGAGAAAAGATTTAATCGCTGCTATCCCTCTTCTATTTGTCACTATAACGCCTGCAAAAGCAATTAAACCTAGTAAATCTGAAAAAACGTTCGCAACCGCGCTATTGCTTTTATGTTTGAACTCTTTAGCTATCTCATCTATCTTGATTGATAATTTTTCTTCAATAGCTTCTGCAGAAATATGAGGAGAATGTTTCAGCAATCTCTCAAACTTTAATTCTTCTTCAAAAGACTGCAATTCTTTGAAGGCTTCCTCTTTCATTTCCGAGTGAAGAAAAATAGGTGTACTTTCACTACCACGAAAATGTTCGACAGCAGGAAGTATCAAAAACTGCTTTGAAACGGATTGAGTCACAAGAGGAGTAATGATTAATAATATCAAACAGTTTATAGCAAGCCTAGTTGTTTGACGGGACACCTGAAAGTTTCTCACTAAATCTTCTTGAGAATTCGGACCCATATCATTTGTGATTTTCCGAATTGTTCTCCCAATCGATCGCGGAAGAACACCAGTTTTCTTGGTAACAGATTCCACACCGTTCAAATTTAGTTGAGATGCACTTTTTAAGCGTGGTTGTTGATTTTCTATCGTTAGAACAATAGATTTTTGAGTAGAATCTATAACTTTAGGTTTAGGTACCTCAAGATCCCAATTGTTGTATCTTGTAAGAACCTCGTCAATCAACTTTAGTTTATCTAGAAATGCGTAATTAGAGTTTTTTTGAAAAAGTCGGCTTGTCTTAAATTCTACAAGCCTTATTTTGATAGTATTTAAATATTTCTCAACATCTATTTGAAAACAATCCAATAAATTTTGACTGTACTCACCTGACTGAAGAGACACTTTGTCACCCCCAAAATGTGTCAACTCTATCTCTTTAATCTTTAATGCCATTTGATATGCTTGTTCTAATGCTCTTTCAGGTGTATTAAAAAACCATTGATAACTTTCATGAACAGCACTATTGATTTTGTTGACTAGCTTATCTGACCTCGAAGGAGTTATGTAGTTCTTCATATTTTTGGTAGATGTTTGATTTTGCAAAAAAAGTAGGTAGAGAATATTTTACATGAGATCAAAAAAAGTGAAATTTTGAAAAATGTTTGTCTTGAACTTTACTCTATATTGTCTACCTAAATAGAAAAAGGGAGTGGTGAGTAGGGAGTAGGGAAAGAGAGATTTTCCATAATTAGCTAACTTGAAAATAGGGCAATGAGTATTAAACATCGGGCATACTTAAGAAGTAATTTCTTGCCCCTTGCCCATAACCCATTACCCATTGCTCATCTTATACGTTCTGGCATGCACAATTCATGATGACTACTTAGAGTTTATTCAAATTTAGTGATTGACCCATTTAGCATCAGTAACCAGACACATGCCTCCTAATTTTTTCAAAGCAGGAGTTATTTTTTGTACTAAGTTGTCCAACTGTTTGTCATTTGTACAGATTGTCATGACATAACTCGTGCTAAAACAGTCTATGTCTGGACATGATAAACCTCTCTCATCTTTACCGGAGGTGTCTTTAATGATTGTGTATCCAGACACTGAAACACTTTCTAAAATTGTTAGAGTGTCTTCAATGTAAGAGCTGTCTATGACAATTTCTACCTTCTTGACCTCTTGCATAACAGCAATTTCTAAATCCATCTTTGGGGAAAATTGGTCTGATATAGCTGAATTAGTCTCAGTTACTAAACAGATACCACCAACTCTTTTGATTATAGGTAAAATGTCACCTATTAGATAATCTAGTTGTTTCTGGGTTGTGCAAATAGTTGAAATATAACTATTGCTAAATTCTCGACCTAAATCATTGTAGCAAACACCTCGTTCACCTTTCCCTGAAGCATTTTCTATCAATGTATATCCACAACCTCTGATTGAATCCAAAACGTCTATGACTTTTCTTAGTTCTAGGGTGCTCACAATAATTTCCACTCGATTAACGAGTTGTATATTTTACACCCCAACCAGATGCAGAAGTTGTAAGTAGAGAGGAATTCCGACAACAATATTGAAGGGAAATGTTAAAGCGAGAGCCATAGAAACATAGAGACTGGGATTAGCTTCGGGAACTGTTAATCTCATAGCTGCAGGAACAGCAATATAAGAAGCACTTGCACATAAAACTGCAAACAATAGACCATCCCCTGCTCCCAACCCGAGAAGTTTTGATACTAAAACTCCCAAGATTGCATTCGCAACTGGAATGAAAACGGAAAATGCTATCAAGAAAGAACCCGTTTTACCCAAGTCTTTAATTCTTCTAGCTGCGACTAATCCCATGTCGAGTAAAAAGAAAGTCAGTGCGCCGTAAAAAATTTCATGAGTAAACGGGTGTAACTTCTCCATACCCTGTTTTCCCGTAAGTAATCCAACTAGCAGACTGCCAACTAGTAGAAAAACAGATCCATTTAAAAAAGCCTCTTGTAGAACTTTTCCCCAAGAAAACTTTTCTCCGTCTTGTGCCTTGCTGCCGAAGACTCTCACGAGAATTAAGCCAACAATAATAGCCGGAGATTCCATTATGGCTAACGCTGCAACCATATGCCCGCCGTAGGCAATGTGCAATTTTTCCAGGAAAGAGCTAGCTGTAATAAAAGTGACTGCACTAATGGAACCATAGGTGGCTGCGATCGCAGCTGCATTATAATTGTCAAGCTTGAGTTTCAGGATAAAGAAGGTATATACTGGGACGATTGAAGCCATGATTATAGCAGCTATGATAGTAATTGCTATTTCTGGGTTCATCCCACTTTCTGCTAGTTCATGTCCTCCCTTAAATCCAATTGCCAAAAGTAAGTAAAGAGAAAATAATTTGGGCAAAGGTTGAGGAATTTCTAAGTCAGATTTCAAAAAAACCGCCAGCATTCCCATGAAAAAGAATAAAACTGGTGGATTAAGAATGTTAGATAGGACTAAACTGCCATCCATTGCTTTTTCTGCTCTAAGAGTTACACAACTTGATGATCTGGTGTATAGGTTAATTCAGATCTCTTAAGAAAATCGTGAGAACAAATTAAGAATATTCTTAGGTTGTCCGGATTTTTAAAAGGGCAATTTTACTGTAAAATTTGTGAGTTGATCGGGCTGACTCGTGACGTGGATGGTACCCCGATGCAAGCGAACAATTTCATGGGAGATCGCCAGTCCCAATCCCGATCCTCCTGTATCGCGGGAACGATCGCTCTCTGCGCGGTAGAAACGCTCAAAGAGATGGGGTAAATGTTCGGCTTTAATTCCTTTACCCGTATTAGTGAAAATCACTTTAACATGTCCTTTTTCCCCCTGTGCTTTTACCGTAACTTGACCTTCACTGTCCGTATACTTGATGGCATTATCCAGTAAATTTAAAAATAGGCGGGTTAAGTGGTCGGCGTTGCCAACAACGTGAAGTGAAGGCTCTATACTCATGCTTATCGTAATATTCTTAATTTCTGCCATAGGCTGAATTTGCTCTATAAGGATTTCTAATAAATCACTCAAGTCAACATTACTCAAGCTAAATTGGTAGTCGGATTCGCTTTGCTCCAAACGAGTTAGGAAAAGCAACCTATTAGTCAGGCGAATCAAGCGATTCACTTCCTGTTGCAATTCTTGTAGCGTACTCTCGTATTCTTCTACACTGCGAGATCGACTTAAAGTGACACCAAGTCGTCCTTTAATCACTGTCAGCGGTGTGCGTAACTCGTGAGATACATCCGCCGTAAATCTTCGTTCATGCTCAAATGCTGCTTGCAGGCGATCTAACATCTTATCTATAGTGATAGCTAATCGTCCTACTTCATCTGTTGAACCTCGATCGCCAATGCGTTGGGTAAAATCATTGGGACCAATAGCTTGTGCGGTGTGGATAATGCGATCGATGGGACGTAACGCCCGTTCAGCCAAAAATAATCCCCCAAATCCTGCAACTAAAAGAATCAGAGGACAACTAAAAAGCATCAAAATCAGCAGATGTTCTGTTGCTTCAGAAATTGGTTCAAGGGATTGAGCAACTTGCAACCAACCGATGGTTGGAGATAAAGGTAATGGTTGAGTGTAAACTCGCCAAATTGTATTGTGTGTGGTGACGTTAGTGTAACCCGTTTTTATTTCCACAAGCGGTGGTACAAGTTGATAACTACCAATACCATCCCATATTTCACCTTTGGGAGACACTAACCATACAGCAAAGCCAGCATTAGCTAGTTGACGGGTGATCGTTTCTGACTGGTTTGTGATCTTAAAAGCAGGATGACCATCCTGCTCAACCAACTCGGCGAAGGTTTCAGTTGCAGTGACTTGCAAAGCTGTATCTAATTGATCTAGTAGGCTATTTTCTAATTGAATATGTAAGCAGGTACCAAAAAGTATTAGAGTACACCCCAAAAGTAGTATGTACCATGCTGTTAAACGCGTCTTGATAGTACTTTTATTAAATTGCAAAAAAAACATAAAAATTAACTCATGGAATAAGACTTCAGACAATATCCTACCCCTCTGACTGTATGGAGTAGTGGCTGGTCAAAACCTCGGTTTATTTTCCGTCTAAGATAACCGACGTATACATCAACAATATTGGAATCGCTGTAGAAATCAAAGTCCCAAACATGTTCTCCTATCTGGGTTCGGGTGACTACTGAATTGGAGTTCCGCAACAAATATTCTAAAAGTTTAAATTCTAAGGGGCTGAGTTCAATCAAACGCCCTGCACGATGAACTTCTCTTTTAACGACATCCATAGTTAAATCGCCAACTTGCAAAATAGTATTAAATTGTAGTGGAGGGCGACGTTGTAAAGCCCGCAAACGTGCAAGAAGTTCTGAAAACGCAAAAGGTTTGACTAAGTAGTCATCTGCGCCCCGATCTAATCCCGCCACTCGATCTTCTACAGTATCCCTTGCTGTCAGCAGTAAAACTGGAGTTTGAATTTTTTGACTCCGGATTTCTCCAAGTAGCTTTAACCCATCAATCTTGGGTAGCATGATGTCTAAGATGATAATATCGTACTCAGCAGAGGAGGCATATTCCCTACCCTGTTTACCATCGCAAGCAATATCCACAGCGTAACCTGTTTCTCTTAGACCTTGACTGATAAATTGAGCGATCCCTGGTTCATCTTCAACTAGCAAAATCCGCATATCGAGTCAGTTTACATTAGTTGGATGTTTGTTGACTTTGTCATCAAAATAACAGAATTTTAAGAGGCATTGGGCATTGGGCAATGATTTTTTACTATGTCCCATTCCCTATGCCTATGTATCCTGAGAGTAAGGATAATATCTCTAGTGCTTTTTAATAGCAACCGTAATGACTAGAAGCCAAAATACATACTAATTTATAGAATTTTCCGGAATTATCTTAAGAATGTGGTATGATTAAATAAGTAATACCACAGCAAATATGACAAGATATGTTACACCGCGAGAAGCGATGCAAATCCTCCAAGTCTCAGAAAAAACCCTTAGAGACTGGGACAAAGCCGGAAGAATCAGTACAATTAGAACTCCTGCTGGGCATAGAAGATACGACATCGACAGCGTTCTTGACCCAAAAAATACAAAGCAACGAAAAACCGTTCTCTATTGTAGAGTTAGCTCCCACAAACAAAGAGACGACCTCAACAGACAAGCAGACTACCTACAATCTCTCTTCCCAAGTGGGGTTGTCATCAAAGAAATTGGTTCGGGACTCAACTACAAGCGGAAAGGTCTACAAACCCTTTTGGGGCAAATTCTGTCTGGAGATGTCGAACAGGTTGTATGCAGCGATTTCGATAGATTGGCAAGATTTGGAATCGAAATCATTGACTATATCTGTAAGCAAAACAATACAAAACTCGTGGTTCTCAACCGCATTGATTTGTCTGGTGAAAGAGAATTTGTCGAAGACATCTTGGCAATTATTCATGTCTTCAGTTCCAAACTCTATGGACTCAGGAAATACAAACAGAAAATCAAAGAAGATCCAGATTTACCCGGAAACCAATCTCAAAATAGTTTATAGAAAATGGTTGGCTGCTTGTTGCTGGTGCTATAACCAAGCTATTGCTTACCAAAGAGATTGTTTTGTAAATGGAGAAAAACAACCGACTAAATTTCAGTTACGAGAAACTCTTTTAAAATCTTGTCCTGATTGGATATCAGAAAGCCCATATTCACCAAGAGAAGAATCGATTTTTGATGCTAAAGTAGCTTTCTCAAAAACTAAAGACAAGGCAAATCCTAGATTTAGATCGTGTAGAGACCCTGTAAAAAGTTTCCGAATTTGTGCTAAATATTGGGGCGCTTTTTATTTTGGTAAAGGTAAAGATAAGCAAATTGCGGGTTTTACTCATTACGCAAGCAGCAAGGCGTTTATAAACGGTGAAAGCATTGCTATAAAAAGCTTGCAGATAAATCCCTCAGAGCCTTTGTGTGAGGAAATGCCATCAGAATTTACTATCTTGCTTGATAAAGGTAAGTGGTTTATCTGTTTTGCAATTCCGCTCTTAATTAAAGACAACAGCTTAACTAACTGCATTGGTTTAGATCCTGGTGTTAGAACTTTTTTAACGGGGTTTGACGGTGGACAATTACTAGAAATAGGCAACGGTTCTATTTCTAAAATAGCTGTTTTGTGTCAAAGATTGGACAAGCTGCAATCTCAAATTGCCAAAGCTAAAGGTAGTATTAACAAAAGATTGAGGTGGAAACTAAGAAGACAGTCAGAGGTGTTAAGAACTAGGATCAGAAACCTTACTAACGAGATTCATAACAAAGCTTCAGTCTTCTTAACCAAAAATTACAAACACATTTTCTTGCCAACCTTTGAAACCTCTCAAATGGTTGTTAAGAAGAAACGTAAGCTAACCTCTAAAACAGCTAGAAATATGCTTACATGGTCGCACTATAGGTTTAAACAAACTCTCAAGTTTCACGCCTTAAAACGGAATTGCGTTGTGCATGATGTAACAGAAGAATACACAAGCAAAACCTGCTCAAAGTGCGGACATATTCATGAAAAGTTAGGAGGAAACAAAAAATTTGTTTGTCCTAATTGTAATCATGAAATACCAAGAGATTGGAATGGTGCCATTAATATTTTCATCAAATCAATTAATGATTTGGTAAATGCCTTGACTACGGTTGAGGCTGGGGAGGATACACCCCAATACACGGTAGAATTTGGTACTAGTTACTAGATTTTACCGGGTTAAATGGTATCCGTATGGAGGAAAGCAAAATGGAAATCAAGATAGAGCACCAGCCCAGCCAAGAACGCCTCCAGGAGTTAGATGTCTTCCAATGGTCAATTTGGACTAAGGAAGTCTCGACATTTCCTTGGACTTACGACGACCAAGAAACTTGTTATTTTTTAGAAGGGGATGTCGTTGTGACTCCTGATGGCGGTCAGCCAGTGCAAATGGGCAAAGGAGATTTAGTCACTTTTCCGGCTGGAATGTCCTGCAGGTGGGACATTAGAAGCGATGTGAAAAAACATTATTGTTTTGATTAGAAAAAATGCTGTTACATTTAAGTACTTGGCAAGAAGTAGAAGCATATCTACAGCAGTCTCAAGGTATTATTTTACCCATTGGATCTACGGAACAACACGGACCGACGGGACTGATTGGTACAGATGCAATTTGTGCAGAAGCGATCGCACGTGGTGTGGGAGAGTCAACTCACGCAATAGTGGGTCCAACGATAAACGTTGGCATGGCATTACATCATACAGGATTTCCCGGCACAATCAGTTTGCGTCCCAGTACGATGATTCAATTAGTGCGGGACTACACCACCTCTTTAGCGAAAGCTGGTTTTACCAAGTTTTATTTTATCAACGGGCATGGGGGTAACATTGCTACCCTCAAGGCAGCTTTTTCTGAAACCTACGCTCACTTGGAAGATTTACAGATTCTCAATGCCCATAAAGTGCAATGTCAAATTGCTAACTGGTTTATGTGTAGTTCTGTTTACAAGCTGGCAAAGGAATTATACGGAGACCAAGAAGGTTCTCATGCAACACCGAGTGAAGTGGCTGTAACTCAGTATGTTTATCCCGAAGCAATCAAACAAGCACCTCTTTCTTCAGAAGTTGGTAGGGGACATAAAATTTATGGTGCAACTGACTTTCGTCAAAAGTATCCAGATGGCAGGATGGGTTCAAATCCTGCCTTGGCAACGCCAGAACACGGTCAGCAGTTCTATGAATTAGCTGTCAAGGAACTGAGTCAGGAGTATCTGGAGTTTTTGAATAATTAACTTCTGGCAATACCTTCTTGACGTGCAGCACGTTGCACGGCACCTGCAACAGCTGTCACGACACGTTCATCAAACACGGAAGGAATGATGTGTTCTTTGTCAAGATCTGAAGGCTTAACTAAAGATGCGATCGCAGTTGCAGCTTCCAAGTACATACTAGTCGTAATTGTTGCTGCCCTGCAATCCAAAGCACCTCGGAAAACACCAGGAAAAGCCAAAACATTATTGATTTGATTTGGGTAGTCACTGCGACCTGTTGCTATAACAGCAACATCATCTTTGACTAATTCTGGTTGAATTTCAGGAATTGGATTTGCCATTGCAAACACTATCGGATCTTTTGCCATAGAACGCACCATTTCTGGTGTTAAGACTCCCGGTACGCTAACGCCGATAAAGACATCTGCACCTTGTAATGCACCAGCCAAAGTTCCTTGGGCTTTGACGGCAAATTCGCGCTTTTCTTCTGTGAGGTCTGTACGATTGTCAGAAAGAATACCTTTGGAATCGCACATCCAAATTTTTTCTGCTCCTGCTTTGCGGAGCAATCGAGCACAAGCGACGCCAGCTGCGCCTGCACCGTTGACAACGATGCGAACCTCTGCGATGGATTTATGAACTAGCTTTAAAGCGTTCAACAACGCAGCTAAAGTGACGATCGCCGTACCGTGTTGGTCATCGTGAAAAACAGGGATATCGAGTTCCTGTCTTAGTTTGGCTTCAATTTCAAAACAACGAGGAGCGGCGATATCCTCTAAATTTACTCCCCCAAATACTGGAGCAATATTTTTGACAGCCTCAATAATTTTGTCAGTATCTTGAGTCGCCAAGCAAATGGGAAAAGCATCAATCCCTGCAAATTCCTTAAATAGCATAGCTTTGCCCTCCATAACTGGCAAAGCCGCCGCCGGACCGAGATTTCCCAACCCCAAGACGGCACTCCCATCGGTAACAATAGCTACAGTATTTTGTTTAATGGTTAAATTGTAAACTTCTTCAGGATTTTGGGCAATAGCATTGCATATACGCCCGACTCCTGGCGTGTAAGCCATTGCTAAATCGGATACGCTCTTGAGAGGAATTCTACTGGCAATGCTAATTTTTCCACCACGATGCAAATTAAAAGTGCGGTCATAGACATTCAACACCTTTATATCTGGTAGAGATTTAATCGCTTGCACAATTGTCTCTGCATGCTCAGTGCTCGCTGCATCGACGGTGATATCGCGAATCGAAATAGCTCTTGTCTGTTCTATGAGGTCAATTAGACCGAAGTTACCGCCACTGGTTGCGATCGCTTTGGTTACAGTCGCCAACATTCCAATGCGGTTGGGGATTTCCACCCGGATTGTCACGCTAAAACTAGAATTAGGGGTCAGGTCTGCCATTCTTTGTTGATTCTTTCAGGATTTATAGAGTGAGATGCTCAATCTAGGTTAAACTTTAAAACAAAATTTTTTACTCTGAGAAGTCAAATTTTAGTAACAATTTAGTATACATAGTGACAATCCAGTATACAAGATATTCCTATTCAGCCACCAAAATCACCTAACTAGCTGGACGTACCACACGAATCAGTTTTCCCTGTAAAGTTCCCTCTGCTGTTAGGGACTTCCAAGAAATAAATTATCCATCTTGTGGGATGGGCGTCCTCGCCCGTCCTATGCTGGTGGCGGGCGGGGACGCCCGCACCACAAGAAATTTTGGGAGATTTTTTTATTTGGAAGTTCCTTACCAGAGCACTCCACTTGCTTAGAATAATATTTATTATTCATTTGTAGGATTCTTAACAATCCCTCATTAACTTAGCTTTAACCACAAATTGGCTGTTACTTGACATATTGTTAATGTTCACTTGGTAATGTCTTTACTTAACATTGATCGGGACAACTCCGGTTTAGGTGAGATTAATAATTCTGTAGAAACTCCACGAAATCACTCCTCTCAATGTCCCCGATTTTCTCCCAAATCTGAAGGAGGTATCCGTGCGCCGTTCAAGTTTTGAGCATTATTTGTCAGCAAAAATCAAACGCAGAAACCTGTTGATTGGTGCTGGTGGTTTCTTAGGTTTTACAATAGCTAGCCAATGGTCACACAAAGTCCTAGCTCAACCAAAATTTTCTGCTTATCCTTTCACTCTTGGTGTTGCCTCTGGAGATCCATTACCAGATGGAGTTGTTTTGTGGACGCGTTTAGCACCTGACCCGATTAACGGCGGTGGTATGCCACAGGAAAATATTCTTGTACGGTGGCAATTGGCAGCTGATGAGAATATGAAAAAAGTGGTGCAGAAGGGATTTGCTGTAGCAAGTCCAGAACTAGCTCACTCCGTACACGTTGATGTTCAAGGCTTAGAACCAGATAGGGTATATTGGTATCAATTTAAGGTCGGAAATGAACTTAGCCCTATCGGACGCACTCGTACTGCACCTGCTTTAAGAACACCTGTTAGCCAATTGAATTTTGCGTTTGCTTCTTGTCAGGAATACCAAAGTGGTTTTTATACAGCCTATAAATTTATGGCTGAAGAAGATTTAAACTTTGTTGTTCATTTGGGCGATTATCTTTACGAAGGCGGAATTAGCACCAGCCCTACAAGGGTACGCGAGCACAATAGTCCAGAAATTATTACTTTGGAGGACTACCGCAACCGCTATGCCTTGTATAAGAGCGATGCTGATTTACAGGCATCTCATGCAGCGTTCCCTTGGATTGTAACGTGGGATGACCACGAGGTAGATAATAACTGGGCAGGTTTTGTCCCAGAAGACCCAGATAGACAGTCTCCAGAACAGTTTCTCCTGCGTCGTAGAGCGGCTTTCCAGGCATACTACGAGCATATGCCCTTGCGCTTGAAATCATTTCCAACAAGTGACGATCTTAGACTTTATCGGCGGTTTGCATTTGGTGACTTAGCTTATTTCCATGTTCTTGATACTCGCCAATATCGTTCAGATCAAGTCTGCTTGCAAACTTTTCCCTCTGCACCAGATTGTCCGGATAGACTCGATCCTTCTCTGACAATGACTGGCAAAGAACAAGAAGAATGGTTGTTTAAAGGATTGGCGCGATCGCCCGCTCGTTGGAATGTTCTAGCTCAACAAATCTGGTTTGGACAAATTGATTATCAACCAGGAACAGAAAAAGCATTTAATATGGATCAATGGGATGGTTATCCTGCTGCAAGACAAAGAATTCTAGACTTTATAGAAAACCGTCGTCCATCCAATCCTGTTATTATCACAGGTGACTGGCACTCTTTCTGCGTTCAAGATATCAAGAAAGATTTTAATGACCCAATTTCTGAAACCTTAGCAACTGAATTTGCTGGTACATCAATTAGTTCTCTTTGTCCTTGGGCTCCAAACGTCCAAGCAAACTTGTCAGAAAACCCGCACGTCAAGTTTTTTAACGGTGATGTTCGCGGTTATATCAGCTGTCAAATTACACGCAATACTTGGCGGAGTGATTATCGAGTTGTTTCCACAACTGCTAACCGAGATGCTGCTACTATTCGCAACATTGCTTCGTTTATCGTTACAAGTGGACAACCGGGCGCTCAGAAAATTTAACGAAATTTTTGTCTGATTATCTTTTGTAGAGACGAGACATCTCACGTCGTCTTTACAAAAGATAATTACTATGCGTCATCCTACTTATTCTGATGGGGTTTTTATTTGCAAGTCGTCTTTTTGTTGTCTAACTGAAAAGTCTGTCTCCTGTTTGCTGGTTTGAGCCAAGCCAGCAGCACCAGCGATCGCTGTACTAGCTAGTCCAAGACCAGCAGACCACTTTGCCTCACTAGTTCCTGGTGAGAATAAAGCAACAATACCAATAAAAGCTCCAACACTTGCCAGAAATATGGGGGTGAGAGCGCGAATTACTTCAGGATTGAGAGATTTCATAAAGCTCAGTTCTATAGGTGTGGACATTTATTTATACGTCAAAATAATCTTTAAGCCCCATTTAGCAACGATGTTTATGTAAAATTAATTTTGCCGAGGTACTTATAGATTTGGTTTTAAGCTTTCAGTAAATACACGCTTGAAAATTTCAATTCCCGAATTTATAACCAATTTTTTTTACTGGAAGTAATTAACGCCGACTCGGTTTTAACGGAACTTAGACAAAAATTAAGCTCAAATTAAGCTCAAATGAAACCCAAACTGACTTCACATCCTAGGATGATACTTAGAAAGCTGATACTGTCATGGCACACTTAAGCAAAGTTTTGACTTAACTCCCTCTGCACTTATACGTAATATTTTGAAAAAATTATATAAATATACAAAGTTTTTATCAAATTCTGAAAATTGAACAAGGGGTAATTGAATAACTTTAAACAATTCCCTATGCCCAATTCTCAAATCTAACGCACCTACACTTGTCTTACTGTTCCCTGATTTGGAAGCTCAAAAGATACAGTCGTAGTAATTGGTGCATTAGGATCGGGGACATTTGGTTCGTTGGGTACAGACTGTGGTAACAATCTATAATCACTTCTCCAACGTTCGCGAGTCAAGTCGCAACGAACATAACCGCGTTGTCGTCCATTGAAATACTTCACCCATGGGCTTTCAGGTAAAGCCGCTTCAATTCTGTCGCTTGCGCCAAAACCAGAAGTAATAGAAGTGCCTACAAACTCAGTCCCTACAACCTGAGAATGGGGATTGTTGAAGTCTGCTAAAAGGTCGCTAACCCAACTTGAGTGAGTGTCACCAGTGATAACCACTGGATTGGAGGGTCGGCGTTGATAGAAGAAATCAAGGATGCGTTGACGGTTTGCCACATAACCATCCCAAGCATCAATGTTAAACGCTGACTCTTCCCCTGCAGTCCAATCATGTTGGGTGAAGACTATCTGTTGAGCGAGGACATTCCAACGAGCCTTGGAGCGATCGAGACCATTAAACAGCCATTTCTCCTGTTTGGAACCAGTCAAAGTGGCAGATGGGTCTAAAGCCCCTTCACATCGGGGTTTAATACCATCATCACAAGGCTGATCGGTACGATACTGGCGAGTATCTAGCACGTTAAATTCTACCAAGTCACCAAAAGTGAGACGCCGATAAAGTTGCAGATCGATACCTTCTGGTTTTGACAACGGACGTAGTGGCATATGTTCGTAATAAGCTTGGAAAGCAGCAGCACGTCGTGCAAGAAACTGTTCTCTTGACTGTAATTGTGGGTCTTGAGGAATTTCATCTGCCCAATTGTTATCGACTTCATGGTCATCCCATGTCACAGCCCAGGGGAAAGCTGCGTGAACGGATTGTAAGTTTTCGTCAGTTTTATATAAGGCGTGACGGTTGCGATACTCTTCAACCGTAATGGGTTCTGGTCCGTTATGCTGTCTGATACGAGTGGGATTTGCCGCTCCTTCGTATATATAATCGCCAAGATGAACGACGAGATCGAGTTCCTCTTTTGCCATATGCTTATAGGCTGCATAGTAACCATCTTCCCAATTCTGACAAGAAGCAAATGCAAAGCGGAATCGTTCTATTTTTTGCCCAAGAGTAGGAGCTGTGCGAGTACGTCCAACAGGGCTAATTTCATTCCCTGCTTTAAACTGATACCAATACCATCGAGCAGGTTGCAATCCTTCGACAACAACGTGTACTGAGTGTCCTAATTCGGGAATTGCATAAGTTGTACCACTCCGCACAACCTTTGTCATTTTCTCATCAGTAGCAACTTGCCATTGTACGGGAATATTTTCTGATGGCATTCCGCCTCCGTTGAGTGGATCTGGAGCCAACCGCGTCCAAATAACAACACTTTTGGGATAGGGTTCTCCTGATGCGACACCAAGACTAAAGGGATAGTTAGAAAATTTGGCTTGAGCATTGACTTTGTTTGTCCACTGGGTTGTCAGTGCTAAACCTGTTAAGAATCCACCACCAATTAAAAGGTTACGACGCTTCAACGGAGTTGATAGCAATCGTTCGATATGCAAGTGCTTCATGACAAATCTCGCCTCTTGGTATTTAGCAGGACTTTTTTCTCAACACTGAAATAACTTTATCTAGATCCCCGACTTCTCAAAGAAGTCGAGGATCTCATGAGTTCTGACTTTATAAATACGCATCAAAAGATTAACAATTTAACGTCTAATGTAGAGTTAAGAGACTGTTAAATATTGCTTAATGTTATTAGATATCTCTAGAAACTAATTATGCATTACCCGAAAGTCTTAGTAGGGGCGCAAGGCATTGCGCCCTTAAATTTTTTCTGGAGATGTCTATTTGAAATAATTATGCACTTTTAGGATTAATATAAATATTAAGTCTGAGATTATATCAATATGAGTCTACTTAAACATCTTTCTTTGGTACTAGTAATTGCTATATGCTTTTTCTTCGCACTTCCCGCATATGCATCTTTTTGTCGCAATGACAATGGGCATCAGATTTGTATTATTGATATCAAACGAAGTGCCAAAAATTATTGGGAATATAGGGCTGTTCTCAATGTTGATGGGGTGAAAAGACCTGTTGAGGTTTATAATTGTCGCGATCGCAAGAAAATTCAAAAAGACGGAACTGCTTTACCTTTTGGAAAAAACGATCCCGGAGAGATTGTTTGTCGTCTTTTTAAGAAAACGCGATCGCCTTTGGCGCAAGCCGTACCCGGCTTATCGTCTGCTAATCAGAATAGCGGATAGTGCGTGTAGAGCAATGGGTTATGGTCGTGAGTGCGATCGCTCTTCATTTAAATTTATCCAAACAAGCGTGACATCTATCACCAGATTTTCTCCATTCGCAGAACAAATCCTGGTAACACCAGTTCGCCGCTAACTATTTCGGGATTATCTAGAATTTCAGGTTCTCGATTGGGACGGTAGATATGAACTTTACGGTTTTTGCGATCGATTAACCATCCTAACGATGCACCATTATCAATATATTCCTGCATTTTGGATTGTAATTCATCAAGGCGATCGCTCTGTGAACGTAACTCAATTACGAAATCCGGACAAATAGGAGCAAATGAAGCTTTTTGTTCCTCACTTAAGGCATTCCATCGCTCTAGTTTAATCCATGAGGCATCAGGGGAACGAGTTGCCCTATTGGGTAAGGTAAAGCCTGCACTGGAATCAAAAGGCTCACCTGTTCCATCTTGTTCTGCCCAGTTCCCCAACTGTACAGCTATCTTAAAGTTGCGGTTGCCTGTGTCTGAAAAGGCTGGTGGCATAACGATGACTTCTCCACTGACATTGCGCTCAATTCTCAAATCGGGATTGGCTTGACAGAATTCGTAGAACTGTTCTACAGTCATCGATTTGATAGAAGGAAGATTGACTGTCAGTGGGACGCTTTGGGTTTGAATTAATAGCGTCGTCATTTGTTGTTCCTCGTTTTGTTATTCGTCATGCAAGTCTATGCTATCTTAAGTCCGATCGGGATCGCGATCTTATTTTAAGATCGATTTAAGTTGATAAAAACTCACACCAGTTGTGTAGGAAAACAGTATCTATGGTAATGAGTGCGATCGCTCTTCGTTTAGAGCCAGGTCAAAAAATAACTTTGCAACCCGTGTCTTGGCAACGTTTTGAAGAAATTTTAGGTCAGTTAGACAACAAGCGTTCCTCAAGAATTGCCTATGCTAAAGGAATTTTACAAATTATGTCACCCTTACCAGAACACGAACGTACCAAAGTTATACTTGCTGATATGGTCAAAATCTTGCTGAAAGTGCAAAAACGAGCGTGGGAACCTCTTGGCTCTACAACCTTTAAGCGAGAGAGTATGGTAGCTGGAATTGAACCAGATGATTGCTTTTATATTCAAAACTATAAAGCTGTTATAGGCAAAACAAGACTAGATTTGTCTCAAGATCCGCCACCCGATTTAGCATTGGAAACCGATCTGACATCAGAAACGGAAACAGATGCTTATGAAGCATTGGGAGTACCAGAATTATGGATATACTCTCGTGGCACATTAACAATCAATGTGCTGCAAGAAGGTAAGTATCTTGAATCCTTAACATCTCCTATATTTCCTAATATAGCACTTATAGAAATCATCCCAAGATATATGGAACGTGCCAAAATTGTTGGAGCCAGTCAAGCTTTACAAGAATTTGAATTATTTATTAACAACCAATTTTGATAAATAAGTCAGCAAAACTCAATTTAATTTGTCATTAGTCATTTGTCATTTATCATTTGTTGTTTGTAAGGATTTATTATAATTCGATTTATTTCCACCTAACTACCAATAACTTAATGGGAGGATGAGAGCCTTTGAAGATGTGTTTCGTCATAGAGACACATCTGTGCTTTAGCCTGCATGGTGAAATCCGACTCAACAGGTTTTAACCTGTTGTATCCGTTATACTATTTGCTTTTTTGATTCTCAATGTATTTTCGCACAACCTCAGTACTAACTTGCCCGGTAGAAGCTACAAAGTAACTGGGACTCCACAATGACGGCATTTTTAAAAGTTCGGGAAATTCTTTTCGCAGGTGATGACTGGCTCGTCCCTTAATCCATCTCGCTATGTCTGCTGGTGATTCCTGTGTGGGTGCGTTCAGAAAGCAATGTACGTGATCTGGCATGATCTCAAGTGCTATCAATTTCCATCCATGCTCTTGTGTTAGTTCAAATATGATTGCCTGTAATCGTTGAGCAATATCTTTAACCAACACAGCTTTTCGCCGTTTAGGTACAAATACAAATTGATAGTTTAGGGAAGATACAGATCCTTCAGTTCTACGGTATTCGTAATCTTGTAAAGAAAGTTTAGCCATAATGGACTTTATGTTGTCGCTTTACGTTGTTACTACTATACTAAACAAGATAAGGAGGCTCGCTCTTGAGAAAAGGCAGCTTTGGTTAATTCTAAAGCAACGATCGCATCACCCCTTTGACGGGCTAGAAATGCTTGGTCAACAAGCTCCATTGCTTCTCGATGAAGAATTTCTACGTCTTGCATTTTTCAACTATCTGAGTACGTGGTGTGCTAAATTCAACAACGCAGACGTAGCCAGGAGACAAAGTATCCGAGGCGCTAATCTGTTCTAATTTCATGTTAACTCTAGATTGTATTATGCTTTCAGAGCCTCTGCGGATGCCAGAAACTTCCAATCCAAAATCTAAAATCCAAAATCCAAAATTGTTAAGCCCATTCCCGGAAAAAACTACTATCTTGCCAAACAGAAGCAGTCCGTTGTTCGATCGCCTGTAATTCCTGCTTTGAAAGTGACTGAAAAGCGCTTGCCACTTTAACATTTTGCTCCAGCAACTTTACATCTTCTGCGGCAATAATACAACAGTGAACGCCCGGTTGAGACAAAGCATATCCCATCGCTTGATGCATTCCATCCAAGATACCAGGTTTAAACAGACGACCGTAAGCAGGCACTTTCATAGCAATGATACCAGTATTGTTTTTTTGAGCCACTGGTAGCACACCTGTAATAAACGGGCTGGGAGTATGTTTGTCAGCAGCATTGATGGGGATAAGAGCGGTGTCAAATGGATAGCGGCGAAGTGCTTGAGCAATAATTGCCGGGTTATTGTGTCCCGTAATACCAACAAAGCGCACTATTTTTTGCTCTTTTGCTTCCCGTGCAGCTCTTATTGCACCATGTTTGGAATTGAAAATGGCATCCAAATTCCAGTCAAAGGAAACAGAATGAAACTGCCACAAGTCAAGATAATCAGTTTTTAAACGTTTGAGAGATTGCTCTAATTCTTGCCATGCGCGATCGCGATCCCTAGCATTGCTTTTACTTGCCAAAAATATTTCCTTGCGATAGGGTGGTAGGACTTTACCCAAACGTTCTTCACTCGGTCCGTAATTAGAAGCCGTATCAAAGTAACGAATCCCCAATTCATATGCTCGTTCAATAATTGCTATGGAGTTAGCTTCCTCATCTTCTTGAAGACGAGAGAGAGGAGACGCAGATCCTCCCAAACCAAGGATAGGAACTGTGACACCCGTGCGACCCAAAACTCTTTGCGGCATTTTTTCTAAAGATGTACTAGATACTAAGGTAGATACATCTTGCGAGTTCAGATCTACTGTAGAACTAGAATTCTCCACCGGTTCAACCGTGGAATTTGTGAGTTGCTGACAAGCTGAAGTTCCCACAATTCCACCAGCAACAGCCGCGCTAGTTTTCAGAAAATTGCGCCTAGTTGTCTTGTTGCTTGCCATGGTGCTCACCCAATAGATGTTACATACTATTTTCTCTGCTACCTGTCAAGTAAAAAATCTATCTCTCGATACTAATCAGGAAAGCTCAACAATTTAAAATTCTAAATCAGCGATCGCAAAATTTTCCCTATGACTGGGAGCATCCCAATTTGGAACAAACACCCAAGCGATTGAAATCGCGGCTATACAAACTAAGTCCGCGTAGGCGGACTTAAATATTAAGTTCACGCAGGTGAACTTTGTTTGTGTAGCCTCAGAATTCTATTCTGAAGGCATATTTGCCAAAACGGGATGTTTCCGTACTACATTTTAACGCAAGCGATCGCACAATCTTGCATTATTGTTGTTTAGACAGTATTGAGCAAACAAAATTCGCCTGGGCTTTAAGAAAAAATGCAAGCGTTAGATGCGATTATTTCCTAATGCCAATACCATCACACAACTTGCGATCTTCTTCCTTAGCATTGGGGTTATTTTTAAGATAATTATACGTCCAATAGTCATGAATCCAAACACAGCCCTTTGCCAGTAAATCATCCAAATCAAAATTCCACAAGCGTACCGTACTGTCAGAACTTGCAGTGGCAATGGTCTTGCCATCTGGGCTGAAGGCTACGCTATTGACAGTACCGCTATGCCCTTTGAGGGTTTGAAGGGATTCACCTTTGAGATTCCACAAGCGTACCGTTCTGTCAGAACTTGCTGTGGCAATGGTCTTGCCATCTGGGCTGAAGGCTACACTATTGACAGTACCGCTATGCCCTTTGAGGGTTTGCAGGGATTCGCCTTTGAGATTCCACAAGCGTACCGTACTGTCATCACTTGCTGTGGCAATGGTCTTGCCATCTGGGCTGAAGGCTACACTATTGACAGTACCGCTATGCCCTTTGAGGGTTTGAAGGGATTCACCTTTAAGATTCCACAAGCGTACCGTACTGTCAGAACTTGCAGTGGCAATGGTCTTGCCATCTGGGCTGAAGGCTACACTATTGACAGTACCGCTATGCCCTTTGAGGGTTTGAAGGGATTCACCTTTAAGATTCCACAAGCGTACCGTACTGTCATCACTTACTATGTCAGAACTTACTGTGGCAATGGTCTTGCCATCTGGGCTGAAGGCTATACTATTGACAAACTTGCTCTGCTCAGTGAGGGTTTGAAGGGATTCACCTTTGAGATTCCACAAGCGTACCGTGTCATCATTTACCGGACTGTCAGAACTTACTGTGGCAATGGTCTTGCCATCTGGGCTGAAGGCTACACTATTGACAAACTTGCTCTGCCCAGTGAGGGTTTGAAGGGATTCACCTTTGAGATTCCACAAGCGTACCGTACTGTCATCACTTGCTGTAGCAATGGTCTTGCCATCTGGGCTGAAGGCTACACTTCTGACAAAATCGCTATGTCCTTTGAGGGTTTGCAGGGATTCGCCTTTGAGATTCCACAAGCGTACTGTTCTGTCATCACTTGCTGTGGCAATGGTTTTGCCATCTGGGCTGAAGGCTACACTAGAGATATATCCGCTATACCCGGTGAGGGTTTGAAGGGATTCACCTTTGAAATTCCACAAGCGTACCGTTCTGTCATCACTTACTGTAGCAATGGTCTTGCCATCTGGGCTGAAGGCTACACTTCTGACAAAATCGCTATGTCCTTTGAGGGTTTGCAGGGATTCGCCTTTGAGATTCCACAAGCGTACTGTTCTGTCAGAACTTGCTGTGGCAATGGTCTTGCCATCTGGGCTGAAGGCTACACTATTGACAAAATAGTTATGCCCTTTGAGGGTTTGCAGGGATTCACCTTTAAGATTCCACAAGCGTGCCGTTCTGTCAGAACTTGCTGTGGCAATGGTCTTGCCATCTGGGCTGAAGGCTACACTATTGACAGTACCGCTATGCCCTTTGAGGGTTTGCAGGGATTCACCTTTGAGATTCCACAAGCGTACCGTACTATCATCACTTGCTGTGGCAATGGTCTTGCCATCTGAGTTGAAGGCTACACTTCTGACAGTACCGCTATGCCCTTTGAGGGTTTGCAGGGATTCACCTTTGAGATTCCACAAGCGTACCGTACTGTCATCACTTGCTGTGGCAATGGTCTTGCCATCTGGGCTGAAGGCTACACTTCTGACAAAATCGCTATGCCCGGTGAGGCGATTTCGTTCTTTGATCTCGTAAACGATTCTATGTAAAACAGAGATTGCCTTGGATCGAGTATCACCTTCTAATGTCTTGCTTTTCACCTTTTTTCCCAATTTCACCCCTGCGGCTAATGTATCAAGTTCAGGGTAGGAAGCTAGCAAGTTTTCTGTAGTCAAACTTTGTGCCAGAATTTCCGCATTGGCTTGTAGTTTTTCGGCTTGTGTTTTAGCATTGTTTGCGTCTGTTTCTTTTTGCTTGGCAATATCTCGTTGCTTTTGCGCTTCGCGTTGGCGTTGTACAGCTAATTTTTCAGCAGCTTGGGTTTTTTGAAGAGAATTAGCTAACTGTTTTCCACGTTGTTCTGCTATTTGGCGTTGCCTTGCTTCTGCTTGTTGAGCCAGTTTGGTTTTTTGCAGAGAATCTGCTATTTGTTTTCTCCGTTGTTCTGCTATTTGGCGTTGTTTTACTTCTGCTTGTTGAGCCAGTTTGGTTTTTTGCAGAGAATCAGCTAACTGTGTTCCACGTTGTTCTGCTATTTGGCGTTGCTTTTGTTCTTCTCGTTGTGATGCTTCAGCACGTCTTTGAGCTTTTTCTGCTTGTTGCGCGTTTTGTTTTGCCAACTTTTCATTTTTTATAGCTTCTTGTTTTTGTGTTAGTGCTTCTCGACGTTGCTTTTCCGCATGCAACGCTATTGCCACTACCACAACAGAAAATACTGCTGCTGTCATAAGTATAGGTAGTGATGGCTTGAGGCGTTCCCACAAATCTCGCAACTTTAACGGTAAATGTTGATTAACCCACTTTAAATCAAATACCCTGTGATAAATTTGATTCCGCACCTTCAACACCGCATTCTCTCGCTTGACTACACCTGAAAGCTTGAGATGCGATTTTACAAGTGACCTTTCTTCATCTAAAACAGGGAGCCTACCCCAACGAATACTACGATAAGTTGTCAGCACGCCTTTTTCGTCCGGTGCGCGTTTGGTTAACATATCCCGCACGAACTGCAAGTTATTATCTTGCTCGCTCATTTTCCCAAAAAAGTTACTGCTGACTACACCATCAACATCTGCTTGCGACCAACTTTTCTGCTCTTTTTGTCTAATTATGCTACAAAGCCGTTGCGTTAAATAGGGATGTCCTCCCGTCCATTTCAGCACCCACTTCAAAACTTGTCGTGCTTCATCTTTTGATAAATCCAATCCCTCAGCCAGAGGTTTTGCTTCTTCAAAAGTAAAATCTGTCAGGTCAACAAGCTGACCGATATTAAAGGGTGTTCGTTTGGGATCGCGGATCAAATCGCCGGGAGTTGCGACACCAATCAACACAAAGGAAAGACGGTGAAATTCTGGTTCTGAAGCACGGGCAACGTATAGGGAACGAACGGCGGCAAAAAAGTCATCCGTAAAATCAAGTCTTAATGTTGTATCAATTTCATCGACAAAAATCACTATAGGTGTCGCTACTTCTGGTAAAAGCACCTCTCGAAAAAACAGAGTTAACCTTTGGGTAAAGCCTAAATGGGAACGTTCTTGCCACCACTGCACTACATCTGTCTCTAACAACAGAGTTCCTTCGACGATGGTAAGTAATCCTAAATACCACTGTTCGGCTGTTACCTGTGTCCCCACCTGTGTCAAATCAATGACAACGGACTGAATATCTTCTTCAGCGAGTCGTTCCACAGTCCGCACCATCAAACTGGATTTACCCATTTGCCGTGACGTGAGAATGTAAGAAAATTTACTTTCTCGACACAGTCCAATCAGTTCCTCATCGGCTTGACGAGCAATGTAAACACCGTTTTGATTAACCTGTACGGTTCCGCCAACTGTGTAAATATTTGCTTTACTCACGTAGGTTCTCCCGGAAATACTCGGCATAAAGCTGACAGCGCGGAACGATCGCTTTTCCTTCTTCTCTTACCAAGCCTGCACCCCGCAATCGCCAAAAGATACGTTTATCAGCACAGTTGTTTTGACGAATAATTTCTAATAAACCTTGGATTAATTCTGTTTTATTATGTAGCAGTGAAAGGTGATGGCGTAGGTGATCCCCAAAAGGCCCGCTATCATTGATGGCATTGGCAAATAAATCATTTGGGGAAATTTGCTGACTGGCTATTAAGTATAGCGATCGCCTGATTAAATAAGGATGCCCTCCGAGTAGCCCAATCAATCGTCTTTCTTCACTGGGGTTGAATGGTAAACCGTGACGCTGGTTGAGATCTGCTACCTGTTCGGGGCCGAAATCTCCCATTTCTATCACCTGTCCAACGTTAAAGGGGGATTGGTTCAAGTCGTCTATCAGTTGATAGGGTTCTGTGGAGGTAACTAGGGTGAGATCGAAGTTTTTCCAAATGGGCGTTGTAGCGCGACAGTTGTGCCAACTCCGCAACATTCCAAAGAAATCGTTGCGAAACTCAGCGTCAAAAACTTTATCGACTTCATCCATGGCTAAAACCAATGGTTGTTTGCCCAATCCTTTTAATATATGGCGGCTGATATAACGGGTACAGCGTTGAGTATTTCCCAACGGAGCACGCCAACATTCATCAACACGATCTTCCATATCGAGTTCATCACTCACCCAGGAGCAAAACTGGCGGAAGAAAAGTTCGCTATCTTGCAGGGCTGCTTTATCAAACAGTTGGAAATCTAAATACGCCACTCGCTTACCTGCTTTCTCGGCTGTTTCTTTGATGCGAATCAACAGCGAACTTTTTCCAACTTGTCTCGATCCTTTGATTGCGATAGTGACTCCTTTTTGCTCGATAGTTCGTAATGCGATCGCATCGCACGGACGTTCGACATAAAATTGAGATTCACTGTCCATTGTCCCTTCTGGCATTTCCAATTGTGCGTTCGGGAAGGGACGGGGAAAGGATAATGCCTCACTGGCTCTCAGTAAACTGGGCTTTTGTGCTTCACCGATACTCAATTCACCGCCTGCGATCGCTTGAGTTAACTCTGCTATTAGGCGTGGTGTATCGCTATCATCTTGCCAAAACGCCCAATTGATGGAGTCTAAGTAAGCACTTAACGGATACTGAAACTGTTCTCGATATGCCAAACGCACGGGAAGAATCGCAGGGCGTCCTCCGTGTAATTGTGCCAGCTCGTGCGCCCTCTGAATTTCCAATCCCAGCATCTCGCTGTGGACTGAACGAGAGGAAAGAAAAACAATCAGAAAATCTGATTTACAGAGTTGCTTTTCTATACACTCAGCCCAACGAGTCCCCACCACCATTCTTTGGTCGATAAAGACCTCATGGTGTTGCGACAGCGAATGATATAGTTGTAAAGCCAGTGCTTCATCAGGGTCAGCATTGCGCTTGTAACTGATAAAAATGTGCTTGCGGTCTGTTGGTTTAGCGTCTGGTAATTTCTCAATTCCTTTTCCTACAGAAGAAGACAATCCATCTTGTGACTTCTTCTTGAGTACAGGAGTCTGGTATTCTGGTAGCCCAACCAAACGAGAACTCCCCAATTCAAAAGCAAACTCAATAGTTCTCCCAGCTGCTAGGGCATCGTAAAATGCCATAGAAAAAGCAATAGCTGCATTATCCCCAATTGTCTGATTTGTTCCTATCACATAACTGACGTGTTGTGCGATCGCTTGTGCTTGTACTTCAGAATAGCAGGCATTGAGTACCACACACTCAATACTCTCTGAAGCAAACAGCTTAAACATACGCGCCAATTCATTTGCCTGTACCAGTGCTGCTTCCCCTGCCTCATCTTCCAACACAATACCATCCTCCCCTGCACCATGCCCGCAAAAGTGAACGATCTGGGGTTGAGTGTCAAGAATTGATCGGTAAAAGTCGCGGGATCTGACTGCCCATTTTTGCTCTAATTGAAATTGCTCGCGTTTGTTCGCTCGTCGCAACCCTTCATCAATCTCCTGTACCTCTTTGTCCAATCGCAATCGAGAGGTATTTGTCGGGTTTGCAGCCAGAATCAATATAGTTTTGACACGCGGGTTATCTCTCATGCTGGGAACCGAGGATTAAGTGCTAGTACTGATGCACTGTTAGTTTATTGACTCCTGTTGCGTACAGGTTACGATACTTACTTCATATTAGGAGAAACAAAGCTTGACTTATGCAGAAATTTACTGAGTTTTTTACGGAAATACCATAAAACCCTCGGCGTTGCTGAATCAATGTATGAACCCTAGTTAAACCCGCAAGATTTACCCTCACCCTAACCCTCTCCCAAAGGGAGAGGGGACAAGAATTCTAGCTCCCTTCTCCCTTTGGGAGAAGGGTTGGGGATGAGGGCAATTCATACTGTTATTCAGCAACGCCAAACCCCCCTACATAGAGCCACTGCTCACTGCTCACTGATGTAAGTCTGCATCCCAAACAGCAATGTAAATTTGGTCTTCATTGTTGCGTTCTATCACTCCTTTTAACCCACCAAGATTAAAAGAATATCTATTATTTTGACGCTCATAAACTTTTTGTAACCCTTGCTTAATTTCACCAGAAGCACTACCTCCCAGCATTCCTTGTAATGTATTTTGCATTACATCTGGTTCAACAGATTGAGCAAAAGCCACCTCTGTTTGGCGCAAAACGCCCGTTCTACGGTCAAATAAATAACCAAGGTCAACCCGATTTGGCTCTAAATTGTAAAGATAAGCACGAGTATTCCACAAACCCCGAGAACGCTTTCCTGGTTTTCCTAACGCCGCTCGAACTGAATCTTCAGGCGTACCAACGGGGAATGCAGGGACATTGCTACCTTTTGTATTGGCTGTGGCAACTTTTTGCTTTTCCTCTTTTTCCGCTTGTTCTTCTTTTTCCTCTTTTGGTGGGTCAGCCTCGGAGGTTGGCTCAGTTACTGGCGTTTCCGATCGCTCTTCTGGTTGTGGTGCGGATGCAACAGGGGATTGAGAATCTTCTGCTTGTGGAGGTTGTTCTGAGGCTGGTTGAGATGTGGATGCTTCTTCTTGTTCTTGAGGTGCAGAATTTTCTGTGGATTGAGACGGTGTGGAAGTTTCTACTGGCTGTGGTGGTGGGTTGTTAACGACTGGATCGGGTGCAACTGGTGCTGGAGGTGGGACAACAACTCTAGGCATATTTCTATTAGACTCAGTTGGCACAACAGATGTTGGTGAAGGAGTTGGAGTTGTAATATTTGCTTCTGGGGCTTGTTCTGTGACAGGTGATTTCGCAACAGAAACTTCGGGTTCTGGTTGACGGTTCATGCTAGCGAACGCAACGGCTCCAATTAAGCTCCCAACAACCAAACTCCCTGCAATCCAGGCTGGTTTTTGCCAATTAGAAGAAATTACTGGATTTTTAGTACTGTTCGGATGGAGTTGGGTATTTTGGGAAGAAGCCGTAGCACCAGCAGACAGGGGTATTGTGACTTGTCCCGTAGCTGATTGTGGGATAATGGTTGGCGGAGCAGTTGCAGATTGTAAAGCATGTAACATTTTACTAGCAGTTGTGTAGCGATCGCCTGCATTCTGCTTAATAGCGCGATCAATAACTTCTGCCAAAGTTGAGGACACCCCAGAGGCATGTTGACGCCAAATAATTTCACCTGTTTGAGGATGAGTTTCTAATTCGTAAGGACGTTTACCAGTCAGTAAATAGATCGCCGTAACGCCCAAACTGTATATGTCAGTTGCATAAACCGGGCGTCCAATAGCTTGCTCGCTAGACATATACCCTGGCGTGCCAATGATAATCGATTGCGTCAGGTTTCCAGAAGTCGTCGCGACTGAACGTATTGTTTCTTTGACAGCACCAAAATCGATGAGAACTGGTTTATTGTTCAAAGAGCGAAGAATAATATTCTCAGGTTTGATATCTCGGTGGATAATACCTTTACTGTGGACATAATCTAACACAGACAGGAGACTCAACAAAATTGCTCTGACTTCTATTTCGCTCAACGCCCCCTTAGCGTTGATAACATCTGTCAAAGTTTCACCTTGAATCCACTCTTGAACCAAGTAAAACTGTCCTTGTTCCGAAAAGTAGGCATAAAGCTTGGGAATTTGTTCGCTTCCTTCACCCAAAAATTCCAAGGTGGCGGCTTCTCGCTCAAACCGCTGTTGAATCATTTGGTAAGTTTTCGGGTCCTTTGTCACCGGTTTGAGTTGCTTGATTACGCAGCGTCGGCGAGAAGGCATATGGACATCCTCCGCCAAAAAGGTGTCACCAAATCCGCCAGATCCCAGCACCTGGATAACTTGATACCGATTGTTCAGCAGCTTTGTTGTCATACTGAGATTGAAGCCCTCACCCAACTTAGACTAGGATAACGCAAGCTGCTAATGTAGCTTAAACTGTTAAACAAGGCAAAAAATTTTATCTTGCATCAGCTATAATCCATTTGCTGTTCTGAGCATCCCACAAAAGGAAAAAACGCACGGAACTGGGAACAACTTTTCCCGTTTTCATAAAGTACCTTAATTGAGCATTGACTGTTGCTGTTTCCGTACCTGCTTCCACTAAACTGACTTGTTCGAGTTCTACACGTTGAACCTGTCCCCCCCACCAATCAATGTAGGAAAGATAACCATTTGGGTGAAGCCGTTGATTGTTTTGGTAAGTGGGAGAAAGTTGATTCCATCCCGTTTGATATTCACCTCGATTAATTGTTGAGTAATAATTTTGAATTGCTTGTTCTGGTGATGGTTGATCGACTGAAGGCGATGATGAATCGGAAACTTGAGGAGATGGAGTTGTCTCAGGAACCTGCGTTTCTTGGGATGGTATGGTTTCTTGAGGTTCCTCAGAAGGTTCTGCTGACGGTTGAATGGATGTTTGGGTTTGCTGTGTTGATGATTGTTGTACCTGTTGTTGAGATTGTTTCCAGTTAAAAATCACAAAGATACCAGTACCAATGGCAACAGTCACACCAATAGCAGCCAATAAACTACCAATGAACGTGCCGTCGAACCAATTAGATGGTCTGCTACTTTGAGAGGAAGGTTGTGAGGATTGCGCCGGACTAATAGGAAGGGTGTGTTGAGGTGTAGGGTTAGGGGGTGTAGTAGGAACTTGTGGGTGGATGTAAGGAACAGTAGGTGCAACTGGTACTGTCCCAGTTTGTAAAGCTTGTAGCATTTCTCTAGCAGTGGTAAAGCGATCGTGCGTACTAAATTGAATTGCTTTTTCCAGAACTGCTGCGAAACTTGGCGTTACACTCAAAGCATATTGCCTCCATAATACAGCACCTGTAGCGGGATCGGTGCCTAACTCTTGGGGAGATTTGCCTGTCAGCAAATAAATTGCCGTCAACCCCAAACTGTAGAGATCGCTAGCAAACATGGGACGACCAACCGATTGCTCGCTAGGCATATATCCTGGCGTACCAATCACAATTGATTTGGTGGAATTGCCAGAAGGTGTCATGACTGTTCCTACAGTTTCTTTAACTGCACCAAAATCAATTAAAACTGGTTGCTCATCGCGATGACGAATGAGAATATTCTCTGGTTTGATGTCGCGATGAACAATGCCTTTATTGTGAACAAATTCCAGAACTGGCAAAATACTGGTTAAAATTTCTTTGACCGAACTCTCACTGAGCAGACCCTGTTGTTGCACCTTTGCTGTCAGAGTTTGTCCTTCAATATACTCTTGAACTAAGTAGAATTGACCATTTTCTGAAAAGTAAGCGTACAAGCGGGGAATTTGGCTGCTACCATCTCCAAGGTCTTCTAGAATTGCTGCTTCACGCCGGAATCGCTGCTGTACTAGTTCGTAGACTTGAGGATTATCCTGAATTGGTTTCAGTTGTTTGATAACACAGCGGCGCTGTGAGGGCATTTGGGTATCTTCTGCCAAGAATGTTTCACCAAATCCTCCATTCCCCAAAGTGCGAAGAACTCGATAGCGGTTGTTAAGCAGCATAACAGTGACCAGTGAGCAGTGACCAGTGACCAGTTGACCGATCAACGCTAAGATATATTGTTTGATATTTTACTCGGTTTTTGATGCTGCCAACCAATGAGCGTAGAATGACTAAAATTAGCCAAGTCTTTTTATCAACGCTAGCACTGCTTTTAAGTGGTACTGGTCTTTTCTTAAGTGCTTGGATTGTCCTTCCTGCGCCGACTATGCTTTTACTGGCTTTGGCTGTAGGCGCACCTGAAGTCTGTCCTTGGTTATTGGGATTAAATGCTATAGCTCTTTTGCTGGCTTGGTTGTGGATTTACCAACGCCGCCTCAAGTCTCTAGCTTGTATCGTTAGCTCGATAGGATTGCTTATCTGTGGATTGGAGTTGGCGACGATACCACAAACTCAAATGCAGATGGCAAATGCGATCGCATTGGGTTTAGGTGTAAATTATCTAGAAAAGATTCCCGTAGAAATCAGGGCGAAAATGCGATCGCCCTTGGCGCAAGCCGTACCCGGCTTATCGCATCCCTTCAGCCTCACAGATTCCTTTCTTGGGATTCATCGCGATGAAACTCGCCATCACACAGGTATCCGCTTTGCCAATCCTAACGGAGTCCCGCTAAGTATGGAAGTTTACCAACCCCTAAAGGTGGGTAAATATCCAGCACTAGTTGTCATCTATGGTGGTGCGTGGCAAAGGGGTAGTCCTAGTGCAAATGCTGAATTCAACCAATACATGGCATCACGTGGATATACAGTATTTGCCATTGATTACCGCCATGCACCCCAACACCGCTTTCCCGCCCAATTAGAGGATGTACGTGCAGCCCTCAATTTTATTCGCACGCACGCAGTAGAGTATGAAGCTGATGTAGAACGAATGGTGTTGTTTGGGCGTTCATCTGGCGCACACTTGGCAATGCTTGCCGCTTATCAACCTGATGCACCGCCACTCCGCGCTGTTATTAGCTATTATGGTCCAGTGAACCTCGCTGAAGGATACAAAGATCCACCATCACCCGATCCGATTAATGTTCGTCAGGTTTTGGAAACATTTTTAGGTGGCTCACTCCAAGAACTTCCCCAACAGTATAAGATAGCTTCACCAGTTCATTACGTGACACGTCCGTTACCACCAACACTCTTAGTTTATGGCGATCGCGACCACATAGTGGAGGCCAAATTTGGACGCCGGATGTATCAACGCTTACTTACCTCTAAGACCACTACTGTTTTCTTAGAAATTCCCTGGGCAGAACACGCTTTTGATGCTGTTTTCAATGGTGTGAACAATCAATTGGCACTGTACTATACTGAAAGGTTTTTGGCTTGGGCATTTTTTAACCAATAATTGCAAAGAGGTGCTTTCATTCTCGGCAATAAACGAAGCCCACGCACATATTATTTTGACGTAGCGTTATGAAGAGTCATTAAAGCTTATTTTTTAGCTCTAATTTAAAAAGTTTTTTTGTCAACTTGAATTGCGATTCACTCAATTATTTTCGTCTTTATGAGACTACCATACTAACTGCTTTTTATCTAAACGCTCTGGATAAGTGGAGTAAGTAATTAAACTCAATGCTAAATTTAGATATCAAACGCTAAAAGTGGGTTGGATAAAATTGTGAACTGCATAACCATATAACTATTTTTAGCTTACTTATTTACACCTAACTTGAAAATAGGAAGTGGGGAACTCGGGGCCCCTCTGGGGATAAGGGGCAATGGGGAGTGGGGAGTGGGGGGAAGAGAAATTTTCAGATCTGCTGGTGTACGCAGTTCATAACGACTACTTATTTCTAAAAGCCTTATTTAGAAATAACTACTTGAGTTATTTCTTGCTGGAGCTAAAAATCTCATGAGAAGACTTTAATCTTCCTACAAATCTTACTTTAGAAAACACCTAGTCATTAATTTAGCCCAATGAATGTATAATATATAACTATAATAACTAGCAGTAAGCCCAACTCACTGAGATCGGTTGGGGCTGACTCTATGTCTTGTTGTGACTATTTCTGAAGCATCACAACGCCTAGACGTATTCAGTTAAGTCGTGTATCATTGTGTCTAGTCGTTACTCTGTCATTGTATCGCTGAGTGCCCACTCTCCTAGTTCCAATAACAAAGGTTAAATAAACCGCAAAATTTGTATATGCAATTTGTAGAATACGGATTTAAAAATAGACAGGGTTATAATATTCAATACTTTTCTTACTTTTCTGATTTTTCTTACTTTTATGTTTTTTCTTTTAGAGATTATTTATAAAGTCAATCAGATGAAATAATATGGTATTAAGTTTACTAGTTGTAGCAATAAGTAAGTTTTATTTGAAGAATATTCATGGAAGATTTAAGATTTTTTTTCACTTTTTTGCTTCATTAATTTAATAGTAATGATATGTTGATTGTTGAGCCCGTTTAAAAGGATGTTTTACAAGTCCTAGAAGGTGTAATTTTACCGTTCTGACTTAGGTCAACTACAGCAAAAATAGATCTTTCATCTATGTACTGAGATACTTCGCTGTGCTCACTACAAGAGCAAAAGACCCTTTTAAAACATCCTCTAAATACGGTTACGTTCTCTATGATTCTTGGTAATGCACTGTTAATTTTTACACTGTTATAATGAAAATCTGCACTTAGCAGACTTAAATATAGAGTGTTTTACCATTAGCTAGTAGTTTGTTCTTCAAGTTCTGTTTGAGCTCAATGAATTAGATAGCAACAGTGTTGAAAAACGCTTGGTAGCTGTTGATTCAATAGCTTCAATTGCCTCACAACTTAAGCATTTTTTTGTTCTTTCAACTTAAATTGGAGAAGATATGGCGTACAAAAACAGCATTTGCGCTGAAAACTCAATCTCTGAATATCCCATCATCGAAGACAACACCTTAACCGTTGAACCTCCTTCTGGTTTGCAACTGAGCGACTCTAACGAGCGAACTTCGATCCCCGGTACTGAATCTGATGTGAGTGTGTTTAATCCACCCGCAACTAATTTCTTTGTTAAAGCTCCAGATGGAGAGAATATTGGTTATGTGTCTCTAACAGATGCTCTTGGTAGTGGATCTGTGAGGTTGACCAAAACTTTGGATGTCGCTTCCAACACTCGTTACACCTTTTCGGTTGATGTAAGTAATCCCACAAACACTAAGGAGCAGGAGATTGCAGCGCTCTTTGACAAATGGAATGCTGCTTTGCAAACAGGAAATCCCGATGAAGTAGTCAAGCTCTATGCGAAAGATGGTGTGCTCCTGCCAACGTTGTCTAATAAGGTACGGGTCACTCATTCACAAATGAGAGACTACTTCAAGCATTTCCTCAAATACGAGCCTAAAGGTTCAATCCTTCAACAAAACATCCGCGTCATTAACAACTTTTTTGCTATTAACTCGGGTGTCTACAGCTTTAATTTAATTAAGAATCACAAGCCGGAAAAGGTCGTGGCACGTTACTCGTTCGTCTATCACCACGATGGCAATGACTGGCTAATTGTTGACCACCATTCTTCTGCTATGCCTGAGATTTGACGAAGTCTCGTTAAGCGATCGTCAAATCTCAAAGTAACTTCCAGGTAATCTGACTTCACCCGCAACGTATTCAAGTCAGCGACCCTCTCACGAGAGCCGCTGCTCCAAAACCATACTATTTCAAGGTTGGTTTTGAAGGTGGCTTAAGCTTGACGCTGTTACAGTCAGATTTTGCAACCTTACTGCTCACAGTTATCGAAAATACCTTCGGTTATAACGATCTTGATATTTGTTGATGTACTCTGCATTCCACCTTTCTAAATCCGATAATAATTCATTAGGAAATTGATCTGGTCCATATTTTGGGCGATACCAGGGCTGTCCATCAAAGTACTTTTGTAAATCAGCTGTCTTAAAACGGCGACCGTGACGGGCAAAAATTGCATTTCTCATAATATCTAGATCGAAACCATCTTTACCATCCAAGTCTGCATCTGTCACTTCTCTTTGAGAAAGCCAGGAATAATCGTTTCTCGTTGGGATCGCATCTCGAAATGCTGACGAAGATGATGTAGAAATTTCTTGAAAAAATAGCCGTTCAGGTGATGCATTTGGATCTTTACTGGCAAACGCACAATAAGCATTGGAATTATTTTTTCCGTAAGCTCTTAACAAGTCAATGCAATTGTTGCGATCGCTAAATCTAGCTACATAAACTTCAAATAACTCCTTACCTGACAAATTGGGATACTCTGGAATCCGAAACATTCCCGCTTGAGGATAACCAACTGCTTGTAGAGCTTTAACTTGCATAAGAGCAGTCTGTGAATTTGGATAGGCAGAATCGGCAAGAAAATAAAAAGCATTAGGAAAATTAACTTTATTTACATTTTGTTGTGTAGGTATTTGTCTATTTTTCGGTGCAGGAGCGATCTCTTTAGATGAGTCGGAACTCGGATTTTCTGTAACTTGAGATTTAGGTGAGAGAGAAATATGTGAAGGTGCTTCAGAAGGCATTCCCGATGAAGCTCTTTGCTGTTCTACAGATTGAGGATTTCTTGTTAACACAAGACCAATAATGACAGAGGCTCCTATCAAACCAGCAGCCGCAATGATTCCAAAAGCAAGTATTCCTCTTTGCCCTCTATTTTGAAGAAAAGTTTGACGCCCAGACGCTCCTGGGTTGAACGGAAGAGTTTCTTGAGGTTTTGTTGGCAACGGAGAAGTGAAAGATGGTGGTTGTGTCATAGGAGCAGTAGGAGGAATCAATAAACTGCCAGTCTGCAAAGCTTGCAGCATTTCCCTTGCACTGGAAAATCGATCTCGTGGATGGTATGCGATCGCCCGATTGAGTACTGCTGCTATTGTTGCGCTAACATTCATAGCATGAGAGTGCCAAACAATTTCTCCAGTACTTGGATGTGTTTCTAACTCTTGTGGTGATTTCCCTGTTAAGAGATAGATAGCAGTCAGCCCCAAGCTATAAAGATCGCTTGCATAAACGGGTCTACCCATTGCTTGTTCGCTGGGCATATATCCTGGTGTACCACAGTGACCAGTGACCAGTGACCAGTGACCAGTCACTTACCTTGCTCTATACTATCTATAACCTTCTGTTTTTAATTGATATACCCCAATCCAAAATCCAAAATCCAAAATCCAAAATCCCCGTATGACCCATTTCTTTGAATTTGAAGCTGATTTTGTTGAGTCACTGCGCTGTATTCCCATGCAGGTGCGCTTGAAGTTGGACACTTGTGGCATCAAACTGAAGCTCAATCAGTGGAATCAATTCAGTGAAAAAGAACGTCTTGCCCTTGTAGAACGACCCTGCAATACAGAAGAAACTATTCAAGAGTACCGAGAATTTTTACGCCAATTAGTGCAACAGCATACTGGCGAGTCAGCTACGGATTTACCAGTTGAGGAAGCCCCCCTCTGGCTGGATGAACAAAATATACCTAACAGTGTCACGAGCAAAGCACAGGAGTTTGGTATCGAAATGACTCCAAATCAATGGTCAAACTTACTTCCCGTACAGCGATTTGCACTTATTAAACTCAGTCGTTCCAGTCACGAAAATAAAAATTTCTTACCTGCTCTTAAGGAATTTCACGTAGTCTGAAATTCTTAAAAAAATATAAAAACTTCAAGATGAAAGACAGAATCTGTTAGGATGATCGAGTTAAATTGATACAGGGAACATCACTGAAAATGCAAGTCAGCGCGCGCAACTCACTTAAAGCAACAGTAAAAAAAGTTATAGATGGAGCAGTTAATACCGAGGTTACCTTGGAAATCGCTCCTGGTGTTGAGGTAATTTCAATTATCACTAAATCTTCAGCCGAGAAGCTTCAACTTACAGAAGGAAAACAGGCATACGCCATCATTAAATCATCAGATGTCATGGTTGCTATTGATTAAGAGTTTTAGCTAGCTCGATAATTTATCGTTGCTAAATACAGGACTTCCAAAGAAGGCATTCCCAGACGGAGCCTGGGAACGAGGTGAGAGGTATGATCCCCGAATGACCAGATGTATTCTTACAGAGGTCGGGGATCTAACTTTGATTTACTGATTTAAGAAAGGACGAGCAAGAAAAAAGCTAGTAATTGATTTAGCGTCTACCTGTTCACCTTCTTTGATCGCTTTCTCCAACTCTTCAGGAGTAAAGAAAACTGTTTCCATATCCTCGTCTTCGTCTTGTGGTGGTGGTTCGTCTAGTTTTTCCAAATCTTGTGCGAGGAAAGCATAAATAATTTCGCTAGAATAACCAGGGGCTAGGAAAAACTCACCTAATTTTTGCCACTTGTGAGCGCGAAAACCTGTTTCTTCCTGGATTTCACGCTGAACGGTCTCTAGGGGATCTTCTCCATATTCCACAGTTCCTGCAGGAAACTCAAATATTCTTCCTTGTGCTGCAAAACGATACTGACGCACAAGTAAAAGTTTACCTTCTGGAGTCACAGGTATCACTAAAGCACCACCTGGGTGACGGATGCACTCCCATTCTCCTTCAGATTTGTTGGGTAAACGCAAGCGATTGACTTCAAAATCAAACTTGCGTCCCTTATAGAACAAGCGCTGCTTTAGCAGTTGGGGTAATTCTCTACCTAATGGCATACTTTGTTTTATGGTTAAAAAGCATACAGATTAGTACTTTCGGTGGATGTGAAAATAGCGTTTTCTGCCCTTGTTGTTGTAAAATTAATTGCCCACCAAGAGTTCTACTTCTGTACAGTCTACATCTTTAACCAGCTCTTTAATCCTCCGTCCGGAAATTGGCTCTACCCAATCTGAAGCGATTTCGGCTAGAGGAACTAACACAAATGCTCGTTGCTGCATTCGAGGATGGGGTACTTGGAGGTTTGGAGTTTGTAAGATTAAGCGATCGTATAACAACAAATCCAAATCTAACGTGCGGGGTCCGCATCGTTCCCGTCGCACTCGTCCAAATTGATTTTCAACTTTTAGTAAAGTTTCAAGCAGTTGTTCTGGTATCATGTCTACTTGCAGGATAGCAGAGCCGTTGATGTAATCTGGTTGTGGCGGTCCTACAGCTTTGGTTCTGTACCAACTGGATTTTGCCTGTAAGACAATACCCGGCGTCTGGGCTAGGATTTCTATGGCGGCTTCTAAAATTGCCAGAGAATCACCAATGTTACTACCCAAGGCGATCGCACTACTTTTCATGAACCCACTTGCCAATTGAAAAATAATAAGTAAAAATTATCGATAAAGTTTGTTTTATAGAGATACAGTTTATTCTTTTGTGGATGTTATACTAACACGGTTGTGGCTCAAAAATTAGACAAAGTTTTTCATGGCGATCGCATTGCAACTGCTTGAAGAGAGGGATTAACGTGGTAAAGTTTACCTCCTGGTTCAAAGACCGACAAATAAAGTCGAGTGAATCTGATGGGGAGAAACCTGAACCGCAGCCAAATTCCCAGGACGAAAACACGGGTTCAACTCAGATAAAAACATCACCAAGCCCCTTGGAAAATCTGAGTAAATTACTGAAGGGGATGATTGCCAAATTACCCGGAGGTCATAAACCAATTTTTCGTCGATACTGGTTTTGGGCGGGCTTAGGTCTAAGCGGTGGAATTATTGCTGTTAGTTATGGTGTGTCGGCAATAGACCGTTCTCTACCTGACAAAGCCGAATTAAACGCGGTTGTCAGAGAACAGACACTCACTATTAAAGCTGCTAACGGCACAATTTTACAACAGCAAGGAGAAGCAACCAGAGAACAGTTAAAGCTAGAAGAAATACCAGATAAGCTGCAAAAAGCTTTTATTGCTTCAGAAGATAGACGGTTTACCCAACATAATGGTGTCGATGCTCAGGGAATCGCAAGAGCCATATTAAATAACCTGCGATCGCAAAACGTGGTAGAAGGTGGTAGCACTATCACGCAGCAACTTGCCAGAATTCTCTTCCTCAAACAAGAGCGTACAGTTTGGCGCAAACTGAAAGAAGCGCGTCTCGCTCAAAAAATGGAAGAAGAATTGAAAAAAGACGCAATTTTAGAGCGATACCTGAATTTGGTTTATTTGGGTTCTGGAGCATACGGTGTAGCAGATGCAGCCTGGGTGTATTATAGTAAACCAGTCAGTAAACTGACCT
This sequence comes from Scytonema hofmannii PCC 7110, assembly GCF_000346485.2. Lineage (NCBI taxonomy): Bacteria > Bacillati > Cyanobacteriota > Cyanophyceae > Nostocales > Scytonemataceae > Scytonema > Scytonema hofmannii. The sequence continues at coordinate 2,799,862 of NZ_KQ976354.1, forward strand.
TAGGGGAGATGGCAACAATCGCAGCATTGCCTCCCGCCCCAAATAATTTTTCGCCCAAAGTCAATCGTACTGCAGCACAACAACGGCGGAATATAGTGTTGCAACGGATGCAAGAAGAAGGATTTATTACAGCCGCAGAACTTCAAGCAGCCACCGCAGAACCAATCAACTTAAAAGCAAACTCCCCCAGGCGATGGCAAGTAGAATCTCCCTACTTTATCAGCTATGTACAAAAAGAGATACCCAAATACGTTTCCCCTGAAGTTTTGAAAGCCGGTGGCTTAACAGTAGAAACTAGCTTAGACCTAAAATGGCAAGAGGCGGCGGAAAAAGCTGTAGCTAAAACCTTAAGAAATCAAGGGCGTTGGGAAAACTTTAAACAAGCCGCTTTAGTTGCGATTAACCCCCGCAATGGTCAAATTAAAGCCATGGTTGGGGGAAAAGACTTTAATAAAAACCAGTTTAACCGAGTCACTCAAGCACAGCGTCAGCCCGGTTCCACATTCAAAGGGTTTGTCTATGCTAGTGCGATCGCTGCAGGCTTTAATCCCACCGATGGTTACTTAGATTCACCTTTAATAGTAGATGGTTACGAACCAAAAAACTTCGATGAGGGTTATCGAGGTTGGATGAGCATGAAAGATGCTCTCACCAAATCAGTTAATATTGTTGCGGTGAGAGTCATGATGAAAGTCGGATTTGAACCAACCATCCGAATAGCCCATAAAATGGGGATAAAATCGGAACTCAAGCCAATGTATTCCTTGGCACTTGGGTCTTCAGAAGTGAATCTCTTGGAATTGACGAGTGCCTATGGGACTTTTGCTACCAAAGGTTTACACGTAGAACCCCATGGTATTACTCGAATTCTTGACCGTAAAGGAAAGGTAATTTGGTCTCCAAACTTTAAAGCAGAACGTGCTTTGGATGCTGACAGTGCAGCTATTATGACATGGATGCTGCGTAATGTTGTGGATTACGGTACTGGTCGAGCCGCCCAAATAGGTAGACCTGTTGCAGGAAAGACCGGCACTACAGATGAAGCCCGCGATTTGTGGTTTATTGGTTATATTCCCCAAGTTGTGACCGGTGTTTGGTTGGGTAATGACGATAACAAACCAACCTGGGGTAGTAGTGGAAGCGCTGCTTACACCTGGCATGAATTTATGGAACAGGTGGTAAATAAAATACCTGTTGAGAAGTTTCCCGAAATACCCAAGCTAGCAGGTCGAAAAGGCACTATTAAGGCACAGGCTATTAAGTCCAGACGAATCGTGAATCGTTCCGCAGCTTACTACAATAACAATGATGAGGATAATTCTCGCAAGTCTTACAGGCGCGATCGAGAAGTTGACTCAGATGATAGCGGACAAGAGCGAACCTCTAGAAGACGCAGATATAGGAGACGTTATTATCAAGAGGAGCAGCAACCACAAGAGTACAACTCAAGACGCAGTAGGCGTTATAACCAGCAAGACGAGGAAACAAGCACATCCAGAAGGCGTTATCGCCGACGCTACCGTATAGAACAATCAGAATCTGGCGAGTCAGGTTCACAACGGCGATACAGGGGAGGCGATTCTGATTCATCTCCAAGAATTCGCCGACGGTACGCCCCCGGTGGTAATTCTTCAGAGTCTGCATCTCCAAAACGTTCTTGGAGAGAACGACTTAGACCCACAACACCTCCTGCTTCGGAGACAGTACCTTAGGGGACAAGGGAGAATTTTCTCCCTACCTCCCGGCTTCTGGTGTTTGAACTTGAACGAGCGCGTAGTGAATTACCACACTGGCATTGATTTCAACCTATGATTGGAATTCTCAATTTGAGCATTAAGCTTTTATTAAAGCATCTAGAAAGTAACCATTCATGATAACATAGCCTATCATATTGTAGTTATGTACTTTCAGGTACTCATAGATTTCACTGGAACCAGGATTCACGATATTAAATTTGTGCATCTCAATCACAATGAGTTTAGGTCTGTAGATATTAAGATTCAGCGAAGATAATACTTCATAATCATGCCCCTCTACATCAATAGAAAGTAAATCAAAGTTACCTGGAGCCATATGCTCTTCTAAAATATCCTGTAGAGTAGAAGTAGTGACATTTCTTTTGTTGATAATTTTTCTATGGTTACTCCATTCATCTATATGCTCCATCGATAGTGAGGAGACAGCAGGATCGTCGAACTCGGTAAAAACAACTTCCTGTTTTTTATTGGATATAACAGCACAAAGACTGATATCTCTTGGTCTCCAGTTTTGATATTCCTGAATTAGCTTTTCATTTGCATCTATATTAATTCCTTTCCAGCCTTTTTTATAGAATGCAAATGTGTTAGATAATATTTGAGGATGATGACATCCTACATCCACATAATAACCTTCTGAAACTCTTCCTATTATTGCATCTATTATTCGATCCTCTCCTGTCTGAGAATAGCTAAATGTGGCACAAGGATCGAGCCATTTACGAACAGCATCAACAGATAGCAACCGAGTAGCTTTTAGGATTCTGAATTGTTGAAAGTATGTTTTAATCCTGTTGAAAACCATATGTAGCCTCCCTATTTGATTTTTGAAAAGCCAAGCTTACTCAAATACCAGACAAGCTTTTGGTTCTTAGTATACTAGCAAAATTCAAGTCGAGAGGGAATTACTCCCGAACCGCCAGAAGATTACCTATAGCCCCTTATCCCTTGTCTGAAGATGGACTAGTAGAAAAATCACCGATTGGCTTAACGACAACACTGCTTTCTGATGCTGCAACGGATTGGCGATCGTCAACTGTAACCACTGGTAAACTTAAGTGCTGCGCCAGTGCAACATACAACGAGTCGTAGACTGCAAGTTGATAAGCTAAACCAATCTGCAACGCACTTGGCAAAAGATGACTAACCGATTCGACTTGAAACGGTAAACGTAATAATTCCTGAATAATTTGTTCTGCATTTGTTGGAGGCAATCCATAAAACCGAACTTGTTTCCAAACAACGTTAGTACATTCCAACAAACAAAACTCAGGAATATGCAGCTTGTCTACTTCATACATTCGAGCTACTAAACTCCTGGCTTCTGGTGTTTGCTCTTGGACAATTGCGTACTGAATGACTACACTAGCATCAACAACATAAGCAGCCATTATTGTTCGCGAGCCTCTCGCAACAGTTCCAGAGTTGTGGGTGAACCAGGTGGTGGTGTCCAACGAATACGATCCATCGTTGTTAAGACTTCTTCGACAGAGCGTTCATCTTGTCTGAAGTGCTGTCTCCGCTTTAGCTGTTCATCAACAATCTCACGGACAAATTCCTTAAGCGTCTCAATTGTCATTTCTGAAACTTGGCGATCGGTCATACCAAACTCCTTAAAAGTTTTTTTTGCACCTCTATTTGTCTTCTATTATCTTAGAGGATGTTTGAAAAGTCATGATTGATGTATCAAATAATTTTTACCCCACCCTAACCCGTACCGATGGATTGGGGAGGGAACTGGATTTCTCTTAATTTCCCCCCAATACATCGGGGGGACTAAGGGGGGTAGTAATGTGATGAAAATGACAGTCAACCACTTTTCAAACATCCTCTTAAAAAGATTATAAAAAGCATAAAAAACAGCACGGTTAGAGAACATTGAAAACAGTATGAATTTATACTTTTTTTTGGATAAGTTCAGAATCGCGGCTATACAGACAAAACCTTACGGTCTCCACTTTCTACTCCCTATTCCCGACTCCCCACTCCCCACTCCCGAATGTACGACTTTGGATGAGTTCTACAGAGTAGACGTTAATGATACGCTCTTCATATAAGGTAGTAATAAGTAGTGTTGCCTACATTAAGGAGGGTCTACCCATGTACTTTTTATTAGAAACAGCAGCTCAAGCAGCAGCAGAAGCAAAAGACCCATATCAGTTTCCTTGGGCTTTTACAGCAGTCTACGTAATTGGCTTTATTGCTGCTGTGACAATTGGTTCAATTGCTTGGTATAACTCCAAGCGTCCTGTTGGTTGGGAAAGCAAAGATCGTCCAGACTTTGTACCTAAGGTAGATAAAGACCCAACACCTGGTGTATAGTCAATCATTTGTCATTGGTCATTGGTCATTTGACCAGTGACCAGTGACCAGTGACCAGTGACCAGTGACCAGTGACCAGTGACCAATGCTCAATCTTCAATTTTGAACATCAACCCAACGGCGGTAAAGTTTCTGAATTTGTTTAAGAACATTATGATACCCGTGCTGAGTTGAATCGTTGGTGTCGGATAGTTCTTGTAATTTTGTCAACAGTTTTGCTTCTTCTGTTGCGACTTCACCATCACTGTAAATCAATCCGCCGATCGCCTCAATCAAGTTTTGGCATTCTTCTTGAGTGGGACGCTCTCCCAAATACTCCTTCAACCAATCATAAAACTGTTCTGGTTGCACGGAGACCAACTCGTATAACCAAGGTTGAATTTCTGGATCGTCAGCAACTCCTTTCTCTTGAGCCACTTTACGAAGATATAGCCTCTCTTCTGGTTGGATTTTGCCATCAATCCAAGCCGCCCCAATCAGGATTTTGACCAAGTTTTTCACGCTACTAGAATCACCAACCATGGGTAAATCCTCCGGTAGTTCAATTTACATATTCTCTCTTAATTCCTGATTTTTCTTAAGCGCACCATAAAAAAGCCATCCATATCTTGTTGGTGGGGTAAAACTTTAATCCAACCCTTTGGAGTCGAGTAAGGACGGGCGAGTGAATCAATACCAGGGGGTTCAATTTCCCAATTTGGATAATCTGCGAGAAATGACTCAATAATATTTTCATTTTCTTTAGGATGCAGCGTACAAGTTGAGTAAACAAGTACCCCATCTGGCTTGACAAAAGTAGAGCAATGTGCTAAAAGTTGTTTTTGCAGCACGGAAAGTTCTTCGACAGTTTCCGGTATTTGCCGCCAACGAGCATCAGCATGGCGGTGCAGTGTTCCCAAGCCAGAACAGGGTGCATCTAGAAGTACCCGATGAGCGGTGTTTTGAAACTCAGCAAAGTTACGGGTGCTGTCACCAATAAGAATTTGAATAGATTGTAAACAAAGGCGTTGAATATTTTCTTTAAGTTTTTTCAGACGAGAGGGAGTGAGATCGCAAGCAAAAATTTTCCCCTTATCCCCCATCAACTCTGCCATGTGGGTTGTTTTACCACCAGGTGCAGCACAAACATCAATAATTGTCTCACCAGGTTGAGGGTCAAGTAAATGACTGACGAGTTGGGCGCTACTATCTTGTACAGTCCACCAACCTTGGTTATAACCGGGTAGATTTTGAATAAGACCAGCGTTACTCAACAATCGTAAAGCCTGAGGTAAGTGATGAACGTGTTGAAACGAAACACCAGCAGATTGTAATCCCGCCTCCACCTCTTCCATAGAAATCCGCAACAAGTTAACCCTCAAATCAATTGCTGGAGTTTTATTCATCCACATACACAATTGCTCTGTTTCAGCCAAACCAAATTGTTCTACCCACACTTGAACAATCCAGTCAGGAAAGCTGTGTAAAATACCCAAACGTTCTATTTTGGATTTTGGATTTTGGATTTTGGATTTTGGATTGGGGATTGGAAAATCCTCCCCCCTTTCCCCCTCTCTCCCTTTCCCCCCCTCCTTTTCTTCCCCACTCATTCTGATATACTGGCGCAGTAAACCGTTAACAACACCAGTTAAACCTGAAAAACCGTTTTCTTTGGCTAACTCAACTGTGGTATTGACAGCTGCACTCACAGGAATCCGTTCTTGATACTGTAATTGGTACAAACCTAAATGCAGAATAGTGCGGAGGTCTTTTGGCTGTTGGTGGGATTTCTTTTTACCAAGTTGGTCTATGATGGCATCAAGGGTGCGCTGTCTTCTCGTGCAGCCGTACACCAATTCCGTTACAAGACGGCGATCTACGTCAAGTAAATTAACTTTTCGCAATGCGCGATCTAGAGCAACATCAACATAAGCCCCTTTATGAATCTCTCGCAGGGCAGTAAATGCTAATTGACGTGGGGAAATCATGGGAACTAGAATTATAGGACAGGCTAGAAGCCCATCCTACAAGAGAAAGTTTAACCCTAACCAAGAATTATGCTATCAACTTGAACAAGTTCAAACTCACAAGCTCTAGAAGTAGGTTCTACAGAGAATGGTTCAAAAGTTACAAGTGGTAAAAGTGTAGGATTTTGCAATAATTCTTTTGCAAGCAAGAATCCAGCAATTGTCCAAGTTTGATATTTTCTCGCTTGTTTCCCAATTAGCCGACCTTTCTTACCGTCATAATACTCTGGCCATTCATCATAATGCAGCCTTGCTTGTGCAATTTCAAGAGCTCTATTTGCGAGTTCCGGTCTATTTGTTTTCACAGATGCTGCTGATAACAACCATAATAAAACAGGCCAACTGCCGCCATTATGATAAGACCAGGGTATGTTTTTGGGGTCACATCCAGTCACAATCTTATACTCTTCGTCTTTTAAAGCAGGGAAACAAATTTTCACCGGCATATCTCCTATTAAGTCCTCCCAACGTTCGTCGAAGAGATTCATGATGGCTTGTGATTGTTCTTCACTCGCAAGATCTGAGATGACAGCCACTAAATTTCCTAGAGTAAAGAAGCGAGTATCTAGCTGAGACGGTCCAACATTACCAACAAGATAACCACCTTTTCTTGGCAACCACTTGTCCAACTCATAGTATGGCAGAGAATCAGCATAGATATTGAAGAGGTTTACTGCTCCTTTGCCGTACTCTTCACTCTTGAAGCGATAAATTTTGTTCAAGCAAGTCAAATCCATCCAATAATGCTGGCGGATGTGAGCGCGTAAGAGTGGTAAGCGGTTATCAATAGCTTCCACAATATCTTCATTACCTTGGCAAATCAGGAGTTCTCTTGCTGAACGTAATGCAGCAAAAAATAAAGCCTGAATTTCCAAAGGATGACCGTAAATACCCATACGACGGTCTATCATACAAGCACCGTCTGGAACCAATAAGGTTGGGTACATATCAAACCTTGTTGCCAAGCACAGTTCCATAATTAACCGGATACCGTGTTGAAATTCAGGTTGATAAGCTAAAGAAAAATCTTTTGTAGCCACTACATAAGCACGTAATAAAATCACCCACCAGAGGCAAGAATCTACTGGTGTGACTCGAGCAATAGCATGTTCGCCAAAATCGGGTTCTAAATATTCTTCTCCATCCTCAGAGACAACTTTGAAGCTAGCTGGCATCAGCCCCCGACCAGGCTTATAAGCATTTAATTGCCTTTGCTTGGGCTGCAACTTTAAAGTTTCTTCTAAAAAATTACGAACAATATCTGTTCTTCCTTTAGTCAGAAAAATTAGAGCTGATGAGACAAAATCGCGAACAAAACATTGGTCATAATTTAACGCTACTACTGAGCTATCGTAGGCAGCTACTGTCCCTACAGGACGCCCTTTATAGTAAAGAATGGAATTTTCTAACGCTTTCCAAGCCTCTTTCTCTATGTTTTCAATTGGAACAAAGTCATCTAAATACATTGCGAGAACAACTCCGTTGGTTTAGTAAATGAGTAGTTTGAGGTATTATGGTATCTACTACTATTTAGATCATAACAATGATGATTTTTTCAATAGCAAATACAACAATCTGCTGAGGATTAATAGCAGCAGTAACAGCTTAAATTACTGCTCTTTTGGCAGTATAATTGACAGTTTTTTGCTTTTTTAAATAAGCTTCCTGTTAGTTAAAGCTGTTTTTTCATATCAAACGATCGCAGAAAACTTAGTTATCAATGATATATTGTTACGTTCAAACGTTAGAAACATTTTTTACTTAACAAAAACATACCTTAAAGGATATGCAATCATTGAATGAATTAGGGTATTTATTTAAGTAAAATTACTTAAATAGATAAAGTTTATTGAGAACTAGAATGAAATAATATGTCCATGCCTATAGATAAGAATCTATAACGAATTTTTGTAGGATGCAATATGATTTTTAAAGTTCATAACTCTTCGGGCTGAAAAAAATACATATTTTACCTCAAATATCTTGAATTAGGGATTTTAGGGACTAAGATAGTTCTATTTATTTTCGCCTAACTGCTTCTTTCCTAATTGGAGATTACTTGTTAACAGAGATCTGTTTTTTCTGTCAAAAGTTCATTGCTAACAGTGGATGATTTGCTGATACTTCAGCATCACTGTTAATTTTGAGGCTTTCCTTCAACTACAACTGCAAAACCCACCAACAGTTATCTGTAGGCAAAATTGCAATAATGACAACAATTGATGGAGGTTAAACAAGATAACACAGTTTTGAGTGTAGATGTTACCTGCAAAGCTCGGTAGCAGGTAAACATATTTATCGTTCTTTTCAAAGATATTGCGATGGGAGTTCATCTCTTCCACCATAAAGATAGAAGAAACCCATTGTACAGCTTTTCTTAAATACAAAATGTGATATTGAAGCCGACAGCTAAATCGTGAATTGTGCTATCCAACCAATGTTTGGGTAGAAGTAGTACAAGCGCTCTTTCGACTTTGGCTATGCAACATTTTGGTAATGGAGAATAAAAACTGTAGCTAACTACACAGATTTTACACCAGATGCACCTGTTGGGCTATATCAACAATATAAATTTTTAACAATTCTCAGTAGTCTACTAGTAAATTTATACATTGAGTATAGTTGACGATCTCTGTAATACCTCAGTCATAATCCAGTAAATATTCCGGATTTCTGTTAAAGTTTTTGTAGAATATGATATTAAATTTTTTAGATCTACACAATCAAGAAGATTTAAAGTCCGATTTTACTTTCAAATCTTCCTTTTGTTCTTTAACCAGGCGTCATAAGACTCTCGGTTAATATGTAGAATAAATAATATTTTTGTTACACTCAACAGCGAGCGAAAGCTTAGGTATGGAGAGTGTAGATTATTTGTATTAGTAACAGTATATAGGACTCTTATTTGATTTATAAAGCTTGTGTGCGGCATAGCCCTACCTACAATACTGAAATTTTTGCATAAATCATTTATGATTCTTATATATAGAGGAATTCTTCTATAAAAAAGTCGTAAAAGTAAGAAGATTAATTTATTTTTTTAGAATGAATTAACTTAACTAACCTACATTTGTATTTATTACATTAAAATGTGTGATAAGTAGGTTGGCAAGAAAACATACAACTATGTAATGAAATGTAAAATCTCTATATTCGATTCGTAGTTGCGCCGATCGCGAAGACAGCGCAACTACGAACCAGTAACGCTTGTTTGCGCTAACTTACTTAAAAATGTATAAAACCATAGCAGTTCGATTTGTCAAATTCACAAAAAGATTGCAAAAGTCAAATCCATGTTAAAAACTTCTCTGGCTGAAAAAACTTACTCTGTAGAAAATTTACTCAACCTGTGGTTGCAGCGTTTTACACTTCATAAATTTTCTCTATCCATAACAAATACACTAGCTTATGATGATTTATTAAAAGCTAATTCATTAAAAGGTAGAGCCATTACAGCCGCAAAGCTAAAGGATACAGTATTAGATGTCAACTGCCAAATGGCATGGATTCAAACAAAAGATCTTTATGGTTATATTCCTAACATTCTGGATTTAAATGAAGCGAGGCGAATAACTCAATTTGCCTTTCGCGTATACCGGAAATTACTAGAGGTTTATCAACAACATTCTATAGATGAGACTGTACATACAGCAGAACAGAAAACCTCTCTACCCATATGGGGAATAGCAGAACTGGAACAGTTATTATACGAACTAGAACCAATATTAATGGTCTTTCAGGAACAACATGTAATATCCAAAGACTGGCGTGCGCTTGGTTTTATGACTTCGCAGTTGAACTTCAGCAACCAGTTAATCTTAAAAAGACTTGCACCAGCCGAAAAAGTTCTGCTGACTCCCTACCTCAAGTTTGTTGAAGAACAAGTTGCAATGCCTTGGCAAAGAGTTTGTAATTCTGCAGCCCAACACGAGCAAAACTCACCGATGATAGCACTTGTTGAACAAATGCTACCTGAATCTGAGAACGTGGCTCGAACTGTTTACCGCCGACTAACTGAATTATTGCCTAACTATCAAAGCCGTAGGGGTGCGTTAACACATCCAGGAATTACGCACTCCTGTCTTCGCGACATGAATATGTTCCAAGCCTACCTCTGGCTGTGTTTGTTAGAAAGAAGTGTTGCACCGATGAAACATGAACTCCTTCCTTTATGCGTGATGGTTGTTCAAGGTGTAGAAATTCCCTGGGAGTTGACAGAACAATGGTGTCAAATTCTGGGAGAAGAAATTGCCAGCCGTATTCAGCCAGAACAAAGAGATATCCTAAGACCTTACACTCAAGCACTGCAGCAAATATTTTTTGAGGAACGCGAGCGTTTGCGTTTTCCATTGGCAATAGAAGTTGACGCAGCTGATTCCCCAGTATCCAACTGAACGCTACCGCACTAAGAAAAGATAGTTTTTCCATCAAAGCGCAACAAGGTCGATCTCACACTCGGCGCTAGAGATTTGAAGATTTCAGCAGTGTTACGGGGAATAAAAACTTTCGAGAACATGATAATCACAAACAGATTACCCGAAGGCAACAGACCACCAAAACCCAGTACAGACTTGATGTTAAATGGAATCACAAATGACTCCTGGGCCGGAATGTAGGGACTGCCTTTTGCTACAGGCACATAAAATACGTTAAGTTTTTTTTCCTCAGAACCTACCATAAGTTGGCGATCGGAATTGACGATCATACTGACATCCAAGCCAAACTGTTTGAGCAGTTGTGAAATCATCGGAAACTGTGCAACTACATCTTCGCTTACCAAGGGGATAATTTGATGTCCAACGGATCTGTACCTTGAATTCCATTCCGGTTTGTCACCAACTGTTGCCAACATAGTCAAACACTTCATGGTATCAGATGGAGTATAACCCAACACGTTACGGACAGACTCGCTCAGTTTCGCATCAAGATCCTGAAAAGAATGGGTTTTAAAGCAGCGAATGAGGGCGCAAACAGGAGTACTAGTTTGCTTGTCAATCAGATATTCGTAGAAATACTTAACAATTCTGTTACTGGCAGACTCCATACTTTCCACCCCCAAGCCGAGCTGGCATAGATCCAATCCAAATTCCACCATATCTGTAAATGTAAAGTTTGTTAGGTCAGGCATCTAACTACATTCCTTATATTCCTAGAGAAAAAATAATTAACTTTGTTGGGAGTGTCATTCGCTTTACAGCTAATACCTTCAACAGAAGAAAATTAGCAGTCATTTAGCAGCACTACTGGTATAACAAAGTAGTAACAGTAAGACTTACAACTGAAGTTTCAGCTATCAGGAGATTGTTTGCTTGAATATTGGAGAGAAGAACTGGGAGTATGGGAGAAGAGGGCTAGCGATCGCAAGAGGGGGAAACTTCGCCTCAGATTAATTATTATTACCGATGAACATTATAAGTATTCTTGGTGAGAAAGTAAACGGTAGCGATGTATTGACAGGCACATTCTTTTATTTTGTCGATATTTAATTGCTGACGAAATTCTTTATAAGCTTTTATGTGATTTTTACATCTTAGTCGAAACTCGCATTTATCAAGATCGATCTGCTTATCGACATTCACGACTCATCACTAATTTCCCGTTAGCAAGGCGGTAGACGCCAGTAGGTTCAAGAATTGGGTCGCCTTTTTGCCACAACTGACGTGTAGAATTGCTGAACGTGTGGGTATTTTCAACACCACGTACTGTCCCTGTAGGATACTTAGACGCGGATAAGTCTCCCGGATGGTCAGGTATGCCACCGGAACCTGTGATGATAAATGTTCCGTCGTTGCGAGAACTGCGGGCGATGCAGCTATTTGCAATAAGTGCGTTGGTGTCGATAAGATTATTAGGAAGTTCTGTCAGATTGTTTTGGATCGAAGTTGTGTCAGGAAGTAGAATTACTCCAGAAGAAATTTCACCTGTAGCGTTGACATCTACTTGTTGATTACCATCTAAAGTACGAGGTTCTGTACCTCGTGGTGCGGGGCGATAATTTTCTCCAAAAAAGGCACGGGTATTAAGAGTAATATTGCCCCCTCTTCCATCTCGAGCAAAAGCAAGAATGTCGCTGTCATCAAAGGCGATAATGGAGTTGGCTGTTAATTGAATATTGCCACCACTGCCTGTACCACTAAATACAGAGGTAAAGATGTCACTGTTACCAAACAGGCGAATATCTTGGGCTTTGATATCAACAGATCCACCCGAAGACAGTTGAGAAGATGTAAAAATACTACCATCTCTGGCGCTTAAGCGTTCATCAACACGGATAGTAATATTGCCTGCTAGACCTTGGTTGGAAGAGACGGTTGAAATGAATGCACCATCTTGAATATTTAAAGTTCGAGTTTTCAGCGTTACATCCCCTGCTTTTGCACTCGAACCAATACCAGAAGTTGCACTTCCCAAACTTGCACTCTCTAATTCCACTCTATCCGCAGTAACCTCAATGTTTCCACCGGGACTCTGCCCAAAAGTACCTGCTGATACCGTTGCCCCATTTTGTACTAACAATACAGGAGTCGTTATTGTTAAGGAACCAGCCTTTCCTGTTGCTGTTTGGTTAGCTCGAGTAAATAAACCACTGGAAAACTCACCAATACCAGATGTACCAATCAGTTGTACTTGTTTAGAGGCATTGACAGTTAAATTACCTCCTTGACCTGAGTTACGGGTACCAGCATCAATCCGTGCTCCATCCTTTAGTTGTAACACAGGAGTAGTAATTGATATATCTCCTGCATCTCCTGTTCCTTGTGTTTCTGAAAACAAGCCACTAGGTGCCAGTGTATTACCAATAGCAAAAGTACCAATCAGTTGGATTTCCTTAGAAGCGTTGATAGTCAAATTGCCACCTTTGCCTGCACTGAAGGTGCCAACTGACACCTGTGCTCCATCCTTCAGCAATAACACCGGAGTGTTAATCCTTAAATTTCCTGCTTGTCCTGTTGCTAGGAGAGATCCAGCAACTATACTGCTACCATACCGACCATCAACAGATCTGCCAATCAGTTCTACAGATTCAGAAGCGTTAACAGTTAAATTTCCACCTTTGCCCGAGCCAGTGGTGTTAACATTGACTTGTGCACCATCTCGAATAAGCAATACAGGAGTATTAATTGTCAAATCTCCCGCATTTCCAGTGCTTAGAGTTCCAGTTGCTATAGCACTAGGACCATCAGTAGAGGTGCCGATCAGTTGAACTTTTTTGGAAGCGTTGACAGTTAAATTCCCACCATTACCAAATCCACTGGTACCAGCATTAACTTTTGCCCCATCCTGAACCAGTAACACTGGCGTAGTTATTGTTAAGGAACCAGCTGCTCCTGTTGCTATTTGCTCAGATCGCGTAAATAAACCACTGGAAGACTCACCATTGCTTGAAGTGCCAACTAGCTGTACCTGTTTGGAGGTATTAACAGTTAAATTTCCACCTTTGCCCGAACCACGGGTACCAGCATTAACCCGTGCTCCGTCTTGAACCTGCAATGTAGGAGTAGTAATTGTTATATCTCCTGCGTTTCCCTTTCCTTGTGTTTCAGAAAACAATCCACTGGGAAACTTACCATTAGCAGACCCACCAATCAGTTGAACTTGCTTAGAAGCGTTGACAGTTAAATTTCCTCCTTGTCCTGTGCCGAAGGTACCAACTGAAATCTGTGCCCCATCTTTAAGTAATAACACGGGTGTGTTAATTTTTATGTCTCCCGCCTGTCCTGTTGCTGTTCTGCCTGCTAGAGCACCCAAGGTAATGCTAACGCCACTCAGTTGCACGGATTCTGAGGCATTAACAGTCAAATTCCCGCCTTTACCTGAACTACGGGTACCAGTATTAACCAATGCTCCGTCTTGAACCTGCAATACAGGAGTAGTAATTGTTATATCTCCTGCATTTCCTGTTGCTAATGTTTCAGAAAACAAGCCACTTGCACGACCATTATCAGACTCACCAATCAATTGAACTTCTTTAGAAGCGTTAACTGTTAAATTTCCTCCTTTACCTGCGCCGAAGACACCCACTGAAATCTGTGCTCCATCTTGAACGATTAAGGTAGTGGTGTTGATTCTCAAATCTCCTGCTTGTCCTGTTGCTCCTTGGGTAACTCGAACCCGTAAACCACCAAGAAACTGACCGTCAGCATATGACCCAGCGACTTGCACAGATTCTGAAGCATTGATAGTCAAACTTCTTCCTGTACCTGAGCCCGTAGTATTTGCGCTCATAAATGAACCATCAGCAAGTACCACGTTTCTGCCTTGTACTTGGATACTGCCACCACTATTGCCATCAACAAAGGCAACACTCCCTTTGCTTAAACGAATATCTTGAAAGTTCTTAACACCCTCATAACCTAAAACATAACCACTGTTGTTAGGCGTCAAACTTACAAAACTACTACTCCCAACACCTCCTAGCTCAATTCTCCCATCCTGTGCTCTCAGAGCACCTCCTTGTAGAACAATTTCTCCACCTACTAGCCCCAACGTTCTCCCTGGTTCCACTTTCAAGCCAGGTGGTATGTTGGAAAAATCAGCAAAAATAGATAAAATACCGTAGCCTGATTCATTAACGATCGCTTTGGGATTTTCACCGAATTGCAAGCCAAGAGGAACACCTATAGAAAGCAAGGGTGTATTTTGAGGTGTAGTTGTATTAAATTCCGTTCCATCTGCAAATTTTAAACTGCTAGCTGTCGTGGCTAAAAACGAACCACCAATATTTAAACGAGCATTGTTACCAAAGATAATACCATTGGGATTGATAAGAAATAGGTTAGCGTTACCATTTGCAGCAATTAAACCATTAATATTAGAGACAGAACCACCTGTAACACGACTGAAAATATTTTGAATGTCTGAAGCATTGTCAAAGTAAGCCACACTTTCTATGGGAACGGAAAACTCACTAAAGCTGTGGAACAGGTTGCTTCCAGCTTGAGTTCCACCTCTAATGGTTCCAATATTGTTAGAATTTATAATTTGAGAATTATTAGGTAGGCTGTTATCAGCAGTTATTTGGGCAAAAGTTGGCAATTGTGGAAAAGCGATCGCACTCATAAGAGTAGCGAGGTAAATGACCTGTCTCGATAGTAATGGCATTGATACCGTATTCCTGATAACTTAACGTTCTGCACTCGCAACCTTAGAGGATATTTAGAAAATCCAATAATTTCTTGTTTTTCGTTAAATGCTCAAAGCAAATTATAAAATATTTGCCTTTATTTAAAGAATAAAAACATTTCTTTCAGTCTGCATTCTTAATTTCTGCAAAGTTAATTGACAAAGTTGGCATGATAGTGTGCATTTTTCTGCCTAGAATAATATTCGTTTTTCTAATATTGTCAGAAGCACGTATTGCAAGAAGGCTGTTAGTGGTTAGTGACTACATTGCTTTTGCTGTCAGGATTTGACCACTATCCACGAGCCATTAACGACTAACAGTAGATGCACTCACATAAAATTTACTTATACAAAAAGTCTATTAGTCCGCGTAGGCGGACTTTGTTTGTGTAGTAGCGAATTCTATTCGCCCACTACTTAGAAACATCCTCTAATGTCTTATGTCTAATAGAAAAATCTAACCTGCTTTCACCAAAACCTCATCCCCTTCGACCTTTGCTGTATACGTAGGTATGGGCTTGTCAGCAGGACCATTAATAACCTTACCATCAGCAGCAAATTTAGAACCATGACAGGGACAAACAAAAGAATTTTCATCTTTTTTCCATCCGACATCACAACCTGCATGAGTGCAAACGGGATTGACAGCTAGGACTTGACTTGTGTTTTTTGGATCTCGAACTATCAACACTTTGTTACCAGCAAATTTCTCATTGAAAATTTGACCATTTTTGTCTAAATCTGCTACTGTACCAACAGCCTGAAACCCGTCAGCACGGGGAGGGCTTGCTGGTGACTGGTTTTGATAAGAACAGGAAGTGATAACTCCTGGTAAAGAACTCGCAACGCCTGCGACACCAACCCAACCAATAAATTCACGACGTTCCACTGAAGTACCTGCCTTGGTGAATTGATTTTTAGAAAAGCTTTTCAGAACAGCCCAATCGTAGCACTTTAGCCTAAGTGCTCTTTCTAGTTATTTTCTTGAAGGCTGATTTAATTTTATACCTTCTCAATCTTTAATGTATCCTTATATACCGAAAAACCGGTAAGCGATCGCTTTAGCAAAAAAGTATCCGTCATGAAGTTTATGGCTGATAACGGTATTGTTAATAAAAGCAGCATTGCTGAATTGAGGAATGATTTTAGGATGATGAGAGTTTTTTCTCTTAACCCAGCAACGCTATAAAAGCTACTCCTTGATAAGACAAACAATTTATTATGACTTCTGTGGATTCTAGCAAGCATAAGAAAGCCAAAGCTCTAAAACCCGGTAGCCGTCGCCCTGCAAAGGAACTGTGTAGTGAATGCGGGCTATGCGATACATACTATATTCATTATGTCAAGGAAGCTTGTGCGTTTATTAATCAGCAAATAGATACTCTAGAACAACAAACCCACACGCGATCGCGTAACCTAGAAAACCCTGATGAAATCTACTTTGGCGTCCACCAAGATATGATGGCGGCGCGGAAAAAGCAGCCCGTTCCCGGTGCTCAGTGGACTGGTATTGTCAGCACCATAGCAATTGAAATGCTCAATCGTGGCATTGTTGAAGGTGTTGTTTGCGTCCAAAATACCAAAGAAGATCGCTTCGGTCCTATGCCCATCATCGCCCGTACCCCAGAGGAAATCCTAGCAGCAAAGGTTAACAAACCAACTCTTTCACCTAATCTTTCCATTCTCGAACAAGTAGAAAAATCGGGGCTAAAGCGACTGTTAGCTATTGGCGTTGGTTGTCAAATTCAGGCATTACGGGCTGTTGAAAAACAACTAGGCTTAGAAAAACTTTATGTTTTAGGAACTCCTTGTGTCGATAATGTCAGTCGTGAAGGGTTGCAAAAATTCTTAGAAACCACCAGTAAATCCCCCGATACTGTTGTGCATTATGAATTTATGCAAGACTTTCGAGTTCATTTTAAACACGAAGATGGCTCGATTGAAAAAGTGCCATTTTTCGGGCTAAAAACTAACAAACTTAAAGATGTTTTTGCCCCTTCTTGTATGAGTTGCTTTGACTATGTCAATTCTCTCGCCGATCTAGTTGTAGGCTACATGGGAGCACCTTTTGGTTGGCAATGGATTGTTGTCAGAAACGAAAAAGGTCAACAAATGCTTGACTTAGTAACAGACCAACTCGAAACTCAACCAGTCATGTCGAAAGGCGATCGCAAAGCAGCCGTCCAACAGAGTATACCCGCCTACGATAAAGGTATCACCCTTCCCATGTGGGCAGCACAACTGATGGGCGTCGTCATTGAAAAAATTGGCCCCAAAGGTTTAGAATATGCCCGTTTTTCTATAGACTCCCACTTTACCCGCAACTATTTATACGTCAAGCGGAATCATCCAGAGAAATTAGAAGCACACGTTCCAGAATTTGCCAAGCGCATTGTTGGGCAATATCAGTTACCGGAGTCGTAGCAGTTCCTAGTAGGTTTGTAGTTGCGAACATGCGCTGAAGCGCAACTACAAACCATAATTTCCTTTTTATAACAAGACAATTTTACAAAAATTTATAGTTAGTCATTAGCTATTATTATTTACCGAGCGTGAAATATAAATTTACAAAGTAGCTAAGAGGATGTTTTAAAAGTCCTGACCTCATATAATTCGCTACTATACAAACGCTCGTCCGCCTACGCGGACTAGTATTTTGAAACCCACGTAGGTGGGTTTTGCCTGTATAGACGCAAATTCCATTCGCCAAGACAAGTATGAATTGAGACTTCCAAATAAAAAATATCCTAAAATTTCTTGTGGTGCGAGCGTTCCCGCTAGCCACTCATACAAATCTATCAAGACAATTAACACTCTCATTAACTCAGCTTAACTTTATAAGTCTATCCTCTTGTTGGAAATAGCTTAGTGAGTAGATGTGGTAATGAGAATTCTTATTTAAAAATTGAGAAATACGTGAACTTTATCAACCATACTAAGCAATTTGTCTAGATATGGAAAGTTGGCAAATATTCTCAATCTTTGCTCTAAGTATTGCACACCATCTACTCATATTTTAGATGCAGATATGGAGAGGAGACTATGGCTTTCTCAAGAAGAAAATTTTTTGCCCTAGCAGGTACAACTGCTGCAACTCTAGTTGTTGGAGAGAACCTAAGAGGTCTTTACGCAATAGCACAAGGTGCATCGTCAACAACTTATGGCTATGGTCCTCTAATCAAAGACCCTAATGGCTTGTTAGACTTACCTGCTGGGTTTCGTTACAAAGCCTTTTCCCGAACAGGCGATCTCATGAGCGATGGTAACCCCGTACCTGGTGGTCATGATGGTATGGCAACTTTTGCCGGACCCAATCGCTCTGTCATCTTAGTTCGCAATCACGAACTCAGCCCAAATTCTTCAACTGAGGTTAAAGGCAATAAGTATGACGAGCTTTGTAAGGGTGGTACAACAACATTAATTGTTAACCCAGAACGCGAGCTTGTTAGAGATTATGCTTCACTAGCAGGAACCTACCGCAACTGCGCTGGGGGTCTGACTCCTTGGGGGTCATGGATTAGTTGTGAAGAAAATACCTCCACTCCAGAGACCACCCCAGCGACAATACAACAACCAGCAAATTCTGGCATTTTCGTACCTAACCCAAACAGAGTGACCAAACGCCATGGGTACAACTTTGAAGTTCCAGCACTTCGGAAGCCCAAAAAAGGTACTGTAGACCCCGTACCTTTGCTAGAAATGGGTCGGTTCAACCACGAAGCTGTGGCTGTAGATCCCAGAACAGGAATTGTCTATCAAACAGAAGATGCAGGAGACAGCCTCTTCTACCGCTTTATTCCTAACAGACCGGGCTTCTTGCAAGAAGGTGGTGTTTTAGAAGCTCTTGCGATCGTCGGTTTATTTCAAGAAAATACCAAGACTGGTTTCCCTGTAGGGAAAAAATACCAAGCAGAGTGGGTTCGTATTGAAGATTACGATCCTTATGAAGACACCGTGCGGAAAGAAGGTTTTGCCAAGGGAGCCGCACAATTTTCTCGTGGTGAAGGAATATGGTATGGCAATGGAGAGTTTTACTTCTGTTGCACAAGTGGCGGTGCTAATAGCGGTGGTCAAGTTTGGCGTTACATCCCAGGCAGAACTGCTAAAGATGGCGGTACCATTGAACTATTTGTTGAGCCAAATGATAGTAGCGTGTTAGATAGTCCCGACAATATAGTTGTAGCTCCTTTTGGAGATCTCATTTTGTGCGAAGATGGTGATGATGAGCAATTTGTGGTTGGGGTAACTCCTGAAGGTGGACTTTATCAGTTTGCTCGCAACGCCCTGAATGAAAATGAGTTTGCCGGTGCTTGCTTCTCGCCAGATAATCAAACTTTGTTCGTGAATATCCAAACTCCTGGTATCACTTTTGCTATCTGGGGACCTTGGGCTAAATAATTATCCGATTTTGGATTTTGAAGTAAACTTAGCTCTTGTGGGGTGGGCGTCCTCGCCCGCCCTACCGTACATTCCCATAAGTGCTACTTGTTACTTTACATAAACAAGCACAGGCAATATAGGATACTTTGCTTTTAGTGATAACTGCTTGCTTGACGAGTAAACATGAGGTGATACTGTCCGCCCAATGCCATAAGATCCTCATGAGTTCCTGCTTCTATAATTTGACCGTGTTCCATGACGACAACTCGGTCTGCAAGTTTTGCCATTGCAAGGCGGTGACTGACAACAACTGCCATTCTTCCTTTGGAGATCTTACGAAAAATGCCGTAAATTTCATTTTCTGTTTTCGGGTCTAGATTGGCTGTCGGTTCGTCAAGCACGATCAGTTCTGCTTGGGACATTCGGAGTAAAGCACGAGCGATCGCTAAGCGTTGCCATTGTCCGCCAGATAAATCTACGCCTCCTTCCAACTGCTTGCCTAAAAGAGTTTCTAGTCCTTGCTCTAGCTTTTCTACAACCTCAGCCATACCTGCTTCTGAAATTGCTTCTTGGATAGTACGTTCATTTTCAAGTTGGTCAAGATTGCCAAAGGCAACATTTTCTTTAACTGTTGTGGGAAAGCGGGCATAATCTTGCATAACAACAGCAATACGGGAACGTAAATCTTCTAGTGAGAGCGATCGCAAATCTTGCCCATGCCAAAAAATCGTACCATGGCTTGGATCGTAAAGGCGACATAACAGTTTAGCAAGAGTTGTTTTGCCCGCACCGTTTTCACCCACTAGCACAATCATCTCGTTGGGATGAATTGTCAGGTTAATCTCGTTGAGGATAGGGCGATCGCCATTTGGATAGGCAAAAGAAAGATTTTGAATTTGAATACCAGACAAACTTGAACCCACGGTAGGCTCAAATAACTCATGATTCTCCTCAGATAACTGGGGCTGCAACTCTAAAAGTTGAAAAATTGGTGTAGTGGCGAGTGCTACATCATACAATTCTCCACCACCATCGATAAGTGCGAACAAACTCCTTCTCAATTGCAGAATCACCCCACTGTAAAGAGCTAAATCCCCCAAAGTATATGTTTTATTTAGAACTCCTAAAACTACGTATGCATAAGGTAATGCTACACCTAATCCACTCAGCAACGACCAGGCAAATATCATCATCGTACCCTGGCGGCGAATTTGTTCCATTGCCTGAAATATGGTTTTGAACAGTCTTTGCCAGCGATCGAGGAGTACTTTTTGCAGATGAAACAGGCGCAATTCTTTTGCGTATGTTTCCCCAATTAAAACTGTCTTGTACAAGTCCATTTCACGAGCAAGAGAAGCTTGAGTTTTTTCCACTCTCCAACTTTGCTTGCGGTATTTTAAATCTACGTAGGCTGCGGGAGTTGTACAAAGTAATAAAATCAGAGGTATCCACCATGTTAAAGCTCCAGAAAGTAAAACGGCTGGAATAAAGATTAAAACACCCTGTAACGTTTGCACTAGGCGGAATATGAGTTCTCTGAGTCGCTGTACTCCCTTTTCTGTCAACGTCACTAAATTTAGCAACTCGGGTGTTTCAAACAAAGCAATATCCTTAAAATTGGCAACTTTGTCCAGCATTAATCCTTCTACAACGCCTTTGACGCGATCGCTCAAGGAAGTAAATGTAAAGCTGGTAATTGTGGAAATTGAATCACCGAGCAAATTGAGTAGTAGCAAAGCCACTATACTTGCAAGCAATTGAGGTTGAGAGAGTACTAAATTAACAGCACTTTCAGTAGTTCCTCTAGTAATGACCCGAGTTGCTTCATCAATGATTAATTTATTAAGCCAAAGAACTATAGCGGGTGTAACACCTCCCAGTAACATAAGAATTGTGATATTGCGTACTTGTGCTGGGGCTGCTTGAAACACAATGACTACACTGCGACGGAACGCTTGTAAAGGAGTTAACTCAATGACTTGCATATACCTTGACCTCTAAGCGCCTTATTGCATTAGAACAAAAATCACTGTCTAGAAAATAGAGAGTGGGGAATAGGGAGTAGGGAGTAGGGAAGAGGTATTTTCATGATTGAGGATGAAATTTTTTCATCGCGACTGTCTTGTTGGAACAGTTAATTCATAATTACTGTCTCAATGGGTGATTCTATTAAATCCTAGACTCTCTATACAATAATCCCAGTCAGGAATTAAAATTCTAACAACTATGGCAGCGTTAAAAACTTCTCCTAAACTTTCTTTTAAAAGGTTTTTTCAGCATCTCGATCCTCTATCTAAATTCGTCTTTATCAGCCTTGGGCTTTTTAGTATGGGCTTAGTCGCCTTTAGTATGTGGAGGATTGTGGGTCGTTTTACAGCACCTGAAATTATCCTTGCTGCTGGTGATATGGAAGGAGAAAGCTATATTATAAGTCAAGCAATTGAGAAGGTTGTTGAAAGTAAATCTAATATCAAAATTACAGTACGGGAAACTGGAGGCACTTCACAAAGTTTGGAGATGCTAAAAACAGGTCAAGTACAGATGGCAGCTGCACAAGCAGATGTGGTTTCTGAAGAAATGGATGTGTCCACTCGCAAAACGAAACCATCAAAGTCTGAGGGAGCAAATGCTGGAGTCAGAACTGTAGCTGTTTTATATCAAGATTTATTTCAGTTAGTTGTTAGAGACCCCAGTATTAAGCAATTTACTCAATTAAAGGGAAAAACAGTTGCTTTGCCTGCAAAAGGAGGGCAATATAAATCTTTTCAGAAAATAGCAAAGCATTACGGTTTATCAGATATTACGATTACAGGAAGTTTAAAAGGTCAACAAGATTACGACGATACAAAAGCAGAAGAAGATTTTAAATCTGGTAGGGCAAATGCTCTGTT
Organism: Scytonema hofmannii PCC 7110; assembly: GCF_000346485.2. Classification (NCBI taxonomy): domain Bacteria; kingdom Bacillati; phylum Cyanobacteriota; class Cyanophyceae; order Nostocales; family Scytonemataceae; genus Scytonema; species Scytonema hofmannii. The sequence goes on from NZ_KQ976354.1 coordinate 2,822,341, forward strand.
CCGCGTCCGTGCTGTTGGAAATAGAGGAATCTCAACACTTGTAGAAAATCACAATGGCAGATTGGTTGCTATTCCACAAGCAGAGGCTATGAAAATTAAGCATCCTGCTTTTGAAAGTACCAAAATTCCCCAAGGTGCATATAAAGGAAATCCTGCTGTACCTGACGAAGATTTACCAACTATAGCAGTATCAAGACTTTTAGTTGCAAGCGATACCGTTGATAAAAGTGTAATTCGAGAAATCACTCGCATTATACTTGAAAATTATCAGGCGATCGCAGATGCTGTATCCCCAGAACACCCTGAAGTTAAACCCCTAGTTGCTAATCTCAAAGACCCCAGAGAATCAGCTAGCGCAGGTCTTCCCCCACTTCATCCAGGTGCGCGTGCTTTTTACGATCGCAATCAGCCTTCTTTTGTTCAAGAAAATGCTGATTATTTAGCTTTAATTCTAACTATTATTCTGATTACTTTTTCCTGGATTCGACAGATAAAAGGGTGGATGGAAAGTAGTAGAAAAAATGAAGCTGATGAATACATTCAATCAGCCATTAACTTAATGAAAGCCAACTCGGGTAATTTAGAAAATCATCAAAAGCAGCTTGATGAAATCTTTAAAAAAGCTGCTGATGCTCTAATTGATGAGAGAATTTCCCAAGAATCATTCCGTACATTTAACGAAGCTTACAAAACTTCTCGAGAAGCAATAGATCGTGAAAGACAACTCAATCAAGAACAAATTGAGCACAAGCAGAGAGAACTTTCCGCCAGTTATATCAAGGCAATAGTTGAGCTATTAAGAAACAGTAATGATAGTAAAGATATACTTCAGCAAAGAGTAGACACTGTTCTTAAAGAAGTAGCAGAAAAATTGGTTGTAGAAGAAATTTCCCAAGAATCCTTCCGCACCTTTATTGAAGCCTATAAAACCACAAGAGATGCAATTGTTGGTAGGTTGGGTTGAGGAACGAAACCCAACAATTCGGTTCCATGTTGAATTTCGTGGCGCAATTTTCTCACATGACCGATTGAGCGTGAACGCGAACCCAACAATTCGGTTCCATGTTGAATTTCGTGGCGCAATTTTCTCACATGACCGATTGAGCGTGAACGCGAACCCAACAATTCGGTTCCATGTTGAATTTCGTGGCGCAATTGTCTCACATGAGCGATTGATCGTGAACGCGAACCCAACAATTCGGTTCTATGTTGAATTTCGTGGCGCAATTGTCTCACATGAGCGATCGCTCGTGAACGAAACCCAACCATTCGGTTCTATGTTGAATTTCGTGGCTCAATTTTCTCACATGAGCGATCGATCGTGAACGCGAACCCAACCATTCGGTTCTATGTTGGGTTTCGTGGCGCAATTTTCTCACATGAGCGATTGATCGTGAACGCGAACCCAACAATTCGGTTCCATGTTGGGTTTCGTGGCGCAATTTTCTCACATGAGCGATTGATCGTGAACGCGAACCCAACCATTCGGTTCTATGTTGGGTTTCGTGGCGCAATTTTCTCACATGAGCGATTGAGCGTGAACGCGAACCCAACAATTCGGTTCCATGTTGAATTTCGTGGCGCAATTTTCTCACATGAGCGATTGATCGTGAACGCGAACCCAACAATTCGGTTCTATGTTGGGTTTCGTGGCTCAATTTTCTCACATGAGCGATTGAGCGTGAACGCGAACCCAACCATTCGGTTCTATGTTGGGTTTCGTGGCTCAATTTTCTCACATGAGCGATTGAGCGTGAACGCGAACCCAACAATTCGGTTCTATGTTGGGTTTCGTGGCGCAATTTTCTCACATGAGCGATCGATCGTGAACGCGAACCCAACCATTCGGTTCTATGTTGAATTTCGTGGCGCAATTTTCTCACATGAGCGATCGATCGTGAACGCGAACCCAACCATTCGGTTCTATGTTGAATTTCGTGGCTCAATTTTCTCACATGAGCGATTGAGCGTGAACGCGAAGCCAACAATTCGGTTCTATGTTGGGTTCAACAATTCGGTTCCATGTTGGGTTTCGTTCCTCAACCCAACCTACGTTGATTGGTTACCGCTTCAATTGCTGCTTCTAAAGCTATGGCAACATGAGTCCAGTGGGTTCCGCCTTGGCAGTATACGACATAGGGTTCTCTTAAAGGACCATCGGCGGAAAATTCAGAGGTACTACCCTCAATAAAAGTCCCTCCAGCCATAACGACTTTACTTTCATAACCGGGCATTTCATCTGGAACGGGGTCAAGATAGGAACCTACGGGTGAATTTTGTTGTATGGCTTTACAAAACGCAATCAATTTCTCGGCAGAACCTAATTTAATTGCTTGAATCACATCCCGACGGGGAACGAGGGGTGCTGGATTTACGGGGTAACCCAATTTTTCGAATACGTACCCAGTTAAGTGAGTTCCTTTCATGGCTTCTCCTACCATCTGTGGGGCAAGAAATAGCCCTTGAAATAGTAATCGGTTTTGGTCGAGGGTAGCACCGCCATAACTGCCAATTCCGGGTGCTGTGAGGCGACAAGCGGCAGATTCTACTAAGTCGGCACGTCCGGCAACATAACCACCAGCTGTTACAATGGTTCCACCAGGATTTTTAATTAACGACCCTGCCATGAGATCGGCACCAATGTGTGTGGGTTCTTGAGTTTCAATAAACTCGCCATAGCAGTTGTCAACAAAGCAAACGGTATTGGGATTTTGCTGTTTGACTAAGTTAATAATTTTTTCAATATCGGCAATTGATAAGCTAGGACGCCAAGAATAGCCACAAGAGCGCTGAATCAGCACTAAACGTGTCTTGTCCTCTACCGCACGGCTTAGAGCGTGCCAATCTACTGTTCCTTCCTCTGTCAGATCCAACTGTCGGTAACGGATGCCAAACTCAAGAAGGGAACCTTGTTCTTGGCCGCGCAGTCCAATGACTTCTTCCAGTGTATCGTAGGGTGCGCCCACTACAGCTAACATTTCATCACCGGGGCGTAGGACACCAAATAAGGCACAGGCGATCGCATGGGTTCCTGAAACAAACTGTACCCGCACAGCTGCCGCCTCAGCCCCCATGATTTGGGCGAAGACCTTATCTAAAGTTTCTCGCCCCAAATCATCGTGTCCGTATCCCGTAACACCTGCAAAATGGTGCGATCCTACACGATAATAGCGGAAGGCATCTAGCACTCGTTGAAGATTTTGCTTGACCTGAGCGTCAATTCCAGAAAAAATTTGTAACAGTGCCAGTTCTGCTTCACGCAGCTGTTCCGAGCTGTTCATCAGTTCCTCTTTTTAAGAAAACATAAAAAACTTGCGGATTTTTGAATCTCGCAGATTAGGCTGAACAATTCCTACTTCGGGTTATTGCATGACACTCGCTACTCCAACCAAACACCAAATTCACTGGGTTAACACCCTCTTTTTCGTTGGTTTGCACATCGGAGCTTTGTTTGCCCTGCTTCCCAGTAACTTTAGCTGGAAAGCTCTAGGTGTTGCTTTCGTTCTGTACTGGGTGAGTGGTGGTTTAGGGATTACTCTAGGATTCCACCGTCTTGTTACCCACCGTAGTTTCCAAACTCCTAAGTTATTGGAGTATTTCTTAGTCTTTTGTGGGACACTTGCCTGCCAAGGGGGACCTATTGAATGGGTAGGGACTCACCGCATGCATCATTTACACTCTGATACGGAAAAAGATCCCCATGATTCCAACAAGGGCTTCTGGTGGAGTCACATGGGTTGGTTGATTTATCAAAGAAAAGAAGATGAATCAGAAATTCCTCGCTTTACTAAAGACATTGCAGACGATCCAGTTTATCAGTTTTTAGAAAAAAATATGATTTTTCTCCAGCTGGCCCTTGGTGCAGTTCTTCTGCTTTTGGGTGGCTGGTCTTTCGTCGTCTGGGGAATTTTTGTTCGCATTGTTTTTGTTTACCACTGCACCTGGTTAGTCAACAGCGCTACCCATAAATTTGGTTACCGCAGCCACGAATCAGGTGATAATTCCACAAATTGTTGGTGGGTAGCCCTCTTGGTGTTTGGCGAAGGATGGCACAACAACCATCACGCTTTTCAGTACTCAGCCCGTCATGGTTTGCAATGGTGGGAACTAGACTTCACATGGATGACAATCCAATTACTTCAAACTCTCGGTCTAGCGACAAATGTCAAGCTGGCAAATAAGTAAAGATAAAGTGTAAAGGATAAAGGATAAAAGTTAATTTTCGATCGTATAGGTCAGAAACCTATATGAGTTAAAATACTCTGGTCTCAGTAAATCTTTTATCCTTCATCCGTCATTCTTCAACCTTTTTTTGCGCTTTGGTGGATTAGATTGTTATAATCCGAACGCTAGTGTTACAAAACTTTGCGTCAAGGCGCTTTTTTGGTGACTTGGTAGTGAAGGTGCTTTTTTAGGTATTCATGATTACATCAACAGTAGACAGCCACAAACTAAATTCTGACTTTGGTCGATCCGAACTGACGCTAAAAGATATTATCAAAAGCTTGCCCCAGGAATGTTTTCAACAGAATTCCCGAAAGGCTTGGACACAATTATTGACTAGCGTGTTGATAGTTGGCTTGGGTTATGCCAGTTTGGTATTTTCGCCTTGGTATCTCCTCCCCTTTGCATGGTTTTTTACTGGGACTGCTTTAACAGGTTTTTTTGTTATCGGGCATGACTGCGGTCATCGTTCATTTGCCAAAAGCCGTTGGGTTAACGATTTGGTAGGTCACGTGATGATGATGCCGTTGATTTACCCTTTCCACAGTTGGCGCATTGGGCATAATTATCACCACACCCACACTAACAAATTGGACGAAGATAATGCTTGGCATCCCATTAGGACAGAAGTTTACGAGAGTTGGGGAAAAGTCCCACAAGGGGCTTTTGAGTGGTTCATGCGCCTCCGATTGTGGTGGGTAGGTTCTATTTTTCATTGGGCAGTAACCCACTTTGATTGGTCTAAGTTTCAAGAAAAAGACCGACCCAATGTCAAGCTTTCTGTAGTGGTGGTCGTTCTGTTTGCTGCGATCGCATTCCCAATTCTTATTGCAACAACTGGTATTTGGGGATTTGTCAAATTTTGGTTTATCCCTTGGCTGGTTTACCACTTTTGGATGAGCACTTTTACTTATGTTCACCACACTACTTCAGACGTTCCTTTCGTTGCAGAGTCTAAGTGGAACGCTGTTACTGCCCAGCTTCAAGGAACAATTCATTGCGATTATCCTCGTTGGATAGAATTCCTTTGCCACGATATTAACGTCCACGTTCCCCATCATGTGTCAACCGCAATTCCCTCTTATAATTTGCGTCTTGCATATGCCAGCATAAAAGAGAAGTGGAGTGCTTATCTGCATTCTGAATATCAATTTTCTTGGTCTTTAATGAAAGAAATTACAGATAAGTGCCAGTTGTATGTTGTTGATGACGGCTATCTGTCTTTCAAAGACTATCGTCAATCAGTGACCAGTGGCCAGTGACCAGATAAAGTAGGTATACTAGTCTATCAACCTTGATTTGATGGATATTGCCTTTGCCGAGAAACCCGGTTTCTTGAAGAAACCGGGTTTATGAAGTCCCTCAAAACACGCATTGGCACTCTAGTACTACTGATGTTTAAATCTTTCAACTGATAGGAAAGATTCTCATTAAAAACCGAATGCAGGTTGACTTTTGCTCACCTGCAAGCAAAGTGCTGCTTTGCATTCATACCAGATAACACCCAACAACAAAATAAAGTGCAAAATACCATCAATTCAACAGATACTCACAGTGGCTGTGCGTCATCTGAAAATGTCACCCAGTTTCCCTTCACTCTAAGTTCTTTAAAAGCTGCAATCCCATCTGAATGCTTTCAGCCGAATGTCGGAAAATCACTGTTTTTCTTTTTCCGTGACATCCTAATTATCACTCTGCTTTACGCAGTCGCTCATCATTTGAATTCTTGGTTTTTCTGGCCTATTTTCTGGGTCATGCAAGGGACAATGTTCTGGGCTTTATTTGTGGTTGGACATGATTGCGGACACCAATCTTTTTCTAAAAAGAAATGGCTCAACGATCTGATCGGTCATCTTTCCCATATACCAATTCTCGTTCCCTATCACGGTTGGCGAATTAGCCATAGAACTCACCATCTGAATACCGGTCACCTAGATAATGACGAAAGTTGGTATCCTATCAGTGAATCTCAGTACAAAGCAATGCCTTTGGAGCAAAAGATAGGTCGATATTATCTGTTTTTATTGGCTTACCCAGTTTATCTATTTAAACGTTCTCCGAATAAAGAAGGCTCTCACTTTTCTCCTAACAGCTCGCTCTTCAAACCTTCTGAAAAATGGGATGTCATTACCAGTACTGTACTTTGGACTTCCATGGTAGGTTTGCTTGGTTTTCTTACCTATCAATGGGGTTGGATGTGGTTGCTCAAATACTATGTTGGACCCTATCTTGTGTTCGTCATGTGGCTGGACTTGGTGACTTTTTTACACCACACCGAACCAGATATTCCTTGGTACCGCGAAGAAGAATGGACTTTCCTCAAAGGTGCGCTTTCAACAATTGACCGCGATTATGGTTTCATCAATCACATACATCATGATATCGGTACTCATGTTGCTCACCATATATTTCTCAACATCCCTCACTACAATTTAAAGAAGGTAACTAAAGCAATTAAACCCATCTTGGGTGACTATTTCCGCAAATCGGAAGAACCGGTCGTCACTTCATTATGGCGTTCTTGTTTAAGTTGCCATTTTGTACCGGATACTGGATCTAAGGTTTATTATACGCGTAATAAGAGTTAGTTGTTGGTTGTTAGTTGTTAGTTGTTAGTTGTTAGTGGTTAAAAAGAACTACTAACCACTAACCACTAACCACTAACCAAAAACTAAAACCTTCCATTACCCAAAACAATATGCTTCGTAGTTGTCAAACTTTCTAGGCTAATTAATCCGCGCCGATGACCTTTTTGGTTTGACATTCCTAGAAATACTGAGTCTCCTCGCGAAGGATTTCGGGAAAACCGGGGAGAAGCGTTGATATAACTAGAAGCACTATTAACTCCTAACGCAAACTGCCGACTTTCTTGATAGGATTCTGTTGCAATGCAATCAGCATGACCGCTACTGTACTGGTTAATCCAGGCTATTGCTGCTTCTAGACTATCCACTAATTTAAAAGCAACTGTTTTTGTTAAGTAAGCGCTTCCCCATTCTGTATCTTTTGCAAGTTGTAATTGAGGAAAGGCATCCACTAGTTCAGCATCTCCCTTGATTTCAAAGCCCTTTTCTTTCAAACTGTTCCATAATGTGACAAAGGATGATGGTAGAGCTTGGCGATGAATCAAGACTTTTTCAATGGCGTTAACTGGATCTGGTTCACTTTGGTGGCTGTCCACGATCATCCAACGCACCATTTCTAAACTGCCATTGAGTGACCAGTAAAGGTAACAGTTACCCATAGCTGATTTGAGAACTGGAGATGTTGAGTGTCGTACAACTTGCTGTATTAAGCTAGAACGTCCGTAAGGAATCACGAGGTTTAGACATTGGTCTTGGATGACTAAATCTCTGATGGATGTTCCATGTTCTTCTGTAATTAACTGTATGCAATCTTCTGGAAGACCAACATCAGATAAGGCATTTGTGAGCGCGATCGCAATTGCGCTGTTAGAATGAATTGCTTCTGTACCACCTCTAAGTATGATACTATTGCCTGTTTTGATGCACAAACCAGCAGCAATTGCTCCCAACTCAGGAAATGCCTCATAAATAAAAGCTATCACACCCAAAGGCATTAACTGTGAGTATGTTTGTGAGTCTTCTAACTGATAGTCAGCGTGTCTGACCCGCCGTAATGGATCTGATAATTCCCCCAACCGTTGGAGAATTGCCACTGTCATCTCCAGCCGTTTTGGAGTCAGTTTCAGCCATTCCAACATTAAATCTGGTAATGCCATTTCGCGACTGGCTTCTAAATCCAAGGTATTGGCTTCTAAAATATCGTCAAACGAGCGCGTGAGCGACTGCGCCATTGACAGCACAGCGCGACTCCTGTCTACGCCTTTTGTCGTTCCTAATTTTAAGGAAGCACTATGGGCGCGTCTCGCACTCATGACTATTGGTTCGGAGTAATCATCAAAATCATCCACTGTCCGCCTCGTTAACGTCTGTAGGTGAGCCAGACCATCAGTGCTGGTAGGATAGCCAACAGAACTGCCACCATCGCCCAAGCAATAATGCTGTAACCACTTGCCAATCGCAGTGCTAATGGTAACCATATAATCACTAGCACGAAAATTATGCCAAGTGCTACTGGCAAATAGTTTTCTCCCAAACGAGGATGGACAACTTGCCAAGAATTTCCCGTCCAGCGCCAAGCTCGCTTGTATGGATAGGTGGTTGATAGCTGCTCCAGTACATATCCATTATCTTCTACTACGAATATTTGCGGACAGCGATCGCATCCAAATGCTTCTGTCAACGTAATCGGAATTAACTGTCCCCGCCGACGACAGGGGCAAAGGTATTCCGTATTCAAATCTATTTTTTCTGGTTTTTGAGGTTGCACAAGCGAACTTTTAACTTGAGCGTGTTTGTTGTTAGCCTAGAGATATAATCTCCTTTAACGTTATTCATTCAGTTGACTATCTTCTCCTGAATTTTTTATAACATTAGCCACTTGGGGTTAAGTCTTTCTCCCCAGATCTATTTTATTTTACCCACCAGCAAGACTGGTTTGGCACACAGCTACCTGGTGTTACTTAATAATATTGTAGTTTGTGAATCTCACAATTTTACTTTACGTAAGTATATTTACTTTAAGTTTCTTACAGCAATTTTCGCTCTTATTAGACTACATGGAGTGGGGTAGGCGTCTGGGGTCCGCCTTATAAGAGAGTGTACGGGCGAGGACGCCCGTACCACAAGAACGGAGATGGATGCACGGTGTTTCACCTTAGTCAGGTAACGACTCTTCTAGATTTGCAGTGTTTGCAGGCGTTAATGCAAAATTTTAATCTTCATTTTACATTTGAGAAGGAAGAGCACTTTATACCTAACTAAGTACCATTCATTCTATAGGAATCATAAATGATTTATGAAAAAATCTTAGTAGGTAGGGCTAAAGCCAATACTGCTCGGTTAAGGGAAATAAAGGGTAAAACAGTGTCAAATGTGTTCGCGTATTAAAAACGATAACTGAAAGCGGATGGGCAAGGTTATTTTTTGTCTTTGAGACTTTCGTACAAATCTATCCAGTTTTGTCTGAGAGAATGAATCGTATTTTTTAAGGTGTCGATTTGCATTCTTCGTGTAACTTGCATAACAGCATCAATATGAGCGGGGCTTCCAGCTTTCCCCAAATGCTTATATTTACTTAATTTATTAGGAGTTTGCGTAGGGAAAATCGGCATTTGAGCGTGCAACTTATAGTACCAGTAAGTTCCTTTTTGACCGCGTGCCTGGTAGCGCAGGACACAACAACCTTCGGGTGCAACTTCTCCTGAAGCTTGAATTTGTTGAATTTGTAGTTGTAGAGTAGCGATCGCTTGCTGTAAGAGTTCGGCTCTGGCAATAATATCGTCAGTTTTCGTAGGCATCAATTGGAATTGGGGAAAGATAGAGTTCTCGAATAGATTACGAGAACAAAAAGTGTTTTAATCAATATTATCTTATACGAAATTTCACTTCAAAACTGAGTGCTAATGATGCTAGTTAACTTTGAATTCAACAATCAAATCCTAAATCGGGCACAATTACTGCTGGCTCTTAACCAGATCATCCCTACCGAGTCGATTATGGCAGCGATTACAACAACGAGTAGTACCGCACGGCGTCAAAGAATACTTCCTACACACGTAGTAATCTCTCTAGTAATCGCCATGAGTTTTTGGTCCTCCGATTCAATCGTGGATGTATTGAAAAATCTCATTCAGGGTTTTAATTCTTTGCAAATCCCCTTTAAGAGACGTTTTAAGATACCAACATCTTCATCAATAAGTGAAGCTAGACAACGAATTGGTGCTGCTGTTATGACTCGTTTATTTGAAATTGTTGCAAAACCTTTAGCAACAATTAAAACACCAGGTGCTTTTTTGGGTGGACTGAGAATAATGGCTTTGGATGGCACAGTTTTTGATGTTCCTGATACAGAAACTAATGCTAAAGTATTTGGTTACCCTGGTTCTCGTCCTGGTACAAATCCGGCTTTTCCCAAAGCTAGGTTAACTTTTTTAGTCGAAGCAGGAACTCATTTAATTATCGACATATTTTGTTGTCCATATCGAATTGGAGAGAGAAAAGGAGCTTTAAAGCTATTAAGAAGTGTTGAGGAGAGTATGTTGTTAATGTGGGACAGAGGACTGCACTCATTTAAAATGATTCATGCTGCAATCAAACAAAAATGTCATATTCTTGGTCGCGTGCCATCTCATGTAAAATTTGAGTTTGTTAAAGCTTTTCCTGATGGTTCCTATCTAAGTTGGCTTGCTCCTGATGGAAAGTCAAGAAAGAAGGGAGCGACGAAAATACCTGTTCGTGTCATTGAATATATTATTGAAGTTGAGGGTGTAGAAAAGGTGTATCGTTTAGTAACTGATTTGATGGATATTTCAACTTTTCCTGCATTGCTCTTAGCCCAAGAATACCATCAACGGTGGGAAGCTGAGAACACCTTGGATGAGTTAAAAGTCCATCTGAACGGTCGTAAAATTCCTATCCGCTCGAAGAATCCTCGTGAAGTTATCCAAGAAATTTATGGTTGGTTACTAGGACACTATTGTATACGTTATTTAATGTTTCAAAGTGCAGCAATCAAGGGAATATCTCCCCTAAGTTTAAGTTTTACCAGTTCTCTAAGAGTTGTCAGACGTGCTATTCCTCAGTTTCAACAGCAAGTTAATCATTCTCTTGAGAATATGAATATATATTTTAGCTGGTTAATCTGGGAAATCTTAGACTTACAAATACCACCAACCTCAGGCAGAACTAATCCGAGGGTAATCAAGAAAACTCGTTCTAAATTTAAAACTAAAAAACGATGTCATAGAAATAATTATACTCCCCGGCAACAACTATCTTTTACAATTTTTACAACCGCTAGTTGACATCATCTAGTAGTAGAAGATAGTTGAACTAGATAGAAAATTAAAAGGGACAAGGTTTAGAGATTTTTTCAATTAAATATAAACATTCTTGAGAGATACTTGCTCATCTCTTGTGGGTTCATTTATACAAATTTCTCTCATTTTTGTTCTCGTAAATAAAACGAGAACAGTTTCTTCGGAATTTTAGGCTTCACTTTCCCTTAACCGAGCAGTATTGCAACAGTTCCTCGGTGACAAACTAGATTCGCTTGACGAAGATGAACTGTGCCAGGTATACCCTTATGGTGTGAGTTACCATCAATTGGAAACGGTTATTCGCGAACTCAACTTGCCAGTAGTGTTGACAAAGGATATTAATAAAGCTGATGCAATTCTAGCACTGCGATCGCACGCGAGAAAACACTCCAATCTTAGGCGCATGGCAGAAGAATATCAAGTACCCGTCTATACTTTAAAAGCCAACTCCTACACTCAAATTACCCAATCTTTACAACAGGTGTTGGGTATGGAAGAACCAACAACAGACGATGAACCCGAACCCAATCGGTTTGCTCGAAGTGGAAGTGAAGATGATGAAATTGACGCATTAGAAGAAGCTAGACTTGCTGTAGAGGAAATCGTGATTCCCAAGAAACAGCCTGTGGAATTACTTCCTCGTTCAGCAAAAATTCGCGCCATGCAACACGAACTTGTTGAAAGGTACAATCTCAAATCGCAAAGTTTTGGTGAAGAACCTTTTCGTCGCTTGCGAATTTATCCAGCGTGACAAATGACAAAACTACGCACATCTGGGCTGAAATATGGTAGCTTCACCTGAAATGTACCTCACTCCTGAGGAATACCTCCAGATGGAGGAAAAAAACGACATCAAACACGAGTACATTGACGGTTACGTTTACGCAATGGCTGGGGCGCTTGACCCCCATGTCACAATTGCTGGGAACCTGTTTGCACTCCTCCGGAGTCATGTACGCGGTTCGGGCTGTCGTGTTTATATCACTGACGTAAGCAACCTCCGGCTTAAGCCTGGAGGCTTCAGCTAAACCCTGTTTAGTTGAAGCCGAGCTTACCAGACTATCAGTAGTTTACTACTGGGTTTACATTAAGTGTTAAAGTTCTCACCTAAGGATGCGTAGCCAGTTCGTAGCTCTGAAACCAAGCAATTAAACAAGCGTAACGGTTTAAAGCTAGTGTTGTTTGGAAAGTACCGAATGTAAACACAGTCAAGGCTCACATTACTCCTGCAAAGGAAGGCTCGCAAGAGCAAACCCATTATGCGTACAGAGAGAGCGATACCAGTTCGTAACTGCCCGAACGAAAGTAGAAAGCAAAACTACCCGATATCAATCTCTCCAAGGCGGTAATGGTTCACAAAAAAAACAAAATGCAAAGCCGTCCTTCTAGGACGGGGTTTCTACCCAAATTTTCGATGAAAGCACGTATCGAATCTTTAAATCGATATTACTATCCTGATGTCATGGTAACCTGCGACCAACGAGACAGGGAAACTCCTGCGTATAAAAGATTTCCCTGTTTAATTGTCGAAGTTTTATCTGATTCCACCGAAGCCTTCGATCGCGGGGACAAATTCGCCGACTATCAAACCCTAGAAAGTCTCAAAGAGTACGTTCTCATCAACACCAAACGTCAGCGAGTTGAGTGTTTTCGCCGGAATGATGAAGGTCTGTGGGTTTTGCAATCTTACACAGCAGATAATAAGTCGTTTCAACTACCCAGTATTGACTTTGAAGCCACAATCGCCGACCTTTATGAAGATGTAGATCTTTAGAGTCGCTACGTATTCAACATAGATATTGTGCGATTTTTTACTATGATCTTCATCTTTTATACTTTTTCCAAAATTGGCAGAACTAGTAGAATTGCTAACATTACAATTTAAAAAATTTGATAGCGTGTAATTCCATGAATTCTTCCACAAATCAGGTTTATTCCGTTATTTGGCACAATAACTCAGTTTCGCTGATTGACCAAACCCGTTTACCAAGTGAATACACATTTGTAGAAATCAGCCGTTGCGAAGATATGGCGCAGGCGATTAAAACCATGATTGTGCGAGGCGCACCAGCAATTGGTGTGGCTGCAGCATATGGAATGTATCTTGGAGCGAGAGAAATCGAGACGGGCGATCGCGACGAGTTTTTGAATCATTTGGAAAAAGTAGCAGAACTTTTGCGATCGACACGTCCAACAGCGGTGAATTTGTTTTGGGCAATTTCGCGGATGATGAGAACTGCTTATGAAACTCTTGGAACGATTGAAGAAATCAAACAAACTCTTTTGCAAACTGCCCAAGCTATAAATATAGAAGATTTGCAAACCTGTCATGCAATTGGTGACAATGGCTTGGCTGTATTACCCAAGACACCAGCACAACTGACAATACTCACTCACTGTAATGCAGGCGCATTAGCAACAGCAGGTTATGGAACCGCTTTGGGTGTGGTACGTTCTGCTTTTAGAGAAGGGCGTTTAGCGCGTTTGTTTGCTGATGAAACTCGTCCTCGCTTACAAGGAGCAAGATTAACTGCTTGGGAGTGCGTGCAAGAAGGTATTCCAGTCACAGTCATTACTGATAGTATGGCAGCTCACTGCATGAAGCAGGGTTTAATTGATGTTGTGATTGTTGGTGCTGACAGAATTGCTGCTAACGGCGACACAGCCAACAAAATTGGTACATATAGCTTAGCACTTGTCGCTAAAGCACATAATATTCCCTTCTTTGTTGCTGCACCCCTTTCCACTGTTGATTTTTCTTTATCTGATGGTAGCAGAATCCCTATTGAAGAGCGCAATTCAGAGGAAATATATAAAATTGGTAACACAATTCTAACAGCATCCGGCGTAGAATTTTACAATCCAGCTTTCGACGTAACACCATCTAAACTAATTACATCGATCGTTACAGAGCATGGTGTATTTTCTCCTGAAGAATTAATAAAATATCAGGAAAAGAAAGTAGCTTGAAGAAGGGAGTAGGGAATGGGGAGTAGGGAGTAGGGGTAAGAAAATTTTTATGCGATCGGGATGACAGTTTTTTTATGAGGACTGCCTTCCCATTAAAACCTTAAACCAACTCCACCCTGTAAAGAGAAAGCTGTACCACCATCGCGGATAGCATCGAAAGCAATAATAGCATTGCCAAATATCACTGTGTTGCTATTTGGAACTATGTAATCAACACCCGGTTGTAAAGCAAAACTGATTTTATTACCAACCGGCGATGGATCGTCCCCACTAGCAAGCACCACTCCAGCCCCCAAGTAAGCATCTGTTTGCCAGTTGAGAGGAACATCATAAGAAACTGTTGGGACTAGGGCTGCACTCTTACCAATGAAAGCTTGAGCGCGAAGAGAAATTGGTAATTCTAGAAGTTTATAACGACCAGCAATCACCGCGCCGACTTGAACGCCATCTCCAAAACCAATGGCTGGACCGATACCAACATAGCTCCCATATGCGACTTGGGCTTGTGCTGGTTGGGTAAATTGGGCAAAACTTAAAACTGAACTAGCGAAAACAAGAGATGCTAAATACTTTACGTGCCTCATTCCCCAACTCCTTACACAATTTTAGATTTTGGATTTTGGATTTTGGATTTTGGAGTAATCGATTTTGGATTTTGGAGTAATCGATTTTGGATTTTGGAGTAATCGATTTTGGATTTTAGATTGATTTTAAGATTATTCCATTTTTGCAATAAGATCTAGAGAGTAGGTCGTAAAAATTATTACTTTTTCCCTACTACCCAATCCAAAATCCAAAATCCAAAATCCAAAATCCCTATTACGGACACCGAGGATGAAGCCCTCCTTGAGTACAAATGTACGCTATCTGCTTGGGATCTAAATTCTTAACATGAGTAAAATCCACTCCATCTACTGCAGCAGATTTTGTACCGAGAGATGGGGTTTGTACGAATTGATCGGTAGGATCTTGTTTGTTAGGAGACAGAATCGCTCCTTGAAAATCAGCGCCATTGAGATTTGCTCCCCTTAAATCTGCAAGACTCAAGTCAGCATTTCGCAGGTTGGTATTCTCTAAATTAGCAGAGTTTAATACAGCACCCGTCAAGCGAGTTGCACTTAGGTTCGCATCGCTCAAATTAGCACGATCCAAGTACGCACCTGAAAGATCTGAACCTTGCCAATCAGTTTTTACAAGATTAGCAAAAGACAATTGTGCCCCAACAGCAATGACACGACCTAAACGAGCTGCGTACATATCCGCTTCATTAAGTTTCGCATCACCCAAATCGGCTCCCGTGAGACTAGCATTTTGCAGGACTGCATTCCGCAAATCTGCTCCTAGGAGTTGAGCGCTACTGAGGTTAGCACCAGATAAGCGAGCGTTGGATAAGTTGGCTTTGTTGAGGATAGCGCGACTTAAATCCGCACGAATCATGGAAACACGACTGAGGTTTGCTTCAGCAAGATTAGCTTGTGTCATTCGTGCTTGGTTGAGATCGGAAACCCAATCATCATAGGTATCCCAGCGTCCATCCTCACCCAGTCCCCGGAAACGACTGCCTTTAAAAGTCCCTGAGGAGAGATTTGCACCTCGAAACTTAATTCCCCACAAGTCGGCTTTGTCTAATATCAATCTGAAAGAGCTATCCCCAGATCCGCTTGGATTAAGTTGGGCGTTACTTAAATCTACATCTTCCAGCTTACCGTGATATGCAGACAGAACCTTGTTAATTGCTCGTTGATTTGCATAAAGTTGTTTTTGCCGCACTTCTGGAGATTGTGAGCGATCGCTGCCATCTAGTTCGCTGACAAGGAACTGATTCATCCGCTTTAAATTGGGAAGGGCTTGGGGTCCGATACCAACCAGTGCTTGCTGAATTGTATCAATTACAATGGGGTCAGTTTCGCTAACCAGCAGATCGACAAGATACTGAGCCGCTTGTGTGTCATTGAGGGTAGCCATAGCTGAAATTGCACTGCGGCGTTCCTCAACAGTAGCAGTAGAGTCTGGGTTTAGCTGTTTTACCAGTGCAAGAAACTGCTCGCTATTGCTCTGTTCTGTGCCGCGCTGGTTTTGTAAGCTATGAATGTAAATTTGTGTTCCGACTAAAGTCACAAATAATGCACCCACGCTAGCGATCGCAACTCCTAGCAGTGTTTGGTTTGGATTTTGTTGCTGTATCCATTGCCACAAATTTGGTATTTGCCTTGATTCTTCAGGGGTAATCACAACTGAGGCAATAGCAGCTTCCTCATCGCCTTCCGTCCATGGAGATTGACTGCGTTTGGTATCTTTTACGGTAGAAGGTGTAAAAGGTTTGTGAGCATCTACAGTGAAAGTACCAGCGAGGCGATCGTGCAGTGCGCGACGATCTTGCTGCCAGGGGAAGCCTGTTCCTTCTAGCAGCAGCACCACACCAGCCAAGCTCACAAAAGCACTTAAATTAGGAAATAAAAAGCTGTAACGCCACAAAAGATATGCAACGGACATTGGTACAGCCCAACGACCAATTCCTTCCCGTACCAAAATAGGTCCCAACCCGGCTGGCTTGCCGTTCATGGTAACAACTTTAATCCCCAACCATTGTTTGGGGAGTGTGCTTCCTGTTTTAGCAAGTAAGTACAATTGCCAGCCTGACAGTGTTAGAGGAACTAACAAAGATAGCGTCCACAAAAAATTTGTAGGCCATGCTACGTTACGAGCACCGTAGCTCACAGGTAAAGCCAGTGGGCGAGCGATCGCACGTTCTGTTTGTACCAGTACGGGATTAAGCGGTACGCGGTTGACATCACCTTTAGAATTTAAATATGTACCGACACTAAAGGGAATCAAGCCACTCGTAACAACTAGAGTCACTTCTGCTGCCCATGCAGCAATTCGCCTTGTTGTCAAGGGTATAGATTGAGTTTTTCCCCGTTCATTTACGTTACTATTTCTCCTCACACTTGGGGTAGCCATTAGATAATTTCCTTTAACTTTTATTTCTATGTCACTCTCAGCTCGTTTAAAAACTACTGTTTAGGTTGAGAGTTACTGGATATGAAAAATTTGTATCCAACGTACACTAAGATTGACAAAACCGCCAGACTAACAACAGCAGCAACGAGCTTAAAAATTGCTTGTAGTACAGAGAATGCCAATAAAAACCCAACACCCAAAACAATTATCTTTTTTATTCCAGACTGAGTCCTGTACCAAGCTAGAACTCGCGCTGTATGGTGCGAGAAGAATCTGAGAGCCTTATTGGGTGATGAATTCGCTGCTTGCGATTGTGGAGTCACCCCAGACGGAGAGTTAATTTCAGCCTCTAGCTTTTCGAGGCGACGCTGCAAGTCATCATTGGGTTGGGGATTCATATATTTTTACCTCTGCTAAGACACTTTACGAACAACAAACCAACTCTTATTTCAATTATTGGCAGTTGACACTGTGATTTTAGCGAAAGTCTTAACATTTAAAGATCGCTTCTAGTTGTTAAAATTCAAGTTTTTGGCATTACCAGTGCTTGCAAACTTTAATTTTTTTAAGATTTGCTTGTGTAATATTTTTTCTAGTGACAAAAATATTACAAACATTTAGGAACAGAGATTGGGCATACACGTCTTATGTACTAGATAATAAGTGTATTAATAATCGCTTTATAAAACTTGGGAAACATAATGATATTATGAAGAAAACTACATTGTTAAAGGGCATCTGCATAGCATTCTTCAGCAGTTTATTTCTGAGCAATGCTAGTTGGGCTGGGGAAGCCGTACAAATTAGTCCTAATCTGCAGCCAGATCCCTTAGTTGTCAATGGGACGTCTGGAGGTAAACAAGAAAGTAATTGTGGCAAGATTGCCGAGCAACCCAGTCAAGTGATAAAGATTACAAAAGCACTACCTTACCTGAGATTAACAGTTGAGAGTGGCGGAAAGCCAACTTTGTTAATAGATGGTCCGGGAGGGCGCTTTTGTGTCTTAGCAGACAGTTACTCTGGAGGCAAGCCAGAAATTTCTGGTTTTTGGCAGGAGGGAAATTACACCTTATATGTGGGTGAGTTATCCCAAGGACAGTATAGCTATAGACTTTCCATATCGCAACAAAAGCCCAATAAAACTGCTAAATAGCTTAAAGGGTTAGTGGTTAGTGGTTAAAAACGAAACCCAACATCTACAAGCACTGACGACGGTAAAGCTGTGTTTGTTGATATTGGCAGTCACGATGAAGTGTATTAACATTATGTCACGCACATTCACCCTAATAAGTCAATGGAAACTGATACTACTTTCTTAGCTTAAAAAACCTGCTAAAGAATTCATTGTTGCTGGTTGAGAAACAAGCAATGTTTGAATCAAGAGTTCTTTTTCCGATAGGCAATAGCTTATGATTTTATATTCAGTGCTAACCTGTTTATCTGCTAGTACAGGTCGGCGTAAATAAGGCAACCATTAGTAACAGACAAAAAGCTTAAAATAAAAGCTTTTGCGCCTTCTGCCCTCTGACCTTGCGTACTTCTGACGAATTGTACTAGCAACCCATTTAAAACGTTTGGAAGCAGAGAGGTTAAGTGTTTTGTCTAGAAGCAGCAGACCACAGAGACAGCAAGCAAATCCTCTGGCAAAATGGCTTGCGCTGGATTGGAATCGACCAGAGCGCTCGTACAACCCAGATGTTCGTGATTTCTTAGCTGGATTGCTGGATTATCCCAAAGATTGCGTTGTGACTGAGGACGCAGGAGGTGGTGGCTATCCAGACATTAAACTGCTGACTCCTGAGAAAATTGCTTGGGTCGTGGGGGATCTAAAGAAAGATGATGCAGAACTCACTACTCCGAGTGGACGACGCAAGCTGTGGAATCAAAAACGTAAGTATGTTGAGGGCTTAACCAGGTACGTTTTATTTCTAACAGCCCGTTATGTTTGGCTCGTTTTGCCGACGGGTGAAGCAGTCGCAGGATTTGAAGCTCCTTGCAATTTATCTGAAATAACCTTTGAAGAATTAAAGGAAAGACTTAAGTTTCTTTCCTACGAACAGGCGACTCACAGCAATCAGTGGGCAACATTTATTGATGGACAATTGCCCTACGTTTACTTAAAGTTGGATGCACCTGAGACGTTAGCTCGGTTGCGGCAAGATTTGCAAACCAGCTTTACCGAACTGGTTACAGCTGCGGAGCAAGCGATCGCTACCTTAATCCAGGAATATGAAGAATTTAAACGTCAGGAACAGAAAATTCAACAAAACTTAATTGATACGGGAGATACACAACGAAGAGCATTAGTGCGGCTTCGGTTTAAGTTTGACTTCCACCGACATTTGTTCGAGGATCTTTTGCCTCGATTTCAAGACCAATATGGGCGGGATGTCAACGCGAAAGACAACAAGCAAGTTGAAGAACGAATTCGGGAATCATTCGTTGCCGATTCTGTAGCTGTGCTTGTTGCTCGTGTTTTGTTTCTGCGATTAGTGGAAGATTTAAAGCTCACGAAAAAACGGCGATTATCCAATGGTGGCCCGCAAGACTGGGCATCGTTCGTGGAGCAATTAACAGGTGATGCCAAAGAATTGGTGCAGCTAGTAGCTAAAGATATTGGGCGGTTGTATCACGATCCCTTTGAGCGCAACTTATTCGACTGGATTTATGAAACCAACGGTGCATTAGATGAAGCATTGCAACGTCTGATCCTACGATTTAACGCCTACGATTTTTCTGGCTTATCGGAAGAAATTTTGGGGGATATCTATCAAACATTCTTGCCCACTGCAAAACGAAAACGGTTAGGAGAATTCTACACACCTGCTTCGATTGTCGATTGGTTACTAGAGCAAACGGTTTTTACTCATGGTGAGGGAAACCTGCTTGACCCCTCTTGTGGGAGTGGTTCATTTTTAGTGCGATATGTTCATCGCTGTCTGGAAGACGCAAAAACCAGAGGACTCGATCCAGATACCGTTTTGCAAGAGTTACAAACTAACGTTTGGGGATTTGATCTAAATCCATTTGCGGCATTCATTAGCCACTTTCAATTGATGTGGGCATTAGTACGCTTCAAACCCTCAACAAAAGATGTTCCTAAAATCCCTGTCTACAACTTAAATAGTTTGCTGCGAGAATCGGATCTTGTCCCGTTATTGGGAGAAGGATTGTTAGCTCCCGGTTCCGCAGATCGGGATAGCAAGCAGTGGAAATATATCGTGGGTAATCCGCCTTATATCCGGGCAGAGCGAGTGAAGTATAATGACGAAATGCGCGGTTTGTGGCATCAGGTTTGGGGACCGAATGCTGATACAGGCTTTGTGTTTCTCTACCGCGCTTTAACTGAATCGCTGCAATCAGGTGGATTTTTAGGCATGGTAGTCAGTGGCGGCTATGCTAATTCAGAAGCAGCAGCAAAAGTTTGGAAGTTGCTTTATCCTGCAAGGGAAGCGGCGTTACGTAAGATCGTTTGGTTAGAGTTTGCCGGGAAACAGTGGGATGCGAATGTGATTCCAATGCTCTTGGTTATTGAAAAAACTTCAGCACAGGAAAATGATGAGATTGAACTTTATGTTCCTTCTACCTGGCCAAGCAATGAACCACCTGCTAAAATCAAGTACAAAGATTTTTTTGATGCCAAAGTTAGCCCTAGAGTAACAGAAATCGATCCAAGCAATCCACTCGAAGCCTTCTGGGGAAATTATTTACTACCACTGTTGCATCCCGAAGATATCCCCATTCTCAAGAAGCTGTATCCAAATGGTAATGGTGGCAATGTAGTCGAGCTAAAGGAAGCCGTTGCAAGGCAACTTAATCGGAAAAATCAACCAATTTGGTTTACGTATGGGATTCAAGCAGGTAGAGAAGCACAAGTTACTGAAAGCCCTACTGGTAACCGCCCAATTCAAACAATTCTAGGTAGAAGCATTTCTTTAGGTTGGCATGGAGAACCAGAAGGTTGGATTAATCTTGAAGATGTGCAGAAGTTAAGTATTTGGGGAGATCGGAAAATTCCATCGTTTATTGCTGTTGCTGAAGTGGCACTTGTACCATTTGCTTGCTTAGTCGATAGAGAAGAAGTTGCAGCTCGCAATAGTGTTGTTATTGCGTTGCCAAAAATAGATGGGCCGCCTTCAAAGGCAATTGTAGCTTTTCTTAATAGCAAGTTAGTTCGTTTTTATTACTTGATTAGACTAAGGGCGGGCGTATTGGAAGGCTCATCACGTGCTCATATATACCCTCGTGTTCTTGATGCTTTGCCTTGGATAAAAAATCCAGATTCAACCATCGAGCAACGGTTAGTAGAGAGTTATAATCGGCTAGCACGGTTAGCAGTTATCGCTAAGAATAATCCCGATGAATGGTTGTTATCTGAGGTTGAAACCCGAATTGCTACAAGTCGATATAAATTAAGCGACAAAAGTTTAGGGCTTAACTTCTCCAACTGGAGTCCTGAAGATGTACAAGTGGAAGAACTGAGTTTAGATGGAAACTGCATTCGAGCAGGTTTATTTTCTCTAGAATTGATAAATGCTGATATCGCTGAGTTAGTTAATAAGCTTTTGACACTCAATGCTGATGAAGACACAACCATTTCTAGAGCTATTATTCAAAAATTGCTCGTTCCCCAAGACTATACTGTTGTGATGCAAAACTATCGACAACGATTAGCCAGCTTTCAACAAGTTGAGTCTGATTTCTTTTCAGTACTGGCACACATTGATGAAACAGTTTACGAAATGTTTGGATTAACGGATGAGGAGAAAACCCACATTGAAACCCGTCTTGCCAGTTTTCCCCTCAACAAGCTACAGCCTCGCTATCCCTGGCAAACTGTTAAACCTAGACCTATTAAGGCTTACACAAGCGATCGCTTTGCATGAGGGAAAACACGAATCCTCCATGTAGTCTATTAACCTGCTGAAAATTCTACTTTGTCGTAAAGGTCGATGAGGGATATTTGAAATGGAATGGAGGTTAGGTTGAGGATGGCATTTTCTCCTTCATAACTTGAAAAGAGCCATTTATTGCTTTCGGTTTTTGTATATTGTTCTGCATAAATTTCTGTTTGAGAAATTAGGATATATTCTTTTAGTGTGGGAATGGCACGATAGAGTTTGAATTTTCCAACTCTGTCATACTTTTCTGTGGATTCTGATAGAATTTCTGCGATCGCAATCGGGTTGGTAATTATGTCTTTACGTCCTTCTACCAACTCTATTTGACCGGCAACAACCATGATGTCAGGATACGTATATAGACTATTGCTTGGAATCCACAAGCGCATATCGGTCATGAAGACATCGTAGGGTTGCTTTTTGAGGGCAAAGTTGAGTGCAGCATAAAAGTTGCCTGCTATCCTATTATGATTTGGGGTTCCGCCTGCCATGGGAAATATTTGACCGTTGTAATATTCGCTTCTGTACGTTGCTGCAGTTTCTAGCTCTAGATATTCTTCAGGTGTGTAGTAGTCTTGTTGCTGGGCTTGCATAGTTTTTGGCTTCTTATGTCACTGGTCACTGGTCACTGGTCACTGATACAATACCGATCGCGTCCCTGCTGTTTTGCTTGGTATAATGCCATATCTGTTGTTGCAATTAACGCTGCTGGGGAACTGTTTTCATTAGGAAGAATACTAGCTATACCCAAACTGACAGTGACATAATTCTTAATATCTGAAGATAGATGAGATATCTGAAGTTGGGCGACTTGTTCTTGAATATTTACAGCCACTTGCACTGCTCCTGTCACCGTAGTATTCGGTAGAATAACAGCAAATTCTTCCCCACCGTAACGTGCTACTAAATCTGCTGGGTATTGCACGGCACGGGTAATTGCTCGCGCAATTTCTACTAAGCAGGTGTCTCCTACTGGATGCCCGTAGTTATCATTGTAGGATTTAAACCGATCGATATCGCATAAAATTAAAGAAAGAGGTTTTTGCTCTCGTGTCAATCGCTCCCATTGTTGCTGTAAGTACTCATCGAAGCGGCGACGATTGGCAACATGGGTTAATGCATCAATCTTGGCAAGGCGTTCTAGTTGCTGTTTTGCCTGTTGCAGTTTTTGGTAAAGTTCTGACTGGTGTAGGGCGATCGCTAAATTACTGGCAATTTGACGCAGTAAGTTTACTTCCTCTGTTTGCCATAACCGACGATTGTCACAAGCATGAACGATGAGCAAACCCCATAATTTTACTGTTTGAGATTTGGGGCTTGTTGTATCAATGCTTTCTGAAGTGTTTTCCTCAACACCACTGACAGTTACTAAATGTTCGGAGTGTTGAATAATAGGAGTCACAACCTTAGATTTCACCCCTATCTGCTGCATAAAGCTCTTCAAACAATTGCTTAAATCGTCTTGATTTGTATCAAAAATTATTTGTGACTGTCCCCGCCAGTAAAAGTCATAACACTCAGAGGGAAAACATCGATCTAAAAATTTGAGTCCCAATGTTGTCGGGAAGGCTGGATCTACTGATTCTTGAATCACAACTCCCGATCCATCTGAATTCAACTGAAAAATTAAGACCCGATCGACCTGAAGAATTTGACGCGATTGAGTGACTGTTGCGGTCAAAATTTCATGGAAATCTAAAGATTTGTGAATTTGTTGGGTGATTTCAGCTAATAATCGCTGGCGCTGCATTTGGCTTTGCAAGGCAAGTTCTGTAAGTTTGCGATCGCTTATATCTTCTATTAACCCATCACAAATAATTTCTCCATTATCCTGTCTCGTTAGTCGGCTAGCAATCTGGATCCATTTTATCTGCTGGGAAGGAATAACAATGCGCCCCTCCCATTTCAGGGGTTGCATCGTTTCCAAAGCAACATATACCGATTCTTCTAAAGAACTGACATCATCGGGGTAAATAGAGGCTTGTATAAACTCACCTCCCTGTTGGAAAGACACAAGATTTATTTCAAACAGGTTTTGGAAACCGGGACTGATGTAAAGCCATTGATTCGCTCCATCTAGCTGATGCAGCACCCTATAAATCACACCAGGTAGGTTAGCTGCTAGCTCTTGAAATCTGGCTTCACTTATTTGTAACTGTCTTTCCAACTGAGAACGCCGCAAAGCTGTGGTGATAGTCGCGTGCAGTTCATTACTTTTAAACGGTTTAATAAGATAACCGTAGGGATCGGTAGCCATCGCCCGCGCTATAGTTTGCTCATCAGCGTGTCCTGTTAAGTAAACAATCGGAATATGCAACCGCTCGCGAATTCTGGCAGATGCTTCTATGCCATCCATGTTACCCTGTAGTTGGATATCCATGAGTATCAAATCTGGCTTGAGAGTTGCGGCAAGATCTACTGCCCTTTCACCAGATGCAATGTTACCTGCAACGGTATACCCCAACTTTTCTAAGGTAGCTTGAAGATTCCGTGCGACGACTCGCTCATCTTCAACTATCAAAATGCCAGCCATATATAATAGCTTAGGACAGCTTGAAAAAGGTGATTCCTTATTGTAATCTTTTTATCTGTCTAAAAAATTGCGCTTTTGTTGGAAATAAGCTAATCACTCTCGCTCCCTCACAACGAGGTAATAAAAAGAAGAATTCTGCCACCACTCCCTACTCCTTACTCCCCACTCCCTCTTTCAAGCAAATTAATTTTTCAAGTACTTCTGCCACAAATTCTCAGTTAAATTTTGTTAAGATTAAAGTCGGTACTAACACTTTCGCCTTAAGCGCCAATACCCTACCTTGGAGATACTCAATGCTGCGACTAGAACATATCAGTAAAATATACCCCACAGGCGAAGTTCTCAAGGATGTTAACTGGGAAGTTAAACCGGGCGATCGCATAGGTTTAGTTGGTGTCAATGGTGCCGGAAAATCGACTCAGCTTAAAATTATCTCTGGGGAGATTGAACCAACCTCTGGTGAGATAATACGTCCTGCTAGCTTGCATATTGCTTACCTGAATCAAGAATTTGAGGTCGATCCCAGTCATACCGTTCGCGAAGAATTTTGGACAGTCTTTAAAGAAGCAAATCAAGTGCAACAAGATTTGGCGCAGGTACAGCGAGACATGGAAAGCGCCAATCCAGAGCAACTCGATCGTTTGATTAATAAGTTAGACCGTCTGCAAAGGCAGTTTGAGGCATTAGATGGCTACGTGTTGGAAACAAGAATAGGTAAGATTTTACCAGAAATGGGTTTTCAGATAGAAGATGGCGAGCGTCTTGTGAGTGCTTTTAGTGGCGGTTGGCAAATGCGGATGGGTTTGGGCAAAATTCTTTTGCAGCAACCAGATTTATTACTCCTAGACGAGCCGACAAACCATTTAGACTTAGAAACCATTGAATGGTTGGAGAATTATCTCAAAGGGTTGACAACTCCAATGGTGATTGTTTCTCATGACCGGGAATTCTTGGATCGGCTTTGCACCCAAATTGTGGAAACCGAACGTGGAGTTTCAAGCAGCTATCTTGGCAACTACTCATCATACCTACAGCAAAAAGCTGAAAACCAAGCAGCACAGTTATCTGCTTACGAACGCCAGCAAAAAGAACTAGACAAACAACAAGCTTTTGTCGAGCGCTTCCGTGCTAGTGCTACCCGCAGTACTCAAGCAAAAAGCCGGGAAAAACAACTCGAAAAGGTAGAGCGCATTGACGCACCAACATCTGACGTAAGAACGCTTCACTTTCGGTTTCCACCTGCACCTCGGAGTGGGCTTGAGGTGGTGAAAATTAAAGATTTAACCCATACTTACGATGATAAAATCTTGTTTTTAGGTGCAAATCTTTTGGTTGAGCGTGGCGATCGCATAGCTTTTGTTGCTCCTAACGGTGCTGGCAAATCCACTTTATTACGCCTAATTATGGGTCTGGAAAAACCTACAGAGGGTAACGTGGAACTGGGTCAGCATAATGTAATTCCCGGTTATTTTGAACAAAACCAAGCAGAAGCTTTGGATTTGAAAAAAACAGTCATGGAAACAATCCATGATGAAGTTCCCGATTGGAAAAATGAAGAAGTACGGACAATTTTGGGACGATTTTTATTTAGTGGTGACACTGTATTTAAACAAGTAGCAGCATTAAGCGGTGGAGAAAAAGCGCGGCTGGCATTGGCAAAAATGCTTTTACAGCCGGTGAATTTATTAATCCTTGATGAGCCGACAAATCACTTGGATATACCTGCCAAAGAAATGTTAGAAGAAGCCATCCAAAATTATGATGGCACAGTTATAGTCGTATCTCACGATCGTTATTTCATAACACAAGTAGCCAACAAAATTGTGGAAATTCGCGAAGGTGAGTTTCGTGTATACTTAGGGAATTATCACTACTACTTAGAGAAAATAGAAGAGGAAAAAGAACAAGCAAGGTTGGCAGCGATCGCAGCCGAAAAAGCAGCGAAAAAAGCAGCAAAAGCATCAGGAAAGAAAAAGTAACAAAATGTTAGCGGTTAGTGGTTAGTAGTTAATGGTATAACAACTAACAACTAACAACTAACAACTAACAGCTAATCACACTTAAATAAGCACAAATTCACTTGCGGTTGTGATTAGCAGTGGTATCATTCGGGTATTACAAAAAGTAAAGGGCAATTATACTATGACCAAAGCACCTATTGCTCCCGTGGTGCTAGTCATTTTAGACGGATGGGGCTATTCTGAGGAGACTCATGGAAATGCTATCGCCGTTGCTAAAACTCCGGTAATGGATAGCTTATGGGCGGCTTATCCTCACACCCTCATACGAACATCAGGGAAAGCGGTGGGGTTACCAGAAGGTCAAATGGGCAACTCAGAAGTTGGTCATTTAAATCTGGGCGCAGGAAGAGTTGTACCCCAAGAGTTAGTACGCATCTCAGATGCTGTAGAAGACGGTTCCATCCTCAAAAACCCAGCACTTGTCAAAATCTGCCAGGAAGTGTCTAGTCGCCAAGGCAAGTTGCATTTAATGGGTCTTTGTTCCGAGGGTGGAGTGCATTCGCACCTCAGTCATCTATTCGGATTAATTGACTTAGCCAAATTACACTTAATTTCAGAAGTTTGCATACACGCTATCACCGACGGTCGCGATACTACCCCAACTGACGGGGTAAAAGCATTAGCACAAATTCAAGACTATATTGACCGTATAGGTGTTGGGCGCATAGTGACGATTAGTGGTCGCTACTACGCCATGGATCGCGATCGCCGTTGGGATCGCGTCAAACGTGCTTACGATGTGATGACACAGACAGAACCAGGTGATGGTCGCAAACCTGTGGAAGTTCTACAGGATTCCTATGCAGAGGGTGTCACTGACGAATTCGTCGTTCCAGTGAGAATAGCACCTGGAGCCATCGAGCCAGAAGATGGAGTTATTTTCTTTAACTTCCGTCCCGATCGCGCCAGACAACTCACCCAAGCGTTTGTCAGTCCAGAATTCGACGGTTTTGAAAGACAGCACATAAAGCCACTGTCTTTTGTTACCTTTACACAGTACGAGCCAGAATTAGCAGTTGGGGTTGCCTTCGAGCCTCAAAATTTAAGCAATATTCTGGGTGAAGTTATTGCTCAGAACGGTCTAAAGCAGTTCCGAACTGCAGAAACCGAAAAATATGCCCACGTTACCTACTTCTTCAACGGTGGTTTAGAAGAACCATTTGAGGGAGAAGAGCGGGAACTGGTGAGCAGTCCAATGGTCGCGACTTATGATTCCACCCCAGCAATGTCAGCGCAAGCAGTCACAGATGTGGCGAAAGCAGCCATTGAAAAGCGCATTTATTCTCTAGTTGTCATCAACTATGCCAATCCAGACATGGTGGGACACACTGGAAAAATCGATGCTACAGTCACAGCACTGGAGACTGTTGACAATTGTTTGGGTCATCTACTTGCAAGTATTAGCAAAGTAGGTGGTACAGCAATTATTACCGCCGACCATGGGAACGCCGAGCACATGATAGATAGTGATGGTAATCCCTGGACAGCTCATACCACCAACCCCGTTCCTCTGATTTTGGTGGAAGGAGAAAAAGCAAAAATTCCGGGACATGGCACAAATGTTATCCTGAGAAGCGATGGCAAACTAGCAGATATTGCTCCTACAATTCTGGAAATTTTGCAATTGCCTCAACCACCCGAAATGACAGGACAATCTTTAGTACAACCAACAGGGTACGACCTGCAAGCTTCTCGCACTCCCGTACAACTAGGGCTGTAACAAAGAATATTCAACTACCCCACCCTTCTAAGGTGGGGATTGTCCGGTATCCTACGGTGTTCAGATGAATGATGAATGATGATACGGGAGTTACTAGAATTCAGGATTCATTATTTATACATCTCGATTCATAATTCATACTTCATAATTTATAATTTGTATATCCCAATTCATAATTCATACTTCATAATTTTATGACCATCACTAGCGTTGTACAGGGCATTTGGGCGTTTTCTGCACTTGGAATGATCGTTTTAGTTTTACTGCACAGCCCTAAAGGAGATGGGATAGCCGCGATTGGGGGACAAGCTCAATTATTTAGCAGCACCAAGAGTGCGGAAAATACATTGAACCGCGTTACTTGGGCGCTTACAGTCATTTTTCTGGGTTTAACAGTAGTTTTAAGTGCAGGTTGGTTGCCGAAATAAACAGTGACCAGTGACCAGTGAACAGTGACCAAAAAATTAAGGTTATATATTGCGAGCTTTGTAAGAAACTCAGTTTTTGACGTTGGTGCAAAGGAATTTCCAAGAAATAAATTATCCATCTTGTGGGGCGGGTGTCCTCGCCCGCCTGTTCTGTATCAAGGGCTAGAAGCCCGTACCACAAGAATGAAACTAGGCATTTTTAGGAAAATAAATAGAAAAATCTTTATTTGGCAGCGCTTAATTGCCTCTTTAGTCATGGCGATTGTTACAGCACTGCTTATTATTTTGACTAACCTCTCAATTCTGGCTGATTATAAAATTCCATCCCCTCAACTCTCCCACTCCCTCACTCCCCCACTCCCTCACTCCTCCACTCCCTCACTCCCTCCCTCCCTCACTCCCTCCAAACCCCATCCTCTACCACCAACACTGGCACAATGGCAAGATTCCACAAACAGTGGAGATTATTTTGCACAAGTTGCACCAGTTGAAGAAGGTTATTTAGTTTGGTCGCAATTTCCCGTTCGAGTTTATGTGGAACTGCCAAGGGCAATAAATAGCCAGCAAGCAGAGGCGTGGGTTAATTCTGTTGTACAAGCAGTGCAGGAATGGAACGCGTATTTGCCTCTGAAAGTTATTGAAAAACCAGAGGAAGCTGATATTACTATTGTGCGAAAAGCCCCTCCACTTCAAACTTCTCTTGGTAGCAAAATTAAGCGTGCGCGTTCTGCCCAAACTACCTACAAGTTATACGTAAGCAAAAATAATCTTTTGTCTCATCGCTTCACGATTTTGCTAAGCCCGAGCCAAACGGGTCAGTATGTTTTGGCAGCAGCTCGACATGAACTCGGTCACGCTTTAGGCATTTGGGGGCATAGTCCGCAACAAACTGATGCCTTGTACTTTTCCCAAGTTCGCAATCCACCACCAATTTCTTCGCGAGATGTGAACACTTTGAAGCGGGTTTACGAACAGCCAACTACTTTGGGATGGTTGGTAAATGTAGCAAACCCTAGTCCGCCACTTTGATTGCGAAAGGCAGCCAGATCCCCGACTTCTTCAAGAAGTCAGGGATCTAAATCTGTCGTTATCACTGCAAAAGTGCTTGAAACCGCTTATTTTTTCGCAAACTATCTAAATCTTTATGCTTGCCCCATTCAGCCAATATTAAGCTACGATTGTTTAAGACACGGCGATCTCTAGGGCTGAGAGCAAGAGCACGGTTAAAACTCTCCAGGGACTCTGCGTAGCGCTTCAAATGTCCTAGAGCCAATCAATGACAGCACCAGGCATCACTATAGGTGGGATCGAGCTTCAAAGCTTTTTCCAAGGAAGCGATCGCCATAGTATACTTCCTTGCCTCAAAAAGCTGAAAACCTTCATCAAACAAAGTTTTAGCTTGTGCTTCCGGGTGTTCTTGCATTTTGCTTGCAAAACTAAGATGAAAAATAGGATAACACGGTCAGTCATTCTCATTTATTCTAGAAAAAATTCTCTGAAAGGTACTCAAAGATGGCGAATATTCTAGTGCAAAAAGTCATGTTCAATGCAATTTCTTTCTCCAGATGTACGTTCCCCAATGCAATGCTTAACTCTTGACAGAGAAATTGCTTTTCTCCCTCAGCTAGAACGGATAACTAAATGTAGTGAGGATGAATAATGATTTATTTGGGATATGCGACTTTTTTTCTGATGCTACTGCTAGCGTTGTGTGGGGCAATGATTCAAATGAGTACTGCTCTAGATGAAGCTGACATTCAGGGCTTTTCTGTTTGGACAAGTATTGCGTGTGTCATTGCCGGGTTACCAATAATGCTATGGTAGTTTACTTCCAAGCAAATTGCTTGCGGTTCGGCTTTGCTCGAGTTAGCAGTTGCTGGCGAACCGCTTCTTGAAAGTTAGAGTTGCCCAATGATCGCTTCACTGCGTGGGTAGTTCAACTCAGCCACTCGCGCTTACCTCAGTGCATAGTACGTAATTGTAAAACATTTTCCCATTTTATACTTATTTCATTGTACAAGCGGCGATCCCGTGACTCCTCTACCTGGGCATTGTTCAATTCCGCTTCCAGACGAGCGATCGCAGCTTGTTGAGCTTGTCAATCTCCCTGTTAGGCAGAGAGTGTCAAATTCTGAACAGATGTAGCAGATCGGCATCGGTAAAACGCTCTAATAACCGATCCGCCACATCCTTTATATTATGAGTGACTGTTAAGCACCGCGACTGAACTGAAAGCTGCTCTGCTTTAGAACTTCAGTATAAAGTTCTACCAATTTGGCAACATTTTTATTGAGAGTATAGCCATCTAACACTCTTTGTCTGGCTTTTTGCCCTAACAAAGTTGTTAATTCTGGATGGTCTTGGAACAGTGGCAGAAGTGTTCTTAATTGGGAACGTACTGTTTTAGGATTGAGAATAACTCCTGCTCCTTTATCTAGGACTTCTCCATCAGCACCTACATCCGTTGCTATACAAGCAATTCCACAAGACATTGCCTCTAGCAGTGATAGGGATAAACCTTCTACAAGTGATGGTAAAATAAAGACATCGCCACCTCGTAAAATTTCGATGCGCCGTTGTTCATCTGCTACAAATCCCAACCAAATGATGTTGTATTCTTCACCGTAAAATGTTTCTAGTGATGGCTTTAATGGACCATCACCAACCACAAGTAACTTGCTCTTTGGACCCATATCCGCCTGCTTCCATGCTCGCAGCAAAGCTTCAACATTCTTCTCTGGGGCTATGCGACCTTGATAGACAAACAGACGGTTGGCTCGAAACTCAGCTTTGATGTGAGAAAGTCCGGGAGAATACTTAACAACATCTACACCATTGGGAATCACAGCGATATTCTCTTCTGGGACTCCCAAACGTGCTAACAAATCTCGCTGAATCTGGGAAAACACTATCGTGCGATCGTAGTTGCCCAGAAAAGGTGCGTAGAGTTGATAAGCTAAAAGTTGTGTTCCCGATACAAGTTTTGCTCCTTTACCTGCAAAGGGGGTGTGAAAAGTAGCAATTAAGGGCAAGTTCAGTTTTTCACAAATTTCCGGTAGAACAAAGTCAAGGGGAGACAGAGTCAGCGATGCATGAACTATATCTGGTTTGATGCGTCGCAACGACTCAGTTAAAACCTTAGTCGCGTTCAAAGTCGGAATTGTGTAAACCTGGGACTTGTAAATGAAGGGCAGAGTTACTTCTTGGCAATTAGGCCAATTGTCCGAATCTGATTCTTCTTGAGCAAAATGAAGAAAGCTAACTTGATGTCCCCCGTCTAGCAATGCGTTTGTAATTTCTCTGCTATAGGTGACATTACCGCAAAAGGGAGATTTTTTTCCAATCCAGGCTATACGCATTCTTTGTTAGCTATCAGGAAAGCGAAATTAATTATATTAACTTTTTGTCTTTTTTGATCGGTTCTTTTTGAGATTTTACTTGTTGGATATTGAACCATCATAAATAATTCAAAAATAACTGCCTTTACAGAAAAACTAATATCTTTCCGAACAGTCAATTTTTGACTTCACTTATTCTCTCAATATTATTAATTCCACAAGATATTTCCCAGATACTAGCGATCGTGTCCAGCAGCAGTTTTTGTCGATTCTCAACAAGTATGAGAGAACCGCACTGGTCACTGGTCACTGGTCACTGGTCACTGGTACAACAAGTATGAGAGAACTCTTCAATGTGGTAAGTTTACCATGAAAAGAGAAGCTTTCAGTCAACAAGCAAGCAATAACATCTGAATATTGACTCAAATAATCATTCAAAGATCAAGAATTCTAAGAAATAGTGGCTGGGGATTGGGGACTGGGGAATCAATCGCCAATCGCCTGCTTCGCCAAGCGCTTTTTCATCCTTTCTGATACAAGCAGTTCATGGCGATAACTTTGAGGAGTTATACCAGGTTAATATACCACCTGAAAAGACGATCGCAGCTAATCCCAAAAAGACTGCCTGCAATCCAATAAAGGTTTCTGCCAAACCTGTCAATGCTAGGGGTAGGGTAAGAGCAATGTTAATAACGTTGTTTTGCAAACCAAAAACTTTGCCACGCATTTCTGCTGGGGTTTCTGTTTGGATAGCAGTCTGCATGGGAATACCTATCAATGCGCCAAAAGCACCGACTAGCGTTACCAAAGCCAGAACAACCCAAAGCTCTTTCGTGAAGATCGATAGACCGATGAGAGATGCTCCCATACCCAAACAACCAAATAAACTGAGTTGAGTGTATGAGAAGCGCTGACAGAACAATCCTAAAATTGTTGCGCCTAAGGCTATGCCAACTCCACCAGCTGCAAGCAAAAAGCCGAATTGAGATGCTTTCAAATGAGGAATTAATTCTGCCATCCGAACTGCAAGAACGGTTAAAGCAGCAAAGACGGAGAATAATATTATAAGTTGAAGTAGGGCATTACGAAGACGAGAATTTTCTCCCAAATACCGAAAACCATCCCGCAAGTCAGCTAAAACATGAGGTGGTTCTTCGTCAGGTTGGTGAGGTTTTTCATGAGTTACAAGGAGTAACAAAATAATTCCTGCGATCGCATAGCTACCACCAACCACTATTTCTTTCCCCAACCCATGACTACCACCGAGTAGCAACCAAATTCGATCTGCCACAGCTAACAAAGGTTCCCCTACCGCAAACCCAACTATCACCGATGCCATCATTGTTGTGGTGTAAAGTGAGTTGGCAGAAAGTAAATGTTGCTCTTGTACTACCAAAGGAATTGCCGCTTGCTCTGCTGGTGCAAAAAATTGTGTCAGCGTGGACACCAAAAAAGTGACTGCCAAAATAATGACAAACCCTACTGGCAAAACTCCCAGAAATGGTTGCCAATCTTGAGTGAGCCACAAAAGTGGCGGAATGATCAAAACCAGTATGCCTCGCCAAACATTTGTTGATACCAAAACTGCCTTTTTTGACCAGCGATCGACAAATACACCTGCAAGAGAACCAAATAGCACAGCAGGAATGGTAAAAGCCATCATCAGCGCTGAAACCCAACCACTGATAGTCTGATCGCTTGCTTGGAATTGAGTACTAATGATGGCAATCATCAGTACCAAATAAACCTTATCTGCCAGTTGACAAAAAACTTGTCCACCCCAAAGAGCAAGAAAGTTGGGATTTCTCAATACTGGAAAAAATCCCCCGTCTTGTTTATCGTCTGATGCTATCTTGCCATTAGAATCAGATGCATCTATATTATTGTTATTTCTTGCTGGGGCACGTCCGGAACCGTTGCCATTGCCATTCTCATCACTATAAGTAGGTTGAGATTCCGATTTTTTTTCACAGTCATTTGTAAAATTGGTTTTGAGTACTTCCGATGTTCCTTCTCTATATTTGCCAGAAAGGTCGTTTGCTGACTTTTCTTGGAGGTAAACCTGATTAGAAACAGGTTTAGTCACACTAGTGTGATTTGTCACTTGGTGTACCGAAGCCCTACTTTGTTTCTTGACATGGCTTGGTGGCATTGGCTGGATTTTTGTATCCAAATCAGACGGTTGCATCATGGTGGGTAGCAAAATAAGAATCAATTAAAGCAGCAGAGCGAATAGGACGACCAAGGTGGTATTGAGCGTATTGGCGCAAAATTTGCTCAACAGAAAACCAGCCATAGTTTTTAGCTATATCTTGCATTATCTCTGGTTGTGATAACTGTTGGAGTATTGAAAGTTCTGTAGCATCCAACCGACTGGAAATAACTGGTAATTCTTGCCGATGAACAACGGTTTTGTAACTGGAAGTATTTTCTTTGACAGAAGGTGGAGATTGGGAACTGGCGATCAAGGAGGATATCCCCCTCTCTCCCCCTCTCCCCCTCTCCCCCTCTTCCTTCAAGCGTTTCCATGTTGTTAGGCAAACTGTTCCACCAGTTGGAATGCTAAATCCTACCTGCCAATCAGGGTTTGTAAAATCTGGAGTCAGGATGCTTCCTGTTAGACAGCAGGCTTGTACCTGTGGAGTGAGTCCTGCTATGGCTAAAAGGTGAAATAATCCATGTGCCAAATATGCTATGACAGCAGATGGCTCATGGCTTGGTAATTCTTCTATGCGGCTGAGGTGTTCGTTAAGTAACTCGTACAGTTCTTCTTGAGGTTGCTCGCTTAACGCTTGACACAGTACGACTTCTGCTAAATACTGACTGGCTGCAAGTTTTCCCAAATTTGTTGCGAGTCCTGGGTAAGTTTTTACAGTTTGGGCCTGGGTAATTTTGTCAAGCGATCGCCCCTTAGCAATCAATAACTCATTCACCACAAACATTCCACTTCTACCACCCAAACTAGAGTTATGCTTGCGAGATCCAGGGGCAACAGCGCGAATCAGACCAAATTCTCGTGTCAAAATTGTCACTAGCCTATCTGATTCTCCTATCGCTTGGGTTTTCAAATTAATTCCAGTTGTCTTATAAGTTTTACTCATTTGTCCTTTGTCCTTTGTTCTTTGTCATTTGTCCTTTGTCCTTTGTAAAAATATGAGTAACCAATGACCAATGACTAATGACCAATGACTAATGACCAATGACTACTTACTACGATCCAGCCTATCGCGCTGTCGGAGCAATTCAACACTCCGCGAGGTTCCCAACCGAGTGGCTCCCTCTAATATCAAGTCTAAAGCTTGGTCGATAGTGCGAATTCCCCCAGAGGCTTTAATTCCTACCCTTTCTCCTGCAACTTCCTTCAAAAGTCTGACATCTGCCAGTGTTACACCACCATTCCAACCTGTACTAGTTTTAAGAAATGCTGCCCCAGCTTCCATCGATAGTTCTGCCGCCAGTCTTTTTTCTTCGTCAGTCAACAAGTTTGTTTCCAAAATCACTTTTAATGTTTGCCCCGTTGCTTCACAAATTTCAGCAATTTCTCGATGCACATCATCACTTTTGCCAGCTTTCAACCATCCCAAGTTGAGCATGACATCTAATTCTGTTGCACCATTTTCCACAGCTTCTTGAGCTTCATATAATTTAGTTGCTGAAGTCACTGCGCCTGTAGGAAAGCCAATGACCGTACAGACTTTAGGCTGTTTGCCCTGCAAAAGTTCTGCTGCTTGCCTTACGTGTACCGGGTATACGCAAACTGCCGCGAAATGAAATTTGTCTGCTTCTTCACACCATTGCTTTACCTGCTCTACAGTAGCTGTTGGCATCAGCAAAGCATGGTCAATGAATGGCGCAATATCAATGTCTGTATAATCTGCTGCCATCGCTTTTTTAGTACTTGATTATTAACCTTTATAAAGAAATTTAAAACTCTTTAGATAAATTAAATCATAATTCTTATGAATTTCCGTTAAAGCTTTTTCCTTTATTAAGTGTAATCTATAACTCCGTAAAATATAGATGAACTTAGCTTAAAAACCCGGTTTCTACGAGAAACCGGGTTTCTGGAGTACCCAGATCTTCTTGAATATATTGTATTAATTTATACTAAATATAGATTCAAGGGCGAATAGAATTCGCAGCTATACAGGCAAAACCCCTCTTCGCGGGTTAAACACCAGTCCGCGCAGGCGGACTTCGTTAGTATAGTATCGAATTCTATTCGTCTAAAACTTTTCAGATATCCTCTAAAAAACCCAAAATAGTTTGAGCTAATGCCTTTGAGGCTAGGTAAGGCACACCATTACCAATTGTTTTAAACATATTAGTCAGTGACATACTCTTTGGAAGTGAAAAACTTGCAGGCAAAGACTGAATTGCTAAAGCTTCAGCAACAGAGATTCGCCGCATTTTATAGGGATGTAAATGTACCTCATTGTTGCCGTAGCAAGCTGTGGGAGAATAACGCCATCTGTGAAGGCGTTTGTAAGATTTTTTGGAAACATCTCCTTCATCAATAGTAGCGAATTTTCTGATACCTGCCCTTGGTTGAAAATAGTGCTGAGTATTGGGATGGTTCAGCACATTATTTTTTCTAAACCAGTACTCAACAGTGAGTTCTTGAGGAATATCATCAGGGCAAGGCAAAATAGAGCCTTCTTGAAAGGGTTCGGAACGACTCCAGTTATGCGAAAAAACTTTCTCTTTGGGATACACAATATATTTTTTCCAAGGAAAAGCCCCTATAGATATAAATTTTTTCCGATCTAGTTCTATACCCAAGCTCTTAATTAACGCACTTTGAAAACCAATAAGAATAATTCTTTCTCTATCTTGCGGGACGCCATATTCTATGGTATTTATTAACCGTTCTGTTAGGATATAACCAGCTTGAGTTAACTTTTGCTTCAGCCCTTCAAAAAACAAACGATGTTTTTTTGTCTTCCACAAACCCTTAACATTCTCGAACAGAAAAAAATCTGGTAAAGCTTCAGAAATTAATTCAACATAAGCAGCAGAAAGTTTGCCATGCTCTCCAAATTGCCCTTTATTTTTCCCACCAATAGAAAAATCAGGACAGGGAGGACCACCAATAAATCCCACAATATTATTAGATTTACGGCAATCAGCTACCAATTCACGCAAGCGAACAACTTTTGCTTCTTCAGTCAGTTTGGTTACGTCTCCTTCTTCCCCTAAATGATAACCGTATTCTGGCAATGGGAGGTTGAGAGTAGAACGTGAATAGCGGTATGCCTCCATGAAAGGGGAGAAAATTTCATTCACATAAACAATATTGAAACCACTCGTTTCAAAACCTAAATCAAGGAAACCCGAACCAGCAAAAAAGGAAAATATTCTGGGGCTAAAATTCATTTAACAATTGTGACACGCTTTGATAAAATTTAATGACATTTTTTACTTAATCTATTTTTATTCTGGCTGTTCAAGAAACTCAAGAACTAATGAAATATGGTATTGATTTAAGTGACCCCTGTGTTGTGACATCGCTTGGATGGTACGCCAATAAGTATCCAGAGATAGCAGAACGCTGCAATCAAGCTTTACTAGAACTTATTGATATGCAAGCTGCTGATTTTCCTCAGCGAGTAACCGTATCCTCGGAAATTGATATGGATGGGTTTTAGAATTTAATTCGTAAAGTCAATCTTGATTTGATGTAGAATGCGCTCTTGTGCATTTTATTTTAAGGTTTTACTAATTAAAGTATTCTGGTGCTCTGTAACGTATCAGATTCGGATTTGCTTGTATGCGTATTAGATTATCTGTGGGATGCGATCGCCGTTAGTAACCATAAACCCTTGGTGAAGGTGTAGTAGAGAGGTTGCCAGTGAGAGTCAGGTTTGTTTGAAACCAGTGTTAGATTCTGCCCAATCTGCGGGAAAACTGGAAATAGGCATTTAAGTCATTGCTAGCAGTTGGGTAAGAGTCAGGCATTTATGGATAGCGGTTCACAGATTGACAATGTTCAAAGTTTTGTCGAAATCATTGGTAATAACCATAACTTTTGGTGGAATGGAGTTAATTACCGTCCCGACTTTACAGTTTTTAGTGGAGACAACCAAGGGATAGTTATCGAATATTTCGGACTCGAAGGCGACCCAGATTACGATGCCATGTCTGATGAAAAGAGAATGTATTGGCACAATAACTCTAACTGGCGTTTGCTTGAATTCTCCCCGAAGCATTTAAAAAATGATACGGTAGAAGGTTTTTGTACCTTATTAAAGCAATCCCTTGAAAACTGCGGAATTACTTGCAACCGCTTGAGTGAAGAAGAAATTTGGAACCGTATCAAAAACCGCGCTATAGACCGCTTCACGAAATTAGTAGTGGGATTTACACAACGCTGCCGCAAACTTTCCCTAACTCCAGAAAAATTAGTTAAAATCATTGACAATCATATATTTGCTAGTGATAGCGAGCAACATTTTTTGGAATTAGCAGAGAAATTTTATCAGTCTTATCTGGAATACCTTAAAGCAACAGGGGAAGATGATTTTGATGGACTGATGCAAAAAGCTTCGGAAACTGTCGCATTAAAGTGAAGTCGGAAAGGTTGAAATTGTTGATCTTGGAACGTTTAAACCTACCCCGAAGGAGGAGGAATATCCAGGAGATAGCCTAACTCCTGCTGTATTACGCTTAATCAACAAAGCTATTAAGGACGACAAAGACGTTATTTTACTTAGTCGCAAGAATAGTTTACCATGGTACGTGAATTACGCAAAAAAGCAAAATATACCAAAAGATGGCACTCTCAATAGTTTCTTAACACTAGTGCGCTCTTACTTTCCTGAAGATGTAAGGCATATGGTAAATAGCTCAACGGCTCACAAGTACAAGGGGCTAGAAAAAAAGGTAGTTATCATACTTGATGCCGTTCCTCGTTGTTACCCCTTACTCCATCCCGATTTGATGTTTACTCGTATTTTTGGCGATACCATTGAACAGGTAGTAGAAGAGGAACGCCGTCTTTTTTACGTCGCATTAACTCGTGCTGTGGAGCATTTGTTTATTCTTACTGAGGCTAATAACGTATCTTTTTTCCTTGAGGATTTAAAGAGCAGAAGAACAATTCTGACAATCGATTGGTCTGACTACAGACCTTTAGTTACCTCTATAAGGCGCATCACTGTTAGGGTGGGTAACCAAAACGGACGAGGTGGAAGCAATACCTATGCCATTAGAGACTTGCTTAAGGCTGAAGGTTATCGCTGGAACACAACTGGATGGAAAGCTTGGTGTCGTACCTGTCCTGCACAGGGCTTCTCAGTACAAAAGTTTTTTGGGGAGGCTATGTGGATTTCTCGTGCTGATGGAATCGAAGTGCGGTTTTATGACGATTTAGAGAATGAGGTAGGGATTTATTATATTGACAAAGGGCAATGGACGTGCGAAGTTGATAATCTTCACATTCTTGAATAAGTTGCTAGTAAACAATAACCCAATACGGTTCAGTTAAGGGTCGCGAGGGGAGCAGAAACCCGGTATCTTGAAGATACCGGGTTTCTAAATGCCAATTCTACAGTTAAGCGATCGCGTAATGGATTGGTAAAAAGTTGCACAAAGGTCTAACTATCCTGCAACAGTCAGTTCAGCTTCAGGGACTTCTGGCAAAAGACGCTTAACGCTCTGCTTAACAAAACCCTGTAAGAAACTAATTTGCTGGCTTTGCTGAAACACCCTTTGCAAATTTTGCCCCAACTTATCAAGATTTAACGCAGTTCCAGAATTTGTAGCTATTTCCTGCTGTTGGAAATATTCAATTAAACTTAATCCCGCCAATCGGGTTAGGTAAGCTGCACTGACTCCCTGTACCAAACCACCTGCTACAAAGGTGACAGCATTACTCTTTAGCACTATACCAATTGCTTTGGAAGAAAGTTCCACTAAACCCAGTTTCACCATCAAACTTCCCATTGTTCCAGCTACAGTTTGTGCTTGTTCCAAGGAAAATTTTTGCTGGTAGATTCCACCCAAATCCATAACCATTTGGGCATTAATTGCTGCTGTTGCTAGAACATCAAGCGCTGGGACTGGGTTGGCAAATGCAGCAGCTGCTGCTATCCATTGATATTGTTCAATAATTGGTGTAGCGCGATCGCGTCTCATACCATTGAGCAAGTCTTTTGCTTCAGCTTTCAGCAACAAAGCTTTTCTCATGGTCGTTCCCCATACAAGTTGCGGTGATTGCTGTGCCAAAAGTTCAACTAAGTGCTGGGTTAACTGTTGGACATCTGGGGCTGGTACCTCCAGCCATTCTTGTATGGAACCATCTTCTTGGTGCTTGCGTACTTTGATCGGAAGGGGAGATGCTGCAGTTGCTACTACAGATGAAGGTACACGCTGTTTTAGGGACTGCAAAACGCTAACACGTTCGTCTGGCAAATACTGGTCTTGTTTGTTAAAAACCAGGACTGTGCTTTGATTTGCACCCTTTAGTTGCTGTAGTCCCTGAAATTCAGTATCTGTTAAATCCCCATTTGTTAGAAATAAGACGATATCAGATTTTTTTGCTTCTACAAAAACATTGGCATCTGACTTCTCGCCTGCTTCTACAAACAAAGGAGATGTCTCTTGGAAATGTAGGGAGGATATGTATCCTGTCTCTACATTTTGCTCAAGCACTTTAATCAAAGTAGATTTACCTACTGACTTCCCGCCAGTCACAGTAGCTAGAATCTTTTGCCTATCTAACTCCGCCGTGAGATTTGCAACTTGTTCTTCTTGTAGAGAAGCAATATGTCGCATTTCCACAGAGTTTTCTGCTTCTTGTGCTAGTTGGTTAACTACAGATTGGGTTTTTGCAATAGCAACTTCCACTGTTTCCCTATCTACAGGCATACAATCTAGCAGTTGGGAACTATCCTTAGGACGGTTTTTTTTGAACAACCACAAACCGCCGCCAACTGCCAAGAGACTCAGTAAGCCAAATTCACTCATCTGTAGCAGTGAATCTTGCAAACTGTCTAACATCCAAAGGGAAAAGGACAGTCCCAATCCTCCCACTAAAATTGGTCGCCGCAACTTCACAAAACTAGTTCTCCGTACTCTTTGGATCGATTCTCCTTAAGAATAGCTCACAAGCTCACTTCTCCAAACTCGATAGGTGAATGCACCAATTTTTCTTTACATTCAGCAACTTGCACCATTAATTTCCAAGCATCGCGGTATTTTGCAGAACGTGGCTTGCGCTGCCGTTTATCTGTTTCAACAAAGTGTATTTCGCTACCATAGCTAATGAACACTTCTACAGGGAAAACATAGAATAGATCGAGGGATTCGATATACACAAGAGCAAAATCGAAGTCTGAAGGATTATAGACGTCTCGAAGCATAAGCCGCCTATTTGTTTTAGTACGGCGATTATCTACTACATAGTTGCCAGATGGTTCATCAAACCAGGCATTCTTGACTTGGATTTTAATCAGATTTCCTTGTACATCAAAAGCTAAATCGTAAGGAAGTCGATCCCCAACAGGTTTCAAAACTCCCCAACCACGTTTAAGAGCATGAAGAATTGCGGCTTGCTCTGCTATGTCTCCTTTTAATTTTGTGTCCATTCACTACTAGGAGTCACTGTACATTCAATAAAGAAAATCCCCACAATTATATAATTGTAGGGATTTTCTTTAATTTGGTAGCGGGAAGTGGATTTGAACCACTGACCTTCGGGTTATGCTTACCATCTACAGCTTTCACTGCCTGGATTAACCAGTTTGTGGTCTGGACTGTCCCTTCACCCTCGCCTTTACGTTAGGGTGCCTGCCTACCAGTCTCTACACCTTCCCTATTTCTAGGGCTTGGTTCGGGATTACCGCGCTAATGGCTTCCCCGAGTTTGACAGGTTATCGCACACAAGTTTCTTCGTGTACCGCCCACTGCAAGACTCACTATCAAGCGTTTAGTTTGTCTTACGTATCGAGCCCGACGAGCTACCAGGCTGCTCTATCCCGCGTCGCTGCGTCTTCTTTATTCAGTATAGCAACAGATTTAGAAATTTGACAAGTCCTAAAAAGAAATTTTTAGAAGGGGGTAGAGATTGGCGGTCAGGGGTTAGGGAAAAGAATGCCCATAATTGTGCTCATCTCACACCCTAGCCTCTAACCCCTAACCCCTAACCCCTCACAAAAACGATAATTCTCCAATAACTTCTAAACGCTTGTATTTACCGAAGTTCATAAATTTCTCCGACAGGGCATCAGCTACGCTGGGAGTAATCCAGCCTAACTGCTGAAGTATATGAATGGCAGCAGCGTATTTTGCCCGCTTTGCTCCATCAATAACTTTAATTGCCAATCCCATGCCTTCACCGAGTCTGCCAATGCACTGTACCCCTTCAGCACCTGATTTACTCACCAGTTCACCTGGGATGGCGAGCATCAATTCCGTGTCAAATTCTCCCTCTCCTGCTACCATCACAGGATGATGGGTCATGGCACGGACTATCCGCTCCATATCTAAGGTGCTACGAGAAGCTAGCTGAGCGTATAGCGATCCCATTTGCCCAAGTTGTAACAAGTAGGTGGGCGCACCACAATCGTCATGGGCGCTGATAAATTCTTCGGATGGCATTCGCAGCAATTCTGATACTTTACTAAGAATCAATTGCTGCACCGGGTGTTTGCGCTGCAAATAGTTATTTAGTGACCAATTACACTGCTGACACACAGCTAGCATTCCAGCGTGTTTACCAGAACAATTGTATTCCAGAGGGCTGCGTTTCCCTTCAGGGATAGGGCATTGGAGTGCTGAAGGGTCTACATCAGCCCGCCAAAGAATATTAAATACTTGTCGTACTTGTTCTATCGTTCCCTTGTGGGAACTGGTAATAATTGCTAGGTCTTTGTCACTGAGGTCATAGCGCTCTAGTGTACCGATGCTAGTCGCAGCAAGTGCTTGAAATGGTTTCAGTGCTGAACGAACAAATGTACTTGTTTCAGCATTGCCAGCAACGGATAGAATCCGCCCGCGATCGTCACATATCACTGCTTGGACTATGTGCTTTGACTCTATAATGCCTTCTCGCAGTAACCTAACTTCTAGTGCGGTGGCTTGTGTTCGTTTTCCCATTGTCATGGGTGAAAATCTACCATAATTTTGTCAATTGTCATTAGTCATTAGTCATTGGTCATTGGTCATTAGTCCTTAGGTTTTAATTTTTTACAAAGGACGAATGACAAATGACTAATGACTATTTAAACTAAGTGCCAAACTATCGTACCAGCAACGAACAACACAGCCAAGCCAGCGAAAGAAATTTGTAATCTCTGGAGAATGGGTTTGATGGAGTAGGTCACTATCAGTCGATCGCGTGTGGCGATTTCCTGTGGTTTTGTCCAGGTTTGACCGTCGTACCAACCCGATTCTTCGTAAAAGATAATCGGACTCATCAGGCGGTCTCGGATATAAGACCAACCCAAATATAACCGCACCAGTACTAATATGACTCCGACACTCGCACCTGCGGCACTACTTAAAATAAATTGTACTGTGTGCTTGTGTGGAGCAAAACTTGTTGCCGCTATCGGTCCTGCCACTATTGACGATAAACCCCAAACGATCGCGATTTTAGTGATATACTCGCTCCAATTTAAGGTACAGTCACGAAATAGCCAGGACGATTTTAATTCTTCGTACTCATTGAGCGGTTGTTGTTCTGTAGGTACTGGGCAATTTGAGACCGAAGACTTTATCATGTTGGCTGACTCCCACCATCTGATTTACAAAGCTGATTACTCCAGTTCACGTGCTCCTGTTGCGGATGTTATATACTCTATACGTTCTGCGTGTCCCCAGAACGCTTCTAAATTATAAAACTCCCGTTCCTTGGGAAACATAACATGAACAATAACTTCGCCGTAATCTAAC
The DNA here is from genome assembly GCF_000346485.2 of Scytonema hofmannii PCC 7110. Lineage (NCBI taxonomy): Bacteria > Bacillati > Cyanobacteriota > Cyanophyceae > Nostocales > Scytonemataceae > Scytonema > Scytonema hofmannii. The sequence goes on from NZ_KQ976354.1 coordinate 2,866,236, forward strand.
ACCACCCATGTTGCTTCTGCTTTCCCTTCTGTCCGCAAAGGGCGTCTTGACAACTCAGTTTCTATTTTATGTTCTACTGCATCGGCTATCGCCCTGACTTGTACCCTGGAATAGCCTGTCATCATGACAAAGTAGTCCGCTAAGTAAGAGACATCGCCTACCTTAAGTATGATAATATCACCTGCTTTACGGTCAGACCCTGCCTCGGCAATAGTAAAAGCCATTTTCCCACTCGCATCGTTATCATCTATGGGTGGGCTTCCTGCCGAACTGTTTGTCACTGTGACAGATTGTCTTGGAAAATTTGATGGAAAATAATCAGTCATTAAACCTCAGCTGCTGTATCTGTTTAGTAATATTTTTTTACAAGTACTGTCAAACAATCAAGAACTGGAATGGATTTGCAACTGTGAGACTTGGTTTCTTTGAATACTAACAAAAAAACAGGTGTCTGTGCATTATGCTCTACACCTAATACCATTCCATTTTCATCGTCGGAGAAACCAATTACGCGTTGCAATGACTCGCGGATGAATTAAACTTTTTGAAAATAGGGAGTGGGGAGTGGGGAGTGGGGAGTGGGGAGTGGGGAGTGGGAAAGAGGTATTTTCATAAAAGACCTTGTGGGCGACTCTACCGTATGCTGTGTACAAAGCACACGGTAGAGTCGCAGGTCAACCACACAGCGCGATCGATATTTTCACAGCTAGTTTTTCGTAAAGCTTGCAATTCGGAGCTGTTGCCGCGTCCGGGTTCCAAGCTATTTCATAAAAACACGATACAGGAAAGCGGACTCATGCCCGGTCTACCCAAAGTGTGATTGGCTATAGCTTGCAATACTTCTTCATCATTCACACCAAATGTATCTCTTGCTAGGATAGCACTTACGTCTGCATATAACAAATGGGGATTTGCCGCCATCACTTCATCTATATCCAATCCCTCTGCCCGTGCCATCTGCAAAAGTTTTTGGGGCTTGTAGTACTTTGCCAAATCGTGCATCAAACCAGTCGTTGCGGCTTTTTGGCTATCTAAATTATGTTGTGCTGCTAAGTTGGCTGCCATTTGCTCAGCCCTAAGAATATGGCCCTTGTCTGGGCAATGGAACATTTTCTGCAAGCCAAGCTATCACTTGTTCGCCCATAAGCCATTGTGCATTTCCACGGCAGTTAGCGACAGAAAAGCTCTCTCGGTAATTTAAATCTTCATAATTCTATATTAACAAGCGCGATGTACAAAACCGTCGCCAAACTTGGCTATCAATTACCAAATAGGTAGGCTAACTCCAACGCTGGTTTTTGAGATTTGTTATGAGGGGTACTCTGTACCTACAAGGTATCCCTATTCCCGCAGGAACAGTTTGTTTGCTGTCTTCTTGCCCTGTAACAGACAGTTAGTCTGTGCCTATTTGTGACCAGAACTACTCTGGCGACCAAACCTGCACGTCTCGACTCCAATAGATCCTCTGGTCTTTCAGAGTTGGGATGGTACAAGCGACGATGCTTATCTCTTTAATTATTGCACGTTAAACAGGTTTAGGCAACAATAGATGATTCTGGGTAAGAAAACGGCTATCTAGTACTGTACGATCGCAAATCTTGTTGATTGTTGACTGTGGACTGTCAACAGTTAACAGTTAGCAAGCAACAACCCATTGCAATAGCCGCAACCATTTGCAAATTAAAATAGCAAGGCTGTGTAGAGTGTACCCTGTTGTGGAGAAAATTAGCCCTACTTTTTAGTTGCAATGGTCTAGCTATATAAAATTCACAATGTTACAAATGCCCCTAATGTGTTACACTTCCTGTTCCGAAACAATTGTTGGCTCAATAACTGAGTTCTCCTCTGTCAGTGAGTAAAACAGTGATTCATACTGGCTTAAGGCTTGCTCAAAAGAATATTGCTCAACAGCAAATTTCCGGCTACTATATCCCAAAGTTTTGACTTTTTCTGGATGTTGATACAAATCTAAAATTGCGTTTGCTAAAGCTTGTGGATCTTCTGGAGGGACAATCACCCCGCCGCCACTTTGTTTAATAGCTCTTGCTGCAGTCCCATTTTTGGGAACAGAAGCAATCAATGCCCTACCACTAGCCAGCAAAACTTGAATTTTCGAGGGCATATTGAAAGAAATCACATTTTTCTTCTGCACAACCAAACCTACGTCAGCAGCAGCCAACATCTCTGGCAAAGCTTTACGGGGCTGAAAAGGCAGTAGTAAAACATTATCTGCACCTGACTCATGACAAGCGTTCTGCAATCGCTGTAAACCTTTCTCTTCGCCAACAATGACAAAAGCAATCTCTGGAATATGTCGCAGCATAGCCGCCGCTTTGACAACTGTCTCCAAGCCTTGGGTGAGAGCGATATTACCAGAATATGAAATAACAAATTTGCCCTCTAAATTGTGTTTGGCGCGGAAAGCATTATTTTCTTTAGACAGAGGGCGAATAAAGTTAGTATCAACCCAGTTAGGAATTTGGACTATTTTTCTTCCTGATACGCCCTTAGCCCGCAAGTTATCCACAAAACCGTCAGCGATGACACTGATTTTGGTAGCACTTGAGTAGGCAAATTTTTCTAGTAATGCAAACGCTCTAATGAGCCACTTGTTCTTCAACAAACCAACGTGAACAGCCGCTTCTGGCAGTATATCCTGAAGATTTAAGACAACAGGGCAGCTGTGCAGCACGCCAAGAAGGGCAGTTGGCAGACAACTCGGTAGAGAGGGAGAAGTCGAAAGAATAACATCTGGACGCCAACCAAACAGCGCCGGGAAGAAACTTGTGAACACGTAGCTTGCATCCAGTAACATTCTATCCAGCAGATTGGGCTGTGGACGAATCCAGACATAACTCCGTTGGATTTCAACCCCATTTTTGTATTCGGTTTGGTACCACTTGCCCCGATATTCCTTGTATATCTGACGTTCGGGGTAGTTAGGCATAGCGGTAACGACACGCACTTGGTGTCCGCGCTTGACTAACCCCTCAGCGAGTTCAGTCATCAAGGGAGCAATACCAATCGGTTCTGGGTAATAGTTGTACGAGTAAATCAAAATACGCATAATAAGTTATTCTTGGACTCCTAGTCTGAAGAACCCTGGTGTCTGATTAATGACAACATTTGCTTGTGACCTGATTCCGCACGTTATATGTGCTTAATTAAAATTTTCGCTTCAGAATCATTCAAATGTCAGTTCTTTTTGTTGAAGATTAAGTAAAATTTCATGCTTTGTTTCTGAGGACACGTAATAATTTTAGAGTTAAGAATATTTTGTATTTATAGTTTTTAAATAGTGTATATACTTAGATAGAAATTTTCTTTCTTTAAGTTAGATTCCCGATGTAAAAATAGAAAAAATGCCGTAAAAGCCATGCATTCCAAAGCCGAGATTTAAAGAAATCCTGGATTTTAACTAGATCGTAAGATATTCCCCACATAATTTTTGACCGACGCTCTAGGACAGCCAATCAAGAAAAAATACGGAGAAAAAGACTGAGAATTCCTCCGTATTTATGTATAAAACGCTATTATAAGCTCTGAACGCGATACCCACTTAAGAGGGCATCGCGCTTATTGCTCAAACAGCGCCACTATTTTTGTTAAACAAAATAATGACTGTTCTAAAAATCAGCTTCAGATCGTATATGAAGCTCCAATTTTTCTGATACTGCAAATCCATACGAATGACATCCTCAAATTTACGAATAGTAGAACGACCATTAACTTGCCATTCTCCAGTCATTCCAGGTTTTACATCCAAACGCTGCCATTCTGGAACCTCATAACGCTCGACTTCGTCTGGCGTAGGTGGTCTAGTCCCTACTAAACTCATATCTCCTTTCAGCACGTTCCAAAATTGTGGCAGTTCGTCTAAACTAGTACGCCGTAAAAAACGACCTATTTTGGTAACTCTCGGGTCATTGTCTATTTTAAAAAATGCCCCTTCTACCTGGTTTTGCTTCTCTAGTTCAGCTTTGCGAGCTTCAGCATCAATATACATTGAACGAAATTTCCAAATCTGAAAGCGCTGTCCCATCCAACCACAACGGGTTTGACAGAAGAAAATCGGACCTGGACTATTAAGGCGAATAGCAAGAGCAATGGGAATCAACAAAATTCCTGTAATAAACAAACCGATTAATGACCCCACAATGTCTGTGAACCGCTTCATCCAAGAACGGACAGAAGGATGAGTGGCGGGTAGTTGCTCTTCAAATTGGCGGTTGATGGATGGAGTTTCCCCTGGAGACTCTAGGTTGAAAACTTTGTCTAACCCTGTAAGATTAAGTACCGCAGTGACCTGCGGGGTCACATTGCGAAGTGTAAATTTAATATTTTTTTCTTGAGCAATTTTGAAGTTACTAACTAGAGCACCTAAACCACTACTATCCATGAAAATAGTTTGATGAAAATCAATGATGATTTCCACCGGGTTGGGGGTTCGTTCGGCGATCTCTTGACAGGTCTGCTTAAAGGCTACAGCCTCTAGCACACTTAACCGTGTGGGTACCTGCACAATTGTCGTGTCATTTGAGAACATTAGGGGAAAATTCACCTCTTTGGGTTGGCTAGTCATGAAGCCCTGCACTTTCATTGCCATGTTTATATAATCTGCCAAACATATTGTGTTCTAGCAAATAGTCACTACTGATAATTTATCAGTGGTAAAAATCACTAATTACTAGGAAATTGCTTGAGAGGGGTTATCGTTAGGAACGATTCAAAATAGAACAAGGAGTTATTTAAAGTATGAAGTTTGAAGAACGAAGGATGATATAAGCATAAAGGAAAAAAACCGAAGTATGAATTACTTTATACTTCAATTCCCACTTTGTCATTCTTTACTTTTGTCTTAAATTCATACTTCATGCTTTATACTTCATACTTCTTTTATGAAAGACATTCTTGTTCTTGTGCCAACTTGGCACATACGCGTTGCTAACATCACATGACTGCTAAAACTACTGTTACACCTACCGCACGCCTGATAGAAATTTTTTCCGCTATACAAGGGGAAGGACTGAATGTAGGGACACGTCAGATTTTTATTCGCTTTGCCCTATGTGACTTGCGTTGTCACTTTTGTGATAGCGCTCATACCTGGAATCCCCCCGCCACTTGTAGGATAGAGCGAACCCCTGGATTACGTGACTTTGAAACTTACTCCAATCCCGTTCCACTACCTATGTTACTTCAGTGGGTTGAGTGGCAGAATTTGCCTTTCGTACATGATACTATTAGCCTAACAGGAGGCGAACCCCTTCTGCACGCATCATTCTTGCTAGAATTCTTGCCTCAAGTACGTTTTATTACAGGTTTGCCAATATACTTAGAAACTGGCGGACATCGTCCAAAACAACTAGCGACCATCTTACCCTATTTAGATTCGGTAGGAATGGATTTTAAGTTGCCCAGTACTAGTGGCGAAAGTTACTGGCAAGAACATACAGAATTTCTCCAACTTTGTCATACTTCAAACGTGGAAGTTTTTGTCAAGCTAATCGTTTCTCAAACAACCAATCCTTTAGAGTTAGAACGTTCGGCGGAATTAGTGGCCTCCGTCGATCCATCGATCCCAGTCTTTTTACAGCCCGTTACTCCAATAGAATCTTCAGTGATGTTGACAAATAAACCAATCCTTGCGCCTTCTCCGGAGCAAGTTTTAACTTGGCAAGCTTTGATGAAGCGGCTTGTTAAGCAAGTACGCGTGATACCTCAGACTCACAAAATGCTGAATCAGCTTTAGTTAATGGTTAGTGGTTAGTGGTTATTGGTTAGTAGTAATAAGGACAACTAACAACTAACAACTAACAACTAACTATTACATAAAGACGCTATCAAGCAAAAACTCTATTTTATGAATTTTTGATGTTATAAATAGTACGTAATAAAGCCTTAACCTATTATTAATACGGAGATCGGATACTCAAAAAACAGTCTCCTATAATGTGACCATAATTCAAATGAAACATCTACTTTCCGCGATTGGCTGCTCGTTCATCATGTCTACTCTGAGTATTGCAGGGTTTGCATCATCAGCACGCGGTATTTCTCTTGCTAGCACTCTTGCCCTTCCCGGTGAAAGTACGGATTTATTCCCGTTTCAAGGCAACAGTGCCAATATTAATCGTTTGGGATATTTTTCCGATCTCTACTACGATCGCTATAACAAAGTGTACTATGCATTAGGCGATCGCGGTCCTGGTGGCGGAGTTATCTCCTACCAAACACGAGTACAAAAATTGACTCTAGATGTTAACCAAAACACTGGAGCCATATCCAACTTTAAGGTACTAGAGACCATTTTATTTACTAAAGATGGTCAGAATTTTAATGGTTTGAACCCCGAAAAACTCAATGGCAATGCAGGAAATTTAGGTCTCAGTTTCGATCCAGAGGGATTTGCCATTGCACCGAACGGCAATTTCTATATTTCTGACGAATACGGTCCCTCTGTATATGAATTCAAACCAGATGGTTCTTTTGTCAGAGCATTCGCAACGCCACAAAATCTCCTACCTAAAGAAGCTGATGGAGATCTCAACTTTGTTGATGGGCGTCCAACCATTACCAATGGTCGTCAGGATAACAGAGGATTTGAAGGGTTAACTCTTAGCCCAGATGCTAAAAAACTCTATACACTATTGCAAGATCCTCTAGTTAATGAGGGTTCCCCAGATGGAAGAGTCAGTCGCAATTTAAGGCTGGTAGAATTTGACACAGCAACAGGACAAAGTACGGCTCAGTACATTTATGAAGTCGAAAGTCTGGCAAGTATTAACGAGCGCATTCCTGGAACAGAAAATGATTTTGGACCCAACTCTCAAGGGCGTAATATTGGAATCAGTGCTATTACAGCCCTCAATGACACAGAATTCTTAGTGTTAGAAAGAGATAATCGCGGGTTTGGGGTAGAAGACCCATTAGGGAATATACCTGTTGGTAGCAAACGAATCTACAGGATTGACTTGACGGGCGCAACAGATGTGAGCGATGTCAGTTTGGCAGGAAGCAACACTTTACCAACAGGTGTTAAATCAGTTGGTAAAACCTTATTCTTAGATATTGCTGAATCTCTTAAGGCAGATGGGCAAACAATACCAGAAAAGTTTGAGGGTTTGGCGATCGGTCCTCAACTCAGTGATGGTTCCTACGCGCTCTTACTGGGAACTGATAATGACTTTAGCGTCACCCAAAATGATGACGATGTTCAATTCGATGTTTGTACTAACAATACTCAAGTCACAATTGACAGTGACTGTCCAGATGGTAGTTCTCTAATTCCTGCATACCTCTATTCATTCAAGGTAAGTGCTTCTGAATTAGGCAAATTTATTCCACCCCAAAAAGTACCCGAACCAACTGCAACTGCTGGGCTGATGTTGCTTGGTTTAAGTAGTTTATTACTCAAGCGACGCAAATAATCTCTCAGTGAGTCACTGGTCACTGGTCACTGGTCACTGGTCACTGGTCACTGGTCACTGGTCACTGGTCACTGGTCACTGGTCACTGGTCAAACGCTCCCTCTTCTAAATTCTTAGATTTTGCCTTTGCTTTATTGGCACTGCGCTTGAGGGAGGAAAGCCTTGCTTCAAATTTAGACCGTTGACGTTTACCAGGAGTTGTATCAATTAAAGTTTTTAAAGCGCTACCCAAGCTTTTGTAGGCGTTGGGAAGAGTATAGCCAAAACGAGTTGCTAGGGCAATAGCCTTCTCATCAGCTTCTACTAATTCTTTTAATTGCTTCTCGCCATTATTTTTTTGGTATAGCCGCCAGCCTGACACGCCGCACAAAGCCAAAGCCAGTACGAGCAGCAAGCCATCTTGAACCCATAGTTCGCCAACAGCACCCCCCAAACCAATTGCGAGGGCGGCCATTTCCCAACCATCTTTGGGAATAGTATCATTTTGAATGCGAGCGACTTCATGCCAGAATAACAGGTTGCGCTGATCCATCGCCAATGCATCCCATTTAGCCAAGTCAATTTGAATTTCTACCTGGTCTTTACCAATTTCTTCAGAACGGATCAGGAGTGGATTCACCTCAGTGGTACCTTCGACCGTAACCCAGCTCTGTAATTCTGGCGGTAACAAGCCTTTTAACCGCCTGAGTTCGCTCATTTCTGCTCTAGCAGTGGAGGTTGCATAAGATGTCATATTATCCAGCAGGGTGAAAACTTCAGTATATAGAGAGTATCACTTTGGAGTATAGCTATTTCACTAGCAAATCGGCTCAGTCGTGAGGAAAACTTCCACGTCTTTTTCGGGCTTCCATTGCCTTTTCTAAAACGTCTAGCAATCCAGGAGCTTGTTCTTGAATGCTCAGTAAAATTCTCTCTCCAAGTTCTACATTCCCAGGATCTTGACCTGTTTCCATAACCTCTGTCAGTCGGGGTAATGCGACAGTATCTACAAGCTGGATTAACCCGTGCAAACAACGGTTAAACTGTTTTTCTGTCAAAATTGAGTCCTCTAGAGGAAACTCAATAATGGCACGAATTTCACCGTCTGATGGGTCGTACTCCCATTGCAACATTTTCGTTTCCCAAGAAATGGAAAGCATTGTTTGCAGTATGGCAGCTTTGTAGGGATGCTCTTGGATTCCCGATAGCACTTGGGGCGCAAAGAGACGGAAGAACCTTCCTTCTTCATCCAGTTGAACAACAATGAGAAAGTCCTCTAAGTTATCACTTTCTACTCCTGTAATAATACGGTCATCTTCTTCATCAATCCGGTATTCCCAACCAAGGTTGTCTAAATACTTGGCGATTTGTTGCAGATTTACTGCCATAAAAGCCTCATAAGTTCAATGGAGCCTGCGTTACCAGACCTAGTTTAACCTGCCAGGGTCAAGACGTAGAATGCGATTGTTACCTTCTGTTTTATTGACTCCTGTTCTCTACGCACAAGTGTTAGTCAAAAAAATGACATTAAAATGACAGAAACCTATGCAGTTTTTCTTTGTCCTTATATAAAATAGGATAATTGTAGAGAGAACAGATACCACTATGACAGAAGAAGAACTACGACAAGAAATTCTCCAAGAGATGGAAGACATAGCCCCTTCAACATTGGAGGAGGTACTACATCTAATTAAAAAACGCAAACAGGAGGAGCTGGAAGAAGATATCAGAGAGTCTCATGCAGCGTTGAAAGAAGAGGGTAGCATTCCTTGGGCTGAGTTAAAGAAAGAACTGGAGTTAAAAAATTGACCAATTCTGAGCTTTATCGCGTGCGTGCAGGCAACTATCGCATCATTTATCAAATCCAAGACGATGTGCTGCTGGTAACGATTGTTCGCGTTGGACACCGTAGAGACGTTTACAAAAATTAATAACATAGTCTCTTGCGGTGTCAGGATTTTTCTGATTTATTACAATTTTTATTGGTATTTTTACCCTGGTCATTCTTACATTTAATCATTTGCTAACGCGAACAGCTTCCACAATCTAAGCCGCCATTTTAAACTGGATTACTTGTTCATTGATACTCACCCTGGTATTAACGAAAAAACTCTTTAGTATTTGTTCTAATACAAAATACCGTTATATGAGCTTTCTTACTTCTCAGAAATCCTCTTACAAAATGCATAACTATGTCTAATTATACGACTATAATAAATGCCATCATTCAACGGACTAAAGCTTTTGAAGATGACCTACCAGTAAAAAATAATGCTTGCCGCTCAAAGTTCTTTCTTCACCCACATCCAACTTCCAAGGTTTGCCTTTTTTTTCATGGATTTACGGCTGGTCCTTACCAGTTTGAACCTATAGGAAAAACCCTATTTGACGCTGGTTATAATGTTTTAGTTCCCTTACAGCCCGGTCATGGAGTTGCAGGAAATTGGGATGGTGATAATCCCCCTCCCCTTTCTACAGAGGCAGAAGTTTATCAAGAGTTTGCACTTTACTGGTTAGAACTTGCACAAAGTTTAGGGGAACAAGTCATAGTAGGAGGACTCTCTACAGGAGGAAATTTAGCCGCTTGGTTATCCCTAGAACGTCCTCAAGAAATTAACAAATCTGTACTATTCGCTCCTTATATTGGTGGAACGAACTTACTAGTAAATTTATTTGTGGAAATTTTGCCTATTTACTATGAATGGTTAAATAAAGATAATCCGGGAAATTTTGGCTACAAAGGTTTTCGCGTTCCGGCTTTACGGATTTTTCTAGATATGGGTGAAGAAATGCTCGACAGGGTGGGAAAGCAACCTATTGCACCAATTTTTGTGATTGTTGCGGAAAGCGATCGCACAATCAATCATGAGGATTTACAAGATTTGTTCCAAACTACACTTCAACGTCAACCTAAGTCCTGGTATTTTTTCTTTGATAAACTTTTTGATATTCCCCACACCATGATGACTCAATCTGAGGGTAATCAATACCAAGATTTACTCATTACTATAGCTAAAGCTTATATTGAGAGTGATATTACTTGGGCTGAGTTGATGGAAATTGGTCATCAAATACTGCAAGGAAAAACTTTTGAGGTTGTTGTTGAAAAACTCAATTTAACTCAACGAATTTCTTTAGATTTGTCTGTTGTGTTAGCCGTGATGGATAAGAAAATAATTATTGATGCTCATTAGTTCAGAGGAGGTTTCAATCCCCGTTCAACAGCTACTTTCAAAGCTCTCGCTTTACGCACCAAGCCTCGTCGGTAGATCTGCAGTAATTCATCTAATTGTCTCACGTCTAGCTCATTAAGTTGACCCTCCCGGTTACGTGCTAAGAGATCGCTCAAAGACTCTTGCTGTTGAGGAATCATCTGTAGATCGCACAAAGCTAAAACCTGTTCGTTCGGCAATGACTCCACAGGTAAGTCGGTAATGGCGCGGTCAATGAATTCTACTAATACATCCTCAAATCGCCGATGGGTAAGGGCAGCAATTTCTTTTACCTGCTGTGCTAGCGTCTCAGGAAGTTCTATCGTGACGATTTCAGCCATTTCTTATCAGCTTAGTTTCTTAAACTTCATTATAAACGAACGTTTATAAACAATCCCAGCAATTTTGTTTTTGTTTTGTTAGATCTGAGAGCGACGGAAATATTTATAAAGCTTCTATAGATATAGAAGAACTTCATGAATTTATTTCAGCTTTTAGATAAGTAGAACGGGCGAGGACGCCCGTGCCACAAGAGCCAAATTAAACCTAAGTTGATGATACTTAGCTTATTTATCTTGGGTAAAAACTTCTAATGTAAAGCAACTGAAGCCAGCAGTGTCAAAATGACGAGTACCACGATATAACAAAGTTGGATGTACTAACCAATCGACAACTAAGCAAAATTCATTTCCACTTTCAAGTTGATGAGGAGAACTAAGAGAAATTCCATCTTGAAAGTGCAGTGTTAGGTAATCTTTATTCAGATCTTCTAGCCTAGTCCATGTTGTTGCTACAGGTTCTGTCGTTGTTAAATTAGGTAGTATTGATTTGCCCTGTCCAGACCAGCGTTCGCGACTTAATTCATTGCCTGAAAGCACAGATGATTCTTCAGTAAAACCTACTAAATTTTCAGGAATTACTGTAATGTAGTTGATTGTACCATTCTGATTATATATAACTGATGCGCTTGCTCGTTTATCTTCATCTCTAAAACCAATTTCAAATCCAAAAGGAGCATTAGCACTTATTTCTGTATTTCCCCAGGAGTAGCTATTATCTAAAAACAATACTGAAAATGACTTGCCCAAAAATAATAATGTTGTGTCAGGTTTAATGTATGAACTAATATTTTTACTCTCAGTCTTACCATCAGCATATGTATAGTAATTTTGATGGATGATTTCATTACCGTCATCATTCAAAGAAAAACTTCTAATGCTTTTAAAAGATTGAATAGCTTTTCCATCTGGAGAGTACCTCGTCCAAATGCCATGCCAATTTTCTCCAGCGTGATACTGGCAAAAATTATTCCAATTTTGGAGTTGAAGGTCTACTGTTGTATCTATCTTTAAATTTGCCATACAAGAGTTCCTCTCTAACTTGATAAAATTCTTTTTTGGAATCGTAAACTTTCAGGAATGTATTTAGACACAATAGATTAAGGAGTAAGCACACTATACCCTCGCCAGCGCAGTAATACTGCTGCTTGGGCTTTCAGTAACATAAAAAGATCTGCTTCATCCCATGAAGGCGGACTAGCAGCTTGCAAAGCACGAAGAATAACTTCTTCCAAAGGGCGTTGTGTCGCATGAGCAGTATTGACTAAGCGCTGATAGAGTATTTCTGGAATTTGAAGTGTAACAGTTTCAGTAGGCATAATTACTTCTTTTCAAGGAGCAAACACAATGAGTTTGACATATCTTTATGATTTAATATTAGTTATAAAATATTAAGAGTATAGTTTGGCTAAACTTTAGTTGAAAAATATGGAATTTTACACAGCGGTACTTAGACAAAATGCAGGTTATTGGGTAGCTTTATGCCTAGAAAATGGAATTGTGGGACAAGGCAATACTCAACAAGATGCGATCGCTAAGTTAAAAGATGCTATTGATTCTTTTGAAGCTGTTTATGAGAGCGATACCAATATTTACAAAGCTTCTGTATCTATAGAAGAACTTCATGAATTTTTAATGATAGAAGGCAAAGAGCAAAGTTCAGATTTTTATGAATTAAGAAAAGTTTATGCCTAAAAATATTCCATCATTAAAACCACGAGAATTAATCAAAATTTTAGAAGAAGGAGGTTGTCTATTTTTAAGACAAGGTAAAGGTGACCATTGTCTGTTTACTCGTGATATTGGAGGTAAAAGGAGAGTTGTTCCAGTAGATATGGGAGCAAAAGAGATGTCTCCTGCCTATGTTTTAAGAATTTTTAGGCAGTTTGGTTTTACAGATGAAGAAATTGAAAACTTTTTAAAGTAAAAGTTATTTCTTAGCAGCTATTAGGTATGATGAAAAATTCACAACTCAAGTAGATATTGACTAGCAAGAAAATGCTAATGTCACGTCTCCTCGTTAACCTAAAATGGCATAGTTACACTTTCCTAGATGTTCTTAGATGAGTAGAACGGGCATCTTGCCCGTTCCACAAGACAAAAAGAGTTCCACAGGACAGAAAGAGAAAAAATCTGTGGTTCTAGATATTAAAAACTGGTAGATTAACCAATCCTAAACACCGATTCAACGGTTGACATAATAGAATCTCGTGCATCTTTTAAAGTTTGGGCTATAGGATGTTTTGTTTGCAAAAAGACTCGCGCACAATTGCGTCCCGGCATTCCTGAAATAGAACCACCTGGGTGAGTTCCCGCACCTGTGAGAAATAAATTTTCAATTGGTGTTCTGTAGTTTGCTATTTCTGGTAGGGGACGGAAAAATACCATTTGATCTAAGGTCATATCAATGTGGTAGTAATTCCCTTTGTACGCACCCAATCTTTCTCCTAATTCTGCCGGACTTTCTACACGACGTGCAATGATTGCGTCTTTCACATTTGGCGCGTATTCTGCTAACTTGTCAACTACTCTATCTGCAACTTTGTTCTTGAGTTCATCCGTCCAACCCGTTCCTTTTAATCCCGTACCGTTTGCATTGGCAATTTGATATGGGGCAAAAAACTCAATCCATACGGTGTGTTTTCCTGGAGGTGCCATTGTTGGATCTAACATTGTTGGCACAACTACGTACATGGATGGGTCGGAATCTGGAATTTCTCCCAAGGTACATTTACTATGAGCTTGCTCTACATGAGCGATAGAATCAGCAATGAGTACGGAACCAATTAGATATTCATCTCTATGTTGATAGCGTTCAAACCGTGGGGCTTCATTTAAAGCTAAGTCTATCTTTAGGATAGTTTCATTGTTATTGACAATGCGACGTTCTAATCTTTCTTTTAAATTAGGATCGGCTGCATTGATATCGCTTGTATCCACTAATTGTAAAAAGACTCGCTGAGCATCAATATTGGAGATGACACCATGTTTGGCACGATACTCTGTACCATTCTCGACTTGTACGCCGACTGCACGACCATCATCGATCAAAATCTTCTTAACTTTTTGGTCTGTTAAGATTGTACCGCCTTTACTTGTTACCAAATTGACCAGAGCTTGTACTAATGCCCCAGTACCGCCACGAGGTCTTGCCATACCAGGATCGTGGCGCATTGCCATCATTATCGCACCAATGGCAATGGTTTTTTGTGAGGGGGGCGCACCTAATTCAGCCGCGAGTCTTGCAAGAGGTGCTTTTAGAAATTCTGAATCAAACCACTCATTCAGAAGATCTTCTGCACTAGTCATCATATTGCGAACAAAATCCAGCGTTTTGTTGGCAGAACCAATCACCGAAAATAAATCTTTTATTTTTGCAATATCGTAGTTGCCTAGAATATCTAATATTGATTTTGGTGGTGCGTTAAACATGGGAATCATCGCACCAAGTGCTCGCTGCCAATACTTTGTATATTCTGCATATTTTTTGGCATCGCGATCGCTATAACGAGCAATTTCTGCACAAGTTTTTTCTAGAGACTTATGACCTAAGAAGTACTTACCATCAGGATGTGGGCAGAAAACAACAGGATCGCACTCTAAATATTCTAAACCATACTTGTGCAGTTCTAATTCTTCGACAACTGGCCCCAGATGAATAAACTCGTGGTCGATCGCACACAAGTTAAATTTAAACCCCGGTGCTTCCTTTGGCAAACATTCCTCCGTTGTCGCCGCACCGCCAGGAACGGAACGTTTTTCCAACAACAAGACGCTGTAACCAGCTTTTAACAAGTAAGCAGCACAAACTAACCCATTATGTCCTGCTCCAATAATTACAACATCATACGTTTGCATACTTTATTTCAAGCCTCTAGTTTTACTTCCGATATTAGAAAACCCTTAGTAACCTTTCATCACTCGTGAGTTATAAAAATTAACCTTTGGAAAGATATATTGAAATATATACCCCCGACTTCTTCAAAAAGTCAGGGGTCTAAATATAGACCAGGTTCATCCTTAACATTAGATATAAAGTCAACATGAAGACAATGTAGGTTGGGTTTCGTTCCTCAACCCAACCTACGGAATATATGATGTTTTACAATTTAAGACGGTAGATTTTTTACATGAGCTTCTACCAAAAGTATCATACTTCCTTTTTGGACTTTCATCTCTTTAACACGTAAAGCCATATCCTCGAACATAAAGTATGGTAGTTCTAGTAGTTCTTTTACCTTTTCCATTAAAGCAACAACTATATCTAGAGCAATACCTTCTCCCTCCGTACAATTAAAGTTTTCCAGCATCACGGGTTTATCCTGAGTTCGAGGACTCGCCATTGCTGCAAAGCACAATGATTGAGTTTTGCCTTTATCTTGTACCAGGATTTTACCATTGAATGTCATTTTACCATTTACTGGCAAGTAAATTTGGATTTCTTGGGGCTTCAGAGTGACAATTCTGCCATCTACATTCAAATCAAAATTTGGCATTTTACTGCGAATGTAGTTGGACTTCAAAGCATTGTTTAAATCTGCTTCTGCTAGCACAACACGAGCAGTAGCATTGACTGGTTGGTTTAGTTCAATTTGACCAAAAAGAGCACTCAAAGGATTAACGGAAACGCCGCCTATTTGCAGTATTAATTCCTGTACGCGGATGTTTTTTATCACTAGCCCCCGACCTGCAACCGAAACTCCATCGGCTTCTCCCTGAATTATCTTCAGCAAGTCAGTTTGTACATCTACGTCTATTTTTTCAACACTATCTAGCTGTTGAGATAGCGTTCTTTCAGCAACTTGTGACAGCATTTGTTCCTCAAAATTTTGCTGTTCTAACATGAATTCACCATCTCCCTACATTTCTTACCGCCTAATCTAGACGTGGATAGTTTGGGAGTGTATCTACATGAGGATATAGAAACTTTTATTGGTCGAGCGTACTTTTGATCGTCATCTTAACGCCACCTGAAGGAACAATAGTAATTCCCCTACGTACTGGATGGACTGGATGATTATCAACCAGTGCTAATTGAAAGCGTGACAAAATTGTTGCCAATACTAATTTTAGTTCGTACATAGAAAATGCTGTGCCAATACAACCGCGATAACCTCCACCAAAGGGTAGGTATTCATAAGGTGAAAATTTCTGCTCTAAAAATCTTTCGGGCTGAAATTTTTTTGGTTCTGGATAAGTTTCAATACGCTGATGTGCTAAATAAATACAGGGAACTAAAACTGTCCCAGATTCAAATGTCTGACCTGCAATCTCTACTCTATCTTTAACCATTCTTGGCGTGCAAATTAAGGCAATGGGATGCGAGCGCAGAGTTTCTTGGCAAACAGCACTCAGGTAGGGAAGTTGAGTAATAACTTCAGGATTTGCTGTATTTTCCAAACTATTTAATTCTTGTAATAACTTATCTTTGACTTGTGGATGTGAGTGAATTAAATAAAACACCCAAGTCAAGACAGCTGCTGTGGTTTCATACCCTAAAAGTAGTAGTGAGACTAATTGGTCGCGTAGTTCAATATCTGTCATCTGTTGTCCGTCTTCGTCACTTGCTGACATTAATAGACTGAGAACGTCTGTACGAGATGATAATTGAAAACTGCTGTCTAAATTCTCATTTTCCAGACGGCGTTCGTAAATTTCTGCATAAATCAGTTTATCGATTTCTTCAATCCGTTTCTTGTAATTCCCCCAAGGACTCCACGCACCTAAATCTTTTTGTAGTGGTGGAAAGAAAAATAAAGTAGAGTATAATGGTTTTGTGATATCTTCTAATAACGAAGTTAGTCGTTCTCTTAATTTTTGATAGCGTTCCCCAGGACGAAGACCAAATACGACTTGCAAAATAATTTGTAAAGTGATATCTGGCATGACTTCTTGCATAGAAATAATTGTGTCTACCTGCCAGTTTTGTGTAGCTTCTTCTGCAATTTTGCAAATAGCTTGACCGTAAGTTGTCATGCGATCGCCATGAAAAGGTGGCATTAATAACTGACGCTGGCGGTTGTGCGATCGCCCTTCTTGTAGGACTATGGAATTTGCTCCAAACAAAGGTTCAAAAACATGAGTTGCTTTTTTGAAATCTAACTCTTTAGCAGGGATTGCAAAGCACTCTGCAATGGCTTGAGGGTGACTAAAAAATACCACAGGTGGTGAATTAAGTCCTAACACTCTTACTGAGAAAGGGTCGCCATATCGAGCAGCACTATTTTCTAGAAATTTTATAGGATTGACTATTAATTGTAATGTCTGTAGTAAGGGGAATTTCATAATCAAAAGATGTCCCAAAATTTCTTGTGGTAGAGGCTTGTAGTCCGCTACTAGTATAGGACAGGCGAGGACGCCTGTCCCACAAGATTGGGATTCCTGTTCCAATACTTTTTTTGGTTGGGTAAGTCCTTGGAGAAACCTAATAAATGTTTTTAACGAAGGAAGAAAAAAGAAGGAAGACCGAAGTTGTATCCCCATCAATAAATTGAGGGGATTTGAAATGGCAAAAATCTTGATTTTTCCATCAATAAATTGAGGGGCTTGTACCTTTTTTGGAAGAAGGAAGAGAAATTCCCTCTTCCCTCTTCCTTCTTTCCTCTTCCTTCTTCCTTATTTCGGTCAATGTTGGGTTTCGTTCCTTAATTCAACCTACTTAGATGGATTTCAAAAGTCAATGTTGGGTTTCGTTCCTCAACCCAACCTACCAGGGATGGATTCCAAATGTTGAGGTTTAATGCTATGTGGACTTGTGACTGTCATTTCTATCGGGCGATGAGGACCTGTCACTAAACCACGACGTTTTGGTTTGATATCATCTTTGGTCACCAGCGCCAAGTCTAGCTGAGAAAGAATTGTTGCCAATACCACTTTCATTTCAAACTGAGCAAATGCAGTACCAATGCAACGCCTTGCACCACCACCAAAGGGCAGATATTCGTATGGGGAAAATTGCCGTTCTAAAAAGCGTTCTGGTTTAAACTGCTTGGGTTCGGGGTATAAGTCCTCGCGCTGGTGAGTCAGATAAATTGAGCCAAGCAGGATTGTACCCGGTTCGAGGTCATAACCGCAAATAGAGACAGGCGTTTTAACTACCCGTGGAAAGGTCAGCATACCTACCGGATAAATCCGTAAAGTTTCAGAGCAAACAGCATTGAGGTAGGGTAGCTTTAACACAGTACTATAATCAAAGCGATCGCTCTTAGCGCAAGCTGTACCCGGCTTATCGCTCAACGAATTGAGTTCCTCTTGCAGTTTTTCTCTGACGGATGGTAGCTTGTGAATCCAGTACATTGCCCAAGTTAGGGCTGTCGCGGTTGTTTCGTGACCTGCTGTTAGTAAGGTCATTAACTCATCGCGTAATTCCTCATCTGTCATGGGCTGACCGACTTCATCTGTAGCAGCCATCAGCAAGCTAAGGATATCAGTACGGGATGGATCGGGTTGTTCTCGTCGTTCTTGAATTTCCTCTTGCAGCAGCTGATGAACTCGTGCTTTATTACGAAGAAATCTTCCCCAAGGGCTTTGTGGACCTAAATCTTTTTGTAAGGCAGGAAAATATAGCTGAAGAACTCTTATGGGAGTATTTTCGCGTTCATCTAACAGCAAACATAAAGTTTTTTCTAAGTCTTCTGCGCGTTCGCTATTATACAATCCAAACACGGCTTGCATGATAACTCGCAAAGTAATTGTTTGCATTGCATTTCTCAGAGAAAATAGCTTTTCTGGTTGCCATTGGCTCATAACTTCTTCAGTGACTTGACTCATCACTTGTCCGTAAACTTTCATTCTGTCACCGTGAAACGGAGGCATTAATAATTGCCGTTGTCTTCGGTGGGCGCTACCGCTTAAGGTAATCACAGAATTCTTTCCAAGCATTGGTTCAAAAACAGTATTCCAGTCGCTAGGTGCTTCAAATTCTTTTGTGTCACTTGTTAATATTTGTTGTAGCGCTTGGGGATTGCTGACAAAAACAACAGGTTGCATCAAGTGTAGTGTAAAAATGTCACCGTAGCGTTTGGCACAAGCTTCCATTTGCGCCATGGGGCTGAGAATCCAATGTAGAATTTGGATAAGACCTGGAGTTTGGGAAATGTTTGGTAGTTTCATAAGCTATTATTATTGCACCTACTTTTTTTGCCAATGAAACTAACTTTAGATAAACATTTTTTTTAAAGTTGATAGATTAGCTACTTATCGGAATTCTCTTTGATTTTTGAAATCTACGTAGGGTGGGCATTACCGAATCTCAAAGCCAAGAAGAGCGTTTGCATGATTTTGAGTGTTTATCTTCTAAATTATAGGTTATAATCTTAACTTGTTACTCAGTCGCAAGGCTAAATGTTTGTAGTGTGAAATTTGTCAAACTAGAATCTTTATAATTGCGAATACCACGTTGCAGTAAATTATGATAAATCTGCCACTCTATCGCTGCTAAAAAAGATTGGCCAATGGCAACTTTTCGCGGACAACTGATGGAAATACCATCGCTAAAATGGAATATCTGGTAATCATCAGCTAGATTTTCTAATGGTTTCCATGATGCCGGAACTGGAGATGATACCATCCAATTAGGTGTCATGTTTTTAGCTGTTCCCACCCAATTACCGCTCAACTCTTTTGCAGAGGGTGGAGATGCATTTTCTGGGAAAATTGTCAGAGTTTCGGGAATGACTGTGATTCTTTCTAAGTTGCCAGCATCATCCCACCCGATAAAAACACTTGCACGCTTGTCTTCATAGCGTAAACCTGTCTCAAAACCAAAGTTTGAACCAGATTCTACCTTTGTAGAACCCCAGGAAAAAGTATTATCTAAAAACAAGCCTCTAGTAATTGGTTTTTTATAGGGACCAAAGGTCTTCGTTTCCTTTGTGCCATCAGCATATGTATAGTAGTTTTGGTGATGAATTTCATTGCCATTATCAATAACATAAAAACTTCTAATACAATGAAAAGTCTCTAGGATTTGTCCATCAGCAGAGTATCTTGTCCAAGTGCCGTACCAGTCGTTATTAGCATGGTATTGGCAAAAATTATTCCAATTTTGTAGTTGTGCTACCGTTGTTTCCGTACTCATAATTACTTTCTGTTTACTCCTAAGTTGCAAAATACTTTAGAATTTGTGATTTCAAAACTGGAGGAAAGATGAAAACCGTTGAAGATTTAATGACTCGTGCTAAAGAACTCAGTAAGCAAGCTGTTGAACTCAGGCGTAAAGGTTCCGAAGTGTACGAAACTAATACCGAACTTGCCAAGCACTTTAGGCAACAGGCTAGAGTTGCTATGAAACGCTGTCAAGTATTGATACAAGAATTGAAACGTCAACAAGTAAGTTAAAAACTGGCAATCCAGATAGACAGCCAGGTTCAAACTCTACGCATTGGAAGCTCCTCCAGCACGAAGGGCTTTTTTCATTTTACTAAAGTAATGTCATTATCAAGCTTTTGTGAGTATAGTCACACGGGTTCTCGAACCATTGTAGATTTCTTCAGTTACGCGGTATCCAGGAATCCTAACAAGAGTCTTCCCAAATCAGTAACGCCAGTTTAGTGTTAACTGTTAAATTTTATTGCGATTTATTTCTGGATTCTTTTTCAGTGCAGTATTGCCGGATAATGACGCAAACGGGTATTCTCGCCTTCTCCTGGGTCAATAAAGCAAATTTTTTTACTGACACTACCATAAAGCCATTCAATTATATAATTCATGACATTTAAGATTACTATCGTTAAATGACTAAATAGTAATTTATGCTGACAACATGAAAGTTGTAAAATTTTTGTTAAATTGAACAAGCATTTATTTTGCCTCTTCAGAACACTTAAATAAAGGTACTCAGCATGACAGCAATTAGCCCAAAGGAAACTTCAACGGCTCCCAATTTTTGTGAAGGAATTCAATACTTTGGCGGATCTATCCCAGGTTTTGAAACTTATGGCAAAAGACCAGCAGTAGAGTCGGGTGATTCTGCGATCGCCAACCCCTCAGATCCAGCAGCCGTCTTCCAAACCTTACTTGCTGCTGATGCTTTGCGCTATCTGACATTGCAGATAACTGGTAGTAAAGCCTCCGGACACCCAGGTGGATTTGCCAGTCAAGCGGAAGCCTATGCATCGCTTGTCATGCTTGGTTACAAAAATATTATTACCGAAGTGGGACATCACGCTCCTGGCTTTTACAGTGCCATGTTCTTGGATCGTTCTCTAGAGGACATGGGAATTCATACAGTGCAGCAATTGCGCGATCGCTTCCGGGAAAAGCACGGGTTGTTAGGGCATCTCTCCGGCTACATTCCCGGTATCTTAGCACCTGCGGGTCCTTTAGGACAGGGGCAACATTTTGCAATGGCGGCTGCGCTGCTGCACAAAGACAAGCTTTTTCCCTTTACTATTGGTGATGGTGGATTGGGCGAACCTTATATCATGAGTTCGATGGCGCACTTCCACACGGCTTTTCCTGGCGTGACTAACTTTTTACCCGTTTTGGTATGGAATGGTTACAGCCAAGAACACCACAGCATGGTGTCTCTCAAAACCAACGAACAGATGATCGCTTACTGGCGGGGTAATGGTTTTGAGGAAGTTGTGTTAGTCGATGCTAAAGAATTTGACGATGCAAACCAATCAGGAGACTATGTTGATAGTACAGCTTTTTCCTTTGAGCAGAGGTTAGCTTTTACTCAAGCTGTACTCTCTGGTGTAGATAAAGCTGCAAGTTCGGCTTTAGGGGGTAAGCTGACTGTTTTTATTATCAAACAACTTAAAGGTGCAGGAGTTCACGCACGAGGTGCGAAGTCTCATAACCTCTATCCTAAAGATACTTTAGATGCACCCCATATTATTAGTGCGCTAGTTGAACGCGCTCTACCTGTGGAAGCTTGGGAATTGGTACGGACAAATTGCGAACGTGCGGGTGGGGGTCCTGCAGCGAAGACTGTTGTGACAGAATTTGAATATCCTTTGCCAGACTTAGGCGAATTGCCTTTGGAAGAATATGCTGTTGGTGGTGATGCAAAAGTTTCTACCACAGCAATGGGACGATTGGTAGCAAAAGTTGGACAGGTAGATCGTGATTTCCTCGTCACGAATGCTGATGGTAACGAAGCATCTGGGATTGCTAATATTAACCAAGCACTGAAGATTATTCACCCTACCACTGACGATCTATACAACCAAACACCAAATGGACAAGTTTACGAACCTTTGAGTGAAGATGCTTGTGCGGGGTTAGCTGTTGGTTTGTCTTTAATGGGTGCGAGAACTTTATGGTGTTCTTATGAATCTTTTGCTATCAACGGATTACCTATTTGGCAAACCGTGACGCAAGCAATGGCAGAATTGCGTCGTCCTACACCTTCGACTATTACATTATTTACTGCAGGCGCATTGGAGCAAGGGCGCAATGGTTGGACTCACCAACGTCCTGAAATTGAAGCTTATTTTGCTTCTATGATGCGGAATGGGAATGTGTTTCCTGTTTTTCCAACCGATGCTAATAGCATTCAAGTTTGTTATGACTGGGCGCTAACGACTAAGAATAAGGGGATTGTCATTACTGCTAGTAAATCTCCTTTACCTATTCGTACTACTTTTGAACAAACTCGTCAGGGATTAAGTGAGGGTGCGATCGTATTGCATGAAAGTTCTGAGAAGAAGAAAGTTGTTTTTGCTGTAATTGGAGATATGACTTTAATACCAGTGTTTGAAGCGGCTGCTTCGTTAGAACAAGAAGGTATTGGAGTGAAGATTGTTTCTGTTATTAACCCGCGTCGTTTGTATCGTCTTGGTGATACTGCTTGGGATACTTGTTCTGAACCTGATGGCGATTTTGTCAGTGATGAAAAGTTTGCTGAATTGTTTGATGGTGATGGGTTGATTGGTGTGACTGGCGGTGCTAGTGCAATGCTTGAACCTATTATGTTGAGGAGTACTAGCAAGCGGGATACTTTTGCTTGGAAGCGTGGGGAAACAACTGCGAGTGCTGGTGAGTTGATGGCTTTTAATGGTTTGACTGCTGCGGCTTTGAAGAAGCGGGGGATTGAGTTGGTGGGTTAAGTTTTGATTTTTAACCGCAGATGCACGCAGACGAACGCGGATAAATCTGGTTTTTTTGCGTGTATTTGCGATTTTGATATTGATGAAGCCATCATGTTAACTAAGTGTCAGTCAACAGATATTTGTTTGCAGTCATACATACCAAAGCCTAGCTATCTTCACATATTTCTATTTTTTTACCCTGACTCACTCAATTTCTTGATTAATTCTCTAAGATAAATTGAAAAGTATGTAATAGATATTACAGGAAGAACAAACAATAAAATAATATAAAAATTTTGAATGTAATTCATTGTTGAGAAAGAATCGGGTGGAGCAGAAGGGGAAGGTTTTACTTCAATTAAAGAAGATGGTTGTTCATTCTGGGATTGCAAGAACAATGAAACCTGTGATACTTTAATCATAAAAATCTCCCTTACCACTAATTTTTATCAACATAAATCTACTCCACCTTTATAAATCGTCTAATCTTTTCCAATTATTTTACTAGTTAACCCAACAAATATTGAAGTTATATATAGCGCTTCCTAGTCTGGTGAGGTACGATTTGAAATCTGTTTGTATTTTTGATAAGGGTTCAAAAAATTTAGGTGTACCTCAGGTGCTTGGGAAAGGCTATAAATGACAATAGACCAAATAGCTACTAAATTTACATTCTTAAAATTTTTCAAGTCTAAGAACATATTAGTATTTAATATAATAGCTAGGAAACTAATCCCCATAAGTATTAAAGCACCATTAATTTGCTACCAGTCATAAGCTATAATGTATGAAATATTTTTTATATAGATACAGCCATGACAAATGCTCAAGAAATAGTTCATTTAAACTTGGATTTATCTCCTGAACTTAACCAAGTGTTAGAAGAGGTTGCTAAAAAGATTGGTGGAACGAAAAGTGATGTTTTGCGTCAGGGAATTACTTTAATGCAAATGATGGCAAAAGCTAAGGAACAAACTCAGAAATTAGGCATTACTGAAGCCCATCAACATACAGCTTCTGAAAGAAGTATTCCATTGGAAGATGTACCAAAAAACCATCCATTAGAAATGTTTATGGAAAGTTTTGGTGCTTGGGAAGACGATCGCACACCAGAGGAAATTGCCAAAGATATCTATGAGACTCGTAGTACCTCTGACAGGGATTATAATTTGTGATTTACTTACTTGATACTGATACTTGTATCTATTGGTTAACCAATCGAGTCTCGGTGAGAACAAAGATTCAACAAGTAGGATGGGATAAAATTTCCATTTGCATCATCACAGTTGCTGAGTTGTACTATGGTGCATATAATTCTAATCGAGTCGAAGAAAATTTAATTCGAGCAGAATTTTTTATTGCACAGTTACCTGTTTTGCCTCTTACGGATTCTGCTGTTAAACACTATGGAGAATTAAAAGCAGAACTTCGCAGATTGGGACAACCAATTGGTGATTTTGATTTACTGATTGCTAGTGTTGCTCTCACAGGTAATTACATTTTAGTTACCAACAATACTCGTCATTACGATCGCATGACTCAATTACAATTGGAAAACTGGTTTCTACCATCATGATAGAATTATGACTGATAAAAAAGAAATGATTCGCTTTCATCTAGATGTATCTCCTGAACTTGACAGGACGTTAGAGAAACTCGCTCAAAAAATAGGTGGTACAAAAAGTGATGTTTTGCGTCAAGCAATAGCTCTGATGCAAATTGCAATAATAGCTCAAGAAAACGGTAAGAAAGTTGGAATTGTAGACACAAATCAAAGTTTGACAACTGAAATTTTGATTCCTTAAATTAATTAAAAAATATTTTTCAATATGCAAAATCCTAACAATATAGAGAATTTGATTACAGGTAGCTTGCTACATCTGTCATCAGCAACAGAGAAATTCGTTACTAAAGGTTCTCTAAATTTATCGTCTCCTGATTTACCATCTCAAGAAGATGCAGTACTTGAGCGAAAACTGCGAGAACTTAAGGCAAAACAGGAACTCAGGAAAGATTGGATTTTATTTATTGTGAGAGATGTTGTAATTTTTCCCACTACCATATTTTTTATCTTAGCTATCAGTGGCTACTCACTATTCACTTTAATAAAAAAATAGGAAACTCAACAAATGTCTGTAAATGTTGGGTTTCGTTCCTCAACCCAACCTACTGGAGGTTACCTTTAATTGTGAAAATTCACCTATTATATAAAAATCATTATAAAAGATTTCCTAGTTTGTTGAGGTACAAATTTATCAGCGTCCATCCGCGTTCGTCTGCGGTTAATTATTTCTTGCGATACCTCGCAAATGCGGGAATCGCTACATATTAATAAAATCTTGCAAGCGTTGCCAAACATCTTCTAATAAATTAGGACTCTCAGCATCAAACCATTCAATCTCGGTATATGCTCTAAACCAAGTCCGTTGACGTTTGGCAAATTGCCGTGTATGTAAAACGGTGAGTTCTTTAGCTTTCTCTAAAGAAATTTCTCCAGCTAAATATTGCTTGATTTCTTGATATCCCAAAGTATTGAGTAAAGCTAAATCCGTTCCGTACTTCTGGCAAAGAAACTCTACCTCAGCTACCAAACCATCTGCAATCATCTTTTCAGTACGCCATGCAATGCGGTTTGTCAGGTGTGCGGGATCGCAATCTAAACCAATTTGCAGAATGGGATAATCTGGAGGGTTTTCACCTTGCTGCTCGGAAATTGGACGACCAGTCACGTAAAATACTTCTAATGCTCTTAAAGTCCGCACGGGATCGTTAGGGTGAATTTTTTTTGTAGCAATCGGGTCAATTTGTTGCAACATGGCGTACAATTGCCTTTGACCTAATGATTCGAGTTGCGATCGCAGTTCTTGATGGGGTGCTACTCTAGGAATCTTCATTCCCCGCGTTATTGATTTAATGTATAGCCCTGTACCGCCAACTAAGAGGAGGGGAGGAAGGGGAGAAGGGGAGAAGGGGGGAGTGAGGGAAGATGCATCTTTATCTCCCGTGTCCCCGTGTCTAATAATAAGTGCTTGTGCTTGTTCTTGATAATCAGCAACTGTCAGAGTGTCTGTGGGGTTGCAGATATCAATTAAGTAATGAGGTACCAACTTTTGTTCATCTGTTGTAGGTTTAGCTGTACCAATATCAAACTCCCTGTATACCTGACGGGAATCTGCACTGAGAATGATAGTACCCAGTCGCAACGCCAAAGCCAATGCTAACCCTGACTTACCTGTTGCTGTTGCGCCACAAATCACAATTAATTTGGTCATTGGTTAATGGTTAGTTGTTAGTTGTTAGTTGTTAGTTGTTAGTTGTTTAAAATTACCACCAACCACTTACTACTAACCACTAACTACTAACTCATGGGGTACATCCCCATATTAAATTTGTCTTCAAATTGCCCTACAGTCGCCAGTAAGGCTTTTGTGTTAGAATTGTGGAGTGTTTTGAACTTTTTCGCCTTTGGGCGACTTTTTCACCCCACTAATCAGGAGAATTTTCATGACGAGCAGTTACAGTGCCGCTCAGATTCAAGTTCTGGAAGGTCTGGAACCCGTCCGCAAACGACCGGGAATGTATATAGGCACCACCGGTCCGCGAGGACTCCACCATCTAGTCTATGAAGTGGTGGACAACTCAATAGATGAGGCTTTGGCGGGTCACTGCACTCATGTGGAGGTGGATCTTAACGCCGATGGTTCCGTTACAGTTGTGGATGACGGACGGGGTATTCCTACTGATATCCACCCTCAAACGGGAAAATCAGCCTTAGAAACTGTATTGACCGTACTACATGCCGGGGGTAAATTTGGCAGTGGCGGTTACAAAGTTTCAGGAGGTTTGCACGGGGTGGGTGTTTCCGTTGTCAACGCCTTGTCTGAATGGGTAGAAGTGACAGTTTGGCGAGATAAAAAGGTTCATACCCAACGCTACGAACGGGGTGTTCCCATGACAGAACTGGTAGCAAAACCATCTCAGGAGGACCGAACTGGAACTGCTGTTAATTTTAAACCAGATACCCAAATTTTTACGACTACCATTGAGTTTGATTACACGACTTTATCAAGCCGCTTGCGCGAGCTGGCATATTTGAATGCAGGCGTCAAAATTACATTTACTGATAACCGTCTAGAACTACTAAAAAACGACCAACCTAGAGTAGAAACTTACGAATACAGGGGCGGGATTCGAGAGTACATTGCTTACATGAACAGAGATAAGCAGCCACTGCATGAAGAAATTGTTTACGTGCAGGGTGAACGCAATAATGTTCAGATAGAAGTGGCTTTGCAGTGGTGTACGGATGCTTATACAGACAATGTCCTCGGTTTTGCTAATAATATTCGGACGGTAGACGGCGGTACTCACCTCGAAGGATTAAAGGCAGTCCTGACTCGGACTTTGAATGCGATCGCCCGCAAGCGCAACAAAATCAAAGAAAACGAACCCAATCTCAGTGGCGAACACGTCCGTGAAGGTTTGACAGGCGTAATTTCCGTCAAAGTTCCAGATCCAGAATTTGAAGGACAAACCAAAACCAAATTAGGCAACACCGAAGTTCGGGGAATTGTAGATTCTTTGGTAGGAGAAACCCTCACCGAGTACCTGGAATTTCGTCCCAGTATCGCCGATTCCATCTTAGACAAAGCCATCCAAGCTTTCAAAGCTGCAGAAGCCGCCCGCCACGCACGGGAACTCGTGCGCCGTAAGTCGGTACTGGAATCTTCTCCATTACCTGGAAAATTGGCAGATTGCAGTACCAGAGACCCTAAAGAGTCAGAAATCTTTATCGTGGAAGGAGATAGTGCAGGCGGGAGTGCAAAGCAAGGACGCGATCGCCGCTTCCAAGCAATTCTTCCCCTACGTGGTAAAATCCTCAATATTGAGAAAACTGACGACTCCAAAATCTACAAAAACACTGAAATTCAAGCGTTGATTACAGCACTTGGTTTGGGAGTTAAGGGTGAAGAATTTGATGCGTCTCAACTCCGCTATCACCGAATAGTCATTATGAGCGTGGCTGGGGATGAACCCACCCTAGTAATGGACAATACAGGGCGTACAGAGTTTGTTTCCATTGGGCGGTTGATTGACGATTGTGTAGAAGGGCGTCGTACTGTTGACGAATACCAAGTTGTCTCTTTTGACCAAGTAACCCATGCTACCCGTTTTCGACCTCTCAAAGCTGTGATTCGTCACGGTCATGAGGAGCCGATGTACAAACTTACAACCCGTTACAACCGCTCAGTCAAGGTAACATCTTCCCACAGTGTTTTCGTTTATGAAGATGGGCAGGTACAGTTAAAGAAAGGTAACGAGGTCAAGACAGGTGATATTTTAGTTGCTAGTCGCCGCTTACCCCGTCCACAAGATTGCCCCACACGCATTGATTTACTGGAAACCTTCTACCGTGCGGAATTAACTAAAGGGCTATATGTCAAAGGAGAAGATGTCCGTCGGGTAGCAGCTTCACGGGTTTTGGCAAAAGTAGAACGCAGCGATTTGTTGAGCGAACCACGAATTGCAGTGGAAACTAATGATTGGCAACGCCTGATCGTAGCACGTCGCCAATCTGGAAAAAGTCAAATGCAGGTGGCAAGTGCCTGTGGAGTGAAGCAGCCAATTACTATTAGTCACTGGGAACGCGGTATTAATAAACCAATTTTGTCCCAATTCCTTAGTTATTTAGATGCAATTGGCTGGGATGATACGGTTGTCTACGAGCAACTGCCATCCAAACTGGATGAATGGCTTGCTCAAGATGATACGAGCAAGAATGCCCGTTGGCGTAAGGTAAGTTGCTACAAGCCATTAGATGAATTTACATCTAGTGAAGTAGCTCAGCTAAGTGATGATGTACAGATTGTCCCGCAAGCGCATGGTGAAAAAGCATTTGCACGTTACTTACCCATTACCCGTGAATTAATGTGGCTTTTGGGCTGGTATGTTGCTGAAGGGACATTGAGCAAACATCAAGTGAGCCTTAACTTGGGTAAAAAGGACGAGCAGTTCATACCAGAAATCAAAGCTGCTGTTGAAGCAGTCTTTGGTGAAACACCACGTCAGTATAACGATCCCAACAGTGATGGTATTAAGCTCTACTTCCACAGTGTGGCTGCAGCTAGATTGCTACGAGCATGGAATGTAGCTGAGCTAGCACATCAAAAGAAATTGCCAGATATTTTGTTTAGTGTGTCTGAAGAACTGCAACTCGCTTTCTTGGAAAGTTATTTCCTTGGTGATGGTACGACAGTAGGTAAACACCTATCGTTTACGACAAACTCCGTTCAGCTTAAGGATGGTTTGTTATACCTGTTAGGGCAACTTGGCATAATTGCTGCGAACAGTTATCATCAACCTTCACAAAATCCTGATGCGCTTATTCAAACAAGGCATCCCTACTACAGCATTACGATTTGTGGTAAAGAGCAAATTGCTAAATGCCGTCAGATTTGGCAGCGACACGCAAATGCCCAAAAGCTAGAGGTGTTACTGGCAAGTGTTGCTCGTAAGGCTCAAGACTACGTGCATATCAGTGATGATTTGATGGGATTGCGTGTCATTCGTGCTGAGGAAATTGAACCAGTCGGTGAGTATGTTTACGACTTCTCAGTTCAAGATGATGAAAACTTTGTCTGTGGAACTGGTGGTTTGTGCGCGCATAATACGGACGCTGACGTAGATGGCGCTCATATCCGTACTCTATTGTTAACTTTCTTCTATCGGTATCAGAGGGCGCTGATTGAGCAGGGCTACATCTACATTGCTTGTCCTCCACTCTATAAGGTGGAAAGAGGCAAAAATCATAAGTATCTTTACAGCGATCGCGAATTACAAGAGCATGTGAGAACTTTTCCCGAAAATGCCAACTATACCATCCAACGCTTCAAAGGTTTGGGTGAAATGATGCCCCAACAGCTTTGGGATACGACTATGGACCCCGCACAGCGTACTCTCAAACAAGTGGAAATTGAGGACGCGGCTGAAGCCGATCGCATTTTCACAATTTTGATGGGCGATCGTGTAGCCCCCCGTCGCGAATTCATTGAAACCTATGGTTCTAAACTTAACCTGATGGATTTAGATATCTAAAAACTTTGTTTGTCAAACCCTGCGTTTTGGGTCATTCTCGTTTCTTCGTTCCCAGGTTCCACCTGGGAATGTTTATTTTGAGGCATTCGCGCTCAAAAAATTTCATCACCAATCATGAAAATCCCTCTTCCCCACTCCCTACTCCCCACTCCCTACTCCCCACTCCCTATTTTCTACACATACGGTTGGATTTATACTTTGAGCAAATATTTTGGCAGTAAATATTTTTAAAGTTTTAGCTTACAATCTTTAAAGTTATTAAGAAAAACTATAAGAAAAATTTATGAATCTCACTCTACAGACACAGTTATTTATTTCTGAATAAACGTATTAAAAGTCACAGTATTTCAACAAAATATATGTAAATTGTAATCATAATATTGTCGATCTCTCTATAGTTGGTGGTATGCACCCTCAACCAATAGCCCTATGACCTAGCACATACTGAGAATGAAATATGTAGCGTTGCCTGTGGGCTACCGTGTTCTGTAAAGTCGCACCACTGTTTTGATGAGATTGAAAATTATTGAAGCATAGAAAGTTACCTGTACTGACTTTCTACTCTAAGGGTCACTACGATTAGCATTAAGGTTAAGCTGTTAAATATATTTCACCGAGCCGTGTTTTGAACTTGAGTATATTTTGTATTTAACCTATGCACTCATGTGTTAAATCAGTTAATATCGATAGTCTCAACTGTCAAATCCTTTTTAAATTGATTAGAATATCGTTGTATACAATAGGAACAGTTTGTCAAGTTTCAAAGGATGGAAATTTCAGCAGTACGCTAACCTGGGAGAAAGACCATTTGAGTTGAGTCTGGATTCCTGAAGTGTCGAGATGATTCTGCCCAAGTCCTTAACTCCCTAGTTAAGATGGCAAGCAGAACAAGGTTGAGTCAATTTCACAAAGCACCACGATTGTCATTCACCTATGGAATGCCTGTTAGAAGAAAATGCAAAACCTCCCTAAGTGACGTTAAGACGACAAACTTTTGCGCGAGTGAGCGTTCTTTAAAGATTCTGCGATAAGTTATGAAGGAAATGTAAAAATGGATGTAAGTGTCTTTCTAGTATGAGAAAGTGTGCGAAGGCACTATTTCTAAGTAATTGCTGTTTTGCTTAATACTTTGAACTAGAGATGAGCACCTGTACCTATAAACTTTCACTCAAGAAAGTTTTGAAGAAAATTCAGAAATATGGGTACCGTTTTTAATTTCTTTTTGCTAGAACAGCCTTGAACCCATTTGAATAACTTCATGGTTACACCACAAAAAGAGTGCATTTTCTGTGAAACAGGCTACAATCGGTACAGTCTTTACAAAAAAATCCCCCAAAAGTCATATTCGGTTGTATGAAGTAGTAAATTTTTTTAGCAAGACAGGTCTTTTTTAGACGAGTCGGTCAACTGTTGTGTTGCAAAACAACATATGCAGTCACGAGCGACAAATATGTTGACCTTCAGGAGAAATGCCCCCTCTGGGCAAAAATCTCACTTGAAAGGCGCATAAAATTCGGAGAAATAGAGTGGCAAAATTGCCAAAAACCCTCTTTTATGTTGGCTAATTAGCTCAATGTAAAGAGCGGTAAATGTAATCTTGAGTCATTGATTCTGCAAGGAGCATGAGGAACGCGGCATGAACCAGGCTAATAACGTACTCGAACAAATAGCATATCAGCCTGACGAACTAGAAATCGAGATGAATCAGCCTGAACTCGAGTTGGAAGAACTCTTGATAGATGATGAAGAGGACTTGCTGATTGGCGATGACGGCGAACTTGATGAATTTTTAGAACCTCAGTCTGATGAGGACGACGCAAAGTCTGGGAAAGCCGCTAAATCGCGTCGTCGGTCCCAAACTAAAAAGAAGCATTATACCGAGGATTCGATTCGCCTTTACTTGCAGGAAATAGGACGAATTCGCCTATTACGTGCAGATGAAGAAATTGAACTGGCACGGAAAATTGCCGATCTGCTTGAATTGGAACGGATACGCGAAAGACTTTCACAACAGTTGGCTCGCGAACCTTACGACAGTGAATGGGCAGAAGCGGTACAATTACCACTGCCACAATTCCGCTACCGACTGCATGTTGGTCGTAGAGCGAAAGACAAGATGGTGCAATCCAACCTGCGTCTTGTAGTTTCAATTGCTAAGAAATACATGAATCGGGGTTTGTCTTTCCAAGATTTGATTCAGGAAGGCAGTCTCGGTTTGATTCGCGCTGCAGAAAAGTTTGACCACGAAAAAGGTTATAAGTTTTCTACTTACGCGACATGGTGGATTCGTCAGGCAATCACAAGAGCGATCGCCGATCAATCCCGGACGATCCGTCTGCCAGTTCACCTCTATGAAACCATCTCTCGTATCAAGAAAACAACCAAGCTGCTTTCTCAAGAAATGGGACGCAAACCCACAGAGGAAGAAATTGCTACGAGAATGGAAATGACTATTGAGAAACTGCGGTTTATCGCTAAGTCTGCTCAGTTACCAATTTCACTAGAAACACCAATCGGTAAAGAAGAAGATTCTCGATTAGGTGACTTTATCGAATCCGACGGCGAAACTCCTGAAGATCAAGTCTCCAAGAATCTGCTGAGAGAGGATTTGGAAAAAGTTCTTGATAGTCTCAGCCCTCGCGAACGAGATGTTCTCAGATTGCGCTACGGCTTAGATGATGGTCGCATGAAGACTCTAGAAGAAATTGGACAGATCTTTAATGTCACTCGCGAACGGATTCGCCAAATTGAGGCGAAAGCACTCCGCAAGTTACGCCACCCAAATCGCAATAGCGTTCTTAAGGAGTATATCCGCTAGCAGTTTCTGTACCTAAAAAATAGGGAGTAGGGAGTAGGGAGTAGGGTGGGCAGTGCCCACCAAGATCTAATCTCTCGCAGTACTCACCCTACTTCGCAAAGGCGGTGAAATTTTTTCATTGGGATTAATGCTTTGACTTTCCCAACTCCCTATTCCCTATTCCCTATTCAAGAAACCCGGTTTTTTTTTGAAACCGGGTTTCTTTCTTGTGCTTTATAGGAAAATTCAAAAGCCCAAATCTAATTCAATATTACAGAATACCCCAGAAGTGCAGGAAGCCTTGACCAGAGAATAACTCAATCAAAGCTGCGGCAGAGAAACCAATCATTGCCAAACGACCGTTCCAAACTTCTGCTTGAGGAGTGAAACCCCAGCGCCAAGTGTTGCGATCGTCGATTACCGGAGTAGTAGCTCTTGTTGTATCTTGCATTGTTAGCTCTCCAAAGTATAATTACTTGTCTTTTAAAATTTACAGAATACCCCAGAAGTGAAGGAAGCCTTGACCAGAGAATAACTCAATCAAAGCTGCGGCAGAGAAACCAATCATTGCCAAACGACCGTTCCAAACTTCTGCTTGAGGAGTGAAACCCCAGCGCCAAGTGTTGCGATCGTCGATTACCGGAGTAGTAGCTCTTGTTGTATCTTGCATGGTTGGTACCTTACTTCTTTGAAGAATGTTACCTTATGTAAACAAGTATAATAAATTTTCTTAAGAAATGTCAGAGTATTTTACATTTTTTGTATTTGTTTGACTTATATATCAATGGGTTAGTACTTAGGGCTTGCTGAAAAAGAAAAAAAGGAGACAGTCTCTAAATTCTCAGACTATAGAAGTATATTCAGGTGCAAGAGAGGAGGGTAGAATAGCCAAAAATGCTTGCATCACTGCGATCGGCAGCATCAAGTATGCTGTTAGTAACCATGTACCGAAAACAGGGACAAACTTCAATCCCAACTGAAAACTTTGAACTCCCGTTCGAGGGCAAGTTATCAGAAGATAATCGTTGGGTAATGATGGCTGCTTTCATTCCTTGGACAGAATTTGAAGAAGAATATTCTTCATTTTTCTCAGTAGAGATGGGAGCACCTGCCAAATCTTTTCGGATGGCATTAGGGGCATTAATAATCAAAGAAAAGTTGGGGATAAGCGATAGAGAAACAGTAGAGCAAATTAAAGAAAATCCTTATCTACAGTACTTTATAGGAATGTCATATTATAGTAATGAAGCTCCATTTGATGCATCAATGTTGGTACATTTTCGGGAAAGAATTAGTGTGGAGCTTGTTAACAAAGTGAATCAAGAAATGGTGAAGAAGATGCTAGAAGCAACATCTTCTAAACTATCTGAAAAAAAAACAGAATCACCAGAAGAAGAAGGTGAGACACCCAAAAATCGGGGAAAATTAATAATAGATGCAACTTGTGCTCCGGGTGATATCAGCTATCCGACAGATTTAGAGCTACTCAATCAAGCAAGAAAACAGACAGAGAAAATTATAGACTTACTTTACGAACAGACTTTGGGTCAATTAGAGAAAAAACCAAGAACCTATAGAGAGAGGGCTAGAAAGGATTATCTAGCAGTCGCTAAAAAACGTCGCGTTTCCCAAAAAGACAGGAGAAAAGCAATTAGAAAACAACTTCAATATATCAAAAGAAACTTATCTCATATTGAACAGCTAATTATTTCAGGAGCCTCTCTGGAAGATTTAAGTCACAGACAATATAAGATGTTGCTTGTAGTTGCAGAAGTCTACCGTCAACAACTCTGGTTGTATGAAAATAAAAAACAGAGTATTGACGACCGCATTGTCAGTTTAACCCAACCACATATCCGTCCAATTGTCCGAGGGAAAGCTGGTAAATCGGTAGAATTTGGGGCAAAATTGTCTGCTAGTTGCTTTGAAGGATATATATTTTTAGACCATATAAGTTGGGATAATTTTAATGAATCAGGAGACTTAAAAGCTCAAGTAGAAGCCTTTAAAAATTACACAGGGTACTATCCAGAATCTGTTCATGTTGATAAAATTTATCGCACAAGAGAGAACCGAGCTTGGTGTAAAGAAAGAGGTATTATAATGAGCGGACCTCCTTTAGGAAGACCCCCAGCTAATGTTAGTAAAGAAAAAAAGAAACAAGATTTAGAATCTGAGAGAATTCGTAATTGTATTGAGGGAAAATTTGGACAGGGGAAAAGAAGATTTAGCCTCAATCGCGTGATGACGAAACTTGCTCATACTTCTGAAACTGCAATTGCTATTACTTTTTTAGTGATGAATCTTTCTACTCAGCTCTCGCGGCTATTTTATGCTTTTTTATGTCTATTTTTTAAAACTACACCTTTTTCCCCATTTACTATTATTGAAAATAATCAGTCCTTAAATCATAGATAGCATCTGCTTATATTAGACCCTTGTTGAGTAACTAATCAATTCTTATCTTGCTGTTTTCTGACTTTTTCAGCAAGCCCTACTTAGTAGTTAGTAGTTAGTAGCTCTTAACCACTAACCACTAACCACTAACCACTAACCACTAACCACTAACAAGTGGAACTACCGTAATAACCTTTTCATCTCGATTAAGTTGAAGTACTTTGTCGCCCGTGCTATCTCTGCCTAAGGTCGCTACTGTTTCTACTGCAAGGCGAACGACTCGCTGGTGATTGGTAATCAACGCGACCTCAGCCCCTGCGATCGCTCTTACCATTGCTGCAAGTGTATCAGTTTTGTCAGTAAATTTAAAGAATTGAGTCCCAATATCTCCACGGTTAGCAGGTCGCAACCCCTTTATAGATAAGCGTTTAGCATACCCCGCCTGAGTGATAAGTAATAAGTTTTCCTCTGTCTCACAAGTTACACATCCCACCATGGCTTCCCGTTGACGCAGGCGCAAACTTTGCAAACCCATAGCTGTACGACCCATGATTGGGAGTTGTTCGTCATTCACCACAAACCTTAAAACTCGCCCTCCCGAACTTGCGACAAACACGTGTTTCCCTGTGTTAGCAAACTGGGTACACAACAATTCATCATCATCTTTGAGCTTCAAAACTGTAATTCCACGACGAGTGATGTTCGTAAATTCTGTTAGGGACAGACGCTTGATTCGTCCTTGCTTGGTCAAAAAAACCATCTCACTACCATCGGAATTTTCCGGCAGTACAAAGCGGTTAATAACAGTTTCTTGTGTACCTTGAGCGGTACTTGAGAGCAAGGTGATAAGAGGTGTTCCCCGTGCAGAACGTCCGTTGGTAGGAGGAATATCACCCACCTTAACCGGGTAAACTTTCCCACCACTCGAAAGTACAAGCAATTCTTTTTCCGTGTCAGTAGAAACGGTTTGGAGAATGAAGTCATTATCCGACGTACCATTTTCAGCTTTTGACTTTTTAGCTGAAGGCTGAAGACGGCGTACATATCCCCGGTGGCTAAACTCTAAAACCACATCTTCTGCTGGGACTTCCAATTTTGGACTCGTTCCCAAACTCCCGTCTGAGAATGGGGATGTTGGGTTCTCCTCTGCTCCGCCGCTCATTCGCTCATTCGCTTTTCTACCCCCCTGGGTTCCCTCTCTCGGTACTAAGATTCTGGTACGACGAGCATCACCGTACCTGCGCTTAAGGGTACGCAGGTCTTTTTTCATTGACTTCAATAACTCTTTGCGATCGCTCAGCAATCTCCCCAAAAACTGAATTTGCTCGCTGAGTTGTTCGTATTCCTTTTGTAAATTTTGCTGTTCCAAACCTGTTAAGCGTCGCATTGGCATCGCCAAAAGTGCATCTGCTTGTACCTCACTTAAACTCAGTTGTTGAGCCAAGCTAATTTTTGCCGTAGTTCCATCAGCTGCACTTCTCAAAATCTCAATCACTTCATCTAAATGAGAGAGTGCTTTGAGTAAACCTTCCACTAAGTGTTGGCGACTTTCTGCCTTAACCAACTCATAACTGTAGCGACGGTTGAGTGTTTGTTCTCGAAAGTGCAAAAACTCTTGCAACAGTTGACGCAAGCTTAACTGGCGGGGTTGCCTATCGACCAACGCTAGGAGAATCGCTCCGAAGTTGCTTTGCAGGGCAGTTTGATGATACAAGTTCTGGAGAATTTCTTGAGGATTGGTATCGCGTTTGAGTTCAATCACCACGCGTATTCCCTCGCGATCGCTTTCATCCCGAATATCGGAAATTCCTTGTAAGCGACCCTGATTGACGAGTTCTGCAACCTTTTCAATCCAACCTGCTTTATTCACTTGATAAGGCAATTCCGTCACCACAATTGCCGTGCGCCGCTTAGTTCCTTTACTACCAGCAACTTCTTCAATTTGGGCAACTCCTCGTAGCACGATACTCCCTTTACCTGTGGTGTATGCCTCGCGAATTCCGGTGTTCCCCACAATTTCGCCCCCTGTGGGGAAATCCGGGCCTGGTATCAACTCGAACAATTTTTCGTCTGATAGATCGGGAGTATCAATTAACGCAATCAATCCATCAACGACTTCACCCAAGTTATGGGGTGGAACGTTTGTTGCCATACCTACCGCAATGCCAGAACTACCATTAAGTATCAGGAATGGTAACTGTGCTGGTAGTACTGTTGGTTCTTGCTGGGAGTTATCAAAATTTCCTATAAAATCTACTGTTTCATCTCCAATTTCCGCCAACATACCTTCGTAGCTGATTGGCGCAAGACGCGTTTCTGTATAACGCATCGCGGCTGGAGGGTCATTATCCACACTACCGAAATTGCCATGTCCTGCTAGTAAGGGGTAGCGACTGGAAAAGTCTTGTATCAGTCTTACTAGGGCATCATAAACTGCCTGATCTCCGTGGGGATGGTATTTACCCAATACATCTCCCACTACACGGGCGCACTTACGATAGGGTCGGTCAGGAACAAGACCTAGTTCGTGCATAGCATATAAAATGCGCCGATGAACTGGTTTTAAGCCATCTCGCACGTCTGGTAACGCCCGTCCAACTATGACACTCATGGCATATTCTAGATATGACCTTTGCATCTCAGTATGCAAGGCGGTGGTAATGACCTGTCCCTCCGAGAGGAGGTTTAACTGTTTCGCCATGAGTTTTGTTTCCCTAAAATTTCAACTACACAAAATTTGCCATTAATAAAGACTGCAGCAACCACAGCATAGCGGATGAACTGCTCTTCATTACAAAATCTTGATAGTCATGCAATAGAAAGCAGTAGTATTATCCTTGTTGAAGACAATTTATTATTCATTATTTCAACAGCAGGCAGCACTCCTAGTTTTTACGGGTAGTCATCCCCCTGACAACTATTGCGTGCCTCTGGTTAAGATGAGCTATCTGAATGTTAAATTCTCATGAAAACTGTTTTGATTGTCGAAGACGATTTGATTAATGCTCGCGTTTTTTCTAAAATTTTGACCAAGCGTGGCGGCTTGGACGTAAAACATACTGAAAACGTGGACGAAGTCATGAAATTTGCCCAAGGAGGGGAAGTTGACATTATTTTGATGGATGTTTCTCTGTCACGAAGTGTTTATCAAGGTAAATCTGTGGATGGGATCAAAATCACACAAATGTTGAAATCCGATCCACAAACAGCTTCTTTACCTATTATTCTCGTGACAGCACACGCTATGGAGGGCGATCGCGAGAATTTTCTAAAAGCGAGCGGTGCAGATGGTTATATCTCTAAACCTGTTGTCGATCACCAACAGTTTGTTGACCAAATCATAGCACTGCTGCCTAAGAGCGATAACTAAGCTGACTTTTTGGGGAGGGATCACTTCTGGAATCCACTCTTGTTGTAAGTTGCACCTGAGAACTTTAATGGTAATGTTCTTGGCTTAAGAACACAAGTCTGAAATGGGGAATGGGGAATGGGGAGTAGGGAGTAGGAAATGATTTTTAATCATACCCGATGCCCGATGCCCAATGCCCAATCCACAACACCTCTTCCGTTCTCCTCTTACTTAATATATATGTACTACTATATGGCACATAGAGCAAGTATTTTTGGCGAGTAAAGAGTGGGGATAACAATTTAGCATCAAACACACCACTTCCTACTCACCGTATACTCGCTTCCTTCATTGTGGAGGCTGCTGTTGTGGCAGCTTTGTTGGAGATTGAGAGCCAGATACATCTTGTTGGAGAGCAGATTGAATACTAGGTAATTCCAAAAATTTCTTTGTATCAGATAGTAAGCGATCGCCCCAGAGGTTTTGTTTGAGGAAATCGACATCAGCATAGCGATCGTCAATGCGGAGTGCCGCTTGCCCCATTGTCAACCCTTGTTTTTGGTCACCTTTGGTATACAATGCCACAGCAAGAGCTAACAAAGGTTCAGCCGCCTGCTTATCAATAGCAACAGCACTTTGCCATTGTGCGATCGCGCCTTGAACATCACCTTGCTCGTACAAAATTAATCCAATGTTATTAATGGCGGGCCAGAATTTTTTGTCAAAGGAAACGGCTCTTCTAAACTGGCTGACTGCATCTGGAAATTTACGCAGCATAAAGTAAGCATTACCCAAATCAAAAAACCCCTCTGGATCGTTGGGTTTGAGCGCCAATCCCTTTTGATAGTAGCTCGCAGCTTCCTGGTATTTTTGCTGTTGAAAATGAGCAGAACCCAGAGCAAATTGAACATCCCCGTTTTTGGGGTTGAGCGTTGCTGCTTTATTCAAAGCAGAAATTGCCGTATCTACGTCCTTCGTTTGTAGATACAAACCACCCAAGAGAAACCACACTTTATCATTGTTCGGAGCGAGCTGCGATGCCAACCGCGCTCTTGGTAAAGCGAGTTCATATTGTTGAAACTGAGCGAGTTGAGCCGCTTCCTTTGCTAAACCCAAACCTTGCTGTTCCAATTTGGCTGCATCCAGTTGCAGTGTATGAGGTACTAATGCTTGTGCAGTTCCTGGTTGCGGTATGCTGCACAAACCACAGATAATGAGAAGAGAAATTAAACCAATTCGTTTAGGCACACTACCGCCCCTTCGCCAAAAATTATAGAATCTGTCAGCTAGCTTAAACGATTTCCCCTGTAGACGGCAGCAAAATTTTACCCTCATTCAGATTTTCTGGTAGCAAGTGTGTTCGCGTATGACTCACGGTTTAACAGCCCTTCGGGTAAGGCAGAGGGCAGAGGCTTGATTGCAGAAGGGAAGAAAAAAGTTTTCAGACAAATTTATACTTTAAGAATATGACTATACTTAAGTGATGCCATGGAGTTAATTCGAGCGGGCCAGAATAAAAAATACTCCACATTTTATTGGTCTAAAAATACATCAAAATCTTCCTTATTAAATCTCCCACTTTCAAGTATAGGAATTAACTGGTCACTGGTCACTGGTCACTGGTTACTGTTCACTGGTCACTGTTCATAGTACCTTAGTCACTTATTAAGTTAGGACTTACGACTCAAGTTATTTATTAAAATTAGTTATAACATAGTGGTGTTAATCGCATATTTTTATCGGTACATGGAAGAAAGAATTAAACACCAGTCAAAGAGTAGAAAATGCTGAAATAAATGATTAAGATTCAACAAACAGCATCAATCTTGACTGTATGTTTAGCAGACTATAGTTATTTTAAATCTGGCAGCAGTGTCTTTTGGTAGCCATTCTTTATACACAAAACTAAAAATGACACTTGATACATCAAAACCAGTAAAATCCTCACAATTATTACGAAAAAAAACTCTCAAGAAACAGAGAATTACTAATTGGCTACCTTGGCTACTTATCCCTTTTATTTTGGGTGGAATGAGCTATGTGGTTTATCGCCAAGTGGTCATTGTTCCCCGTCAAGAAGCAATCAGGAAGATTTTAACTGTTCCCGTAGAGAGGCAAAGCCTACCGATAACGGTTTCTGCAAATGGAACTATTAAACCAGAAAGATCGATTAACATTAGTCCAAAAAATGCGGGTGTACTGAAAACACTCCTTGTAAAGGAGGGAGATACTGTTAAACAAGGGCAAGCGATCGCTTACATGGATGACTCAAACCTTAAAGGACAACTCATGCAAGCACGGGGACAATTAGCACAAGTGGAAGCTAATTTGCAAAAATTGATTGCGGGTACCCGTCCTGAAGAAATTGCTCAAGCAAAGGCTCAACTGGACGAGGCTTTAGCAAATTTACAAAAAGTTATTGTCGGTCACCGTCCTCAAGAAATTGCTCAAGCTGAAGCACGCTTAAAAAGTGCTAGAGCTAGTTTAAGAAAAGTAGAGGACGATTTTCGCCGCAATAAAAATTTGTATGATGCTGGCGCTATTTCTCTTCAGACTTTAAATCAAAAACGTGCAGATCGAGACAGCGTTGAAGCTCAAGTTATGGAAGTGCAGCAAGCACTGGCATTGCAAAAAGAAGGATCGCGTCAAGAAGATATCGAACAAGCACGAGCTGTCGCTAGGCAAAGAAAGCACGCCCTGACACTGTTAGAAGTAGGGACGCGCAAAGAAGACATTGATGCAGCACGCGCTCAAGTGATTTCTGCTCGCGGTTCATTACAAAATATCCAAACACAAATCAATGACACGATCATTCGCGTCCCGTTTGATGGCGTTGTGACTAAAAAGTTTGCCGATCCTGGGTCTGTTGTGACTCCTACAACCTCAGCAAGTTCTGTTTCTTCCGCGTTGTCTTCCTCTATCTTGTCCCTAGCGTCTACAAATCAGGTTGTCACAAATGTTGCTGAAACAAACATTGCAAAAATACGCCTCAGTCAGAAAGTCACGATTACAGCAGATGCTTATCCAGGAAAAACTTTTGAGGGACAAGTCAATCAAATTGCTGCCCAAGCAACATTAGAGCAGAATGTCACTAGTTTTGAGGTCAAAGTTACAATTATTTCTGACTCGGAAAAGCTACTAAAATCTGGGATGAATGTGGAAGCACAGTTTCAAGTTGATCGCTTGCAAGATGCTCTAGTCGTTCCCACTGCAGCAGTCGTGCGCCGAGAAAATTTAACGGGTGTATTAGTAGCAGGTATTGATAATATGCCCGTGTTCG
The DNA here is from genome assembly GCF_000346485.2 of Scytonema hofmannii PCC 7110. Taxonomy (NCBI): domain Bacteria; kingdom Bacillati; phylum Cyanobacteriota; class Cyanophyceae; order Nostocales; family Scytonemataceae; genus Scytonema; species Scytonema hofmannii. The sequence continues at coordinate 2,908,151 of NZ_KQ976354.1, forward strand.
TACCTGTTGAAATTGGCGTCACGGTGGAAAACTTGACTGAAATTCGGTCGGGGTTGAAAGGAGATGAGAAGGTATTGCTAAGTATTCCAAGGAATTATGAAGTTGAATCGGCTAAGCAGTTATCGTAACGTAGCAATTTTAGAAATCTTTTCAATCGCAGCAGAGGCATTATGGAGCAATAAATTACGCACGGGACTGACTATGCTTGGCGTAATTATTGGGATATCTTCAGTTATTTCTATTACTTCTGTTGGTCAAGGCGTACAAAAGGGAGTGGAGAAAGAAATACAAGCCTTGGGTACAAATGTTTTGCAAGTCTTTGCTGGTGCTGCTAGAAACGGAAATATCAGTCAAGGACAGGGGTCTGCAAGTACGTTGACATGGGAGGATGCTAAGGCGATCGCAAAGCAAGCACCTTCTGCGGAGGCTGTTTCTGCTTACTTACAATGGACAGCACAGGTAGTTTATGGAGGACAAAATACCTCAACAACAGTCTACGGTACGGATTTAAATTATCCAGAATTAAGAAATACGTACTCCCAACAAGGGAGATTTTTTAATCAAGAGGAACTGGAAACGGCGAAGCAAGTTGTTGTTTTGGGTCCAACCGTTCAAAAAACTCTTTTTAAAGAAGGGGTCAGGGTGATAGGTGAAAGAATCAGAATTCAAGGAGATGCTTACAAGGTGATTGGGTTGATGGAAGCTAAGGGTGCTCTCGGACCAATGGATCGAGATGACCAAGTTTATATTCCCTTGAGCAGTATGTCAGCAAGATTGGTTGGTAGAAATGCTTTATCTAGTGTTTCTGTTGATGGAATTTTGATTAAAGCTAGCGATCGCGAAACGCTGGATGCAGCCCAATTTCAAGTGACTAATCTTTTGCGTTTGCGTCACAATATTCACCCACCACAAGCTGATGATTTTAAAATTACTAGCCAAGCGGATATTATCAATACTTTTAGCAGTATCGTGGGTTTGTGTACGGTTATGGTAGTTGCGATCGCCAGTATTTCGTTAATAGTGGGAGGGATTGGGATTGCTAATATTATGCTGGTTTCTGTTGTGGAAAGAACGCGAGAAATTGGAATTCGCAAAGCAGTAGGAGCTACTTATTCAGTGATTCTCAATCAATTTTTAATAGAAGCGATCGTGATTTCTACTGTAGGAGGTTGCATTGGTACTGTCACTGGTATTTGTATTGCAGCTTTAGCATCTGTTGTATTTGGATTTCCGTTTATCGTTGCATCTTGGTCAGTTATTGTTGGTTTTGGGCTTTCGTTTGTGGTTGGGCTATTGGCTGGAGTTATGCCTGCACGTAATGCAGCTAAATTAGACCCGATTGCTGCTTTAAGAAGTGATTAAAGGTTGGGTTTTTGTTGTTTTGAATGTACAAATTTGAGATATGGCAGTCCTATTTGATTGGTAAAAATTATTAACCGCAAAGACGCTAAGAGCGCTAAGAAAAGAGTAATACCATTTCACTTTAATCGCGATACATTTAAATTCTGTAAAGACGCGCCATGGCGCGTCTCTACGTTTTAGATTTGTATCATCCTTTTCGTAAAATGGTAGAAAGAAGGAATTTGGCGAATGATTTGGGCAACTAGAATGGAACTGGAAAATTTTCTAATGAACCGCAGAGGCGCTGAGGGCGCAGAGGGAAGAAAGAGAGAATTGCCAAAATTCAATTGGGTTTTGATAGAGAGTGTTTCTTTCTATTTGAATCCAAAATCTAAAATCCAAAATTGGTATATGAAGTATTACTCAGTCTTCATGCATTCTCTTGGGATTGCGGTAGGAGCAGTTTTTTGTGTCTTTGCTTTTCAAAAAGCGGCTGCAACAACTCCTGAGATAAATAAAATTACAAAAATTTTTCAAACTCCTGATGCTTTAAAGGTTTCTGATTAACTTAATCCCAATCCAAATTTTTTACCAATATTGCTCGGTTAACGACAATTGAGGTGTCAGAACCCCGGTTTCTTCAAGAAACCGGGGTTCTAATTTCCGCTTAGGGGTTTTAATTTCTGTTACCAGTTAAGCTTCTGCGTTTGCTGAAGTCAAATTAAATTGAGATGTGTTTAGTTCTATGACTTTTCTTAGCCTAGAAATAACAAAGGGTTTATCTAGATAAGAGAGTAAGGCACCTGCTTTTGGTCCACGTTCCTTAGCTACAAAAGATAAGTACACGGCTTTAAATGCATTAGCCTGTTGAATTTGTAGCTCTTTTGAAGTAGCAAAAAGGGTCGTTTGTAACTCTTCACTTTCCCAATTTGTAACTTTCTCCAAATTTTCTGCTAGTTTTTCAAGGTATGAAAGCTGTTCTTCAGTTAATCCTGTAGCCTTATCTGGAACTTGTTCAAGATGAATAACTAACTTTTCTTCTTCCTCTGCATAATCTTGTAGCCACTTTTTAGCAGCAGCAATCCTTTGATTTATAATTGACCAATCGTACTCACTTAAAGGTTTAGTACTCCGTTTTGCGACTTCCTCTTGAATATCAAGGTGTGGAATTTGTAATAGCGAAATCAGCGTACTGAAATCAAATGGATTATAAGATTTTATCTCGTCTTTAAGCTGGGCATAAAATAGAGGCATAAACTCTTGAGCCAATTCTGGATTTTCAGGTTGAGTCTCAAGGTAAGCTTGATAGTTTTCAACTAAAGTATCATAGTCTCGTAAAAGACGAGTTACAGTTTCATAGTTGGGAGCAAAGTTAATCACTGTTCGTGGTTGAGTACGCAACATTAGAAAGCGTAGTAACTCGGGAGGAAGTAGTTCAGCAATTTCTTTGGCACTTGAACCCACACCCTTGGACGAACTCATTTTAGTTCCATTCACTAGGATAAATTCATAGGGAGAATGGAATGGGGGCTGTTTTTTTAAAACTTTACGACATATGGAATTTGCCACATCTCTCGAACCACCTTTTTGAGAGTGGTCTTTACCTGCCATCTCGATAGTCACACCTAATAAATCCCACTTGGCAACCCATTCTACTTTCCAAGGCAGCTTACCATTTCCATCAAAGGGAGAAACCCAACCTGAGTGACCGCAACCTTGTACCCAGTTTGTAGCATCTGGTTTACAAGTATAAAAAACTTCTGAGTCGTTATAATCCGTAACGCTGGTGGTAGCGATTTTACCGCAGTTTTCACAAACAATTTGAAACGGATACCAGTTATCGGGGCGATCTGCCTTGCTTATCTCTTTATAAGCTTCTCGAACTAGGTGAGCATTTTTGAGGAAAATATCGATGTGGCTGTTAAGTTGTCCAGAACGATATAAATCTCGCAAGTAGTATACTTCTGGTTTAACTCCCAAAAACTCAAAGACTTCCAAAAATTCACCCATAAAATACTTAGCGTAATCACTCGCTGTATCCTCTGGAGAGGGTACATGACTCAGCGGACAACCAAGATAAGGAGAAAATTTTTCTTTATTTAGGTACTTGGGAACGGTATCCAACGCGTCGTAGTCATCAACACCGTACAAAAACTTTACAGGCTTACCTGCGTGTTTTAAGGCACGATAAATAACATCATGTATAATAACACCACGCAATGACCCTACGTGTACTCTTCCAGAAGGAGTCTTGGAATCATTGATTACTTGGTTACCTTGTGAATCAGCAGCGATTTTATCAGCCCAAAACATTGTTTGACATCTGTGCTTTAGAGTCTCCATATTCTAACTCTATCCCCGAATTTCTCACAAGTCAGTCAAAAAAATCACAGTCTTTCCCAGCTATCGTAATTCGGGCGATCGCAAATCTGATACCATTTTGGATTTGAGATGCGTAGATGCGTGGATTGAGAAAGCTGATTAAGGAATGTGAATTTAATAAAGTGCAAGACTCTTGTGGAGTGGGCGTCAAAGCCCGCTTGTTCTCTGGGACGGGCAAGATGCTGGTTGTCCGTCGTTGGCTCCTTGTATACTTCTGCGTCAAGGCCTGCTCGTTCTCTGGGACGGGCAAGATGCCCATCCCACAAGAAATATAATTTATTTTGTGTTCCTAATAAAGATTGAATTCCTAAATGCTTACATTGCTTGCGCATCCCACAAGAAATATAATTTATTTTGTGTTCCTAAGCCTGCCGAAGATTCAGTGCGGATCTTTATTTTAGACGTTGGGTTAGTAAGCAAGACGATTACTTAAGGTTCCAGTAACCTCGACACCAAGAGATAATAATATTATGATTTTAGAGAAGTCTTATAAATTTTTGGCAAGGCAAAGCACGGGCAAAAACCCCCCACCTCCCGCCAAATCGACAGAACCTAGACAAATCAATAGTTTTAGCAATTGAGGTATGAGCATAGAGCTTGTTCGTGAAAGCCAGAAATGGACTTTTAAAACACTCCCGCCAAAAATACTCGTGGAAATGGCTCTACAGTTAGCTTTGATAGGCTGCCCTCTTTCAAATAAATGAAACCCGTTCGCGGGATTGAAACAAAGAACAAGATATCAAGACTGTTGATAAAAAACTCTTTCAAATAAATGAAACCCGTTCGCGGGATTGAAACAAAGCAATTATGCAATCTCTGTAATATTATCTTTAACCTTTCAAATAAATGAAACCCGTTCGCGGGATTGAAACCTTAATCAAAAAGATCAAGCGCCAACTTTACTAGACTCTTTCAAATAAATGAAACCCGTTCGCGGGATTGAAACTGCTACTGGGTGTGCGGTGTCCAATGAATTTTTCAACTCTTTCAAATAAATGAAACCCGTTCGCGGGATTGAAACATAATAATATTTCCTCTGAGGTATCATCTACTCCAGCTCTTTCAAATAAATGAAACCCGTTCGCGGGATTGAAACTTGAATTTTCCCCTTTTACTTCTGTTAGCAAGAATTCTCTTTCAAATAAATGAAACCCGTTCGCGGGATTGAAACCCCTCCATCTACAGAAGCGTTTGATGATTTTATAGAACTTTCAAATAAATGAAACCCGTTCGCGGGATTGAAACCGCTAGATGACCTTTAGGGCTGCTTAGTAGGTTCCGCTTTCAAATAAATGAAACCCGTTCGCGGGATTGAAACACGCAAGTGCCTATATAAAGAAGTTAGAAACGTTGTCTTTCAAATAAATGAAACCCGTTCGCGGGATTGAAACTCATCACTGGCTAGCCAGGTAGTAGAAGGACTTAAGCTTTCAAATAAATGAAACCCGTTCGCGGGATTGAAACATGTTGTTGAAATCAAAAAAAGTAGAAAGACTTTCTTTCAAATAAATGAAACTTCATTCTTGAATGTTTTCTAATAATTGTGTTTCCATTGCCACTACTTTGGCTAGCTGTTGTTCTAAAGCTTGCTTGCGTTGGCGTATTCTTTGTAATCTTTCCCTCTTCGCTTCCTTACTAAAAAACTGGTCAAAGAAAAAGTCTTGTTCTCCTTTTGTTAATCGCCCTATGCAGGGGTCTTTATCAATTTCATCAAGTGCTTGAAAAATAGCAATCTGTTCTGATGTTGGCGTATTGTCGGGAGACTTCATATTATTATACTTAACCCTAAAGGCATTGTTTCAATTCCGCAAGCGGAAGTCATTAATATGAAACGCCGCTCAACAATTTGCTTCCCCAGATTTCGACTTGTTTCAATTCCGCAAGCGGAAGTCATTAATATGAAACTAAAATGGCGATTGCGCTCCCATGACAAAACCCACGTTTCAATTCCGCAAGCGGAAGTCATTAATATGAAACCCGAAATTTGAAACCCTGTACCATCTTAGTTTCTACGAGCATTTTTGGCAGGGGAGGTCAAAAACTCCATTTCAGCAGATCGCAGAAACTGTCAAATAATTGACTTTACAAGACAAATTCCTGTCATGATAAGGGTTACAGACTTTTGGCGGGAGGTAGGGGGTTTTTGCCCGTGCTTTGCCCCGCCAAAATTTTGAGCATATTCCAATCTCAAGGTACAGAAGTGACCGGAGCTTGCTGAAAACAGACTGCGGTACTGTATAAGCTAAAGATAAATGCTCTCATGAAAATTGTCAAATTGATTTTTTTTATTCTTTTTCTGTTTTTTAACGTCTATATTTAATTTAAGTTTTTCTGTTTGATATCCCAATGCAGACGCTTTTCCTAACTCAATATTAGACTTCTTGTATCAGAAAATTTTATCTGCGTGCATCTGCGTGCATCTGCGGTTAATTATTCATTTTTTTGACTTTTGCAAGAAGTCTATTCCTTTTGCGATCGCTGGCGGCATTGATAAGTCAGTCGTCACGGCATTTGAAGTGAACTTGTCCAATTCTAAAAGGAATTTGCACAAACAGGATACACCCTACAAATAATATCTATTTCCTTATTATTTCATAACAATCGCGTCTTTCTTTGCGCCTTTGTGTGAGATGTAATCAATTTTCATCTGCCGATAATTTTTCCCATATCTTCTGATACTCTTCTTTCATCTCATCAGCCAACTTTTGCGGACTGAGAATTTGAACATTTTCTCCATATTTCAAAATACGCTGACGAAACCAAAACCAATAATCTATCGTGGCTTCGATGTCGCGAAATTTTCCTTCCGGATCGCTGCAAACAATGACTTCATCCTTCCGTCGAGGTTTGTAATTGGCTAATTGTCCGCTCGTGCGATAACGTACTTTCAATGTGGGAAAGTCACATGATGACCAACGAGTATCTGATGCAGCACCAACATTGACTATTCTATCAAGGCGAAAGATATGATTCTGGTCGATGTTGGGCCAATAGTCAAAACGCTTGGAACGCCAGTCTGGTCTAAATGCAAACAGGTAGAGAACACCGTCGTGCAATCGCAACTCCGAACGGTCAATATCCCAGATTCTCCCTTCTCCTGGTTGGCTTTGATAGCGAATTGTATAACGACACTGTTGCTGAAAGCGTTCTTGGAGTTGACGCACAATGGTATCCAAATTGCGATCGCTATAATCAACAGGAGGACTAAAATCGACTTTAACAAACGCTGGAATGTCGGATTCTGAAAGGTTCCCAATGCGCTGAATTTGGCTGGCTTGAGCCGAAAAGCCCATATCAGAAAGGAAATAAGCCGCTATTGCTAGGGCTTGTCGCTGTTCGGCGGACAGGAGTAGGGGAAATTTTGACTCGACGAGTTCGTAAGGGCTGTGAGTTGTACTTTTAATTTCGATACCGCAGTCCCTCAGCTTGCGAATTGTGCGGGTCAGTTTTTGCTTAACATCAGCATTATCTATAGATTGACCGTGCTGTTCGAGAAAGATTGATAGTAAATCTGTGAGTTCATCGCGTCGTCGTGGTTTTTCGGCTAGAAGTCTGAGGATTTCTAGAGCAAAGGCAAGCTGGTTGTAACTTGCATCCACTTTGGGCGGCATTGTTGGAAAGCGTTTTGCGTATTTGACTCTATTAGTGTTCCCAGAATTTTTCCATTGTAGTCAAAAAATGATACCAAAATTTTTGAACCTAGTACTAGACTTGGTTCAAAGGAAATACAGGGAAGCAAATGAAGCTTTTGTTACAACCCCTCTACTCTCAGCTTAACCCAGGAGTTGAGAACTGTCCGCTTGGGTGTACTTCTAAATGCATTGTCACTCAACAGGCTCCCAATCTTAAGCCACCGCCGGGATGTGTTTGTCCCTTGTCATCGCACCAAGCAAAAACTTATAAAGAAATTATACACGGAAATGCAGATATTATTTGTAATAAATCGGCAACTGGTGATGGTAAGTCGTTGGCTGCAAATTTACCGGGACTCATTAACCCAGACTTCCGCATCATGGCTTTGTATCCCACTATCGAACTTGTGGAAGACCAAGCCGAACAGCAAAAGCACTACAACAGCCTATTCAATTTAGATGCTTCTCAACGGGTTGACCGTCTATTTGGGGCGGAATTAAATAGACGAGTTAAGCAAGCAGATAAGAGTGATAAGTTTCAAGAACTCCTGTTGGCGATTTATCAAAAGCCTGTTTTGCTAACCAATCCCGATATTTTTCATTACATGACTCACTTTCAGTACCGCAATCCGGCTTATGGTAACGCTCAATTACCATTGACATTGGCTGAATGGCCTGATTTATGGGTGTTTGATGAGTTTCCTATTTTTGGCAGCCATCAAGAGACTGCTGCTTTAAATAGTTTGGCGTTCATTCGCCGCAGCCAAGAAAACCAACCTCGTCCCAGACGGTTTTTGTTTACTTCAGCAACACCAAAACCCGATTTTATCGAACAACTCCGCAAAGCTGGTTTTAAAGTGGCTTCAGTTGAGGGTGTTTATGCAAATGAGGATACACCTGGGTTTCGACAAATTCTTCAACCAGTGGACTTGGAGTTTGTGGAATTACCGAAGGACAAAGACACCCAGACGTGGTTAGAGGAAATGATTCCGACTCTTCAGCAAATTCTGAATGTGGAGTCAAAAGCGAGGGGCTTGATTATTATGAATTCGGTGGCGAAAGCCGGTCAGGTCACTCGTTTACTACAAGCTTTGTTACCAGGGGTGATTGTTCGAGAAATTAGCGGACGTATCGATCGCCAGCAAAGATTGCAGGTGCAAAATGACTTGAAAGATTCCAGTCAACCAGTTCTCGTTGTCGGTACATCTGCAGTTGATGTTGGCGTTGATTTTAAAATTCACCTGTTGATTTTTGAAAGTAGCGACTCTGCAACAGTGATGCAGCGTTTGGGACGCTTGGGGAGACATCCCGGTTTTAATCAGTACACGGCTTTTATTTTGATTCCGGGTCATACTCCTTGGGTGACGGCTCGACTGCAAGAAAAACTCACACCCAATCAAACAGTTACACGGGATACTTTAGCAGATGCGATCGCTTATGCATTTGACCCACCCAAAGAATTTCAAAAATATCGCCAACGTTGGGGTACATTGCAGGCGCAGGGAATGTTGTCACGGATGACTCAAGAGAATAGGAAAGTCAGCGAACTAGTCCGTCAACACATGACCGAAGACTTGCAGCGTATTTACTCGCAAGATTTTGCGTCAGCAAGCAGACAGTGGTTTGCGATGCAAAATAATCCTGTTGGTAAAGCAACCCAAAAAGAACTTTTACGCTTCCGAGGAGGTTCAACGCTACAAGCTGCCGTTTGGGATGGCAATAATTTCTATACTTATGACCTGCTACGACTTTTACCTTATGCACGAGTTGAAATTATTAACCGCGACACATTTTTAAATGCAGTTACTCAGTCGGGAAGAGGAGAAGAAGAATTTCCTGATGAATTTATCAATGTTTATCTTCGCATTCAAGAATGGTTAGATAAGCGAGTGGATAATCTTAGCTTGCACTGCAACCGTAACAGCAGCGAGTTACCAGTTGGCGAACTCTATTTAATAGATAAGTTAAGTTTAGTTGGAGATTTGCAAGCTGAAGTTGTTAATTGTTTGCATCACAAGAAATTACTCACTTTTTTAGTTCCAGTCAACAAAAGTAAACTCAGCAGCCATTGGGAAGTGAGCCGCACTCTTAACCTCAGCCCGTTATTTGGCTTATATCGTTTGGTTGATGCTAGCGAACAAGCTTATGCGTGTGCCTTTAATCAAGATGCTTTACTTTTAGAAGCTTTAAAGTGGCATTTGAAAAAGTTTACAAGCACGCGATTTGAATCCACCATTTTTTGAATATGAAACATTTTAATGGAGTTTTTGCCAATATTTTTGTGAATGGTTTGGCAAATATTTTGGCGAATGTTTTGGCGGTTTGAAGAATGTTTTAGCGAACGTTTTGGAGTTGTGGAGTTGTGACGAATGTTTTGGCGAATATTTTGGCGAATAGAATTCGCGACTATACAAGCAAAGTCCGCCTACGCGGACTCAAGAAAAAACTGGGTTCTGAAACCCACGTAGGTGGGTTTTGCCTGTATAGCCGTGATTTCCAATCACCTAGGCAAATAAATCCAAAATCGTAAATCTAAAATCCAAAATCATATTATGTCTACCCTTCTTCAAACACTGCTCATCGAAACTTTACCAGAAGATACAGACCCGATTTTGCGTTTGTATATCGAGAAGCTACTACCACCACTCGAACGAGAATTTAGTGTCATTTCAGCTTTAGGTGGTTCTTACGAAGCACACTATCAAGTATTATCTTTGCTTGGGGATCCCTATGCTCAAGAAAAAGCTCAAAGGTGGTCGAGTCGTGCAGACCAAAATTTATTGGTTCACGTTCTCAATGGCTTACTGACTGCTTGGAACATCAGTAAATATTTACCTCAACCCTTATCAGATATTGAAAAATATTTACTTTGTTTGGGATTAACTCTGCACGACTATAACAAGTATTGTAACGGACAAGGAGAAGAAACACCGAAAAATTGGCAAGTCGAAGAAATTATTGATTTGTGTCGCGATTTAGGAGAAAAACTTGAATTTAAATTATTTTGGTCGGAATGGCAAGACTATTTACCTGAAATTGCTTATTTAGCACAAAACACCCAAAATAAAGTTGGGACAAATCCTTACCCTGCTAACTGGCCAGTTCCTAAAATTAAAGATCGCCGTCGTTTAGGCAATCCCCTTCATTATCTACTTGCTTTTGGTGATATCGCTGTGCATTTTAGCGATCCAGCAGATATAGATACTCAAACCGGAGGACAAAGACTGCGGGAACAATTGCGATTTTTAAAAATTAACAAAAATTTGGTTTATCATCGCTTGCGAGATACTGTAGGTATCCTCAGTAATGGTATTCATAACGCCACAATTTTGTTTGCTAAAGAACTCCATTGGGAACCAATTCTGTTCTTTGCTCAAGGTGTCATTTATCTAGCACCACCAGATAATGAAACTCCAGAAATTCAAAAACTTCAAGAATTTATTTGGATTCAAGTGAGTGGAGTCTTAGCGAGTAAAATGATGGGCGGAGATATTGGTTTTAAGCGAGATGGCAAAGGCTTAAAAGTTGCACCGCAAACCTTGGAATTATTCTCTCCAGCAGAACTTATTCCCAAATTACCGCGAGTCATTGAAGTTAAAGTCGCCAATAGTAAAGACCCCGCAACACCCAAACGTTTGGAGAAGTTACCTTTAACTGAAACTGAACGAGAATTTCTCAGCAAAGGTGCAGATATTCGAGCCGATCGCATTGCCGAATTTATTTTTCTAACCCAAAAAGAGTTTTTTGCTGAGTCTCCAGAGTACATAAACTGGATGCTTAACACTCTGGGAATTAGTAACGAAATATCACCAGAACAAACACAAGTCCAAGCAGGAGGTGTAAATTATGGATGGTATCATGCTGCTGCTTATTATGTTGCATCTCATGCGTCTTTAAAACCAGAAGATGTATCGGAATCTATTGAAAGATGGGCAGAAAATTTAGCAATTTGGGCAAGTGAAAATAACTTACTTCTCTCACACTCAAGTCCTATCCGCGATATTTTCTATGATTACTTAACTCAATATCTAGAAGTCCAAGGATGGGATAGCGATCGCACCTCATTTGATACTGAATTTACCGCTTATGCCAATGCCAAAACAAAGATAGCAAAACAACCTATTTGTTCTTTAAGTTCGGGTGAATTCACCTCGGAAGACCAAATGGATTCGGTAGTTTTATTTAAGCCACAGCAATATAGCAATAAAAACACTCTTGGAGGGAGACAAATCAAACGAGGTATTTCCAAAATATGGGCTTTGGAAATGTTACTCAGACAAGCTTTTTGGTCAGTACCAGCAGGAAAGCTAGAAGAACAACAACCCGTCTTTTTATATATCTTCCCTGCTTATGTCTATTCTCCTCAAACTGCTGCTGCTATTAAGTTGTTAGTTAACAACATGAAGTCCATCAATTTGTGGGATGTCCGCAAGCAGTGGCTGGAGAATAAGATGGATATTCATGCTTTGCAATCCGTTGCTTGGTTAAGTCATGAAGCAAATTTAGGACGCTTTGAAAAGGATAAATATGCGAGAGAAGACTTGCCTTTTATGGCAATGAACTACACGACAACACGAGGAAAAACACTCACCGATGCATGGGTACAACCTGCTTTTCTTGCTTTATCGCTTCCCGTATTGCTAGGAGTCAAGGTGATAGCAACCAGTAGTTCCGTTCCGCTTTATGACAGCGATAGTGATTTTAAAGAATCAATAGTTCTTGATGCACCCGCGTCATTTTGGAATTTACTTGGATTGTCTAATTCATTGCGAATTCAAGATTTTCAAAATGCAATGCAGCGACTTTTGATTGCATACAGCCTGCATTTGGAAACTCGTGGTTCTTTACAAGATGCTAGATGGCGAGATTTGATTAAAACAGTTAGGGAGGTGACAACAAATGTACTCAATATTTTTTGTCTAGCAGCAGAACGTTTACGACGGGATAAACGAGATCCTAGCCAAGAAGAAGTTAAGCGTTATTGGCAATATGCCCAACTCTGGGTAAAACAAGATGATTCAAACCAAAATGGAGGTGTTTTTCTTATGAAGTTAATGGAAAAGCTAGTGCAGCAATATCGCGTGTTTTATCAAGCAAGTTTGGGGGAATCAAGTCATACAATTTTACTTCCTTTGTCAAAAGCTTTGGAAATGATTTTGTCAGTTCCTCAGCAAGTTGATGTTGACGATCTAATTTTGCAAGCTTCTGGACAAATTCAAGATGCTTTGAAGCGTCAAGAAGTTTACAAACGTCCTTTAATGATGGATAAATCATTGGAGAAAACTAAAAGAGAGGAGCAAGAATTAATGGCGATTCATGCTTTTATGACAACTTGTGTTCGGGAACTATTTCTTGGAATTTATAAAGGCGATCGCGCTTTGCTGCAAGAAAATCGCAACCGGATTAAATCTGGAGCAGAATTTGCTTATCGTTGGTTAGTTTTGCAAGAGAAATCTGCTAAGGTGTCCTAGATTTTTTTAATTCTTGCAAAAGAAAAAATGAATGATTAACCGCAGATGCACGCAGATGCACGCGGATGAGTTTTTGAGTCTTGTCTTAATCTATATTACTAGGAGCACGATCGTGAGCGTTCTTACAACTTTGAAGTCTGAATTTCAATCTGCGTTTCCCCGTTTGGCATCAGGAAAGTATATCCATTTTATCTTGTTACGTCACAGTCAATCGTTCCCTGTATTTCAAACAGATGGAATCCTTAATACTGCACGCACGCAAGGGGGTTTGGGTAATACAGATGAAGGCAAAAAACAAATTAGCCGTTTGGTGATGTTTAAGCGCAAACAAACGACTCCCGAACGACTTGCTGGACGGGAATTACTCCGTGGTTTAAGTCTGACTAGCGCTGATGACACGAATAAGGATAAACACTGTGAATATAATGGCGAGAAATCTTGCAAAAAATGTCCAGATTGTATTATCTATGGATTTGCGATCGGTGACAGTGGTTCCGAACGTTCTAAAGTCTATTCTGATTCAGCTTTTTCCCTGAGTGCTTACGAAGAGTCCCATCGCAGTTTTACATTCAATGCACCCTTTGAAGGTGGAACGATGAGCGAAGCAGGAGAAATGCGAAGCAGTATCAACGAATTAGATCATGTAATTCCAGAAGTGACATTCCCTACAGTGGAAACGCTGCGCGACTCTACCTATGAAGGCTTTATCTACGTTTTGGGTAACTTACTGCGTACTAAAAGATACGGTGCTCAAGAATCGCGCACGGGAACAATGCGAAATTACATTGCTGGAATTGTTTTTGGTGATGGTGAAATTTTTAGTAATTTACATTTCACTCAAGCACTTTACGATGCTTTAAAAGGAGATATCGATGCTCCTATCAGTGATGTTTTACAGCAGGTAGAAACAGTGGCGAATAATTTATTGAATGATGAGCCTGTTCGGAAAACTAAGTTAATTTTTGGTTCTCAGTTAGATGATTTAGTCGGTGAAATTAATGCTCTATATCAAGATGAAGCTCGCTTGTTAGAAACTATGACTGCATTATATGGGCAAACTAAAGCTTATGCAGAGTCTTTTGGAGCTTTGAAAAAGAAGGGTAAGTGATCGCTCTTTTGCCTTAAAGATTTTCAAGAAATAAATCACCCAATCTTGTGGGATGGGCGTCCTCGCCCGTCCTACACTAGGAGCGGGCTAGAAACCCGTACAAACTTTTCAAACCTTCTCTAATCCAAAATGATTTCAATATGGCTTTATATCACTGTACACTGACGCTACACGATAATGTTTTCTTCGCTACAAGGGAAATGGGAATTCTCTATGAAACTGAAAAATATTTGCATAATTGGGCGCTAAGTTTTGCACTTTTTTCCATTCATTACATTCCCCAACCCTATCGCCTGCAAGGGGAACAGGCACAAAAACCGACATATTTAGATGCAAGTGCCGAACAAAATCTTTTGCATCTCAATCAAGCTGGAATTTATGTATTCCCTGCTCAACCTATCAATTGGTCGTATCAAATTAATACCTTTAAAGCTGCTCAAGTTGGCTATTATGGTAAGTCAAAACAGTTTGGTGATAAAGGTGCTGAGAAAAATTATCCAATTAATTACGGAAGAGCTAAAGAATTAGCTGTTGGGAGTCAATATCGCACGTATATTGTTGCTCCTGAAAATATCAAAATTCCTCGTTGGATACGGTTGGGAAAATGGGCAGCAAAAATCCGAGTTGAAGTCATAAAAATTCCAGAAAATATCTTGCGAAGTAAATCTGGAGATTACACCTGTTTGCATCCTTTAAATCCCTTAGATTTACCAAGTGAAACTCGGATATTGCTGTATAACAGAATTGTTATGCCTCCTGTGAGTTTGGTAAGTCAAGCACAATTACGGGGTGAGTATGTATTTGCCAAGAAAAATGATGACGTGAAAAAGAAAGACTGGGAAGCTTTTAAGGCAACATTAACAGTAGGACAATATCAACAATTACCTGAAGAAATTTATTTACCAAAGGTCACTTTTTATGGAGCAGGAAATGTCGTTGCAACAGCATAAGTTTACTACATTGCATTCTATTGTTATCGAACTTGCAGCAGCAGATGTAGGAGAAATTGCCCCGACTTTATCTCGTGCATTGCACGCACTGGTACTTAAATGGTTAGCAGCAGCAAATCCATCTGTTGCAGAAGCTATCCATGCAAGTCAAAGTTCGCCATTGACGATTTCCGGGCTGTTGGGAAATCGCCGTCAGGGTGGGGTGCGTGTGGGGGATTACTTTTATTTTCGGATTGCTTTATTGGATGGTGGTTTGGTTGAACCATTGATGCGGGGATTTGAACTGTCAGAAACTCAATCTTTGGTGTTAGCAGATTTCCCCTTTGTATTGCGGAATATGTACGCCTTACCTGGAACACATCACCTAGCTGGTGCGGCTGATTATGCACTGCTGTCACACCCAGCCCCAGTTTTGACTGATATCGAGATGTATTTTCTGTCTCCCACTAGCTTTAAGCAAAATCAGAGCGTGCAGACTTTTCCCTTACCTGAATTGGTGTTTAACTCACTGCATCGGCGGTGGAATGTTTTTGCACCGGAACAATACCAGCTTCCGGCTTGTGAATGGAATGCTGCAGTTACAGGTTACGAACTGAAAACCTACGCACTCAAGATGGAAGGGGGTGCGGAAGTTGGGGCGCAGGGCTGGGTACGCTACCGATTTAGTTGTGCTGAAACAGCTCGAATTGCAACGATTTTGGCTAATTTCGCCTTCTTTGCAGGTGTGGGACGTAAAACTGCCATGGGAATGGGACAGACACAGTTAGGCAATTCACAATTCACAATTCAAAATTCAAAAACTCAAAATTATAAAAAACCTCGTAGAAAGGCTAACGCGAAATGAACGAACAATTCTACCTTCCCCTTGCTTATCTAAATGCTTGGGAATATTGTCCGCGCCGCTTTTTTCTGGAATACGAACTCGGAGAAAATGCTGACAACGAGCATATTATCATTGGTCGTCACTTGCACCGCAATGTTGATGATGAAGGGAAATCTGTGGAAGGTGACAAGGTGGTTTATCGACATCAGTGGGTGTGGAGCGATCGCATTCTCATCAATGGCATTATCGATGCAGTGGAGGAAAAAGACAACCAGTTAGTGCCTTTAGAATTTAAAAAAGGACGCATGGCAAACCACTTGAACGATCATTTTCAACTGTGTGGTGCGGCTATGTGTTTGGAAGAACGTACAGGAAGTCCCATTCCTTACGGAGAAATTTTTTACTATGCCAACCGTCGTCGCGAGCGTATCAATTTTACACCCGAATTGCGACTGGCAACAGAACAAGCAATTCAAGCAGCGAGGTTAGCAATTGGAGGCGTAATGCCACCACCGATTGACAATGCGAAAAAGTGTCAAGATTGCAGCTTGCAGAAAATTTGTTTGCCCAAAGAAATTAAAAAACTACGCCTTGAGGTATAAATTATGTCTATTCTCTACGTCACTCAACCAGATGCAGTTTTAAGCAAAGCTGCAGAAGCTTTTAAAGTCGCCCTCAAACAAGAAGATGGTAACTGGGAGAAAAAATCCGTTCCCGCCCAAACTGTCGAACAAGTGGTGTTGATGGGAAATCCCCAGATTACAGGCGATGCTCTAGTTTATGCTTTAGAACTGGGAATGCCAGTGCATTACCTGTCTGGTTTTGGTAAATACTTGGGTTCTGCGCTTCCCGCCTACTCTCGTAACGGTCAGTTGCGGTTAGCACAGTATGCTGCTTATTATGATGCAGACCATCGTTTAGAGATTGTCAAAACAATCGTAACAGGCAAAATCCACAATCAACACGCTGTATTATACCGTCACGACCAAAAAGATAATCCCCTGAAATCCCGCAAACAGCTAGTTAAGGAACAAACAACCCTCAATGAGTTGCGCGGTGTTGAAGGATTAGCGGCGCGAGAATATTTTGCTGCTTGGTCAAAGATGCTTGAGGAAGAATGGTCATTTAATGGTAGAAATCGCCGCCCTCCCACAGATGCAGTCAATGCATTATTGGGATTTGCCTACGGGCTTTTGCAAGTACAGGTAACGGCTGCAGTCCATATGGCTGGTTTAGATCCTTACGTTGGTTACTTACACGAGGCGACAAGAGGACAACCCGCTATGGTTCTTGATTTGATGGAAGAATTTCGCCCGTTGATTGCTGATAATTTGATTCTTTCAGTCATCAGCCACAAAGAAATTAAACCCGATGATTTTACCGATAATCTTGGTGCGTATCGACTTTCCGATAGCGGACGCAAACAGTTTTTGCAAGCGTGGGAACGAAAAATGAACGATGAGTTTAAGCATCCCACTTTTGGTTATCATTGCAGCTACCGACGTGCGATCGAATTGCAAGCACGATTGTTAAGTCGGCATTTACAAGAGGGAGTTCCCTATAAAGCGCTGTCACTGAGATGAGTACTTTGTTTTACCTCGTCATTTACGACTTGCCAGACAATAAAGCAGCAAATAAGCGGCGAACAAAACTACATAAACTACTTTCTGGCTATGGGACATGGACGCAGTACAGCGTGTTTGAATGTTTTTTAACCGCCGTGCAGTTTGCTAAACTAACAGTGCAAGTTGAGAACTTGATTAAACCAGCCGAAGATTCAGTACGGATCTATGTTTTAGACGCCGGATCGGTACGCAAGACCATCACCTATGGTTCTGAGCAACCTCGACAGCAAGACACAATAATATTATGATGTTAGGGTCTTACAGATTTTTGGCAGGGCAAAGCACGGGCAAAAACCCCCCACCTCCCGCCAAATCGTCAGAACCTTGACAAATCAATAGTTTCAGCGATTGAGGTATGAGCGATGAGTCTCTGAGCGAAAGCTAGAATAGACTTTTAAAACAGTCCCGCCAAAAATGGTCGTGGAAACGGCTCTACTGTTAGCTTTGGTTAGCCGCCCTTTCAAATTAATGAAACCCGCTTGCGGGATTGAAACAGCTACTTACCAAGAGTTATAGGATAATGCAACTATTCTTTCAAATTAATGAAACCCGCTTGCGGGATTGAAACGCTTGAAATCCTTTTTTAGCAATATTGATAAAATGCTTTCAAATTAATGAAACCCGCTTGCGGGATTGAAACTCGTATCATCTGGAGTGGTAGTTACAATTTCGGGGTCACTTTCAAATTAATGAAACCCGCTTGCGGGATTGAAACTTTCTTCAGCTTTTGCGTATTGGGTGTCTACTGGAAACTTTCAAATTAATGAAACCCGCTTGCGGGATTGAAACTGCCTATTACAGAAGCACCTTCAATTTGAATAGCATCTTTCAAATTAATGAAACCCGCTTGCGGGATTGAAACGTATTCAGCATCAACATATGCCCCACACCATCCTTCACTTTCAAATTAATGAAACCCGCTTGCGGGATTGAAACAAGCTAAAAACATTGAACAAGCTTTATCTTATATAACTTTCAAATTAATGAAACCCGCTTGCGGGATTGAAACTTTTTCAAGAGTTTATTGAAGAATCTACAGAACTTTCAAATTAATGAAACCCGCTTGCGGGATTGAAACGGTACTTCTGTTTGTTCCAAAATGAAGTCTACTTTTGCTTTCAAATTAATGAAACCCGCTTGCGGGATTGAAACATTTCATATTTATCAAGAAAC
Organism: Scytonema hofmannii PCC 7110; assembly: GCF_000346485.2. Taxonomy (NCBI): domain Bacteria; kingdom Bacillati; phylum Cyanobacteriota; class Cyanophyceae; order Nostocales; family Scytonemataceae; genus Scytonema; species Scytonema hofmannii. The sequence continues at coordinate 2,926,656 of NZ_KQ976354.1, forward strand.
CAGAATCGGCACTAAACTTTCAAATTAATGAAACCCGCTTGCGGGATTGAAACTGTGCTACTCCCGGTTTGTTCGCGACGATCGGAGGCTATCTTTCAAATTAATGAAACCCGCTTGCGGGATTGAAACTCCATTGGACGAGGTGATGCAAGCAGTTGAGTTTTACCTTTCAAATTAATGAAACCCGCTTGCGGGATTGAAACCAGCATTTTCAGTCTCAGCTAACTCAAAAACAAACTTTCAAATTAATGAAACCCGCTTGCGGGATTGAAACAGCCCAATCTTCATTAAGAAAATCTGGTAATACAACTTTCAAATTAATGAAACCCGCTTGCGGGATTGAAACTATTTCTAATACAATATAATATACTGGGAAACCTTGATTCCTTTCAAATTAATGAAACCCGCTTGCGGGATTGAAACACAGAAAATCTCAGAAAAGTAACCATTCGTATCTATGCGACTTTCAAATTAATGAAACCCGCTTGCGGGATTGAAACAACACGGTTTTTATCTGGCACCCGTTAACGTTCTCCAACTTTCAAATTAATGAAACCCGCTTGCGGGATTGAAACGCAAGAGTTGAGGGACTTTTCGTAACACTTGCTTGGTCTTTCAAATTAATGAAACCCGCTTGCGGGATTGAAACACTCAAAAAATCTCTACGCTATCGCAAAATATTGGCTTTCAAATTAATGAAACCCGCTTGCGGGATTGAAACATTCATATGAAATTATAAATTTTTTCTCTGGGACTTCTTGCTTTCAAATTAATGAAACCCGCTTGCGGGATTGAAACGAGTCCAACTCACGGCTCCCATTAAAATGTGGTACCTTTCAAATTAATGAAACCCGCTTGCGGGATTGAAACCAATGATTCCAGATAGCTTTTCAATTACGCCAATCTCTCCAAATCCCGAAATCTCGTCATATATCGAACCTCGCCAAAATACTATCAGTGATTGGTGAGTTTTGGCGAGATTGAGAAAGAACAACCATTATTCCTCAGCTGTGCTTACGCTATATCTACCCTAAAGTATAGGACTAGGTGCTATACTTTAAACAAAGAGACTATAAAATGAAAATTTACAAAAACCGTACTTTTGACCGTTGGGCGCGAAAGGAAGGCTTAAACAATCTTAGTCTCTGTAACGCTGTAAATGAAATGGCAGCAGGGCTTTATGATGCTGACCTTGGAGGTGGACTGTTTAAAAAACGCATAGCAAAACCTGGGAAAGGTAAGAGTGGTGGATTTCGGACACTAGTAGCTACGAATAATGAAGATCGTTGGTTTTTTATTTTTGGCTTTTCAAAAAACGAACGCAGTAACGTTGACAAAGATGAAGAAGAAGCTCTGAAAATGTTATCCAAGCAATTACTTGCTTATACACCAGAAGAGCTTGAGCAGGCAAAAAATAGTAATGTGTTAATAGAGGTGAATTGTAATGCGGAAGAAAAAATCAGCAATTCTTGAAGCAGTTCATGAGACAGCTACAGACCTACACAAAGCTGGACTAATGAATCAAATTACATTGCGCGAATTTGAACACCTATGCCTACCTCCTATTGAATCTCTAGAACCTAATCAAATTAAAGAAATACGGGAATCATCTCAAGTCAGTCAAGCTGTTTTTGCACGTATTTTGAATATAAGTCCTTCAACGGTTCAAAAATGGGAAATAGGACAAAAGCGACCTAGTGGAACATCTCTTAAACTACTGCACTTGGTAAAGAATCGTGGGTTAAACAGTGTGCTGTATTAAAATGGTTAACCCCTAAAAATCAGTTGTTATGTTCAAATAACCCCTAAAAATAGGGGTTATGATTTTCTAAAGTGACCGTAGAAAATCGCTAATTAGTCTAGATTCATTGATTGCACTACGCATGATAAATTCTCCTTGGCTATGATTATTAGGCATTAAAAATCAGCCCAATCTTGGTGCGTATCGACTTTCCGATAGCGGACGCAAACAGTTTTTACAAGCGTGGGAGCGAAAAATGAACAACGAGTTTAAGCATCCTACCTTTGGCTATCATTGCAGTTATCGGCGTGCGATCGAATTGCAAGCACGATTACTATCTCAACATTTACAAGAGGGAGTTCCCTATAAAGCGCTGTCACTGAGATGAGTACTTTGTTTTACCTCGTCATTTACGACTTGCCGACAATAAAGCAGCAAATAAGCGGCGAACAAAACTACATAAACTACTTTCTGGCTATGGGACATGGACGCAGTACAGTGTGTTTGAATGTTTTTTGACTGCCGTACAGTTTGCTAAACTAACAGTGCAAGTTGAGAACTTGATTAAACCAGCCGAATATTCAGTGCGTATCTACGTTTTAGATGCAGGGTCAGTACGTAAGACAATTACCTATGGTTCTCAGCAACCTCGACAGCAAGACACAATAATATTATGATGTTAGGGTAATCTTACAGATTTTTGGCAGGGCAAAGCACGGGCAAAAACCCCCCACCTCCCGCCAAAACGTCAGAACCTTGACAAATCAATAGTTTCAGCGATTGAGGTATGAGCGCAGAGTCTGTTTGCGAAAGCTAGAATAGACTTTTAAAACAGTCCCGCCAAAAATAGTCGTGGAAACGGCTCTATAGTTAGCTTTGGTTAGCCGCCCTTTCAAATTAATGAAACCCGCTTGCGGGATTGAAACCTTTTCTCCCGTCAAGTCTAATCTACCCCCGACTAAGCTTTCAAATTAATGAAACCCGCTTGCGGGATTGAAACGAATAAGGGAGACTCATTAAAATTTAAACTTGACTTTCAAATTAATGAAACCCGCTTGCGGGATTGAAACGATTGACTTTATGTCTCATGAAGAATTAATTTCTTCTTTCAAATTAATGAAACCCGCTTGCGGGATTGAAACATTCCACCTACAACGTAAATAAGCAAAGTATATAACCTTTCAAATTAATGAAACCCGCTTGCGGGATTGAAACATTTCTTCTATAATTTCAACTGTCATGACAATACCTCTAACTTTCAAATTAATGAAACCCGCTTGCGGGATTGAAACGAATTCCTCTAAGACAATAAGTGACCAAAAGACACAACTTTCAAATTAATGAAACCCGCTTGCGGGATTGAAACTTGTCGCTTGGCTGTTTTCAACAAGTTTGATTCATCTTTCAAATTAATGAAACCCGCTTGCGGGATTGAAACACTATCCACAACGTTCTCAATTGGTTGCAACGGGTTGCTTTCAAATTAATGAAACCCGCTTGCGGGATTGAAACATTCCGGCTGTGAGTTTCAAGCCTGGGAGTGGGTCAACTTTCAAATTAATGAAACCCGCTTGCGGGATTGAAACAGTAAGGCTGATTGCTCTATCACCCTCCATCCCTCTTTCAAATTAATGAAACCCGCTTGCGGGATTGAAACCGATTCTTTGGTCAAGAAAATTAATTCTTTAGCGGAGCTTTCAATTAAATGAAACCCGCTTGTGGGATTGAAACCGGCACAAATGTATCTAAATTATGCAACAATCCTACTTTCAATTAAATGAAACCTAAGCGATCGCAATAAATATATAGAGTTAAGCCTTTCAGTTATCAATTCCTTCGACTAGCGCACACTGAAAGTCATTTAATAGTAAACTGACTCAAGTTGATTGAGAGCAAAGAGTATGCGGCGTGACCCCATTTTTTATCAGATGTTTCAGAGATCCCCTCAATTGCTTTTTGATTTGATTGGCGCTCGACCAGACAACGCCGAAGATTATCGGTTTGATTGTGTCGCGGTTAAGGAACCGAAGTTCGAGATTGATGGGGTATTTCTGCCACCTGATTCGGAACCGGGAACGGTTTATTTCTGTGAGGTTCAGTTTCAAAAGGATGAGGAACTATACGAACGGTTATTTGGTGAATCGTTGTTATATTTTTACCGCAATTGCAATCAGTTTTCCGATTGGCAAGCAGTGGTCATTTACCCATCACGCAGCATCGAACAGAGCAAAGTCTATCCCCATCGCTCGCTGCTCAATGGCGAACAAGTGCATAGAGTTTACCTTGATGAGTTAACAGAGGTGCCCTCGCTGCCCGTTATGGTGGCAGCAACGGTATTGACAATCGTACCGGAAGCAGAAGCCCCAGAATTGGCAAGGGAATTGCTCTCTCGGACGGAGCAAGAGGAATTTACAGCTAGGGAACGAGGGGACATCATCGATATTATCACCTCTATAATGGTCTATAAGTTTGCCAATTTAAGTCGAGCGGAGATTATAGCAATGCTAGGATTGGATTTGACTCAAGAGCCACGGGCAATTCGGGAGGCGAAGGAAGAAGGACAAGAAGTGGAAGCGATGGTGCTGATTACTCGACAGTTAACGCGACGATTAGGACAAGAACTTTCTGATGAGATGCGATCGCTTCTCTCAACACTCTCACTTTCGCTACTCGAAGACCTCAGCGAAGCTCTGCTAGATTTCAACACTATAGCGGATTTGGAACACTTTTTAGCAGAACATCAGCGTAGCCCAATGTAGATCTATAAGTTACTTCAGGCAAACTGATAATAGTCCAAATCGAACGGATTTGTCTTTTAGTGTATTTAAAGTTATGGGAGTTTCTGCATCTGCCTTTGACTTCTTCCAATTGTGACAAAAGCAACGAGCTGACTTGCCAACGCCAACCTAACAGCAATAAACATCACCAAGCGAAAGCTATCCACAAACGCAAGAGCAAGCTCCTACAGAAGTCCCTCATTAATGGTGATTTGTCTACCTAATTGTTCATCTATAATTAGGGCTTGCTGAAAACAATCGAAAGGTTGGACAGAGAAGGATTTCAAGCCTTTTTTTGCCAAATAAATGCACGGTTATAACATCTATAGTCTCAAAAACCTTGCATTTTCGTTGGCGATCGCTGGAATAAAATTCAGTAATAAATTTATAATGATAATCTCTCAATTAGCTATATCGGCTAACATAACACACGACAGAAATGTTTTACTATCTGTTCTGCGAATTCACAAAGTTGATTCAGTCGAGATTCTCAGTGATATATCGGGTACTGCTCAGGCAGTAGTTTGAAGCGTGTTAGGTTCAGGTATAGATTCACCTTCTGCTTGCCAAGCTTCCAAGTACATCTCAATCACTTCTTCACCATTACGAATTGCAGCCTCACGAGTTTCGCCGTGAGTGCAGGGCATGACAACGCGATCGGCAAATTCTGGAATTGTAACTAAGAAAAGCCGATCTTCTTCTGACCACTGAACAACCATGCTGTATCGACTCATGAATCCTCCTCCCCTATTTCTTTTAGTTCATTTAATAACCGATCTAATTGTTTTTCTAGGTATATTGGCACATCATCTCCATCTTTGCCAGGAATTGTTAGTGTTTTTCTAAGCATTGGATGTCGCCAACGCTCATGGCTACCTTTACCACGCTTAGGCAGGTAAACAAATCCTTCGCGAGCAATTTGGGTTTTCAACTCTCGAATTTTCCTGGGCATAGAATTATTAACTTCTCACCCTATTTTCCTACTTCCTCATTTGTATTTTAAGATATCAGATGGTTAAAGATTTAAAGTTATGGGAGTCTCTGCATCTGCCTTTGACTTCTTCCAATTGTGACAAAGGCAACGATCGCACTTGCCAACGCCAACCCAACAGCAATAAACATCACTAAACGAAAGCTATCTCCAAACGCAAGAGCGATCGCCTGTTTTAATTTTGCACTTAATTCAATACTGTACGTTCGCTCATTTTTGAAGGGAGAGAGGAATTAATACCGGACTGGGTAAGGTTTCAAAGGAATGATGGATCGGCTAAAACCCAACCCGTGTAATACGTGGTAAAGGATGGAGGGGGAGTGACGGTGTAATACATGGAAAAGGAATTCCGCCGCGCTTATGTTACATGAAGATAGGTGATACTGTGTAATACAGGGGACAGCAGCACTATTTTCCGTTGAATCTCCGGTGTAATACACGGTAAAAGTTTATGTTGAAATGGGATGGCAATGAGGGTGTATTATCCATGCCTATGGTAAAATCATGCCGAGCTACTCACCGAATCTATCTGATAAAGGGAATCGGGCATTTTCATTAAATAAAGAATCTGTTTTTGGAGCTCAGACAAAGGCGTCATGAAGATGGTAGCATCAGGTAAAAAATAGAGAGTTAAATGACAAAAAGCGAGGAGCATTTTCTCTGCTGATGGGCGTTCAGTTTTGCGCTTGGGATTGCCATCGTAAAGACCAGCCAAAGATTGTTGAGTTTCTATAAGTGCCTGTCGCACCACAAACTCCATCAAAGTAAATATCCGTAAAGCAATGTTCAACAAGAACATCAAGCCAGTGATTCGGTTTTGGTCAGTGAAGTAAATGGGTAGGGCGGGTAGAGAACCGCGTTTAAAACGGTGAAACCCTCGCTCCAATACCCATTCATCCCGGTAATACATGATAGCAAGTGATAGACTTAGTTGAGCAAGGGGTGCGTTAGTGACGTACAATCTCCACCCTGCCAAAGTTTCTGCTTCCTTGATTGCAGCATCTTGAAGTTGGATCTCAAGTTGAAGACAAATACTATTTACCAATTCAGTGGGAGAATTTTTTGATGGTCGTCCTCGTCCAACATGACGAGTTTTTTGAATGATTTGTTCAGTAATTGTCGTGTTGAAGAAATCTTTGACACGATAGCGCTCAAGTATGTTTTCTACTTTATGGGCTAATACTTGTGGATCTTCTCCTGGTTTGGCTGCTAATTTATCCAGAGCCGTTCTCGCGGTCAAGATGCGTTGCTGTTGACCACGGATAGTAGATGCTGCAAGGCTAGTGGAATAAACTACCAAATAGCGTTCATGCCAACGTACCCACTTGTTGGTTTCTGGGTTTAACCAAAACTTGCCTAACTCCACTTCAAAACCCTTGCCCACATCCGGTTCATCTTCATCCTGATGCGGGAAACGAATGGGCTGAATTTCTGTAGGTGGGTTTAGTACCCATTGCTGAAGATATTGGGGGTGTTGTCCACTCATAGGTACAGGGAAACAATAAATACCGCCACTTGCGGCAATTTGACCGCGAGTTGCAATCGCACCGGCTTTACAATCAGCAACGAAGACGAACTTTTTATGCCCAATCACTCTCACCATTTTTTCCCAAGTGGGAAAATATAATGGGTCATCGGCTCCATTACCTTCAACCGTAGCGCTCACCAATGGCATTCCCATTGGGTCGAGGGTTGCTAATAATTGACGGTATTGCAATAAATCTGGACGCTTGTCTTTGGAATAGCCATAGCGCAGTAGATTTTCTTCAACTGAATCTCCAGGATTATGATTTACACTAAAACTACTTGTATCCGCTCGTGCTACAACAGTTGGCAATTCGTAGGCACGAATCAAATGCCGTCCTAACTTTACCTCAATTTCCTGTATTGCTTGTGTTTGTTTCCCTAGCTCTTCGACTACCCTTGCCAATCTGTCATCCGTGGCATCTTTTTCCGCGATTGACCATCCCGTAGTTAACTCTAAAATCCTTCGATGTGTCTGCACCCAAGGTTCCACGGCAGATAACCGATGGTCTGACTGCGTGATGATGTATGTTAATAACAATACACTCAATTGACCGTAACTCAGCCCTTTGTGATTTCCGTGTGGTTCACTCAGTTTCTGGTCAATACATTTGGCTATCTCCATCTGTTTGAGCCACTCCACTATTACGGGAATATCGTCAATGCGCTCAGAAGTTATTTCCATGATTGTTTCTGCAAGAATTATGTTAGCGAGCACGGATTGTTACGTATACTAGCTTGAGAGTGCCGCAATAAAATCATTGAGGGCTTTCAGTGCTGCTTTATAACCAGGAGCTTGCTTACCCAATTTTAATCGTCGTAAAACTTGGTCACGTAAAGTCTCAAGTGTTGCCACCTGTTGTGGCGTAGTCGTTGGTTCCACAAAAGTAGCTAAGGCTCGATCTATTGGCTCTTTTTTCCGTGTAATACTTGGACTAACATTCCCCCTCATCAACTGTTCCAAGTAGTCAGCTCTACTCATCCCCAAGCATTCAGCCTCAATCCCCATAATCTTCCAAGTTTCGTCAGTTAATCTCACTGAACGCACTTGACGATAATCATCATTTTTCAGTGCAAACTTCCCTTGAATGTCCCGCTTCAACATGACTCGGATTCGGTGTATTACATCGTAAGTTTAACGTGCTTATTGGTGAAGCTTTGATGTAATACTCTGTATTATCAAACCGTTCTTGATAACGAACTACACCCATGTGATACATGGTGAATCCTCATTTGACTCCTTCCATGTACTACACAGTTAAGCCCTCTCTGCTCCCCCAGGTATTACACGGAGAGGTTTTAGCCGATCCATAATCGTATTGAAACCTTACCCAGTCCGGTATTAATTCCTCTCTCCCTTCAAAAATGAGCGAACGTACAGGAATAACTGCTTCATCACACGGCTGTTTGACGATGTTAGCCATCTTATACTTAGTAACCTCGACAGCAAGACATAATAACCTTATGATATTCTTAGTGGTCTTCCAAATTTTTTGGCAGGGCAAAGCACGGGCGAAAAACCCCCACCTCCCGCCAAAACGTCAGAACCTAGACAAGTCAATAGTTTTAGCGATTGAGGTATAAGCACAAAGCCTGTTCGCGAAAGCCAGAATGGACTTTTAAAACAGTCCCGCCAAAAATGGTTGTGGAAACGGCTCTATTATTGGCTTTCGTTGGCTCCCCCTTTCAAATAAATGAAACCCGTTCGCGGGATTGAAACAGATTACAACCTACGCTGATGCTCATGCCCGATATGTTGAACTTTCAAATAAATGAAACCCGTTCGCGGGATTGAAACAGCTTTGGACGTATGCAGTAATATCTTTGTTTGGGTAGCTTTCAAATAAATGAAACCCGTTCGCGGGATTGAAACTTTTTCACAATCTTTCTGGGTTATTTTTGCCACTCTATCTTTCAAATAAATGAAACCCGTTCGCGGGATTGAAACTTACACTATTTAGGGCAACTCTTTGAAAGCTAATAAACTTTCAAATAAATGAAACCCGTTCGCGGGATTGAAACTAGTAAGGAAGGGTACTACTGGGAACAATATCCTGACTTTCAAATAAATGAAACCCGTTCGCGGGATTGAAACTACCCTAGTATCTCTATTAACTCACGAGCATACCAACTTTCAAATAAATGAAACCCGTTCGCGGGATTGAAACCTATCAATATTACTCCAGATACTACAGCGATAGTACAGAACTTTCAAATAAATGAAACCCGTTCGCGGGATTGAAACGAGTCAAGCGCTGTTTTATTAGGAGGTTCTTCTCAACTTTCAAATAAATGAAACCCGTTCGCGGGATTGAAACCCCCTTAGCATAAACCTCTGTATATCCAGCTGGATAACTTTCAAATAAATGAAACCCGTTCGCGGGATTGAAACATTTACATAGCAACCTATTTTGCTTGAGGTCATCATAGCTTTCAAATAAATGAAACCCGTTCGCGGGATTGAAACCGATATCCATCCACCAATACCCCTTTGGGGCTTCAAGCCTTTCAAATAAATGAAACCCGTTCGCGGGATTGAAACGAGGAGTTTGCAATTAAAGCTGGATATGTCTCACTTTCAAATAAATGAAACCCGTTCGCGGGATTGAAACTTCAAGTTAAACCTGATATACCTGTTGTAGATGCTTTCAAATAAATGAAACCCGTTCGCGGGATTGAAACAAGTAAGAGTATAAGAAGCAGACATACCAGAAGTACTTTCAAATAAATGAAACCCGTTCGCGGGATTGAAACCTCCGGAACAATTTCTCACGAAATTTGAAAGTGACTTTCAAATAAATGAAACCCGTTCGCGGGATTGAAACATTGATTTTATGCGGAACGACGTTTTGTTTTTCTACCTTTCAAATAAATGAAACCCGTTCGCGGGATTGAAACGACAACCATTTATCTTTGTCATTTTTGAATTGTTGGAACTTTCAAATAAATGAAACCCGTTCGCGGGATTGAAACCGGTCGGTTCCGTTGACTTGCTCAGCCACAACTTTCAAATAAATGAAACCCGTTCGCGGGATTGAAACAGCTTTTGAGTCTCTCTAAATCGACGATCCACAAACCTTTCAAATAAATGAAACCCGTTCGCGGGATTGAAACGAAAAATGAAAGCATACTTTGTTATGGGGGTATTTCATGCTTTCAAATAAATGAAACCCGTTCGCGGGATTGAAACAAGTACTGTGGGTCAAAACTGGCAACGCATTGCTCTTTCAAATAAATGAAACCCGTTCGCGGGATTGAAACATCAATAGTTTAGCGTAATTCTCAAGAGTAAATTCCTTTCAAATAAATGAAACCCGTTCGCGGGATTGAAACATTGTTGAGCCAACCGCAATGATTGTTGAGCCATTAAACTTTCAAATAAATGAAACCCGTTCGCGGGATTGAAACAATTTATTACCAAGACAAAATTGGGTTTCGTTAGCTTTCAAATAAATGAAACCCGTTCGCGGGATTGAAACGTTAGATTTATATTTCATCGGTTTCGGGGATAGTGCTTTCAAATAAATGAAACCCGTTCGCGGGATTGAAACCGGTTCCTCAATCAATCACAGTTCGTGAAATGCGTGAATCTTTCAAATAAATGAAACCCGTTCGCGGGATTGAAACATAAATCCATCCGCAACACCTACATTTGAATAATTCTTCTTTCAAATAAATGAAACCCGTTCGCGGGATTGAAACACTTCACCAGGAGATAAACTAAAGTTAGAGACAGCACTTTCAAATAAATGAAACCCGTTCGCGGGATTGAAACGCACAATTCCTAAAACTCGCCCCCAAGGAAAAATTGCTTTCAAATAAATGAAACCCGTTCGCGGGATTGAAACCCGTCATCAATGTTGTTCTTTTGCTGCTGTTGATAGCTTTCAAATAAATGAAACCCGTTCGCGGGATTGAAACCTAAAGTTCGTTTAACTTGGTCTTTTGCATAGTCACGGCTTTCAAATAAATGAAACCCGTTCGCGGGATTGAAACGAGCCTCAAAAATTGTCCGCAGAGGGATTAAATCTTTCAAATAAATGAAACCCGTTCGCGGGATTGAAACATTCCTGGATACATTTGCTGAGCGATATCAAATGAGCCTTTCAAATAAATGAAACCCGTTCGCGGGATTGAAAAAGAGCGATTTTTGGTGCGAATAATCACAACATTTTCGTTGAGAACCTACTTACTCTGCCTGCACCCGTTCAACACTCGCTCTAGTTGAGTGGGCTAACTCAACGACTCATGCTAGGATATACTACAAAATGAGGCAAGCACTCAATGAGAGCGATTGAAGTTACGGGAGGAATTGTGCTCAAATTAAGTAAATTGGGAGGCTAAAAAATGAATACTACTCAATTAATAATGAATGGAGATAAACAAACAGTTATCTTACCTAAAGATTATCAATTACAAGGTAATGAAGTTTACATTAAAAAAATAGGTAATGCTGTTGTACTGATTTCTAAAGAAAACCCGTGGCAAACATTATTTGATAGCTTAAATCTTTTCTCTGAAGATTTTATGGAAAATAGAGAACAGCCTTATTTAGAAGAAAGAGAAGTTCTGGAATGAGATTTTTGTTAGATACAAATACTTGCATCTATATTATTAAACGTAAACCAAAGAAAGTACTAGATAAATTTCAATTGTTAGATATTTCTGATGTAGGAATTTCATCACTTACAATTGCAGAACTTGAATACGGTGTGTACAAAAGTCAACGTCAGGAACAAAATCGGATAGCGCTGACTCAATTTCTAATTCCTTTACAAGTTGTATCTTTTAATGAGCAAGCAACACAAACCTATGGAAAAACTCGAGCAGAGTTAGAGCACCAAGAAATTGTAATTGGTTCAATGGATATGCTCATCGCATCTCAAGCGATTAGTCTGGGCTTAATTTTAGTCACCAATAACGTGAGAGAATTATCGCGAATCCCAGCACTGATGTTAGAAAATTGGGTTGATTAGTCCATTAAGGAAGAAGAGTTTTGATTGTTAATAGTATAGTGATCGCAGTGGTCTAATTGTTCTCCAAAAGTTCTCTAGATAAGAACAAACGTATATACAAGTATATGAACCTTTGTAGATTTTTTAAACCCGCGTAGGCGGGTTTTGCTTGTATAGCCGCGATTTCTAATCGCTCAGGCAAATGAGGTGAGTTCTCAACCAAAAATCAACAAATACTGTGCCACTATTGCAACTGGCTCTCACCAACACTCTCCAGTAAAAGTCATCCATTCAGGTGAAGCCATATACAAGCAGAACCAAATATTATGAAGGAAAGTTAAATCTTTTATTAAAATTATTAAGTCAAAAAGAATACATTATTAGTAACATGACTACATATTTAGAAATTCCTATCATAAATAAAAAAGTTAAACACCCCTTACGTTGGGCGATCGCTCTCGTAACAACTGGTGCTTTAGTTGCAGGTACTGCCACAACATACAATGCAGTTATCGAACAAGCGGCAAAAAAACAAGACATTACAGCCCTCACTATCCCAGTAGGAGCAAAAGATGTCGTTTTAAGAATTTCCGCGAGTGGTAAGGTTGTCCCAATCCAAACCGTAAACATTAGCCCGAAAAACTCTGGAACTCTTGTAGAGTTGTACGTTGAACAAGGCGATAAAGTCCAGCAGGGGCAAATTATTGCCAAAATGGATAGCGCAGACATTCAAGCTCGCATCCTTCAAGCCCGTGCTAACTTAGCACAATCCCAAGCTCAGTTAGACCAAGCCCTTGCTGGAAATCGCCCTCAAGAAATTGCCCAATCTAAAGCACGTTTGGCACAAGCAGAAGCGCAACTTGCTGAAGCAAAAGCAGGTAATCGTCCCCAAGAAATTTCTCAAGCTCAAGCTCAAGTAGATGCAGCGAAAGCAAGAGCAGATTACACGAGCGAACAGGTGAGGCGTTATCGATATTTGTATCAACAGGGTGCGGAGAAAAAACAATTACTAGACCAAGCTGTTAGCGAAGATAACTCTGCTAAGGCAAATTTGCGAGAAGCTGAAAAACGCTTGGCACTCCAACAAAGTGGGACTCGTTCTGAGGAAATCTCTCGTAGAGAAGCGGCTGTCTCCGAATCACGCGCCTCTTTACAGCTTTTGGAAAGTGGCACTCGTTCTGAGGAAATAGCTCAACGCCGAGCGGCTGTTGCTGCTTCTCAAGCTCAACTCAAAGCAGAGCAAGTAAGTTTAGATAATACAATTATCCGCGCTCCTTTCTCAGGAGTTGTCACCCAAAAGTATGCCAATGTTGGTGCCTATGTAACACCAACAACTTCTGCATCTACAAGTGCATCGGCTACTTCGAGTTCAGTTGTGGCTGTCGCACGAGGCTTGGAAGTTCTGGCTAGTATCCCAGAAGCGGATATAGGTAGAATCAAACAGGGTCAGCAGGTAGAAATTGTGACTGATGCCTATCCCGACCAGGTTTTTAAAGGTCATGTTCGCCTGATTGCTCCTGAAGCAGTTAAGGAAGAAGGTGTCACTCTGTTCCAAGTGAAAGTGGCAATTGATACTGGTGTAGATAAATTGCGTTCTGGCTTGAATGTAGATATGACGTTCTTGGGGGACAAGGTACAAGATGCTTTGTTAGTACCAACAGTCGCAATTGTGACAGAGAAAGGTGAGACAGGTGTCTTGGTACCGGATGAGAAAAATCAACCTCAGTTCCGTTCAGTGACTATTGGAGCACAAGTTCAAGACCAAACTCAGATTTTAGATGGTGTGAAACAGGGCGATCGCATCTTCCTCAACCCACCACCTAACTACAAAATTCAGAAGATGCAAGAACAGCAGAAAAAATGAACATCCTAGAAAGCGTTAAAATGGCAGGCAAAACCCTGCTGTCAAATAAATTACGTAGCGCCCTCACAATGTTAGGTATTGTTATCGGTAATGCCTCAGTCATTGCCATGATTGGTGTTGGTGAGGGTGGGCAAAAATACGTTAACAAACAGTTGGAGTCTTTAGGTCCAAACGTGCTGTTTGTCATTCCTGGGAATCGCGAAACCCAACGCATCTCCAACGAAGTGCCGAAAAACTTAGTGTTGGAAGATGCAGAAGCGATCGCATCTCAAGTCCCAACAGTCGCAGGAGTTGCTCCAGAGTTAAACAGGAGATACGTTGTTACAAGTCGTAATAAAAACACCAACGTCAACATTATTGGTACAACAGCCAGCTTTCCATTGGTACGAGATTTTGACACGACCAAAGGGCGCTTTTTTACAGAAATCGACTTGAAGCGTAACAATCAAGTCACTGTACTGGGTGCTGAGTTAGCAGAAAGATTATTTGGTAACAGTAACCCGGTAGGCGAGCAGTTGCGGATTAAAAGTTCTAGTTTTCAAGTAATTGGTGTATTGGAAGCAAAAGGCTCAAGTCTTGGCGCAAACTACGATGAAGCAGCCTTAGTCCCAATTACAACTTCAGCAAACCGACTCGTGGGCAAAAATTCTCCCTACGGCATCGCCCTAGATTATATCGTTGCTTCTGCACGTGATAGCAACAGTGTTGATGCAGCAGAATTTCAGATTGCCAACTTGCTGCGCCTGCGGCATAAAATTACTACCGAAGATGACTTTAGTCTCCAAAGTCAGAAAGATGCACTGCAAATTATCAGTCAAATCACTGGCGCTTTGACAACTATGCTAGCAGCAATCGCAGGAATTTCTCTATTCGTTGGTGGTATCGGCATTATGAATATTATGCTTGTCTCCGTGAGCGAACGAACTCATGAAATTGGTTTGCGTAAAGCTATTGGTGCAACTCCTCAAGATATCTTGCTGCAATTTACAATTGAAGCCGTGATTCTTTCAGCTGCAGGTGGTTTGATTGGAACTGCGGTTGGTGTCAGTGGTATTGTGCTAGTAGCAGCTTTGACTCCATTAGAAGCAGGGATTTCGCCTTTTGCGATCGCAACTGCTGTTGGTATTTCGGGTGCTATTGGTTTGTTTTTTGGTATTGTTCCCGCACGTCGTGCTGCTCAACTCGATCCAATCGTAGCTTTAAGAAGTGCTTAATCAGTGACCAGTGACCAGTGACCAGTGACTAGTGACAAATGACAAATAATAAACTAAAAACTCAAACCTCACAACTGACAACTGTTCCCCAAACAGTTATTATTCGGTTAGAAAATATTTTTAAAGTCTATGGCAGTGGTGAAACTGAAGTGCGGGCGATTGACGATGTTAATCTCACTATAGAAGAAGGCGAATATTGTTCCATTATGGGACCTTCTGGTTCTGGTAAATCTACAGCCATGAACATCATTGGTTGTTTAGATCGCCCCACGTCAGGACATTATTATTTGGATAATGTCGATGTTGCTCAAATGAATGATACGGACTTGGCACATATTCGCAATAAAAAATTGGGGTTTGTGTTCCAACAATTTCACCTGTTACCCCAACTTTCTGCAATAGAAAATGTGATGTTGCCAATGGTATACGCTGGGGTCAAATCAAGCGAACGTCGCGACAGGGCGGCTGAAGCACTTAAAAGAGTTGGTTTGGAAAAACGTTTTAACAATAAACCAAACCAACTCTCTGGAGGACAGCAACAACGGGTAGCAATTGCGAGGGCGATCGTCACGCGTCCCGTTGTCCTCCTCGCCGATGAACCCACAGGTGCTCTTGACTCGCGCACTACTCAAGAAGTTCTCAATATCTTTGGCGAACTGAATGCTAGTGGTATTACCGTTGTCATGGTAACTCACGAACCAGATGTTGCCCGTCAAACTAGGCGCATCGTTTGGTTTCGTGATGGTCAAATTGTTCACTCCAACTTAACTCCATCCGATTTAACTCAGATGGCTAATAGCCATTAGCAATTTACAAACTAGATGTTTTACCAGTTTGAGCTTGTGTTTCTATGGGCTTAACATCGGTGTAACCCATTTGTCCAACAATTGTCCGCAATACAGACATTTGTTGTTCAAATTCCAATCCTTCTATTTGAGAAAGTACATTGTTAATTGCATCAGTTGCTTTGTAATTTGCTGGCATATCAACTACGCTCTGACCCATAGCAACTGCCCATGCGAACCAGACAAAAAGCTGGTTGTTTTCTTTTATTGCACCGTATGCACGAGAGTATTCCGTGTCCTCACGATTCACAACTTGTCGCATAATTGCTAATTGTTTATCGTCAGATAGTTGAAGATATTCATCACCTACAAGTTTTGGTGCTAGTTCTGGTTCTGCAGCTGCGGGTGCAGCTGGAGTAATAGAATTGCCCATTTTTTTATAGACATAATACAACCAAGCAAGTTTAGCATCAGTATCCAAACGATTAAATGCATCAACTACTTTTTGAGTTTCATTGCTTAAAGCTTGGGGGGCTTGTTTATTGTAACTTGCAGTCATAATGTATCTCCAAAGTTATTTAAAATTGTTAGTAGTAAGTTGTTAGTTGTTAGTTGTTAGTAGGAACTAACAGCAACTAACCACTAACTACTATAGCCATCCTATTTGATTTTTGAAATCTATGTAGGTAGGGCTATGCCGCACACATAAAGTTTGTGTGCGGCATAGCCCTACCTACAGTACTGAGATTTTTTCATAAATCATTTATGATTCCTGTAACTCTTACTTGTTACTAAGGCGTATCAAAGTTTGACAATCTAATTCCACCACCAAGAGAAAGAGATTCAAAAAAAATATTTTATCAGCCTTTTAATAGAGGTAAAAATCTACCTTAGGATGCCAAGCACAAAGCATATGGCCTTGATACAATCGCTACATTGGAAAAATTACCTACGAGGTGACCTATGCCTGAAGAAATTAAACCCAATCCATCCCAAGCTCCTACCCATGATGCACAATTAGCAGCAGAGAACATGGTGAGTGGTGAAGAGAAAACACCAAAAGTTGATATTGAAGCCGATTATCAAGCAGCGCAGCAATTGAGTGTTAGTGATATCGATCGCACTGGTGAAGGTGCAAAAGCTGCGTCTGAAGCAACTGCACCAGACCGGAAATTACGCACATCGGGAGAAACAAGCACGGGAGCAGTCTAAATGGTTAATGGTTAGTGGTTAGTGGTTAGTTGCTGTTATTTCCTACTAACAACTAACAACTAACAACTAACATTTCTTTACAACTTCTAACAATTCACTTGGATGATTAATGAGAAAATCTGGATTTTGTTGTGCAAGAACTTCTTGTGAATTGAATCCCCAAGTGACTGCTACAACTTTGATATTTGCTTTTTTAGATGCTTCTATGTCTCTGGTTTCATCTCCAACATAAATAGCCTCTTGAAGCTTGATTTGCTTCTGTCTTAAAACGTTGTTAATTATTGTAGTTTTACCAAAAATAGTAACTCCTGAATAAATAAATTCAAACAGATTATCTAATTCATTCGCGTTCAGAAAATCTCTAACATTCTCTTGAGAATTAGAAGTAATAATTCCCAACCTATGACCTTCACTCTTAAGTTTTATCAGAGCTTCTTTAATCCCTAAAATAGGTTTTAATTCTTTGATTTTATTTTTTAACGCTGCTTTCACCCTTTTCACTAGAAATGGTATTCTAAAAACTGAAATACCTGAATAGTTAATAACTTCCCTAGAACTGAGGTTTCTCAAAAGAGCAAGCTCTTCTGGCGCGATCGGTATATAGCCAAACTCTTCAGCAAGGCGATTGGCAATAACTACAAGGGCATCAAGCGTATCCGCAACAGTACCATCAAAATCAAAAATAATGACTTTCTGAATCATCTGAAGTATAAAGTATGAAGTATGAAGTATCACAGGAAGGTGAAGGTAAAAACTATGAGGTATGTAAAGAAGTGCAAAGCGTGAAATATAAAATATGAAGTTATGGAATGTAATTTATCTTGCATCCTTCATCCTTCATCCGACCTCCTGAATCTTTCATCTTTTATGCTTCATCCTTTACCCTTCATGCTTTATCCTTACCCTTCATGCTTTTTAATGCGTCCAGATTAACACGAGAATTTCGTCGTAACATTTCTGGCTTAATCCGTCGCAAGGCTGATGCTGGAAATCGTTTATCCCAGTCTCGATCTGATATTTCCGCCAATTCTACCAGCTTTGGTGCAATATTCCCAGGGTACGGTTGAAACTCTGGAATATCTGTTTCTTTGGCAAAACGCTGGTTCCAAGGACAAACGTCTTGACAAATATCACAACCTGCAACCCAGCCTTGTAAATTGGATTTTACTGTCTCGGGTAATTCTTCATTGCGATTTTCAATCGTATGGTAAGCGATACATCGATTGGCATCTATCACAAATGGCTCTATAATAGCACCTGTGGGACAGGCGTCCATACAACGAGTGCAATTTCCGCAGTGTTGGGTGTGGGGGCGATCGCATTCTAACTCTAGATTTGTCAGCACTTCTCCTAAAAAAACCCAAGAACCGTATTCGCGAGTGATGACGTTGCCATTTTTAGCAATCCAACCTATTCCAGCTTTTTGCGCCCAGACTTTATCTTGAACTGGACCAGTATCTGCATAATAACGGGCTTGCACTGTCTCATCGCTTTCTTGCAGCCACGTTGTTAAAGCTTTGAGTTTTTTATGCATGACCTTGTGGTAGTCCCTTCCCCAAGCATAACGAGAAATCTTGGCATACTCTTGTCCTTCAGGACGCTGGTGCGAAGTGTAATAGTTGAGAGCAACACAAATTACGGAACGAACTTCTGGCATGACACTAAAAATATCCTGGCGCTTGGGGTTAGTCATCCATTCCATGCTGCTGTGATAACCCAACGCCAGCCACGCTTGTAACCTCTGATTTTCTGCACTTTCAGCCCCATCCACAGCAACAATGCCCACTTTGTGAAATCCCAAACTTAGGGCTTTTTCTTTAATCTCACTGCTACGTGTTCCTGGGGATCGATTCATTTCCCTTATCTAAAAGTTTGCCATAGGCTTTGCTCGTCTATCATACATGAGTTGGACAATATCTTATTTCTTTTTCCCAATACTGGTATATGTAAATTTTATTTGCCATTTGTAAATAAATGATAGCAATTATAATTGAATCGTGAAATAAAGAAACCCGGTATCTGGGAGATACCGGGTTTCTCAGGCTCAGCAATTGTTCAAAAATCAAATCGGATTCCTATATATAAGGAAATACTCCAAAAGCAGCTTTCATAAACAACTACTTTTTTATTCAATTAATAATTAAGCCATACGCTACAGGTATATTTATGACTGCTGCCAAATTCATATCTCCAGAGGTTGGCGAACAATTTCAGATTGAGGGAGTTGCAGAGCCAACTCTATTGCGCTATTTTCAAACTTTAAACATGGGAGAGTTTGAGGAAACTGCTGCCTTGTTTGCAGAAGACGGAGTTATGCATCCCCCTTTTGAATCTGGTATCGTCGGACGAGATGCGATCGCACGTTATTTGCAACAAGACGCTCAAGGTATTAAAGCTGCTCCTCGTGAAGGCATTTCCGAAGCATTGGATGAGGAGCAAATTCAGTTCCAAGTGACAGGTAAAGCACAAACATCTTGGTGTGGTGTGAATGTTTTGTGGTTCTTTACCCTTAATCAACAACGACAAATTGTTTATACAAAGATAAAATTGTTGGCTTCTCCCCAAGAGTTACTGGCTCTACAAAAGAGTTAATGGTTAGTGGTTGACTACGCTTTTAGATGACATGTGGGTTGAGATAAGGTTTGTACTGCCTCTGGTAAACTGACTTCTAACTTGAGACAATTACCACCATTGACTTGTAGTTGATATTCAACCTTATCCATTAAACGATTTATAATCAGCCAACCATATCCTCCTTCTTGCTTGTCAGAGGGGGAAGGAGGGAAGTAGTTCGACAAATCAAAGCCTTCACCGCGATCCCAAACTTCCAAGGCAATATCCCTGTCTTTTAGTTCCAAACGAAGCAAAACGGGTAGTAGTGGTTGGTCTTTATGAGCATGACACACTACATTAGAGTAGGCTTCCACTAAAGCCAAGCGTAAGCGACTTGATTGCGTTGACCAATCAACCGAGTCTTTGAGATGGACTTCTAAGCATCCGAGCAACCAACTTTCTACTATGGTTAAAAATTTTAAGTCGCTTGGTACGTGAAGCTCACTTTTCATGATTTACAAAACCTCGAGCGAAAGAATAGTTTGGTCATCCTCCTGCACTTGATTATCTGGCTGGATGCGAGCAAGTAGAGATTTAAGGTTGAGAGGTTGCGGTTCCTCTTTTAAAAGCTGCCACAACCCCTCTTGATTTAGCATAGAACGGCTGACTGGTTGAAGGCTCCCCAAAGAATTTACGGTTAAAGGCGTCTTTTGTGAAACCATGGCTTCAGTAATACCATCACTTGCTAGCAGCAGGATATCTCCGGGTGCAAGCACTAATTGTCCGTACTTTGACATCCATATTGGTAGGATACCCAAAGGAACGCTGCGTGTTTTAAGATACTGAGGATATTCTGCTAAATTTCCCTGGGATGACCAATGAAGTGGATAGATATGCCCTGCATTAGCATAGACTAATTCTCTAGTGCTAGGAGTGTAACGTGCTAAGACGAGAGTAATAAAGCAATTGTTGCTGATTAGATCGTTACCCATAGCTTGATTGAGATTGTGCATCACCACATTTGGCATTGGTGGGCTTTCTTGAGATAATTCCCGACGCAATACCGAAATAGCACTAGCCATAAACAAAGCAGCTGGAACTCCCTTACCTGAAACATCACCTACTGCTAACCATAAATCTCCTTTGGGATGGGCAAAAACTTCAAAAAAATCACCTCCCACCTCTCGGGCTGGATAGCAACAGGCTTGCACCTGCAAACCTTTGATATCGGGCATGGTTTGACGCAGAATGTTATTTTGAATTTGGCGGGCAACCTCTAACTCAGTATGAATCTGCTCCTGTTTTTCTTGCAAGCGCTGGTACAGTTTTGCTTGAAACAGCCCTAATGCAGCTTGCTCGGCAACACCCGTAATGAGTTTAATATCTTCTTCTTGCCAGTGCCGGATATGTTTGTATTGATTGAGAGCAAGGACTGCAAGCAACTGTTGTTGGTACACAAGAGGCACAACTAATTGCTGGTAGTCTTTATCATCTCGGATAGTGAGTGCAAATTGGTATTGCTTGGTCTCTAAAACTTTTTCTATTAGAGGATCGAGAGCGCAGGTAAAATCCGTTTCTCGCGATCTGGGATCTTGGTAGTAAGATAAACCTATTGTCAGGCGATCGCTTTCCACGGGTTTCAGTTGACAGCAACTCGCTTCAAAGGTCTGACCGATAGTTGCTACTATTTTTTGCAGCATACTGTGGTAGTCTAACGACTCTCTAATTGCTGTTGTTACAGCATTGAATAGCGATTCTCGCCGCAAAGCGTGAGTTAACTCTTGAGTTCGTTTCTTAACAACTCGATATATATCAGCCGCTTGTTCGACAACTTCCTTAAGTCGCTCTGGTTTCCAAGGTTTGGTAATGTACTTGAATACCTGACCGGAGTTGATTGCTTCTACCAAGTCTTCGACATCTGTAAAACCAGTTAGGAGAATCCGAATAGTATCTGGAAACCTTTCCACAGTACGACTGAGAAGTTCAGTGCCGTTCATATCTGGCATTCTCTGATCAGAGATAATCACAGCCATCTCACCTTCTTTATCCAAGATTTCTATGGCAGTGAGGGCATTACTGGCTTTGTATACTTGGAAATCTCGCCTAAAAGTACGGTAGAGTAAATCTAAATTATCTGGCTCATCGTCTACTACCATGAGCCTCAGTTTACCTTCCTCTGTATCAGTCATTTGTCATTGGTCAAAAATCATTTGTTATTGGTCACTGGTCACTAGTCACTGGTCACTGATAAGAGTTTCTGGCATTTTTACATTTGCTAACATAGTTTTGTTTATTCCCGCTTACCTACTTATTACCTGCTATTTATTAACAATAGGTTAATCAAATGTGTAGCATTGTAACAAAGGCAATAATTGTTATTCATGACGATATATCTTACTGATAAATTCCTTAAACTCGCCACAATCTGAAATTATTCTTATCCTACCAACCCAGAACGCAAAGCCCGAACGGCTGCTTGAGTTCGGTCATCAGCACATAGCTTGTTCAATATATTTCGGACATGAGTTTTCACAGTTCCAACCGTAATGTAGAGCCTTTCCGCAATCACCGCGTTGCTACAGCCTTCCACAATCAACTGCAAGACTTCCAACTCCCTTTCCGTTAAAGTATAGGAATCGATATTTTCCTCCGTTTTTCCCTCAACAGATTCTGAACCAGTCGCAGCCAGCTTGGCACTAGCTAACGATACTTCAGAACTGGGGGGATTTTGCCGTGCTTGTTGCAGTACAATACGAGCGATCGCCGGATCGATCCAAGCGTTGCCATTGTAAGTTACGCGTACAGCTTCCAGCAAATTATCAAACTTAATATCCTTCATGCAGTAAGAATCAGCCCCTGCAGCAAAAGCTGCCAACACAGCTTCTTTGTTATCCCGCAAAGTTAAAATCAGTACTTTTGTGGCTGACTCATTCCCACCTGTCGATTTCAGATCTTTTGTTAGCTCAATTCCATCTTTATCTGGTAAACCTATATCAACAATAGCTATATCAGGTTGTAGCGTTTTTAACATTTTCAATCCGTCAGTAGCATTGCTAGCTTCTCCTACAACCTCAATCTCTTCTTTTTGCAAGAGAGCTGTCCGAATACCTACACGAGTTAGATCGTGATCCTCAATCAAAGCAACACGAATTTTAGTCATAACAATTCTTGTCCCTACGCTCTAGCTGTAAAACGAGTATAGTATTATTGATAGCGGCGTTCACCTCTCTATCAATCATCAAGTATAATTTACTAATATTCTCGGTTTGATGTGTCAGTAACAACTATTTCATTAAAGTTAGAGGGCGCGAAGCCGCATCACTTTAGTGCGGGGTGCTGACCTTATAGCTAAGAATTTGAGATATGTAGGCTGGATTGACTGCAACTACCCAAACCCCTAAAGTTTATAAGGAAAAAGGTTGAAAACCCTGTGGCTAAAGCCAAGGGAGTCGTCAAACTATCATTGCTTTTAACTCCTGCATCTGCGTGTTATGGCAGCCAGTTTTAGAAGGTGCCGATCGCGTCGGAATTTTAATCATAAACTCTGTTCCCTGCCCAGGTGCTGAAAAACACACGATCTCACCACCATGTTTGGAGACAACAATTTGGTGGCTGATCGACAAGCCTAAACCCGTCCCTCTACCTAAGGGTTTTGTCGTAAAGAAGGGGTCAAATAGGCGATCGCGTACTTCCTCAGTCATACCGGGACCAGTATCGCCAATCCAAATAGTCACAAACTCATTGTCAGTGACTTCGGTGCGAATCCGAATCGTGCTGCGACAAAAGTAAATTTCTTGGGGCGATCGCTGTTTGTCGTACTCCTCCAAAGCATCAATTGCATTCGCCAGTAGATTCATAAACACTTGGTTGAGTTGTCCCGCATAGCACTCCACAAGCGGTAGGTTGCCATAGTCTTTGACGAGTTGAATGCCTAGCTGGTTAGAACTGGCTTTGAACCGATTGTGCAAAATTAGCAGCGTGCTATCTAGCCCAGCGTGAATATCCACTGGCTTCATTTGGGCTTCATCCACGCGGGAAAAAATCCTTAATGACTGAATAATTTCGCGGATGCGGTCAGCCCCAACCTTCATCGAACTCAGCAATTTGGGCAGATCTTCACTCAGAAATTCTAAATCTATCGCCTCAGTCAGCTTCTGAATTTCAGGTACTGGTGAGGGAGTGTACTTGGCATAGAGGTTTAAGAGTTCGAGCAAGTCTTGGGTATATTGATAAGCATGAGTCAGATTCCCATAGATGAAGTTGACGGGATTGTTAATTTCATGAGCAACACCCGCCACCAATTGCCCCAGACTGGACATTTTTTCACTATGAACCAGTTGGCTTTGAGTTTCTTGAAGTTGACGAAAGGCAACTTCAAGCTGATTGGCTTGTTCTCGATAGCGTGCTTCTGATTCTTGCAATGCTTGCTCTGTACAAATGCGCTCTTGGATTTCCTCTTGCAGCAGCTGATTAGATTGCCCAAGAGCAGCAGTCCTTTCTGTCACCCGTTCTTCTAACTCAGATGTCAGTTTTAAGAGTGCATTCTCTGCCTTAGTTCGCTCTTGAATTTCCTGCGCCAGATGTACATTTTGTTCTTGCAGTCTCTTAGTTAGATTTCGTATGCTTAAATGGATTTTGACACGGGCTAAAACCTCTTCATGCTGAAGCGGCTTAGTGATGTAATCCACCGCCCCAAGATTCAACCCTCTGACCTTATCTACTGTCTCAGAAAGCGCCGTCATAAAAATTACGGGGATGTCTTTAGTTGATTCTTTTGCTTTCAAGTGCTGGCAAGTTTCAAAGCCGTCCATTCCGGGCATGAGTATATCTAACAAAATGAGATCGGGAAGAGCATATTCAACCTGCTCAATTGCATCCTCGCCATCCTGTGCCACTAACACTTGAAAGCCAGAATCAGCCAAGAAATCGAATAACACTCCTAAATTTGTAGGGTTGTCATCAACAATTAAGATAATGCCATTTTCAATGTTTGAAAGACTCATTAGTTTATTCCTATATTTTTGAGAAGTTCACGAATTTTTTTAACTTGAAAACCTTTAGCTAATTGACGCAACTCTGAAGAAAAAGTGGCATATTTAACATCCAATTCTTCTAAGTGGGCCACTCGCTCTACAATACCTTTGAGATCGCCTTTCATTGCTAAATTCAACAGAGCCGCAACTTCTTCTACTGGGGGAGCCACCAGTGATTGCTGAGAATTTTCTTCTGTGTTACTTTGACAGACTTGAGGTTCACCCTCTTCATAAATCCATTCTAGTTCTAAGTGTATCTGTAACTTTTCTAAAAGCTCTGTTATCCGGATTGGCTTAGGTAGAAAATCATTGCAACCTGCCTCTTTACTTTTGTTAATATCGAAATCAAAAACGCTGGCAGAAGTACCAATCACGATCGCATTCTTGAGTTCTGGCGATCGCCTCAGCCGACGAGTCGCTTCCAAGCCGCTCATTTGAGGCATCATCAAGTCCATCAAGATACAATCGGGATTCCATTCAGATGCCTTATTAAGGCAATCCTGACCATCTATTGCTTGCACAATTTCAAATCCTAAAGGTGATAGCATCTTGACTAAAAGTGAGCGATTTTCTGGTCTGTCATCTGCCACGATCACCTTCCGCTTATGGCCTTTAAAACCTTGAATAGTTCGTTTCTCTTCTTTGACAACATCAGCGTATTGAGAAACTTCAGGCAAATCTAAATCAAAGAAGAAAACACTTCCTTTTCCTACGCTGCTCTTCACCTGGATTTCACCACCCATCATCTGAACTAATTGGCGGGTAATTGCCAGTCCCAATCCCGTTCCTTCCGCTTTGCGATCGCGAGAGCCTACCTGTTGGAACGGCAAAAATATCTCTTCTAATTGCTCTGGTGCCATGCCAACTCCTGTATCTTCCACCTGAAACCGAATTTTCCCTTCGCGATCGCCGACTTTAAAAGCCACGCCTCCAGTTTCAGTAAACTTAACGGCATTACCCAGTAAGTTAATCAAAACTTGTCGCAACCGTTTTTCATCAGCCTTGACACCTGTAGGAAGTTGAGTAATCTGTTCAAAAATTAAGCAAATACCTTTTTGTTCGGCGCGGATGCGGCAAATTTCGGCAATGCCTTCTAGAAATTCTGGAAAATGAAAATCCGTTGGGTGGAGTTCCATTTTTCTCGCTTCAATTTTGGAGAGGTCTAAAATGTCATTGATCAGGTTCAAGAGGTGGTCGCCACACTGATGAATAATACCTACACTATCTTTTTGTGAGTTGGTTAAACTTTTGTCTCGCATGAGGATTTGAGCGTAACCCAAAATGCCATTAAGCGGTGTTCTCAGTTCATGGCTCATGTTAGCAAGGAAATCACTCTTAGCTCGGTTAGCAGATTGTGCAGTTTCTTCAGCTTTTTGCAGATGCACATTTTTTTCCTGTAACTCCAGAGTTCGCTCTTGTACTTTGGCTTCTAAGTTAGTGTTTGCTAATTTTAAGTCTTTATAAAGACGAGCATTATCAATGGAAATCGCCGCTTGAGAGGATAACATCTGTAAGACTTCTAAGCGATCTGATGTAAATGCGCCAATGGTGAGATTGTTTTCTAAATAAAGGATGCCACTAAGTTTTGCTTGATAGATGAGCGGGGTACATAAAACAGATTTTGGTTGATGAGTGGCGATGTATGTATCTGTGGCAAATATTCCATCACAAGTCGCATTGCTGAGGACAACATTTTCTTGGGTTCGGGCTACATAATTAATCAAGGAAATTGGTAGCTGCTGACTAGTTGATACTGGAATTCCTTGTAGCACAGTTACATCGGTTTTGTCTACTGTTCCTGATGCTTCTATTAGCAAATCTCCTGAGTTTTCTAAAATTAAGTAGCCCATTTGAGCGCCAGCATTTTCTAGCATAATTATCATTAATTTAGCTAGCAACTTGCCCAAAACTATTTCTCCAGAAAGAGCTTGAGATGCTTTCATAACTGTGGCTAAATCCAACGATTCGGAAGCACTTTCACCTGTAGAGCTAATTATCCGAGTTACGTCCGTACTGACAGTTTCTCGCTTTGATATCCGAAATAGTTGAGGATATCTTTTTTCCAAGTCTTTGACTTTTGCCTTCGCTCCCCAGCGAATATAGCCATAGTGAGCATCGGTCAGATAGACTCTAGCAAACTTCTCTCTTCCTTGATCGATATAGAACTCAGCTGCTAGTTCATTGGCTAGCGCTTCTTCCTGGATGTATCCGTGTTCTCTAGCTCCTGCGATCGCGCGATCGTAAAGTTGCATCGCTTTGTCAATTTTCCCCAATACCCGCGCTTTCTCTGCCTCCACTAACTCATACTTATGTTGATAATTCATCGGTCCATGTATAGCCCACTGCTGCATTTTTTTCTGATTTTTTACCACTTGTTTCAAGGAGTTTTTTTGTTGGCTTTGAGAAACTTCCGGATATTGAGCGAGGAGAGCTAGAGAATAGTAAAAACTGTGTTCAGCGCCAGTCATTAAACCGGTTACACCTTCTTCATATTTTTCTCCTGAAGAGGCATTTTTTACCGATTCTTCGTAATCTTTAAATAAATAAAAACGAATCGTTTTTGCCAAATAAGCTGCAAAAACAAACGTAGCTTGATTGGCAGCAATTAATTTTTGTAGGATTTCTTCTTCGTTCAAGATTTCGCCATCGACCCGGTAGTTTTCTGTCGGTGCATCGAGTAATTTTAATACTATTACTATCCCTACTTTTATATAAGCACTATGCATTTCTTGTTTCAGTTTCAGCATTAAATCAAGATGTTGCACCTGCTTCTGATAAACCCCTTCTAGCGGTTGACCGGCAAAAAATATGTGGTCGCAATAGTAGAAAGAATTGTAGCCAGCCCAGTCTGTATTCCCTGTTTCTAGACCGCTTTGAATTCCCTCAAGCAAAGGGGTAAAGGTTTCCTTAACGTGTTCTTTCCAGTGTCTGATGTGAGCGTTAAATATTGTTGATATTTGAGCTTTGTGTGAGCGGGCTTCAAGTCGATCGAGCAGCTTCACAGCTAGTTGTCCAAATTGATATCCCGAATTAATTCCTGCGGGCGAACCACACAATATCAAGGCATAAAATCCATAGCCAATAGGGGCAAGTGGTGAATTTCCATATTGAATAGAAAGAGCGATCATTGTAAAGGGAACTTGCGGAAACATGGCTGGAGCCCCGAAATAAATAGGAGGGGCAATGAGCATTAAGAGCCGCATAGCTGCGAGCCGATCGACCGCCGTCATTTCTGGCAGATTAGCTAGCTCTTCAGGGTTCATCTGCCTTGGGGGTTCCTTAGAAAGCGAGATACCCAGCATATCTAGAGCTTGCAGACCAACCTCTAACGCAGCTTGCATCTGGTTTTGAGCAATATAAAACTGCACCTGTAGTTCATAAACCTTGACTCGACCGAGGACAGTTTTTGCGTGTTTCAAAACCACCTCAGATAGCAGTTTTGCCCGCTCAAAGTTGATGTTTAAAAATTCTGCAGCCGTCGCTTCGGTATACAGAGGCAACGTTAAATCATAGTTAGTTTCCCAGCTATCTTCTGCGAGGAGTTCTAACCCTGTTGTTAAATACTTAACTGTCGGTTCATAAGCCATCGCTGCCTTGGCTTTTTTACCGGCAATTAGGTTGAGGGAAGCCAGTCGATCTTTTTGAGCCTGCTGGGTGATAAATTCAGATCCAACATTCAATTGGTTGACAATCTCAAAGATGTTCTCTTCAATCTCTGTTTCCGGGGTATGTTTCAGGATCAGTTCACCGATTTTTAGGTGAGTCTGTTTTTTATGAGAATCTTGGATGAGAGAATAAGACGCTTGCTGCACCCGGTCATGCAAAAACTTGTAGGCAACTTTTAAGGTCTCACCTGGCAAATTTGCAGATGTCTCCTGGTCAAATAGCAGTGGAATTTTATAAGACTGGTTCAGGGGCAGAACTAGACCTGCTTGCAGTGCTTCCCACAAATCTAATGCCGTTTCTGACTGAGATTTTTCATTGACGATCGCCAGTACATCTAAACTAAATTTGTCCCCTACGCAGGCAGCTAGCTTCAAAACATTTTGCGTATTTTGTGACAATTTTTGAATTTGACTAACCATCAATTCGATGACATTATCAGTTATACTAATGCCTAGAAGAACCTCAATGTTCCATTGCCAAATACCTTGCTCAAAGTCAAACGACAACAAGTTTTCTTGATAAAGAGATTTGAGGGTCTGAGTTAAGAAAAACGGGTTGCCTTGGGTTTTATTAAAAACTAACTCAGCCAGCGGTTTTGCCTTGGAAATTTCACTGCGAAGAGTATCAGCGACTAACTGGCTGACATGAGCGATATCCAAAAACCTGAGGATGATGTTATTCACAATCGCTCCGGTGTTTTGAATCTCCTCCAAGGTCAAGATTAACGGATGAGTTGCACTGACTTCGTTATCTCGATATGCTCCAATCAGCAATAGATATTGACTATCGGGATCGGTCATAATGAGCTGGATCAGCTTGAGGGAAGGCAGATCTGCCCACTGTAAGTCATCTAAAAACAAAACTAGGGGGTGTTCGGGTTGGCTAAATACATGAATGAATTGCTGAAACACCCGATTAAATCTGTTTTGGGATTCTGATGGACCTAATTGAGGAACGACTGACTGCGAGCCAATAATTCGTTCTACTTCGGGAATAACATCAATAATGACTTGACCGTTAGAGCCGAGGGCTTCTAAAAGTTTGGATTTCCAAACGGCAATTTGGTCATCGGTTTCTGTGAGTAGTTGGCGCATCAATTCCTGGAATGCTTGAATCAAGGAAGCATAAGGAATATTCCGCTTGAACTGGTCAAATTTACCAGAGATAAAATAACCCCTCTGGCGCACAATTGGTTTGTGAACTTCGTGAACTAAGCATGATTTACCGATCCCTGAGTAACCAGAAACTAGCATCATTTCCGTAGTACCAGAACTGACGCGATCGAATGCTTCTAATAAAGTAGCAACTTCTATTTCCCGTCCGTAGAGTTTTTGCGGGATGGAAAATTGGCTGTATGAATCTAGCTGACCGACAATAAAGTGGGAAATCTCTCCATCTGTCTGCAACTGAGTGAGACAGGTTTCTAAATCAGCTTTTAGTCCTAGAGAGCTTTGATATCTATCTTCAGCAGTTTTAGCTAACAATTTCATGACAATGTCAGAAACCGCTGGGGGAATTTTTGGATTTAGCTCTTGAGGCGGTATTGGTGTTTTTGCAATATGGCAATGAACAAATTCCAGAGGGTCAGTGGCATTAAAGGGCAGGGAACCTGTTAGCATTTGATAAAAGGTAACGCCTAAAGAATAGAAGTCGGTACGGTAGTCAATTGACCGATTCATCCGTCCAGTTTGCTCCGGTGACATATAGGCGAGAGAGCCTTCTAGTAAATTGGGATTGCTGATGCTTTGATTTTCTTTTTCTAAACGCGATGCAATGCTGAAGTCGATGATTTTAACTTGCCCGGTTTCTGGGTTAATGACGATATTATGAGGTTTAATATCTTTATGAATAATCTTGGCTTGATGCAGTTGAGTGAGAGCGGATGCTAGCTGAATGGCTATTGTGAGAAATTCGGTTAATGATAATTGGCAATCGCTAATATACTTTTTCAGAGATTCTGCACCAAAATCTGCCAAAATTAGGGCTAGACCGTTATAATGATTTTCTAAAGCTATTGGTTCAACAATTCCTTCTATATCTAATAAAAGTTTTAATATTTTATATTCATGTCTTAGTCGGGTTAGCTCTTCGAGGCTGGGATACTCCGCTTTGAGGGCTTTAACAATCACAAGGGTTTGATCCGACTGCTTGAAAGCACGATAAATAACGGTATTGACGCCTTCATGCAGGGCTTCAATAAAGTTGTAACCGGGAAGAGCAGATATCATTTTTCTAAGCCTGAGTAATAGAATAAACTGGGCATGAGGCTAATGAGCATTAGTTACCACTGTCAATAACAGGACAATGAGGTACTTTATTTAGCATTCCCAACCAGTCAAAAAATTCTCTACAGCTAAATAAAGCTCAACATTTAGAAATATTAAGTGGCGGGTGAGACGCCCGCACTACAAGAAATTTTGGGAGATTTTTGTATTTGGAAGTCGCTTGATGGGTTAAGTTGGTCTAGATCCCCGACTTCTTCAAGAAGTCGGGGATCTAGCAGCCTCTCAAAATCAGTGTATTTGAGTACTAGTAACAAAAGTTAGCGCTCTACTGAACGTGTTCGATGTGAGGCTGTTTGCGCTAAAATTGCCGGACAAGAAAAAATTTCTGAGAAAAATGAGGTTAAAGTTTTATTCTGCAAGCACTGCTCCTTCTGCCAAAGAGTCAATCTTTGTTTTAGAATTCGAGCTAAGGCTTACAGAATTAACTTGGCTTCGCTATTGTTCTATATAATTTGCTGTAAAGCTCATATAAAATAAGCTATGTCTGAACGCAAGAAAGCGTTTTCAATATTAGGGCTACCAGTTCATGTGATGACTAACTATCCAAGCTGGTTGATCGATCGCCTGCAACAGAGTCAAGGAACTCATGTGGTAACGCTCAATGCAGAAATGACTATGCAAGCAGAGCGACACTCCCCCCTTGCTAAGGTTATTCAGAATGCCGATCTAGTCATTCCTGATGGAGCAGGGGTAGTTCTTTATTTGCAGTGGCTGTTGTGGCAGAATGTTCAAAGAATCCCAGGTATCGAACTAGCAGAAGCACTGTTGCGAGAACTTGGGAAAACGAACTCCAACGCAAAAGTATTTTTCTATGGTGGAGCACCTGGGGTAGCTGAGAAAGCGTCGGAATTTTGGACTTCTCAAATCCCAAATTTAAATATAGCAGGTAGTCATTGCGGCTTCCATTCACAAGAAGAGGAAGAACAGTTGCGGCAAACTCTTGCCCAACTACAGCCACAATTAATTTTTGTTGGTTTAGGAGTTCCGCGTCAAGAGTTGTGGATTGCTCAAAACCGCCATTTGTGTCCCAATGCATTATGGATTGGTGTTGGTGGCAGTTTGGATATTTGGTCGGGTTTGAAAACCCGCGCTCCTGCTTGGTTGGGAGATAACAATTTAGAATGGCTGTACCGACTCTACCAAGAACCTTGGCGCTGGCGGAGAATGTTAGCTTTGCCGGAATTTGCCATCAAAGCCTTCGTTTACAGGTTTTTTCGTTCATTAGTTAGTGGATAGTGGATAGTTGTTAGTTGTTAGTTGTTAGTTGTTAGTTGTCTACCAACCACTATCCACTATCCACTAACTAATTTAATTCTTTATTTTGATATTCCCAGGCAAAACCTGGGAATACTTATTTTGTACTGACTTCTATTGTTATCTTTATGAATCCTTTACGGCTTTATAAAACTGTAACCCTAGTAGATTACATAAAGTACCAATTTGAAGAAAGAATGCGACACATCTTTGAGTGAAATTAAGTCTCTGTAAGACTTTCACAATCTAAAATCCAAAATCTAAAATCCAAAATGGTATGAGGAGTGTTTGCGCTTCATGAAAACTGCTGTAACAACTAAAGAAACGACTGACCAATCTGTACAGGCTCAAGACAGCAAAACTCAACAGCCCAATGATACGACTGCGGTGGTAGTACAATTGCGATCTGTCTCAAAAACCTACACTAACGGCTGTCACGCTCTTGTAGACGTGAATTTAGAGATCAAAAAGGGAGAATTCTTATTCGTCACAGGATCTAGTGGTTCTGGTAAATCCACTCTTTTAAAAATGCTTTATGGCGATGAGAAACCCACACAAGGACGCGTGATTATTAATGGATGCGACGTAACAAATTTACGAGGCGATGGCTTATCAATAATTCGGCGTTGCATTGGCATTGTGTTTCAAGACTATAAATTGATTCCACAAAGAACAGTGGCGGAGAACATAACAGTTGTGTTACAAGCTCAGGGATATACCCGTAAAGAGATTCAACGACGTTTAGAACCTACTTTGAAAGTAGTGGGTTTGCTTTCCAAAGCAGACTGTTTTCCCGACCAACTTTCTGGAGGCGAGCAACAACGAGTTAGCATAGCCAGAGCAATAGTAGCAACGCCACCAATTATTCTGGCAGATGAGCCAACTGGAAACCTCGATCCGGATAATTCTTGGCAAGTTATGCAAATTCTCCAAAAATTAAATTCTTTTGGAGCCACGGTAATTGTCACAACTCATGACGAGCAGTTAGTGCGGCGATGCAACCGTCCTGTAGTTCAAGTTCAACATGGAAGATTATATAGAAAATGTTAGTGGTTAGTGGTTAGTGGTTATTTGTCTACCCACAACTAGCAACTAACAACTAACAACCAACAACTAACTAATAACAAAAACTAAAGTCATCAAGAGTAAATTGACCGTCGAAAGCGCTAAAAGTGACACGGTGAATGCCAGTGTCTGATACAGATAGTAAGGTATTGGGAGATGCAGTCTCATCAGAATTGGCAAGGTTAGCCCCAGGAAGTACTGTTTGAGTGAGCATTTGATTTTCGCGATCGTATGCTGACATTAAAAGCCGTTGTGAACTTGTGACAAAAGCACTTACAAAGTGAACGGGATGTAAAAAAGTGGCTTCTAAAAACCCGCTTTTAGGAGCTCCCATCAATACCATCAAACCAGAATGGGTGGGAAATGCTGGGTTTGATGGTTGTATTGCTATACAATTGTTAAATATGACGCCCCACTGCTCGTACTGCCGCTCTACAACTTCAAAACATCTTAAATCCTCCAAATTTAAATAGATACAGGTAGGTACATCAACTACCTCATTCTTTACAGTTGATTTTCTTTGACCCTGTGAAGTAGAGTCTACAATTTGATTTGGGAAATCAAAGTCGTTAATAGTAAATTTACGGTCTTCTAAACTCAGCTTTTGTTCTAAGTGAAGACTAGCCTGCTTTACCACGACACCCCGCCTTGTCATTTTTTAGAGAACAGTTAGATTATTAATTACATAGAATGTCATCTGAAGAATGAAGTGAAAAGTATGAAATATGAAATCAAGGCAAAGCTTTGGACTATAAACGATGAAGTCTTCATCTGTTAGACTTTACCTTTTCTTTATCTACTTCCTTCAATCAGTGACCAATGACCAGTGACCAGTGACCAATGACCAGTGACCAATGACCAATTTAAACAACCATTTACATTATCTAGGACGTACACGAATATCAGTAATGTTTCTGAAAGGCTAACACAAAAAGTT
The DNA here is from genome assembly GCF_000346485.2 of Scytonema hofmannii PCC 7110. NCBI lineage: Bacteria > Bacillati > Cyanobacteriota > Cyanophyceae > Nostocales > Scytonemataceae > Scytonema > Scytonema hofmannii. The sequence goes on from NZ_KQ976354.1 coordinate 2,960,512, forward strand.
ACTGACTAACTTCAACCTTAAGTTTCATGTGCTACCAGTATATAGATTGATATAATAGAGTTTGTTGACTTAAAAACCTTTCTAGGTAGAAAAAATAAATATTAGTTATAAGTAATATGGTGTATAGATTTTATAGATGTATTTTAGATTCCAATAAGTAGTAGGTAGATTGCATCTTCCTAAAGAGGTAGGTCAGAGTTGAGATCGGAATGAAACACTAGAAGTAAGTTAGTTGTTAGTGGTTAATAGTTCCCACTAACAACTAACAACTAACAACTAACCAAAATTTATGTATCAACCACTGGGATTTGAGCAACGTTCTACAATGACTTCATTAGGTATAATGACTTACTATACTAATGAAGGTAAGCCTTGGGAAAATAACACGGAAAAGGAAACTTTAGTGTTTTTGCACGGTTTTGGCGGTGGATCTTCTGCCTATGAGTGGTCAAAAGTTTACCCAGCATTTGCAGCTGAGTATCGAATCATTGCACCAGATTTGATAGGTTGGGGCAGATCGGAACATCCGGCACAAAGTTATAGAATTGAGAACTATTTAGATACTATCCGGGAATTTTTACAAAAAACTTGCGCTCGCGCCGTAACAGTCATCGCTTCTTCTCTGACGGCAGGGTTTACAATCAGAGTTGCGATCGCTCATCCTGAATTATTCAAATCCCTCATTCTTACGACACCTGCAGGACTTGCTGACTTTGGTGAAGATTATTCCCGCAGTATCTTTGCCCAGATAGTCAGTATCCCTATAGTTGACACATTGCTTTACAACACGGGAATTGCAACAAGTGGAGGTATTCGCAGTTTCTTAGAGAGAAGGCAATTTGCCCAACCAAATCGGGTATATGAGGAAATTGTTAATGCTTACTTGGAATCCGCACAGCAACCCAATGCAGCGTATGCAGCCCTGTCTTTTGTGCGTGGGGATTTATCCTTTGATTTATCACTCTACATTCAACAACTAACAACTCCGAGTGCAATTATTTGGGGGCGAAAGTCTGAATTTACAGGTCCTGAAATTGGTCGGCGCTTTGCCCAAATGAATCCGAAAGCCATTCGGATTTTTCAACAACTAGATGATGTGGGATTGACACCGCAGTTAGAACTACCTGCAGTGACAATTGGTTTAATCCGAAAATTTTTGCCAGTTTTAGACCAGTCATCGGTTTAAGGACAATTTAATATGCAAGTTTAAGGCTTACATAACGATTTAAGCTAACATTTTCCTCTGCTGCTTCTATAGCTAATCTACGATGAAGCTCTGGAGGAATACGAACTTGAAATTTACCACTGTAGTTTTTTTCTGCAATAGGTTCTGGAATCCTCTCGTCATTTGCTTCCATATCAGCTACTACATCTTTTACCAAGTTTATAATACCTTCGATAGCAGTAGTCCGATTTTCATGGAGATAAGATAGACTAGGAAATTCAGCACACAGTCCTACAAATTCTTGATCCTCGGTTGACCAAGTAACTCTATATGTGTAGTGGTCGCAGTTAACCATCTTTCATTTCCTCCATTTTTTCAATCGCGGCTAAAACCTGTTTAACTTGATAAGCCTTTGCTTTTCCATTCTTTTCTTGAATGTTAACGCGTGGATCTCCAGCCCAAGGTGTTTTATAGACACAATGACTTGTTCCTTGCTGTCTAGGTTCTCCAAAATAATGATTGCAAACTTTCACTAAATCGGTAAAGTTTACATTCTTAGGATTATTCTTTAACTGAGCAAGGAGTTTTTCTATTTGTGCCATACGTTTATACCAAGTTGTAGTAAAAAAAGTAGAAGTTTCTACAAAATGACATATTAAAAAGCAACTTGGCATTAGTTTTCTCTTTATTATAGTATCAATATTGATACTATGTCAAGCGTTATGTTTTGAAAAATGTCGAAGACTGCAAAATCTCCACTGTATATAGGTTTCAGGCATTTTCTGCAAATTCTGCATCATAAAAAAAGAGCAATTACTACTCTCGTGCTGGTTCATCCCCGACCATTTAGCTAGTACGGTCATATAGTAATAATTTCGAATAATCGTAATATAATGCTTAAAAGCGATTATTCCGAAATTATGCCATATATTACACCTCAAGAAGCATCCAGAGTTACTGGGTTTCATGTAAAGAATGAGCGCTAATTGGGCAGATGAAGGCGTTGTCCTGTATCAAATCTGCTACAGGACATAGACGTTACGATCTAACCACTCTCAAAAAAATGATTGGAAAGGATGAGAGGGCGGTTGTTCTTTATGCGCTTAGTATCTACTCATTCTCAGAAAGATGATCTACAAACTCAAATTGACTTTCTGAGAATGAATCGTGCCGAGAGTGAATTAATATCTGAGATTGGTTCCGGATTAAATTTCAAACGTCGTAAATTACTATCAATACTAGAGCGAGTCATTAAAGGTGAAGTCAAGGAGTTAGTAGTAGCGTACCATGATAGACTTAGCCGATGCAGGATTTGATTTGATTGTTTGGCTATGCGCTCAATTTGATTGTCAAGTTACTGTATTAAATGAAACTAAATTATCCCCTAAGCTTGAATTAGTCCAAGACATTTTAACAAGATTGCATTCATGAGCACGCTAAACTTTATTTTTTGCGTAAATATGAGAAAAGCATCTCTTAGACTGTCGCCAAAGAGTCTACTAAAAATGAATATTTAATGAAGTTTGCCGAAAGTTACGAAAACACCGATTAGGTATTGTATATTATTAATATTTAAATAAAACTTAGGAGGTGATTGAACGAATGGCAAACAAGAAACAAAGGCGAAAGAAAGGATACATAGAGTCTCAAAAGACAATTAAATTGTGGGTAGTAGATAACGTGCAATATAAAGATAATGTTGCTAATTATATTATTCCTACTCGGGAAAAGTACGCAGAAGTTACTAACTTTTATGCAGATATTTTATTAGCTGATTTGGATTTACTTGAAACAAAAGCCGAGGACTTGTATGCCGTTCTAGAAGGATTAACGATTATTAACAAAAATAGGGTAGAGGTTCAATTTCCTTTACAAGGGGATGTTCCCTCTGACATGCGTCGGGCTTGTATTAAGAAAGCTTTTGGAGTTGTTAAATCCTGGTATTCTAATTACAAAAAATGGGAAGTTAAAAAACAGAAAAAGTTAGCGTTAGGAAAAAAGTTTAGCGATCAACCTCCAGTTCCACCTAGAGACTATAGTCAAATGCATCCTGTACTTTATTCTGGGATGTACAAAGACTTTGATGGTACATCCATTATACTGAAATTATGGACTGGTACATCATGGGCATGGATTAAACAACCTATTAACTTAAGGGGACAGTCTTTACCTGATGGTTGGGATTGGGGTTCACCAACTTTGATTTTAAAAGATAAACTTCATTTGCACTTTCCCATCATTAAACAGATATCAAATCCAGGAAAGATTAAAGAACAAGCACAGAATTCAGACGGAATTACTATTTGTTCAATTGATTTAAACCTTGATGGAACGATAGCCGTAGCAAGCATTATAAGTTCCGACGGTACAGGTAGTGTTCAGGAGTTAGCCACTCTGTTTGTAAACCGAAATGACACTATTCAACATCGTAGGAAGCGCGAACTTGGACGCATTGCTAGAGCTTATTCACGTACTAATAAAGGTTTTGGTACTAGTAAAAAGGGAGATTGTTCTAAGCGATTCAAGAAGATTAAAAATCGAGATGATTATGAATCTCATCGGATTAGTAAACGATTAGTTGAATTTGCACATAAGCATGGAGCGACAGTTATAGTATTTGAATGTCTGACTAATCTTAGACCAGAGCAAGCAAAATATAGTCGTCGTAGTAACCAAAAACGTGCTTATTGGTTAAAATCTAAAATCGTTAAACGAACTCGATACAAAGCTTTTCAATTGTATGGAATTCTTACCTCTTTAGTTAGTCCTAAAAATACTAGTAAGGAGTGCGCATATTGTCAGAGTAATGTTTCTAGAATTAGTGTGACAATTTCCGATGTATTTGCTGAAATAGTAAATCTAGCAATTATAAATTCTGACGGAAAAGTTTTTTATAATATTGGCACTCCTAATTACCTCTGTTCAAGCAACATTAAGCATAAAGGAAATGCTGACTTGAACGGTTCCAGAAATGTCGGGTTAAAGTTCTTACGTAGATACTTTGAAAACCCGAAAATAATGACGAAAAGCCTCGTGAATGGTACCTCCGGACAGGGAACCGTTCCATCGGTCGTCTGAAAAGGCGGGGTTGGGTTAAGATCCATCGTTGCAAGGTGGCTCCTTGCTTTGATTTTAATCCAGGGTTAGTGGCGCTACCCATTTGGTTCTAAAGAGTTGAAACCTCGTACTGGTAAAGAGCAAGTCTCTTGAATGCTAGGGATGGCGGATTCAAAGAGCCAGAGAAATGATGAGAAAGTAAGATTTAAGCCGATTTTTCGGAATTATCCCAATTTCCTGTGTCACAGAGATGCCATGACAATACTGCTCGGTTAAGAGAAACCGGGTTTCTCAACAACGGACTATCCATCAAAACAAAACAGGACTTACGCAAAAATTGCTAGAAACCTTGATTTATCGAACCGCCAAGACGCCAAGAGCGCCAAGAATTCGTAGAGCGTGCGTAGTCCTACAAAATTGACACTCTACTAGAGTGGTGATTGAGTAAACTTATAGCCGCCTGCTGTCACCTCAAGAGTACCTTGTTTCCAACCTTGATAAATTGGTATTTTCTTACCTTGAGCATTTTGATATACAGCGTAATGATTGCGCCAATCATGAAAATTTCCATTGCGCCAAACTTTTGGTAATCCTTGAGATTGATGCTGAAGTTTTACCTTTCCCAAAACACCTTTATATTCAACAGATTTATTGCCAATTTCACTTAAATCCAAGCGAGATTTATTTAGTACAGATTGTTGAAATTTATCCCAATTACCGTATGTTTCTTTCTCTCCTATTTCCAGAGCAAAACCGCTAAATTTGTTATTACCTATAGCAGTTAAAATTTGGTTATCGGGGTATTTTTTAAGAATTTTCTCAGTTGCTGTACTGCTAATTCCTTCTATATTAAGATGAATAGGTGTAAGTGCTAACCATGTTTTTTCATAGCCAATAAAAGTTATGCCTTTTTTGGTTTCTAATTTCACAGATTTAGGTAAAAAAAACTGAAATGGTGCTTTAGGTTTATCGTTAAGCCAAATGATTAAATTACGGTACTGGGCAATGCGATCGCCACCAATAGACGAAGAAGAGATTTGAGTCGGATCTGTCCCCGTTGCAGCAATAAAATAATCAACGCCACGCGTAGAATTAAACGCCATCATCTTAAAACCATTCCAGTCACCGCCAGAACCTTGAGCTAAAGTCCCTATTTGGAAGGTGTTTCCAAAATACAGAGTTTCGTGAAATTCAGGTGCAGCATCACCGCCCGGTTTCCAATTTTCATAGGTTGGTTTGGAATTAAGCAATTCGAGTGGCTTTTGAAATTGCTTTCGCGCTAGGGAAACAACTGCTGAAGGTGGACGATAGGTGCTAGTTATCAAATGCACCAAGTCAGGGGAAGGATTAGGATCTGCAAGAGGAGAATCACCAAAGTACAACCCCAACTCATGGGTAGCCAGAGAACACCAAACACAGTTACCCTGATTGTAATCGCGCTTGGAAGGCCCGCCAAATCCACCCCGCCAATATTTAACAGCACCAGACATCAAAAACCAATCCAAAGCGGATTTAGCAAGAGATTTTACCTCAGGGTCTTTGGCAAAATCGTAGAGATTGACATAAGTTGAGATCGCATGTCCCAAGTAATTTTCAGAATCCCATTCGCCCTGTCCTATCTGGTAGAGAGTGCGAACATTTCTTCTGATACGTTCTTTGTAAAGCTTGCGAGTCGCTTCATTTCTTGTTTCTTCGGCAAATAAGTACACAGATATTTCCCGCATTGCTTTTAAATTATCTGTGTTACGACAGTCTACCCAAGTGTCGCAATTGTCTGTGGAGTTTGCCCAAAACTGGCGACGGTTGGGAAAGCGTCGTGTAAGCGGATCTACCTCTGTCCAAACCTTCATTGCCCGTTTCATCCTCTGGCGGTAGGATGGGTCAAGATACTTGCCAAAGTAAAAGTATTTGCGGACTTGACCTTTGAGAGTAAAACCAGAGTAGAAATCAATCCCCAATGTATGAGCGTGACTTTTAGCATCCGCATCTTCAGATTGAAGAAAGGAAATAGCCTTTTCTCGGTTTCCTGCAAGAAAACCAATCATTGCTTTGGGGTAGGATCTTTTTTCACTCTCAAAAGATGTAGTGCCATATTTGCTGTCTGTAAATTTTGTCAGGACTTCCCTAGACCGCAACTGAAACTCCTTTTCCATTTGCGGCGTCCAGTGATTTTCTGCTTTAACCAGGGTGCAGCCAATGGAAAGACATATTAATGATATGGCAACGGCTTTGATAATGTTTATCATAATGGTTAGTGGATAGTGGTTAGTGGATAGTGGTTAGTGGTTAGTGGTTACCAGCAACTAACAACTAACAACCAACAACTAACAACCAACAACTAACCTATTTGTCTTGCAGTCTGACATCAATGACAGTGCTGTTAAAATTGTAGTTAAAGCCGTCTAACTCAATTGGCATACCAATTTTGACTTTACTGTTACCTAACACTGGTCCATCTGCTGTAACTTGGGCTTTGCCTTGTAAAGTCAAAAGCATATCCGTACTGAAATTATTAGATCTTGTATCTGGTAATTCTTTTACGGAACCGTCAGGTTGGGGAACCATAATAGTTCTTGGTAGTACTTGTATCGATTTAATATCAATCGTTCCGTAGGGTTGATTGCGGATAATCACTTTAGTCTTACCACCTTTTTCAAACCCTCGTGCGTATAATTGTTCCGGGTCGCGGACATTTAATCCCCGAACAACTAAGTCTACTTCGATAGGTACTGTTTTACTACCAACTTGAGCAACAGAACCAGAACCACCAGGGAATAGGAAGATGCCGAATATAACAAGCAGAATGACAAGTAAAGCACCGAAGTCGAGGATGCTAATTTTACCGAATAAACGACCTTTGGAATCTAAAATAGCCATAACAAGTTTTTCTAATAATGGTAGCAGTATGTCTTTAGTTAGAATGCAGCACTTTTATCTATTTTGCAGGACGAAAAGTTATTGAGTGCTGGAGATCGTGCAATAGTCTATCACAACTAGGGAGTGGAGAGTAGGGAGTAGGGGGTGGGGGTAGAGATTATAAGAATTTTCCATTCCCCATTCCCCATTCCCCACTCCCTATTCCCAATTTTTAATATGCAACTCATAGGGAGAGAAATTCGTCACATAGTTTTACTTCTACTCAAACTCTCTTGAAACCGGATCGTTATGAACAGGAACCGCTTTTCTACAAACTCTCGTTATTGGCGACGGAATTGGTTTTATCCGTTAATTTCCTTAACAGTATCTTTAATTTTGTGCTTAAGTACACCAGTAAAAACCTGGGCTGGTATTGAGCGCTGGATACCGACATTGATACAGGGCGTACAAGTCATTCAGCTTTCCAACATATCTCCTCGTCAAGAGGTTGAGCTTGGTAAGCAAATGAATCAACAATTAGGTCGTGAAGTCAAATTTTACCGTAACTCCGCAATTAGCGATTATGTGGAACAAATTGGTAGGCGGTTGGCTGCTAACAGCGATCGCAGCGAGCTTCCTTTTACCTTTCAAGTTGTTGACGATAACAGTATCAATGCTTTTGCCACAACTGGGGGATTTGTATACGTTAACACGGGCTTGCTAAAAGCTTCGGAAAATGAAGCGGAACTGGCAAGTGTGATGGCTCACGAAATTGGTCACATTACTGGGAAGCATTTGGTAAAACAAATGCGACAAAGAGCAATTGCAGGTGGTGTAGCATCAGCAGCAGGGTTAGATCGTTCTCAAGCAGTGGCGATAGGTGTAGATTTAGCCTTGAATCGTCCGCGCAGTCGTGAAGATGAATATGATGCAGACAAAAGAGGCTTGAGAACTTTAACACGCAGTGGTTATGCTCCATCTGGTATGGTTTCTTTCATGCAAAAACTTTTGAAAAAAGGTTCTGGAACTCCTTCATTTTTGAGCACTCACCCCGCAACAGGCGATCGCATTAAAGCACTGGAAAGTGCCATAGCCTCTCAATCTGGTAATAGCAGTGCTGGTTTGGATAAAGCCGCTTATCAAGCAAATATCAGAGCATTACGTTAGTTATCATATCGATTTTGGATTTTGGATTTTGGATTTTGGATTGCGACTAACAACTAACCACTAACCACTAACAACTAACTAATTACACTCTTCGCCCTCTGACATCTTGCAACCTCGAATCCGGCTGGATCGACAAATGCCAACCCTTCTTTTAGTGGTAGAGTGCGGAGACACTTGTTTAAGACATTGACTTGGTAGACCAACCAATTTGTGATGTCAAGGGCTGTCAACCAGCCACTTCGGGGATGATAAGCACCTGTATCTATATCCAACCATCCTTTGCCTTGTGCTAGCTGACCGGGCGTTACTCCTGGTAAAGTAAAGGTGATTGTATGACCGACAATAATTAATTTATCGGCAAAGTAGGGTTTGTCCATGCTGTGAAACTTGTCTCGCACCCAGCACATCTGATCGGCAGTTTGTTCTACAAGGGGGATTGAGGGATCGACTCCAGCATGAGCTAACAAAACATCTCCCAAGTCAAGATATGTGGGTAAAGCTTTGAGCCATTCGACATGGTCTTCTGGGATTGTGGCTTGTTTGTAACTAGCGACTGTTGCTTGACCGCCACTGCACAGCCATGCTTGTACTATTGACGTAGGAGCTTGTCCGCTAGTTAGAATATTTAATAGCATATGCTCGTGATTACCCAACACGCACTCGTAGTGGTTGTTCTTAACAAAATCCACAACTTGCGAGCTTTGCGGTCCACGGTCAATTAAATCTCCGAGAAAATATATTTTATCGTCTGATATGGGGGCGATCGCGTCTAACAAAGTCATCAAACTTTCGTAGTGACCATGCACATCCCCAATAATGATTCGGCGGTAATTAGTTGCGCTCATCAGCTCTGTGTTTTAATAACTTTGCCTAATACTTGTGCTACAGTTTAAGCTAAATTGATTTCGTAAAGACGAGTTACAAATAGCTTAAAAAATTATATTTAAGGTAATTATGCCCACATCCTGCTAGTATGTGTCACTATAGCAATTAATTTGTGACAATTTAGTAAGTTCAGAACCCCAACTTCTTCATGCAGTCCGGAGTTTTAACTTTTCACGAATGATTTAGGATTGCTATAGCCTCTGTGAGCAGGGGATCTGGAAGAACGATATCCAATATAATTTTCAAAAAAAAATATATATAGGAATTATAAATGATTTATGAAAAAAATCTTAGTACTGTAGGGAGGGCTATGCCGCACACATAAACCTTGTTTACGGCATAGCCCTCCCTACGTATATTTCAAAAATCAAATAGGAGTCCGATAGCTGTTAAATTATGCTCTTTATAAAACTAATTCATCTATATTGATCCGTGAAATTTGCTAGTGGTTAGTAGAGGCGCAAGGCTCTGCGCCCGTACATAGCTCACTACTCATCACTAACCGTCTTCATAAACAGCAATAAAGTATTAACTAATGTTTAACAGTCATGGGAAGGCGAACAACAAAAACAGATCCAACTCCTGGTTCACTTCTGACAACAATTTCACCACCCATCATTTGGCAAAAGTGACGGCTAATTGCTAACCCAAGTCCGGTTCCTCCATACTTTTTAGTGGTTGAGGCATCTCCCTGAGTAAAGGGTTGAAAGAGCTGCTGCTGTTGGTGGTATGTCATACCAATACCAGTATCTTCAACCGTAAAAGTGATAATTCTAGCAGATCCATTTTCACGCAAACCCTGCTTTTCTTTCTCTATCAAAAGCTTGACTTTACCATTTTTGGTGAATTTGGCAGCATTACTTAACAGGTTATACAGAACCTGTCTGAGTTTGGTCTGATCGGTATGCATCACACCAAGTTCTTCTTCAAAATAAACTTCTAGAACGTTGCTGTTTTTTTCTACTAACGGCTTCACTGTCATAACGATATTATTAAGCAATGTTGCTAGTTCAAATGTTTCAGGGTAAAAGGTCATTTTCCCCGCTTCAATTTTTGAAAGGTCGAGGATATCGTTGATCAGTGTTAGCAAATGCCTTCCTGCACCATTGATAGATTCTAGGTCACTGATAAAATCTTCTGCCATGCCAAAATCTGCAGCATCATCTTTGAGCAGTTGGCTCAAACCAATAATGGCATTTAATGGTGTGCGTAACTCGTGGCTAATATTAGCAAGAAATTGGCTTTTTGCCTTACTAGCTGCTTCTGCGAGTTCTTTTGCCTGTTGTAGTTCTTTAGTCCGTTCGGAGACTCTCTCAATTAAACGGTTCAGAGATTTGGCTAGTAATCCAATTTCATCCTCAGTGCTGACGGGTGCTCGCAAATCAAAGTTAGATTTCTTTGCCACCTGTTCGGCTACTTGCGTGACGAGGATGACTGGTTCGGCTATGGCTCTGGAAGTTCGCCAAGCTATAATTGCGGCGATCGCCACTGATAGCAGCATACTGACTATAACAATTAACCGCTCGACTCCTTTTGCCACCTCTACGTCTTTTGCTATTTCTTGCTCTTGTTCTTCCGCAGTCTGCAAAATATTACTCAATTGCAGGCGCAACTGATCGAGTCGGATAGCTGTTTCACCACCCATGATTTCTAGTAATTGCTCTCGCGCAAACGAAGTGCTCTGTGGCTGTTGAGGCTGCTTTTCAAGCTGTTGTAAAACAGCTTCTATTTGCCAAATGTAGGAATCTAAGTTACTTTCATAATCATGTATGACGGTTCGGAGAGTGCTTTCGGTAGCTGCTAACTTTCCTGGTTTGCTGTCTAAAAATTCTGTAATTTGTTGTTCTAGATGTTTAGCGTTGTCAAAATTCTTAAACAGGTCAAATCTTTTGTCGGAAAGCCGTTCTGAGTCTTCTAGGACAGTAATTATGTTCGAGCTGTGTAACTGTGCGCCTATTAAGGCATTCCTATAGGTAGCCAGCATTTGTGTCTGATACCGGGCGTGACTTAATTGCCCAGTCTCTATTCCTCGATAATAATTAGCAATAACCAGACCGGTCAGAGAGCCTAAAAAACCAATGCCAATCGCTAAAAAGTAGCCATAGCCAATCTTTTGATGGATTCGCCAAGAACTGGCTTTGAGTTTCCCTCGGGAGGGAAACTCAATAGTTGGGAGTTCGTCGGTAGAGGGCTGATCGGCTGACACTTGTTTTCTTTCTATATTGCTGTCAACAGAGGTTGGTTTTTGAGTTTGCATACCTCAAATTCTCCTTGCCCTCCCGCAAAAAACTGTGTATCTATACAGAGGTTGCAATTTTATTAATGAACTTGTGATTAACACCTACCACTTTATCTTCTTTTTTATCAAAATTAAGGTGGTTATCAACTTTAGAGATCGGGGGGAAATTTTTAAATAAAGACTAAGTTTTGAAGACTTATGATACATTTCTGATAAAGTGCCTTTATTCTCGCAGATGACAAACTATTCGTAAATTAGATCCATTCCACTTTTGTGGGCGGAGGATATGTAAACTTTTATGAAAAATTTACTTTGTTGTTTGCTTTTTTTTGCTAAATTTCAGCATTTAGCAAACTCTCCCACTTAATGGCAAGCCGTGCTTTTTCCCTGTAAGTATTTATTCCTTTCATGTCTGGTCACTATTATAGTTGGCATGTCCTCCATTATATGAGAGCGATCGGGATATGCACATTTTTAACAGTTGTTGAGTATAAACAAAAGACTTCTCAATAAAAAAATATCTAATTTGTCAGATGGGCATTCAAAAAATAAATGATCCGGGAAAGGCAGCTTTGCTGAGGGCAGAAGGGAAGAAAGTATTGAAGGTGATGGCAAATCCCTCTGAACCTGGCTGCCTCCTGCCCAAGGGGTCTAAAACCCCAGAATGTGGGACGGGCGTCCCCGCCCGTCCTGTATGAATTTAATTTTGGGACATTGTTTATTTGGAAGTCCCTTATGCAAGCGCAGCTGAAAGCAGATGATCGACAGCTTGCTTCAGCGTCTCTACCTTATCAAGACGCTCCCAAGGTAAGTCTAAATCGTTACGTCCCAAGTGACCGTAAGCCGCGACGTCCTGATAAAAACGTCCGCCTCGTTCGCTTGGTAAGTTACGTAGATTAAAGGTGTGGATAATACCTGCAGGACGCAGTTCAAAATGCTGTTTAACCAATTCTAGCAAGGTGTCGTCATCAACTTTACCTGTGCCAAAAGTATCCAACATAATACTTACGGGTCTTGCAACACCGATCGCATAGCTTAGTTGAACTTCGCATTTTTCTGCCAAACCAGCAGCGACAATGTTTTTCGCTACATAGCGACAAGCATAAGCAGCACTGCGATCTACCTTAGTGGGGTCTTTGCCAGAAAAAGCGCCACCACCATGACGAGAGTAACCGCCATAAGTATCAACAATGATTTTGCGTCCTGTCAGACCGGAGTCTCCCTGAGGACCGCCAACGACAAACTTACCTGTGGGGTTAACCAAAAAGCGAGTTTGGTCATCTGGCTGAACATCAATGTCTACAAAAACAGGCTCAACCACTGCTGACCACAGGTCTTCCTTGATCTTGGCTTGTACTTCTGTTTCATCTGTAATTTCACCGATAGTCGCCGAGTGCTGGGTAGAAATCAGAATGGTATCGATACCAACTGGTCGTCCATCCTCATAAGCGATGGTGACTTGTGTTTTTCCATCAGGGCGTAGGTATGGCAAAACACCTGTTTTGCGAACAGCAGCTAATCTGCGGGCGATACGGTGAGCAAGGCAAATAGGCAATGGCATGAATTCTGGGGTTTCGTTGCAAGCGAAACCAAACATAATCCCTTGGTCGCCAGCCCCAACCGTGTCAAAGAGTTCATCGCTACTTTGCTCGCGGGTTTCTTGAGCAGTGTTGACACCTTGAGCGATATCAGGTGACTGTTCGTCTAGAGCGACCATCACTGCACAGCTGTTAGCAGAAAATCCGTTATCGGCGTTAGTGTAGCCAATTTCCGCAATTTTCTCGCGAGCAACATTTACGTAGTTAACATTGGCTTTAGTGGTAATTTCTCCTGTAATTAAAACCAAGCCAGTGTTCACAACAACCTCAGCAGCAACACGGCTACTTGGGTCTTGAGAAAGCAGGGTATCTAGAATTGTATCGGAAATCTGATCGCAGATTTTGTCAGGATGACCTTCGGTCACTGACTCGGAGGTAAAGAGATAACGACGAGACAATGTAATTCCTCCTCAAGAAGGTAAGAAGAGCGGACTGAACTAATGTGCTCAATTCAACCGCTTTGATTTGCAATCATAACAAGATTTTCACAAACGGTAATTAGTTTTATACTACTTTTCTCAAAAACCTTACCTAAGTACGATTTTTTGAAAAGCGAGAAGAGCTACCCTACTTTGTTATCGTGGTTTATGAATTGAAAATTTATCGCTGTAAAGAATTTGACGGTTGGTGAAGTTAACTGAGATCCCCGACTTCTTTGAGAAGTCGGGGATCTAGAGCGCCAATACAGTAATGCAAAAAACCCGGTTTCTCCAAGAAACCGGGTTTTTGTTGTTCATCAAAACAAAACTGACACTCTACTAGACTTTAGCTGCCAGCTGTGCTTCTTTAGAGGTTAAACGCTCGTAAGCAGCACGCATTTTCAGACCAGTCAGGACTTGGAATAAACCAGTACCATTGTTAGAGCCAGGATACTCGCGGTGTTGGAGTAACAAGTGAGTCATCTCACCTTTGTACTTGGTGGAGGTCTTACTCAAATGAGTCTCAATGTAAATCACTTCTTCTAGATTGTCAAACTGACCATCTATCTCCAATACAGAAACATAGCGACCGTAGTATACATCTGAACCGTAGTACAGCTGCATACCGGGGTAAGAACAGGTCAGTTTGCGTCCGCAAGGAGTCCACTGAATGGTTGAGCCTTCATCAAACAAGTAGATTGGCTCAAACCCTTCCTTACCTTCTCGCTGGAGCATGCGTACCCGCAGAACTTTACGTTCTTTGTCATCTTTGATAAGATTGGTTGGCAAGACTTGTAGAACCACATCGGCAAACTCTCTTTGCGGTTCAATGTATTTTGTAAAGTCTGGCTTGCGGGAATTAATCTGAGCTAGGACATCTTCATAGCGGTGACCGCGTTCTGCCATATCACGCTGAATTTTCCAAGCAATCTTAACTTCATCGCTAATGTCAAAATAAACGCTAAAGTCAATCAGTGCTCGCACACGCTCGTCATAGAGAGGATGCAGACCCTCAACTACAATAATGTGGTTGGGAGCGATGTTCTCTGGTGGGTCGATAGCGCCGGTCTCGTGGTTGTAAATCGGCTTCATAATCGATTGACCTTCTTTGAGCGCTTTGATTTGCTCGTACATCAGGTCAAAGTTGTTTGCTCTTGGGTCAAGTGCAGTAATGCCTGTTTCTTTGCGCTGTTTGCGATCTAATGAGTGATAGTCATCCAAACAGATGACAGTCATCAAATCTTCACCGAATAAATCCATTAGGCGACGCAAAAACGTAGATTTACCGCACCCGGAGTCTCCGGCTACTCCAATTAACACCACGCGTTCCGGCTTACTAGTCATAAATCTCCTCTTGATACTAAATGATGAATCATTCAATAATTTTTTCGTTTCGTTTGAATTTCGTTTCAATCCTCGTTTCAATCCTCAAGCCAGGAGTATACCCCAATGGTCTATCCTGCGTCTTCGCCCTCCAACAACGCGTTAACAAATTTGACGGGGTTCAACCGTAGCAGTTTTTACCCGCCTAATATGACCAACTTTGTTGCTGGTAAGTATTTAATCCTAGTGTTAAATTGAATTGTAACAGAAGGGTGTTGTCTATACAAGGTTGATTAACCTTGATTTGATCTCCTAAATTTGTGAATTAAAGGAGATTGAAGTAAAAGTCAGATATCCACACCAGTTGGATATCGGTAAAAATACACTGCTTGTGAAGGTATACCTTTAAGTTTACTATGTGTCGTCTTAATGTGGCTTTTTGTTTTGGAGAATCTTGGAAGATTCAGCAACGTTCCAGACATCTCCAGCCAAAAATTATGGATTTTATTAAGGTGTGATAAAAATCACAAATTCTTGTCTTGTGACTTTAAAGTCTATGCCCAACAGGATTTTACGCGTTTTCCCTAGAAAGTAACAGTGGTTGACAGATTTTTAACATCAAGTAAAACTAAATTGTAGTTGTGTCTGCTGGGTCTACTTCTACCAGAATTTTGTTACTGAACTGACTCCGTGTTGTGGAATGCTCCCTAAGGGCGGATGTAAAATTCAGTAAATGGTGTTCTGCGGGAAAATCCTCAGTTAATTTCCGAGGAAACTGTAAGACACTGGTACTCAATTTTGGGGAAGTCAAATAAATGACAATTGTTTTTGATTTAGATTTTTCAAAAAGATTGGTAATTGATGTTTCCCAATATTGAATGCCTTTCGATCTGTGCTCCCAATGAATGACGAGAAGAGATCTCTCCTCTGTTGAGTGGTACTTCTCGAAAAAAACATTAAATTGACTCATTATTAACATTCTCTCAAGGACTTATCCTCTACCTTAGAAGGTCAGGGATTGTCGGAAATCCTGGTCTAAACAATCTATTAGGATAAAACCAAGAGATTGTTAGATCTTTAATCTGAACAGTATAAGTCCCTAGAGAACTCGTTCTTAACCCAGACACGGTGAACCGTCCCTACAGGAGAGTTTCTCGTTGCAGGCGATTGGAGAATCTAAAAGGGAAATGGCGGTAACGCCAACAATGAGGAAAACAGGACTATTCGTCCATAGCCCCTTCCCAACCATAAGAGAACTTCGCTCTCTAAAGGGAAGAATTTCGATAAACAGGTGTGTTTTGCGAGTCTGAGGTGAGTGTACGTAATAAGACATCGGCAAAGAAAGACCACTTTTCCCATTCCTGGAAAGCAATTGCTCCAACTCGCTAGAAGAGAGAGCACTGCACTGCTATTGTGGTGAAAAGGGTTTGTATGAGAATAGGTTAAGTAGAGATCGGAGTGGTAGAAGTAATGTACATCAAAGGTGCCGTTGAAGGTGCTGCCAACACAGAATTAGGTAGCCGCGTCTTCGTATACGAAGTGGTGGGTCTGCGTCAGAGCGAAGAAACTGACAACACGAACTACCCAATTCGTCAAAGTGGCAGTGTGTTCATCAGAGTGCCTTACAACCGCATGAACCAAGAAATGCGGCGTATTACTCGCCTTGGCGGCAAAATTGTTAGCATCCAGCCCGTAAA
Organism: Scytonema hofmannii PCC 7110; assembly: GCF_000346485.2. NCBI lineage: Bacteria > Bacillati > Cyanobacteriota > Cyanophyceae > Nostocales > Scytonemataceae > Scytonema > Scytonema hofmannii. The sequence goes on from NZ_KQ976354.1 coordinate 2,976,918, forward strand.
TCTTTTACAAGAGCTGAATGGGCAAGCTCCCAATAGTAACGCCACATCTGGTGAGAATGCTAGCAGTGAAGCAAATGGTAAAGCCACACCTGTAGCTGAGCAACAGCCCAAGAGTAAGGACAACAAAGGCAAAACCATGACTCAAGCGAAAGCCAAAAAAGACGTCCACGCTGACGTTCCCGTAAACATTTACCGCCCCAACGCTCCTTATATCGGTAAAGTTATCTCTAATGAGCCGTTGGTTAAAGAAGGTGGTATTGGTCTTGTTCAGCATATTAAATTTGACATTTCTGGTGGCGATTTACGATACATAGAAGGTCAAAGTATCGGCATTATCCCTCCTGGTGTAGACAAGAACGGTAAACCAGAAAAGCTCAGACTGTACTCCATCGCTTCAACCCGTCATGGTGATGATGTAGATGACAAAACAGTCTCTCTTTGCGTGCGCCAGTTAGAATACAAGCACCCAGAATCCGGCGAAACAGTCTATGGTGTGTGCTCCACACACCTGTGCCACATTAAACCAGGAGATGATGTCAAAATCACAGGTCCGGTTGGTAAAGAAATGTTATTACCAGCAGACACTGATGCTAACGTCATCATGATGGCAACAGGAACAGGTATCGCGCCCATGCGTGCTTACCTGTGGCGGATGTTCAAGGATAACGAAAAAGCAGTTAACCCAGAATACCAATTCAAAGGTTTCTCTTGGTTGATTTTCGGTATTCCTACAAGCCCCAACATCCTTTACAAGGAAGAACTCGAAGAGATGCAGCAACAGTATCCCGATAACTTCCGCCTCACCTACGCTATCAGCCGCGAACAGAAAAATGCTCAAGGGGGTAGGATGTACATCCAAGACCGAGTAGCAGAACACGCTGATGAACTTTGGCAGTTAATTAAGAACGAAAAAACCCACACTTACATCTGCGGTTTGCGCGGAATGGAAGATGGAATCGACGCAGCCCTCAGTGCTGCGGCTGCTAAAGAAGGCGTAACCTGGAGCGACTACCAAAAAGAAATCAAGAAAGCAGGTCGCTGGCACGTTGAAACATACTAATTTAGTCATTGGTCATTAGTCATTAGGCTTTTGACAAAAGACTGTAGACCAAATAAGAAATATAATAAGTAGGTAGGGTTTATACCTTACCTACTATTATTTTTGTGTATTTAAACACACATTTTTAGCGCAAGCGAATCCATTATCCGCGTTCGTCTGCGTTCATCAGCGGTTTAAAATAAAAATTTGGTGAAAGCTTGTGGGTGTAAAGCTGGGAATACTGGGATTGGGAACTGTGGGGACAGGTACCGTGCAGCTATTGCAGGACGGTACTGGTCGTCATCCACTATTGCAAGAAATAGAAATATATAAAGTGGGAGTACGATCGCTTGATAAATCCCGTGCTGTCACTCTACCAAAATCAGTATTGATGACAGATTTAGACGCAATTGTCAACGATCCAAAAGTAGATATTATTGTCGAAGTCATGGGGGGATTGGAACCAGCGCGATCGCTCATCTTAAAAGCCATTGAAAATGGCAAGCATATCGTGACAGCAAACAAAGCAGTGATATCGCGATTTGGCGAAGAAATCTTCACATCAGCCAATAAAGCTGGGGTATACGTCATGCTAGAAGCAGCCGTAGGTGGAGGTATTCCGGTTATTCAACCCCTAAAACAATCATTAAGTGTTAACCGCATTCAAAGCGTTACAGGCATAGTCAACGGTACAACAAATTACATCCTGACACGGATGCAGCTAGAAGGCAGCAATTTCAGCGATGTTTTAGCTGATGCCCAAAAACTGGGTTACGCTGAAGCAGATCCTACCGCCGACGTAGAAGGCTTAGACGCAGCTGATAAAATCGCCATCCTCGCCTCACTCGCTTTTGATGGAAGAATCAAGCTAGAAGACGTTTACTGTGAAGGAATTAGGCAAGTCAGCAAAACAGATATTGCCTACGCCGAAAAACTGGGATTTGTCATAAAACTTTTAGCGATCGCTCAAACAGTCATCCCCCCCTCCTCAAATCCCCCCATTTCTGTAAGAGTTCATCCCACCTTAGTGCCAAAAAACCATCCCCTAGCAAGCATTAATGGTGTAAATAACGCCATTTTTATTGAAGGTGAACCCATAGGACAAGTGATGTTATTTGGTCCTGGGGCTGGGGCGGGTGCAACAGCCAGTTCTGTATCATCTGATATACTAAACTTAGTAGCATCACTGAAAACAAGTACAGCATTACCTAATCCACTTCTTGGTTGTAGGCATCAACATTACTGTCAAATTACACCAATGGCAGAACTCGTCACGCGGTTTTATGCTAGATTTTTAACAAGAGACCAATCGGGAGTCATTGGTAAAATAGGAACCTGCTTTGGCGATCGCGGAGTCAGTTTAGAGTCAGTCGTCCAAACTGGTTTTCAGGGAGAACTAGCAGAAATCGTTGTCGTCACCCATGATGTTCGAGAGGGAGACTTCCGACAAGCGCTCGCAGAAATTCACAGCCTCCCTGCCATAGATAGTATTCCTAGCGTGTTACGAGTTCTTTAAATGAAAAAGGGAGTGGGGAGTAGGGAATAGGGAGTAGGAAGAAGAAAAATTTTTATTTGTTTTGGTGTATGAAAGTACATGATAGCTACTTGTTTCATAATTCATAATTCCATGGATAGTGCAAAACGTATAGCAACTCTCAACCGCATTCGCAAACTCAGCCGCCTCATGGATACATCTTTACGTATCCCCGGTACTGGCTTTCGCATCGGACTAGATCCAATTATTGGATTAATTCCTGGTGCTGGCGATATCGTCAGTACAGGGTTTTCGGCTTACATCATTTTTTTAGCAGCTCGTTTTAACATACCCCCGAAAGATTTATCCCAAATGATTTTTAACATTGCTTTAGAAGCAGTGGTTGGTACAGTCCCTTTGGTTGGTGATTTATTTGATGCTTTTTACAAATCTAACATCCGTAATTTGGCAATTTTAGAAAAACATCTCGCGATCGTTGAACCAGAATTAGAAAAAGTTGCTTCTGAGTTTGAGGAGCTTGCTAGTTAAAGATATGCAACTTTCTGTTGTAAGGTCTTGCTCTTGATCCTTAACCTTGTGGGAATTCTCGCTCTTGTGGGATGGGCTTCTAGCCCGTCTCATAGAACGCAGGCGAGCGAGGAGGGAGTATCCCAATTTTGTCAAAATACCTAGCGAATAGAATTCGCGGCTATACAAACGAAGTCCGTCTTCGCGGACTAAATTATCAAGGGGTGTAAGACGCGGATTTAGTATTACGCATCAATTGAGATTATCTGGATTGCCGTAATTTTTACCCTGCTTGAGTTCGCGCCTGCTTTACCATCGCAATCAAAGTGTGATGAGCGTCTTCTGCGTCTGCTAAAACATGGTCAAATAGAATGCGGACTGGTACGGCTTCCCCATTTACCTGTGCTTTGAGATCCATACCTTCAGCGTCAATAGAAATCATTTCTGCTGCTGTTGCATCCGCTAAACTCCCAAAAGCTTGGGCATAAAGGGCTACAGCATTAGCATGATCTTCGTTCATATGATTGCAGATGCGCGAACTCACTTCTGAGGAAAACTGGAAAGACATGGCAAACTCCACGTTTGTGCTAGATTTTCTAGATTATTTTAGTCGATATACGTTTTTTTAAGACTCACGATATCCGCCCCGACGTTCAGCCAGTTCTTGTTCAATTTCTGCTTCGTTAAGTAATGTTAGCCCAGAAGCGATCGCTCGAGTACGAATTTCCCACAATTTCTTAGCTAAGGGTGTTTGTGGAGTATATTCTGATTTTGGTGCTGTTGCGTCTGATTCAAATTTCAGCGCTTCAACAAACTCAAAAATCTTTTGCTGCTTTTCGGGTGTGAGTTCTTGGCAACGTTCCAGTAATTCTTCTTCTTTCTCCATAATTCACCCCATTATAAGAGCAGTTGCTGAAAGCAAGCCATGGAATTCTCTGACTTGCAGTGTATGAAGTTTAAGATTATTGTACTTAAGCAGAAGGTAATTCCGGAAAGAGCTAGAAAGCTAGTGTTGCAAAATGATGTAACAGTTTTTTTACAGATGTCAACTGCAAATGAAGGATGGATTTTCATCCTCATGCTGAATAGTTACATAGATACCAAATTATAATGTAGAAAATACAGGTATCAATATGAAGGCTGTTTTTGGCAAAAGAGAATCTATTGGTAATAGTACCAGATTTAGGACAGACAAAGATTGGGAAATGTTAAAACTAGAATTAGACAATTTTTTCAAAAATGATGATGAATGGGTGAATGATTGTTGCACTCGCACTAACTTTAACGAGGATAATGTTTAGCTAAAAACTCCTCAGCCTCAGCGCGATCGCAAATTCTTCCATCCAAAGTTGCTGCTAGTAAATCATCCAGCATTTGTCGAAACTGTGGTCCTGGTTTGTAGCCAATTTTCTTTAAGTCATTACCATTAAGAATTGGCTGAACTCCCGACCAAACTGTTAAGTATTTCCAAATTTTTTGTCTTATAGATCGCGGACTTTGAACGGCAATTAAAATCAGCATAGGTAAATCGTATTGCCGTAACAATTGCACGACTTGACTGGGAGATATTTCTGCTTCTCCCCTTTCTGTTTTTGCAGAAAGAGTTTCCACATTTTCCTGCGCCTTTGCCAGATTCTCCAACCGAAGAATACTGTCATCTGGCAATTGAAGATTTTTTGCCACCAACCCCCTATGTTCTGGTAACAAATGAGCAATCAAAGCTGACATACGCATTTGCCAATGGATGAGAGTTTCTTGAGGATCGTACCGCCGCAAGCAGCGTTCCAACAGACGTAATTGCCGCAGGAGTTCTTCATCTAAATTCAGGGTATGATGAATGCACTTTAATGCTCCCAAGTCTCCCAACAACTGCAATGCTAATTTCCAATAGGGAGCTTCCAAAATATGCTTTAATTCTGCCTTAAGTCTGGTTTGCAATGCTGGTGCTTTGCTATTTTCTCGCGCAGTACGGTCATAAACACCACTGTTAATAGCGTAGCGGATATACTCGTCTGTTTGGGGTTCTAAGTGAAATCCCAGTCTGACGGCAAAACGCACGCCACGATAGATACGGGTAGGGTCTTCAATAAAACTGTTAGCGTGTAATACCCGAATTTGTTTTGCTTCTAAATCAAGCAACCCGCCAAAGAAATCGAGTAATTCACCAGAATTGGGAGATGTTAGCCGCAGTGCCATAGCGTTGATGGTAAAATCGCGACGATACAAATCTTGACGAATTGAACTTGCTTCAACTTCAGGGTTTGCGGCTGGATAAGGATAGAATTCTGTTCTAGAGGTGGCAATATCAACCCACAGTGAATCTAATTCTGGGTCTTTGTGCCACAATAAAGCTGCCGTTTGAAAAGCGCCATGAACTTCTAAACGTGCTGTTGTGTAAATTTGCTGGAGGGCTTTTGCCAATTCTACACCTGCACCCACGTCTGCTGCTTTGTGAAAACCATCAACCACCAAGTCAATATCTTTAATGAGCAGAGTCCCAGTCGCGTCTTTTGCTAAGAGTAAATCCCGGACTGCTCCCCCAACAAGATAGAGATGCCAACCGCGTTTTTCTGCTTCTTGTGATGCTTTTGTTAACAATTGCCACAGTTGAGGAGCAAGCCGCGATCTCAGTTCCTCTAAAGTAGGAGATTTAAGGTTCTTGTCTCCCCCTCTCCCCCTCTCCCCCTCTCCCTTTCTCCCTTCCTGGTGCAATTGCCGCAAAACATCAGTTCGAGTGACAATACCTACTATCTGCTCGGTTTCTAATACTGGTAAGCGTCCGATATCGTATGTTACCATCAAAGCTTCTATTTCAGGCAGTGTAGTATCTGGAATAATTGTTTTCATATTAATTGTCATGTATCCTTTGACAGGAGCATGACTAAAGCCGTGATGCAGGGCAATATCCAAATCCCGTCGAGAAAGAATACCTAACAGTTTTCCCCGATCATCAGCAACACACAAACCAGAGTGTCCGTAGCGCAATAAAGTGCGTTGTGCTTCCGCAATGGTGGTTTCTGGACGAATGGTACGCACTGGAGAGGACATTAAGTCCCTTGCAGTGGGTGGATGGGGGATTGTTGCTTTTAACTTTTCTAAAAGTTGGTTGAGTATTTCTTCGGTGTTTACGCCTCGCAGGTTCAGTGATGCTGCTTGGGAATGTCCGCCACCACCTAAAGGTTGAAATAATTCGTTGAGGTTGACACCTTTGATTTGGGAACGCCCAATGACTGTGAGGCGGGATTCACCTTCAGAAACAGGAGATTCATGACAAAGCAGCAAGGTGTCTATTTCTGTTAACTCTACTAATTGGGAAGCAAGACTTGACAAACCAGCTACAAAACTTTGTGTTTTTAAAGTCACCCAAGCAATTTTTTGTCCTCTAACATCTATTTTTTGTAATTTTTCCAGCGCTATCTTTAATAGATGTTGCAATTGAGGCGATAATCCAGGGTCTACATACTGGTTCAGGACTGATAAGCTAGCCCCTTGCTGCATTAACCAAGCTAAAGCTAGAGCATCTCGTGGTGTAGCATAATCAAATGTCAGGGAGCCAGTATCCACGTGAATCCCTAACGCCATCACAGTGGCTTCTGCAGTTGTTAAGTAAATTTGCTGTTGCTGCAATTGCTCTACGATGAGAGTTGTGGTAGCTCCTACAGGAGAGATATGTAACTCTGTAGCGGGAATATCTCCCTGTTGTTCTTTGTGATGATCGTAAATTTTTATTTCCTGAATGTGAGGCAAACCCAGCCACTCAGCAGTTTTACCCAGGCGATCGCGCTGTTGTGTATCGACCACAATCAAGGAACGAATTTTCTTTGGATTGACTGAACGCCGTTCAATCAACTGATACTCATCGCGATGTAATGCCAAAAAATCCCTAACGGGTGGATGCGATCCACCACTCAGCACAATTTTACTGCCCGGTAGCAAGCGTGACAACCCCACTGCTGCTCCTAAGGAGTCAAAATCTGCTGTTGTATGACAAAGAATTAAATCCATAGTCACTGGTCACTGGTCACCGCTCACTGGTCACTGGTCACTGGTCACTGGTCACTGAATTACTGATCAAAAGTGTTGCAATTTCTGCTAGTTTAACAAATAAGGAAAAACTGTCAGTGCTTGTCTGTACAATATTCTATCTTTAGTAATCTGCTGTTTTGGGAGAAGGGAAAATGACCATTATATTCCAAGTTGCGCTGCTGGCTCTAGTTGCTATGTCTTTTGTTCTAGTGATTGGCGTCCCTGTTGCTTATGCCACTCCACAGAACTGGAATGAATCTAAGAGACTTCTTTGGATTGGTTCTGGTGTTTGGATTGGTTTAGTGTTCTTGGTTGGCGCATTAAACTTTTTGGTGGTTTAATCGAGGACTGGGCTAGGGATTAGGGTTAGGGGTTAGGAGTTAGGAGTTAGGAACTGAACATAAAGCTCAATCCAAAATCCAAAATCTAAAATCCAAAATCCCTAATTCCCAATTCTGCTCCTATACTTGTATGCGAAGGATATTAATTGATGAATTAGAAGCTCATGGCAGTTTTCGAGGGAACTTTTACTCAGACGGAACCTTTGCGATTTGCATTGGTGATTGGTCGATTCAATGACCTAGTGACCGCTAAGTTACTAGAAGGCTGTCAAGATTGCTTGAAACGCCACGGCGTAGATCCCAATCCTCACGGCTCTCAAGTCGATTATGTTTGGGTACCGGGTAGTTTTGAAGTTCCGGTTGTGGCTCGTCAATTGGCACTCTCTGGTCGCTACGATGCAATAATTTGCCTGGGTGCTGTTATTAAAGGGCAAACTCCTCATTTTGATTACGTATCTTCTGAGGTTGCTAAAGGTATTGCTGCTGCTGCTTTTCAAACTGGCGTACCAGTGATTTTTGGGATTTTAACAACCGATACCATGCAACAAGCTCTAGAACGGGCTGGGATTAAAAGTAATCATGGCTGGGATTACGCCATGAGCGCTTTGGAAATGGCTAGTCTTATGCGACAGTTACGTTCTAACCTTGCAGAACCTTTTGGTGGTAATTCGCTATCCCCTGCATCTCTAAAGAGTGCTGCTGGGAGTTAGTTGTTAGTTGTTAGTTGTTAGTTGTTAGTTGTTAGTTGTTAGTCGAACCACTATCCACTATCGACTAACCACTAACTAATAACAAATTTCAAAAAAGGTGTTGACAACCCAAAGATAATCTGAAATACTAAATAAAGAATGAAGTTGCGGGTATAGCTCAGTGGTAGAGCGTCACCTTGCCAAGGTGAATGTCGCGCGTTCGAATCGCGTTACCCGCTTTGTAGAAAGGCTTGTTGTTTACACAGCAAGTTTTCTTCAGTTTTAAGAGGTATCTCTGAAACAAGAGAATCAACTTCTTGTCAACTGGACTTCTAGCCCGTTCTAGAGCGTCGGTTCAGCTAATGTCAAAAACCCGGTTTCTTGAAGAAACCGGGTTTTTTGCCTCCTTTTTGAATACTGTACCGGCGCTCTAGTAATGTGTTGCTTTCCCGACACTTTTAGCAATGCTTGATTTTTTTAACTGTACGTAATATAATTTATCAAATATTAAACCTCCTTAATAGAAAGTTCCATTAAGGAGGTTTTACAGCAGCAAAAGACTTGTACACCTGCTTTCCCCTAGAAATCGTCTAGAAACTGGCTAAGGCGGCTGATCACGGGGTCTACCTCTTCTAAAAGAGGGGGTGGGACAGCAGCATTAGCGGGGGGAGGAGTACGCTCGATAACTTCAACAACTTGTGCCGCTTGAGTTAGAGGCTGTACTGTTGAAACTTGATTCATCATGATTGCCAGCTGTGCAACTTGTTGACTGAGTTGTGTCAGATGGCGTTCCATTGTCTCCAATCGATGAGACTCTTTGGCAAAAAAACGTTCCTCAAGACCAACTATTTGATTCTGCATCTCGGCGATTTGTGTTTCAACCCCTAGTGGTGTTGCAGTTTGTATTGCTGTTGGTGCAGGGGGTAATGCCGTTGGTGTTGGTGTTGGTGTTGGTGTTGGTGTTGGTGTTGGTGGTGCTGTTGCTGCTGGTTTAGGGGTAGGTCGTACAGATTCCGGTACGCACAAAGATTGCCATAAAGCTTCTTTACAAAGATCGCTGAAAGTCTTTTCTGGATCTTTTTCCAATTGACTTTCGACGAGGGCTAATAAGCTCTCGTCAGCGACCCCTGGGTTGAACGTAACGGATTTAACTACCTTTTTTGACCATTGGAACATCAGTATTAAGCCCTAGCAGAGCGTGCAGAGGATAATTGTGCCTCTCCATAAATGTACTGCCCTAAAGCATTTGCCTGCCGTGATGGGGCAGCTAAATGTGCGTTGATTTTAGCCTCTTTCAGGAGGCGTTGAACATCTTCCCAGAAGAATTCTCCACCACCTCCAGTTAGGATAACATCGGTCACGCGTTCTGGCAGCCATGCTAACACGCGGCTGCAAATTTCGCGAGAAAACATCTCAATAAGGTTGGGCAGAAAATCATCTAGGTTAGTTGGCTTGCTCGAACCTCTTGGACGGTAAAAGCGATCGCCTTTTGGACGGTTAACTGCGGCAATCAGAGACAAAGATTGGCTATCTGCACCTTCAATTTCAGCTGCCACCAGTTCGTAAAACTTGCTCATTCCAAAATCTTCACTCTTGGAAGCACCTCGGGCAAATCGGAAGTTATCAACCATCAAACAATCAGTTGTTTGATGTCCAATGTCAACAATTGCCACCGAAACTTTCGTAAAATCAGGCATTACTGTACCAGTCTTTTTGGGTTGAGCTTCGCACCACAGCAAGCTGCCATAACCTTCTGGCATGACCCAAACCTTGGTAATGTTTAGGTTTACGGATTCACCGCGAAAGTTCATGATGTGAGGACCAGAAAGCTGGCTAATCAATTGAGCTTTTTCCCGTTCAAATTGCTCTTGAGAAAGGTAAGGTAGTCCCAGTACGACTGAGATTTCGTCCTTAAGTTTGAAGTAACCAGCCGCCGCTAGGACTTTTATGAGGGCGTCTTCTACCTTAGATTGACCGACACCTAAATTAGCCCCAAAATCCGCAGCTAACTGACCAACAGCATAGCCACTACCTTGGTACTCCAGCCAAAGATCCATTAAGGGATCGGTAGCACGGGCTTCAAAAACACCCCCGCGCACCTGTTCCATTGACATTTCTTTGACGTTAGCGGAGACAAACATTACATTATTGGGTTCGCGACTGACGCAAGTTTTTGTAGAAGTGCGTCCTAAGTCAACACTCAGAATCTTTTTCCCCGTGCTACTAGGGGTGGGTTGAGTTGGAGTTGCGTTGATGGGTGTAGTTGCTGAAACCCTGTTCATGGGGATAGCGGCAGCATTCATAGGGGTGGCGGCGGATGGTTGGTCTGTCATGAAAGCTCCTAGTCGTTTATTAGCTCTAACAAGTTATCATGCCCATCTTACAAAAATGCGTGCATCAGAAAACCCTGATTCTGCTTTAACTCGCTTGAACTCTGCCGAATACGAGAGAATAGTTGAGCAAAGATTCTGACACATAGCTTTCACAGATCCCCTAAAGTGAGAAAACAGTGAATTGAGATTGAGGGCTAGCTACGCTTGCTTTTGGGGAAACAACACATAACTGTTTTATAATTTTATGCAGACAAATGTGTTTACCGTCTCCTGTGTTTTTGCCTACGTTTCACTACCCAGGCAATAAATGCCACGATGAGAACCGCAAGAACAATTTTAGATACAGGAGCTAGGTACTTGTCCACAAGTTCATACTGGCTCCCCAACGCATATCCTGAGTATGTTAGCAAACCTACCCAGGCAGCGCTACCTAATGTAGAGTAAATTATGAAAGGTAGCAAGGGCATATTGCTAATACCAGCGGGAACGGAAATCAGTGTCCGAACTCCTGGTACGAGGCGACCAATCAAAACAGCTTTTGTACCTTGCCTATTAAACCAAACTTTAGCTTTAACAATATCTTTGCTCGATACACTCAACCATTTCCCGTATTTGTCTGCTAGGGCAAATAAGCGCTGTTCCCCCAGAAATTTCCCCGGATAATACCACACCAGCCCCCCCGCCACAGAACCGACCAGCCCTGCAAAAAATACACCAAGGACATTAAGCTTAGCCCCTGGCAGATTGGATGTGTATCCTGCCAAGGGCATAATCAGTTCCGAGGGAATAGGAGGAAATAAGTTTTCAAGAAACATCAGCAGGGCGATTCCCCAATAGCCTAGAGATTCGATAATCTCTTTTATCCAATCCGTCATCAAATTATTTCCTAAAGTTGCTTGGTGAGTGATTTTAAACTTATCGATTTTATACGTTCTGGTTTACGCAGTTCATGAGAACTACTTAAAAGACTATTGCAATAAGCGTATATTACCCCTGATATTAGTCAAGGTATCAAAAATAGTTGCATTGGGGCAAGGGGTTAGGAGTAGGGAGTAGGGAGTAGGGAGTAGAGAGTAGAGATCGGAGAAAGAACTTAATGACAAACTCTTCCCCTACGCCTGAACCCCTAACCCCCATTCCCCACTCCCCACTCCCTACTCCCTATACTATAGGAGTCAGTGATTGTACCCTTGATTCAGATTGCCAATCCAACGGATTCCAAACCCGCTCTTCTAGAGCCATTTGCTCAATTAAGCTTGCTAATCGCAAGGCTTTGAGCGCTTGTTCTCCTCCAACAGAGGGTTGATTGCCACCACGCACGCAATTGACGAAATGTTCTAATTCTGCCCCCAGCTTATCAGTATTGCTTGTGTAAACTTTTTCAATTACACCATCTTGCCTGTACAGCACTTGTCGATAATCATTCATTGCGTTGGCAGGGGTTTGCCTGTGGATCAAAATTTCATTTTTAAGAAAATCTGCCTCTGTAAATGAGTTTTTACAATGGGCGACAATGCGGCGGATTTTGCAATGAGTCACTTTACTTGCTGTCAAGGTAGCAACGATACCATTGGCAAAACCTAAATTGGCAGTGACATAATCCAGATAACCAGAATCTAAGGTACGATTACCGCTCGCTGTTAACTTAACAACTGGGGAAGAAGCTAATTCCAGAAGTAGGTCTATATCATGGATCATCAAATCCAAAACAACGGAAACATCATTTGCCCGAGTTGAGTAAGGACTCATGCGATGAGCTTCTAGCGCTAATACTTCCTCGGTTTTCAGCACCTTACTCAATTCTAAAAATGCTGGGCTGAATCGTTCAATATGTCCCACCTGAAGAATGCACCCAGTCTCAGCTGCGGCGTTGACTAAAGATTCTGCTTCAGATATGCTGGCTGCTATTGGTTTTTCGATCAGTACGTGAATTCCTGCTAACAAGCAATTGATGCCTACGGCGTAATGCAATCGGGTAGGAACAGCAATACAAACTGCATCCACAAGAGGTAGTAAGTCGCAGTAATCTTCAAAAAAACGTGCTTTGTATTTACTAGCAGTTTCTAAGCCTCGTTCTACGTTAATATCAGCCACACCCACCAGTTCAACATCTTTCATCGAACTCAGTATACGGGCGTGATGCTGTCCCATATTGCCCACACCGATCACGCCTATGCGGACCGAACGTGGGTAGTTGCGCTGTGCTTGACCATTGTGTTCTCCTGGCAACATACTTCTATTTTGCACTCTTATAATCTCCTCAACCACCAAATATAAAGACACTACGCTCATTGGCTCTCATACTAATTTGCCAATGATGAGTCGTCTAAAACCATCCAGATGGTAACATAGAGGTTCTTATTATGAAGAATTTCAAAGTTTCATGTGAGTTCCCGCACTTTGGGTTAGTTTTATGCATTGAGTTTAAAATGATGCTTTTTTGCTTTTTTGAATAATTATGAATAGCAAAAATCTATGACGTAAGTGAACTTCCTTAGGTTGCATTGAAACAATGAATTTTAGAGCCCATAGGCAATGGGCAATTGCGTATTGAATATTTTTAAACAATGCCCGATGCCCGATGCCGGATTCCCCATAGCCCCTTATCCCCATTCCCTAAAATGAAAGCTGTTATTCTATTATCAGGCGGATTAGACTCTTCCACTGTTCTGTACCAAGCCATGGCTGATGGTTGTGAATGCTATGCCCTGTCCTTTAATTATCGGCAGCGTCACCAACGAGAGTTACTATCCGCATCTGCGATCACTACCCGTGTTGGAGTCGTACAACATCAAGTGGTCACGTTCGATTTAAGTCAGTGGGGCGGTTCAGCACTGACAGATAGCTCTATCGATTTACCCCAGAAGCGATCGCTCTTGGAAATGTCTCAAAACATACCAATTACCTACGTCCCAGCCCGCAATACCATCTTTCTCAGCTTTGCCCTTGCCTATGCCGAAACTATAGCCGCCGAACGAGTTTATATTGGCGTTAATGCTTTGGATTACTCTGGATATCCTGACTGTCGTCCCGACTATCTTCAGGCAATGCAGGAGGTGTTTTGTTTAGGAACAAAGCAAGGGCGATTGGGACATCCTATCAATATCGTTGCACCCTTGATTGAACTGAAAAAAACCGAAATTATCCAACTTGGCAATCAGTTAGGAGTTCCGTGGGAACTAACTTGGTCTTGCTACGCAGGAGGTGAGGTGGCTTGCGGAGTTTGCGATTCTTGTCGCCTGCGTCTCGCTGCTTTTGCAGAATTGGAGCTAGTTGACCCTTTGAATTACTCTACCCGCCGTATCTGTACTTGATGCAGGCGAGGTCCGGTAACTGAGACTACCGTAAATTCAAGATTGTCATAGAGAAAGGTTTCGCCAAGAATCGGAATTTTTTGCAATTGGTAAAGCAAAAAACCTGCTAAAGTTTGATATTCTCTGTTCGCGGGCAAATGAAAATGCAAGACCTCATTGAGGTCTTCTAGATTGATTTGTGCCTGGACTAGAAATGTTTGTTCATCGACAATTTTGATGAGCAAGTCACTGGTATTTTCTGATTCGTCCGGTTCGCCAATAATCTGGGCTATGACATCATGAATGGTGAGCAGTCCCACGGTACCACCAAATTCATTCACTACGATCGCCATCGCTGGTTTTTCCTGTTGCATTACTGGCAAGAGTTCACTTAAGGGGGTGTATTCTGGTACAAATCTTGCGGGTCGTAACCAAGGTTGAATTTGCGTTTCTAAAGTCAGTTTTCCTACAGTTAAGGGTTTTATCAAGTCTTTGAAGTAGACAAGACCGCGAATATCATCCAAAGATTCTCCAGCCACTGGGTAGCAAGAGTGACCAGTGGCTATCATTCTTTGCAAAAAAGTAATGAATGTAGCATTTTTAGGTAGCGCTATAATGCTAGTACGGGGAATCATCACTGTTTGTACGGTCACCTCCCCAAATTCAAAGACGTTGTTCAACCATTCCCTCTCTTCCTCCTGCAAACCCGTGGATTCTCGTTCAGTAGAAATGATCAGTTGCAGTTCTTCGGATGTAACGGGGGATCGCCAGCTTTGTCCTGTGTATTGAATACCAAATAATCTCAATAACCACCGAGTTGATTGATTGAGTATCCAAATAAAGGGGCTAAAGAACCTCACAATTGCTCTAATAGATGGTCCTAAAAACTTGGCTAGCTGTTCTGAATAGAGCATGGCTATTGATTTGGGGCAAAGTTCCCCCAAAACTATTTGTAAGTAGGCTATGAGAACAAAAGCCGTTGGGATTGATAAAGAATGGGCAACAATGCGACTCATACCATCAGGTAAGGGCAAAGATAGCAGCCACAACTTAATCGGAGTGACAATCGTACTTTCCCCAATCCACCCAAGCGCCAAACTCGAAAGGGTTATGCCCAATTGCGTTGTAGATAACAATCGGTCAATGCTGCGTTGCAAACCCTCAACAGCGATCGCTTGTATATCCCCAGACTCAACTAGTTGACGGATACGCGATCGCCGCAATGTCACCATTGAAAACTCGGCTGTTACAAAGAATGCATTGATAGCAATTAGCAGCAGTACTGACAACAACCGCAGCCCTACATCTGTCCAACTTAAATTCGGAAAACCACTCACGCCCAAGCTCGTGTTAAACTGACGCCCCTAATGATAATTTTGGATTTTGGATTTTGGATGCGTGGATTAGCTCTTAAGTAATCCAAAATCTAAAATCTAAAATCCAAAATTCTTTTACCGATCCACAGGAATATTAGATACCTGTAGCTTCAGCCTTTGCTCCGGATAGTCCGTTAGAGAAAGTGAGATATTTTTCACATCGTCAAGCACAGCTGAAGGAATGCTTATCGTACCAGAATATGTTGGTCCGTTGGCAGGTAGTTCTGAGGGCAATCCCTCCGTACTAGCACTTAATGTGCGTCCTTTGTCGTCGGAAACATCTAGGAAACTGTACAAGAAGCGGACGGAGTCCTTACCCTTATTATGCATCTTCACTCTTAAAAGTAAGGCACCTCCAGAATAGCGAGCAGATTGTACTGACATACTGACACCTTCGCTTTCGGAATTTACTGGAAATCCTTGTTGTGGCTTTTCTTCAGCAACTTCTACAGGTTTTTGCTCTGGTTTGAGCCTATTACTTTTCGTTTCCTCGTTGTCTTTGTCTTGCTTTGCGATTTTAGTAGTTTTTTTGCCGTCAATTCGTGCCTTGACAACTTTTAGAATCTCATCTTCCCTAAGCAATGTGACCCCTGCTTGCTGTGCAGTAGCTGACTTACTGCTGGCGAACTTAGTAGTAGGACGGGCATCAGGTGTAGTCACACCTTTTAGAGCGGCGCTTCCCAAAGTAAAGCCCCAAAAGGCGCTTATCGAACCAGCCCCCAACATTAAGATTAACAAAATCAAAGTTAAAAGTACTGTAGAATTCAGTTTCATAAGATATAACTCAAGAATACTCGTATATTCCAAAATATTGAAGCTATTAACTTCAAGCTTAAAAGCACGCGATCGATATTAGTCTGCCCTATCCTACTGTTAAATTATTATGCAGTATCAAAATCTGATCTTGTTAAAATCTAATATGTTCCCTCTTAGTTGTCATGTTTTGTAGACATATGCTACACTGAATAAGATTTAACCAGGGTTGGCCGAGCGGTTGAGGCAGCGAACTCATAATTCGCCCCAGGCAGGTTCAACTCCTGCACCCTGGATTTAACAGTGACCAGTGACCAGTGACCAGTGACCAGTGACCAGTAACCAGTGACCAGTGACCAATGACCAGTGACCAGTGACCAGTGGCCGGAGAGCGATTCATTCTCGTTCCCAGGCTCCGCCTGGGAATGCCTTCGAAGAGGCTCAGCCTCCCGTTTTTTAGCCACACCAAGCAGAGCTTCATAGACCAAGTAACTTATCATTTTCAACCGTAACCAACATTTGGTCACTGGTCACTGGTCACTGGTCACTGATTATTGTTCAAATCGAAACTCAGTTCCCGTTCTGAGCTTGTTAGAGTTCAGTGCAGGAGACATGAGAATGGACGAAGTATAAGGATTTGGTAAATCTGGAGTCCGGATATAGGGGTCATGAGTTGCTTGCTGGTTGAGAGTATCGCGATACAGGATATTCATTAATTCAGCATCTCGCGCAATTTCGTGTTCTGGAAATGAATTGCGGAATAAAGACCCTTTACCCAGTATGAAGTCTATCTGACGCCAGATAGACTGGTTGCGATAAAAATTGGGATCGTTTTTGAAAAAAGCCCGTTCAAAGACATCGTTGGTTGATTCGTAGTTAGGTGTTTCAGTTTCGGCGGTGACAACAGCCGGAAAACTCATAGTAGCAAGTAACACCAATAGACCACCAAGGTATCTAAATTTTGTACTCATCATTCATCGCTCCTCAACATTTGCGCGAATTTTAACTTATGCTTAATTTCAGAACTCCTCAGAGTTCATCCTCTTGGTGTAGCATAATTTTTTACCTGCTGTCATGACTTATCAAGCCGAAACCCTTACCCAGTCATCTATCTGGGCTACTACTACTGATTTGGCAATCCTACGCCAACAGTTGCTCAATTTGTTCTGTCAACTGGCATATCAGGAGGGTGACTTTGTTCTGAGTTCCGGACAACAAAGTTCTTACTACATCAATGGCAAACAAGTTACGCTGCATCCTCATGGTGCATTGGCAATTGGTCGTATCCTTCTATCGCTTCTACCAATAGATACGCAAGCAGTTGCAGGTTTAACATTGGGGGCAGATCCAATTGTAAGTGCAGTGAGTGTTGTTTCTGCCTATGAAAATAGACCAATTCCAGCGCTCATAGTTCGCAAAGAAGCAAAAGGACACGGAACGAGAGCGTATATTGAGGGTCCCAATTTACCAGAAGGTGCCAAAGTCGTCGTTTTAGAAGATGTTGTAACCACAGGAAAATCTGCCATGAAAGCCGTCGAACGGCTTCAAGCGGCAGGTTATGCTGTTAATCGCGTGATTTCGTTGGTCGATCGCAAACAAGGTGGAGCAGAATTTTATCAATCTGTAGGGCTGCAATTTGAAGCCGTATTCTCAATTGAGGATATTCAACAGAGGTATCGGGAATTGGTTAGTGGTTAGTTGTTGGTCATTTGGGCCAAGCGACTTCCAAATAACAATTCAACTTTCTCTTATGGTGCGGGCTTCTAGCCTGCCAATAGCACTCTTGTGGTGCGGGCTTCTAGCCTGCCAATAGCACTCTTGTGGTGCGGGCTTCTAGCCTGCCAATAGCATAGGACGGGCGAGGACGCCCGTACCACAATCCATACTAACCACTAACCACAGCCTTATCCTTTGCCAAAAACTTCTCAAGTTCTGTGAGTGCATCAGCATCAACTTTGGTTTGCATGGGACAGAACTTGGGACCGCACATCGAGCAGAACTCAGCCGTTTTGTAGATGTCGGCTGGTAAAGTCTCGTCATGATATTCTTTGGCTCTGTCAGGATCGAGAGATAATTCAAACTGACGGTTCCAGTCAAAATTATAACGAGCATGGGACAATTGGTCGTCCCTGTCTCTCGCTCCGTGGCGGTGTCTGGCAATATCAGCTGCATGAGCTGCTATTTTATAGGCAATCAAACCGTTGCGTACATCTTCAGCATTGGGCAAACCTAAGTGTTCTTTTGGTGTAACATAGCATAGCATAGCTGTTCCGTACCAACCAGCCATTGCAGCCCCAATGGCGGAAGTAATGTGGTCGTAACCGGGGGCAATATCGGTTACCAATGGTCCCAATACGTAGAAGGGTGCTTCAGAACACTCTTCCATTTGCTTCTTGACATTAAACTCAATCTGATCCATGGGAACGTGTCCCGGACCTTCTACCATGACTTGTACGTCATGTTCCCAAGCTTTGCGAGTCAATTGTCCTAGGGTTTTTAGTTCTGCTAGTTGTGCTTCATCAGAAGCATCATGGAGACAACCAGGACGCAGTGAGTCACCTAAGCTAAATGACACATCGTATTTCTTAAAAATTTCAATGATGTGTTGGTAATGGGTGTAAAGCGGGTTTTGCTTGTGATGGTGCAGCATCCACCTCGCCAAAATACCACCACCGCGAGATACTATACCCGTGATGCGATTTTTTACCAAAGGCAGATGCTCAATTAAAATCCCGGCGTGGATAGTCATGTAATCGACTCCCTGCTGGGCGTGTTTTTCTATGACGTGGAGAAAGTCGTCTGGTGTTAAGTTCTCTATTTTACCATGGACACTTTCCAACGCCTGATACACTGGTACAGTTCCAATTGGTACTGGTGAAGCGTTAATAATGGCAGTGCGAATTTCGTCCAAATTACCGCCACCAGTGGATAAATCCATGACAGTATCAGCACCATACTTCACAGACAGATGCAACTTCGATAGCTCTTCTTCAATATTGGAAGAGTTAGGAGACGCGCCAATGTTAGCATTCACTTTACATTTGGAAGCAATGCCAATACACATTGGCTCCAAATTTGTGTGGTTAACGTTAGCTGGAATAATCATGCGTCCCCGTGCCACTTCGTCTTTAATGAGATCGACGGGAAGATTTTCCCGTTGAGCAACGTAGTGCATCTCTTCGGTGATGACACCCTGACGGGCATAGTGCATTTGTGTCACATTGCTATGCCCATGCCGCTTGGCAACCCATTCTGTCCGCATATATTTTGATTACCTCATAAACAGCTTCCCTCCGCCGGTATTACCCGGATTCAGGTTTTAAGGGTGTAATCTCAGCCTTTTCATGCAGGCACCCCCAGCTTGTGTAGAAGATTCTACCATGAGCAGTGAGCAGTGACCAGTAACCAGTGACCAGTAATTTCTAATATCAGTCAAAATTAAAAAAATGACTTAATTTTTGCTTGCGGGATGTTTCTCCGAACCTGTTTTGTGGAACGCGCGGGCGAGGACGCCCACCCCACAAGATAAAAAATTTAAGTAAGTCAGCAAGAAAAAACACAAATATGTAACTAAACTTAAAATTCAGCAAATTCCGTTTGTAGTTGAGCTTTAGCGCATGCATCTTACACTACAAACCAATAAGTAATGATTATTTGTGCCAACTTACCTATTTCTCGGAAATCCCTGAGTAGAGTTGATGCCATAATAATAGACATCAGAGAAATCGTCCTTTGAGTTCATGCTTTTATGGAAGATTCTGATATTCGCACAACTTTGAGTGGCAACAAATTTGTTACTCGTGCTTTACATCGTGAATTAGCTGCTCAAAAACGAGCAGAAATTGATGCTGCTTTTGCAAAAATGGCAGATGATGATGAATATCACACAGAATCACTTGCGATCGCATGCGAGTTTGCTAAATCTGACTGGGAAGCGTTTCAGATAGGTGAATCTTAAGGAGATGAGGTTGTGCGGACTTTCCGTGGCCTTGGCATTTTTCATTTTCAGTAAATTTACTAGCAGGTTCAGAAACATACAAGTTGCATAATATCTAAAGGTATAAGTAATGCTGTAAGAACTAGATTATGAATATTGATTGGACAACTTTGTTAAAATCTCAACAAACAAATTTTATAAATAGACTTCATGATGGAATAGAAAATTTACTGACATACGAAAAAGCAGGAATCTATGGTGAGATGAAGACAATAGCTGGCAAAGAGTTAGACGAGATTCGAACGTTTTGCTGGCAAATGGTTGCTAAATTTAGAGCTTTGAATAATTTTCCTCAAACAATATTTGTCAACCATATGAAGGGAAAGATAGGTGAAAAAATTGTAGAAAAGTGTTTAGGAGATTTAGTCAGTCGTGTTAGATATGACGTAATAGTAGAGACTGGTGATGGCAAGATAGATCTTACTTCAGATACTAATCACAACATTGGTATACAAGTTAAAACTCGCTATGCTAGTGTTAATGAAGTTGAATGGTGGATTAGTAA
Organism: Scytonema hofmannii PCC 7110; assembly: GCF_000346485.2. Lineage (NCBI taxonomy): Bacteria > Bacillati > Cyanobacteriota > Cyanophyceae > Nostocales > Scytonemataceae > Scytonema > Scytonema hofmannii. The sequence goes on from NZ_KQ976354.1 coordinate 2,997,272, forward strand.
CGAGGAATTAGAAATCAATCAAGCTATTGTATGTGTTTTAATTAATAAAGAATCTAAACCAGATGAACGCTTTGATGAGTTTAAATTGGAGTACACTCCAATTATGGCAGGTTTTTTACCTACAAATATAATAATAAATATGATTGGTAACAATACTCTTGAAACAGAAAGTAAAAATGGAGAATCTTTCGTTAAAATACCTATAAATAAATTATTTCATGGAAGTGGCTTACAAAATTATTTAGTATCTTTAACAAATGATGCAAGAACATTTGTGAATTTAGGTGACAATTATGCCAAAAATAATAATTTTGAACAAGCTATTGAAAACTATACTAAGGCTATTAATCTTGATACTGATTGTGCGGAGGCTTATCGGAAAAGAGGTATTGCTTATTGGAGATTAAAAGAAAAACAAAAATCAATTGACAATTTAGTGGAAGCTACTCAAAAATATTTAGCACAAGATAATGTTACTTCTGCACAAGAAGTACTTGAACTACTGAAAAATATTCAAATTGGAGACAATTATTCTTCTGCATCTTCTAATTTTATATGGAAATGTATACAGACTTTTGATAATTCTGCTCCAATTCTAACTCTTGCTGGTAGCAAAGATAGTCAAATTTTTGTAGGCGGTAGTACTGATGGCATTATCAAAGTATGGAATCAGCAAACAGGAGAACTCATACACACAATCTCTGCTCATACAAACAAAATAAACTCTGTTGTTATTAGCTCCGATAATGAAATGATTGTAAGCGGTAGCGCTGATAGAACCATGAAGGTATGGAATTTAAAAACAGGAGAACTCATACGCAAACTTCCTCATCCTCCAAACATAGTTTATGGAGTTTCTGTCAGTCCCGATTGTAAAATCATAGCTAACGGTAGTAGTAACGATAAAGTTTATCTATGGAATTTACAGAGTGATGAAGAACTGAATAGGTTTTCTGAACATAAAGGTCATGTTTACTCGGTTGCCTTTAGTTCTGATGGGAAAACTCTTGCTAGTTGCAGTAGCGATAGAACAATTATCATCCGAAGAATAAATAGTGATGAATATTTCCAAACTACTGCTGGTGAATATTGGATTCGGAATATTGTAATTAGCCCTGATGGACTCTTTTTAGCTAGTAGCAGCGATGATGGAAAAATTGAGATTTGGGATATAGATAACAATCAATTAAAATCCCGGTGTCCCTTAAAAGAAACTGTTGGCATTTCTCAGACAAATGGTACGAATCGTAACAGCGCTAGCCCAGCTATCGCTATTAGTCCAGATGGAAAGTTTCTCGCTGGTTGCGGTCAAGAAAAGAATATCCATTTATGGAACCTGAGTACAGGAGAACTCGTACATACTCTTTCTGAGCATTTAGGCAAAGTGACTTCTATTACCTTTATTGGTTCTGATAGTCGGACTATTGCTACTGCTAGTGATGACAACAAAATTAAAATTTGGCACTTAACTTAGGGACTTTTCAATAAAAAAATGTTCAATCTACTTCTTGTGAGGCAGGTATACTTGGGTATCCTTACCTACCTATTTTATAGGACGGGTTAAGAGCAACATCCCACAAGTTCTGAAACCCACGTAGGTGGGTTTTGTTTGTGTAGCCGCGAATTCTATTCGCCTTCGTCTTCTCAGATATACTCTTAAGCGCAATGCCTCATGCCCAATTCCCACCGATACATCATATTCAACAAACCCTACGGAGTCCTGTGCCAATTTACCCAAGACACGCCCGATCGCAGTACTCTAAAGGATTATATAGATATTCCCGACGTATATCCCGTGGGGCGTTTGGATTGGGATAGCGAGGGTTTATTGCTTTTAACCAGTCACGGGCAATTACAACACCGCCTTAGCGATCCTCGGTTTGGACACGAACGGACTTATTGGGTACAAGTGGAACGAATTCCTGATGCGGCGGCTTTGATTCAGCTTGAGGAGGGTGTGGTCATTCAAAACTACCGAACTCGTAGAGCTAAAGTCCGAATGTTGCTAGCAGAACCTGATTTACCAGAACGCAATCCACCTATTAGATTTCGTAAGAACGTGCCAACTGCTTGGTTGGAAATGACTTTGACGGAGGGCAAAAACCGCCAAGTCAGACGAATGACGGCGTTTATTGGCTTTCCAACATTACGGTTGGTTAGGGTGAGTATAAATCATCTAAATCTGGATGGGTTGCAACCCGGTCAGTGGAGGGATTTGACTTCAGATGAACTAAAAATTTTGTTAAACTCTGTGGTTAGATCTAACAAACCGCACAAGTAAAATATATAGCAATCTTATTTGGTATTTAAGAAAATACTGAGCCTCACCAAACCCGGTATCTCCAAGATACCAGGTTTCTTGCTATAGTACAATTTAGGCAAGCGATCGCAGCTAGTGTATATCTCTGGCTGAATTGCTAGGTGGTTTTGAGCAGTAAAAAGCTTGCCGTACTAGATAAATAAATATCTGTAAAAATAAGAACTGCTACAAAAATTCACTATATAAACCACAATATTTTGTAAGACTACTGTAGGCAGGGGCTGACAATTGTGGCACCTTGGATTGTAGCGGTCTGAAGCACCTTGGAACGGGAATGAAGGAACTTCCACAATGCTGATATGCCCTCAGTGTAACTTTGAGAACCCCAATACCAACAGATTTTGCCAAAATTGTGGCGATTCACTAACTCATCGGGTCTGTCCGGAGTGTAGTGCTGATGTTGCTTTGGATGCACAATACTGCGATAATTGCGGTGCCGAATGCGGAACAATTTTGTGGGCGATTGTTACTAAAGAAAAAACGGAGGATTGGGAACTGGGGACTGTAGGACAAGAGGACAAGGAGGTAAGGGGAGAAGAGGACATAGAAGATCCTCCCCCCTCTCCTTCTCCCCCTCTCTCCCCTTCTCTTCTCCCCGCCCGGTCTTATTTAGATGGTCAGCAGCGATATCAAATCTTAGAACCATCGCTCGTTCTGGAAGATATCCCCTTTAATACAGAAGTTGGTGTGAGAGTTTTAGATTGCCAACCTTACCAAAGGACTCTTCTGGAGGTGATACTGCTGAATGACGAACAGGGAGTGGGAACCTCATCCCTTGGGACTGGTGAAATTCCCAGCCTTGCTAGCCCTTATATCGTCTTACAACCTTTGTGTCATTTGGGTATACCGCCGATTCACGATACTTGGCAGCATGATGGCTTGCAGGTGATACTAGTTGAGGATCGATCGCATTGGCAGTCTTTACTTGATGTCTGGCATGAAGAAACAATAAGTTCATTGCAGATTGTAAACTTTTTTTACCAAATGACTCAACTTTGGCCAGTGTTAGAAAAAGTCAACTGCCGTCAAAGTCTTTTGAAATTGTCTAATTTGCGATTGGATGAAGATCAATCGCTGGCGCTACAGCAATTGTATATTGAACCAGTCCATGAATATATTACAGAGGTGCCATCAGAAGATGAAATAGCTTCAACAGGCGATGTGAAAGCACAACCGTTCTCAGTGCAAACTCTAGGGCGGATGTGGCAAGCTTTGTTTAGGGAATCTCAACGCACTCAGTTTGGTTCTATTTTGCATTTATTAGGAGATTTGGAACTGGGTAAAGTTCAGTCTCTAGAACAGTTACAATCGCGATTAGAAGCGATCTCTTCCGAATTGCAAGGTCTTTCTTCTACAAGTTCTTCTTCACCTACCCCTGAATTACCACAAAATACCGATTCACGGACTATCTTGCAATTGGAAGAGGAAGAAGACACTGACTCAAAAGTTGATGATATGCCAACAGTTGTTCTACCCATGCAATTAATGAGCTTGGATTATGCGGGGTTGACGGATGTCGGGCGTCAACGCGACCATAACGAAGATTACTTTGGCATCGAAACAGAGATTTATAAATTGGAGTTGCCAAATAACCGGACTTTACAAGCACGAGGTTTGTATGTTCTCTGTGATGGAATGGGGGGACATGCAGGCGGTGAGGTGGCTAGTGCTTTGGCTGTCAGCACCTTACGGCAATACTTTCAAACTCACTGGGCTTCTAACCAAATGCCACCAGAAGGTGATATTCGTCAAGCAGTGCGACAAGCGAACAAGGCGATTTACGATGTCAATCAAAAAGACTTCCGTTCTGGCGTTGGGCGCATGGGTACGACCCTAGTGATGGTGCTTGTTTATGATACTCAAGTGGCTGTCGCTCATGTGGGAGATAGCCGTCTCTATCGTGTAACTCGCAAAGGAGGATTGGAACAAATAACGGTAGACCATGAAGTGGGTCAACGGGAAATTTCTAGAGGAGTTGAGCCTAGCGTGGCTTATGCTCGCCCTGATGCTTATCAACTCACCCAAGCTCTGGGTCCTAGAGATGATAATTATATTATTCCTGATGTGAAGTTTTTAGAAATAAATGAGGATACCCTATTTATTCTGGCTTCCGATGGTTTGTCGGATAATAATTTACTCACATTACACTGGCAAACTCACTTACACCCTTTGCTCAGTTCTGGTGCCAATTTAGAACACGGTGTCAAAGCTCTGATCGATCTGGCAAACAATTACAATGGACATGATAATATCACTGCTGTTGTTATCCGGGCAAAGGTTCGACCAAATATGGAGCAACAGTAGTGGATTTCGGATTAGGTATTAGGGAATGAAATATCGCCTATGGTCACTCTGACCTTGTTAGAACCGCAACAAAAAACACCCCTCCAGCAGTGGGACTTTCAAGACAAAACTGTTATCCGGATTGGTCGTTCGGCTGAAAATGATATTGTTTTGAGCGATAATTTGGTTTCTAGATATCATCTGGAACTAAAGCGAACGAGTCTTACCCAGTCTAGCAATTCTCTTGATGGTTCTTGGCAAGTGACGAGTAAAGGCACAAATGGCACTTTTTTGAATGGTGTTTTGGTGACTCAGGCGTTGGTTCCCGATAACTCGTTGTTGCAATTGGCACAGGGAGGTCCTATTCTGAAATTCCAAATGAATGGGGATGCAAAACAAAGTTTTCAAGTCTCACCCCATAGTTGCACCCATGAAGGCAATTCTCCTAACAATTTATTTTGCATCCACTGCGGTCAGCCCCTCAATGTACTCCATACAATTCGCCAATATCAGGTATTGCGAATTCTAGGACAAGGGGGGATGGGGACGACTTATTTGGCTTGGGATTCTGTAGGAAAAGTTGCCGAGCGATCGCTCTTAGCGCCAGCTGTACCCGGCTTATCGCCACTGCTTGTATTGAAGCAGATGAATGCCGATATGGCAAAAATTGCTAAAGCTCAAGAATTATTTGAAAGAGAAGCACGCACTCTCCAATCCCTGAGCCATCCTGGCATTCCTAAGTATTATGATTTTTTTGTGGAAGGTGGGAAGAAGTATTTAGCCATGGAATTAGTCCACGGGATGGACTTGGAGAAACTGATCTATAAAAGAGGACCTGTGACACCAAGTCAAGCGATTGGTTGGATGATTCAAACCTGTGATATTTTGGACTACATTCACAGCCAAGAACCTCCTCTTATCCACCGCGATATTAAACCTGCGAACCTGATGGTACGCAATTCTAATAATCGTATTGTCGTACTGGATTTTGGCGCTGTTAAGGAAATTGGCACAGCACCAGGAACCCGCATTGGCGCGGAAGGTTACTGCGCCCCCGAACAAGAACGAGGACAACCCGTAACTCAATCGGATTTGTACGCCATCGGTCCGACGCTGATTTTTCTGCTAACTGGTGAAAGCCCTTTTAAATTCTACCGCCAAAAGGGGAGAACTTTTCGGTTTGATGTGGCAAGTATTCCCACGATTACTCCCAAATTAAGGGAATTTATTGACCGTGTTACCGAACCTTTACCACGCGATCGCTATCAAACAGCCAAAGAATTAGCAGCAGGGTTGTATGGGTGTCAATAATAGTTAGTGGTTAGTAGTTAGTGGTTCGGATTGCACAACTAACAACTAACAACTAACAACTAACCAATATTACTCTTCATCCCATGCTTCGACAGACAGCAATTCGCTCACTGGATCTTGCATGCTAAAGCCGTAGTCCAGCAGATCTTTTTTCCAATGCTGCCAGTCGTTGCCGAAGAGCAATGCGATTTTCCAAATGCTATCTGTGGGCTTGATAATTTTAGACTCCACAAGTGAATGCACATTACGTTGCAACTTCACCATTGGGTGAATAACTTGTTGCTTACTACTCATAACCTCGATTAGTTTCTGATTTGGTTTGGTAAATGCTTAATCAAAACTGCTTTCTGTTTTGGAATTATTCCGTCGCGTAGAGTTTCGTACTTTGGCAAAGCAAGTCTTAACCTTTTAACTATATCATAGCTTACCCTACTAAGGTGCGGTTTAATTCGGTTTTGTACGGTAATTACCACCAACTAGGTTAAATTTGCCTCTACTCCATCATAGGGGACGCCGGTTTAAAAAAATCCGTCTTCCTCTACTTGCACAGATAATTCGCTGTGGTATGACTTGCAAAACAGTATTTGCTTTTTTCACCATAATGTATGCAGTTTTTTCAAACCTATATATTAAGGGACTGTTCAGGCTTCTGGCGGGGGATTGAGAATTTTGCAACTAAGTTGGGGATATGCCCATTAATTCAGATGTTATCTAGAAGGATATCGCAAACATTTGAAATTGGATAGGACTAAAATAAAACTTTATAAAAATTTAATTTTGGGAATGGGGCATTAGGCATTGGGCATGGGGCATTGCCTGTTTTCATCAGTTTTGGGGTACGCATTTCATGATGGTTACATACTTAAGAAGATCTATCTCCGTACAACACTAGAACTGGGCTATAAAAAATTCAGTAGCAACAGCATCATTTGCATCTATCAATAGTGATATTATGAAAAGTATTTCAAAATTTTGTGTTTCTATGTCATCTTGCTCGCTACTAAGGACAGGCCTTGACGCCCATCCCACAATCGGGGACAATTCAATTCTTGGAAATTTCTAAGTTTGGTCAATGAAAATGCCTGCCAGATCCCCGACTTCTCAAAGGATACAGCTGGCGATTAGGGGGTGACACCCCCCAATGACGAGAAATAAGCTATTTCAGCGCTATTTCAGGACGCGATCGCATTCCGAGTATCGTCTCGAAACGCCTATAAAATCGTTGGGGTGAGGGGTCAAACCCATCATTCGCCAGCTGTATCCTCAAAGAAGTCGGGGATCTAGACCAGCTTAAACTATCCAAATTAATGTAGTAGACCAATAGTACTACAGTCAACAGAAAAACATAGCTTTCAAATTTTTCGCGAAAAATTCTGACTGAGATGTTAGTTTGTCTGTGGTGGTGGGTACTCTCATAACGGGAGGGTTGCGGTACTTAAGTATTAACCACCGCAGCAAATACGGAAAGCATGGCTAGTACAGGGGAAGAATACTTAATTACTCGCCAAAAGCAGATTGACCGAAGAAAAAGAATTGTAACATGGGTATCCATCATATCTTTTGCAGGTTCTGGGATGGCTGCAGTTGTTCCCGCATTGCAAAAGATAACTCAGAATGAAACACAGCAGAAAGTAGAATCACCAGAAGTATCATTGAAACAACAAGCGCAGGGTTTTGAGCTAGTTTTACAACGGGAACCTGAAAATGTAGTAGCGCTAGAGGGGTTGGTCAAACTGCGTATTCACTTTAAGGATGTTCGAGGGGCGATTCCACTCATGGAGAAACTCGTAAAATTACATCCCACTAGACAAGATTACAAAACTGCATTAGAGCAGTTAAAGAAAGAAGTGAGTAAGAGCAGTCATTAAACCAAAACCAAAATTTTTAAATTTCTAACGTTTAATTCTAATTTTACTTTATGTCACTATTTTTACCCTATTTGAAGAGAACTGGTTACTTAGACAATATTCATATTACAGTATGTATCATTGGTTCTCGTAAGTTAGTTAGCCAAGATGATTATGGAAGCCAGTCTTGGCAAATTTTTGCACCGAATCTGACCATATACGGTTTTGATGCTGACACAGATATATGCAGCGATGCAAATAACGATCTTACAGCAAGAAACATAAATTGGACTGAAAAGCATATACCCCTTGCTCTTTGGAACTGTACGGGTAAAGCGAAACTTTTTGTCACTCAATTTCCTGGTTGTAGTTCCTTATACCCTCCTAGCAATTCATACATTAAGCGTTTTGCTGGCAATTCAGAACTCATAAAACTAGTTTCTACTTCGGAAATTGAAACAACAACCTTAGATAATTTTTGTCATTCAGAAAATATTGGTGAAATTGATTTTATTCAACTTGATGTCCAAGGTGCAGAATTAGGAGTTTTAGAAGGGGCAACCAAAATTTTAGAAACTAGTACCTTGGGTATTATCACTGAAGTAGAATTCACAGAGATATATACAGGACAACCTTTATATAGTGATGTAGATATTTATCTCAGAAAGCAGGGTTTTAGTCTGTTCGATCTGAGCCACACACATCGTGATATTCGCAAAAATATACCTTTAGTATCACAAACACACCAAGGAGCGCTGATTTGGTCAGATGCTTTTTACTTTCGCGATTTAATAGGAGAAAACTTAACCACAAATCTTAAAACCCCTGAGAAAATTTTGAAATTAGCTTGTCTTGCTGATGTTCTGAGCTTTCCCGATTATGCGTTGGAACTACTAGTGCATTTAACACTACACTATGGGAAAGACGAAAAATATAACTTTGCTGACTGTATTATTGAAAGTTTAGCTTACGTTACAGGACTGACTAAGCAAAGTGAAAAACTTGCTTCTTTACCTATAATTAAAAAAAAATATGCGTATAGTAGTAGTTACAATTCTAAATTTATTGCTCCCAATTCTGAATCGTTCTCGAACTATCAATTTTTACAAAAAGGTGCCTATCAGTTTTTGCTTCTTGGAGAGTACAAGCAAGCAGCTAATCTGTACGAGCAGGCAATTGAGCTTGAACCTAATATAAAATCTAACTATTGGTATTTAGGATTATTGCTATTCCTCCAAGGTCAAGAAGAAGAAGCACAAGTAACTTGGTTTGTAGGATTTTCACAAGCTAAAACAGGAGACAGTGATGACTGCATAGCAGAATTAGTAGAAGTTTTAAAAACAGAAGTAAAACGACGTATTGCATTAAAAGATCGCTCTGTAGCTTTGGCTCTTGAAGAACAGATCAAAGCACTTGCACCTGAGTCTTCTCTAATTAATAGTAGTATAATCAAATACTCTCATTTGGATGAAGAAAGCATAATTAAAAAATATTTAAATACAATAAATTTTGTACGCGAGTATTGTGTAGATATAGCTGCATCTGACGGACTAACTATGTCGAATACCTATTTTCTTTTTGAAAAAGGTTGGTCGGGCTTGGCCGTAGAATGCGATCGCGAAAAATTTGCTGCGCTAGCTAGTAACTATATTGACTTTTCCAATGTTAATTTAAGTAAATTACTAGTCACCCCAGACAATATAGTGTCTTTACTAGAAGCCAATCAGATTCCCAAAGACTTTGGGTTGTTGAATCTTGATGTAGACGGATATGATTACTTTATTTTAGACAAACTTTTAACTGCATTTCGTCCTACTATTATCTGTGCTGAAATCAACGAAAAAATTCCACCTCCTTTAAAATTTACTGTTAATTGGGATTCTAGTTATGTTTGGGAAAATAATCATTTTTATGGACAAAGTATCTGTCAGTTGAATATTTTGTGCGATCGTTATGAATATGCACTTGTAGAATTGCATTATAACAATGCTTTTTTAATTCCAAAAGAGATTAGTCCTTATCCTTCAATTTCGCCAGAAGAAGCCTATAAAAAGGGTTATCTTGAGCGTTCAGATAGAAAACAAAAATTTCCTTGGAACGCTGATATAGAAGAACTTTACAGTTTATCGCCAGAAAGAGCTTTAAATTATGTAAATAGATTATTTTCAAAATATCATAAAAAGTTTTCGTGCGAACTTTGATTTTTTCAAAGAAATGCTATATCGAATCTTTAAAATATGTTTTTAAGATTCGATAATAGCAAAAATAAGAATTGAAACATCATGCTAAATTCACATCATGAAAAATATCATGACTCAGTATCAGAAAATTCAAGAATCCGTTGAATTAGTCAAAGGATTCATGGTTCCAGGACAAGAAGAGTATTTGTTTAACAAAGTCAAATTGCTGGCCAATGATGCCATTATTGTTGAAATTGGTTCATTTAAAGGACGCTCCACAGTTGCTATGGCTTATGCTTGTATAGGAACTAATAGAAAAATTTATTGTATTGATACCTGGGACGGTAATGATTCTGACTTCCCAGACCGCAATTTTTTTGATATCTGGCAGCAAAATATTCAAAAAAATGGTTTGGAGCAATACGTAGTTCCATTACGAGGTGACTCCCATGATATTTTAAGTCGGTGGAATGATTTAGCAGATGGCAAGTTAATTGATTTTATTTTTATTGATGGTTCCCACCAGTACTTAGATGTCTTGAGAGATTTTGAATTATCCTTTCCAATGGTGAAAGATAGTGGATGGATAGCATTTCATGACGTTATACATACATGGCCGGGACCGGAACGCGTATGGCATCATATTGCTAAATGTCGTCTTGTCAATCACGAGTATTCTTCAACACTTGCGTGTGGACAGAAAAATTTGAATGCGATCGCCTCTACATCAGTTCTAGAATTACCCATTCATTTCTTTACTATTGTTCTTAACGGTCAACCATTTATCCTCTACCACGCTGAAATTTTCAAGCAACTACCTTTTAAATGGCACTGGCATATTGTAGAAGGGGTGGCGGATTTAAAACACGATACTGCTTGGAGCATTCAGGGAGGAGGACATATAAGTGATGAAATCCACCGTAATGGTTGCAGCCATGATGGTACTACAGAATATTTAGACAAACTAGCGCAGCTTTATCCCGATAACATCACAATTTATCGCAAGCCAGAGGGTATTTTTTGGGATGGAAAACTTGAAATGGTTAATGCGCCACTTACCAATATTCAAGAAGAATGTTTGTTGTGGCAAGTGGATGTAGATGAACTATGGACTGTAGAGCAACTATGCACTGCCAGACAAATGTTTATCAAAAACCCTAATAAAACAGCTGCTTTTTATTGGTGCTGGTATTTTGTAGGAGAAAATTTAATCGTTAGTACTCGTAACTGTTATTCTCAAAATCCCCAACAAGAGTGGTTGCGAAATTGGAGATTTAAACCAGGGTATTTCTGGGCGGCACATGAACCCCCAATCTTAGTAGAATCTCAGCCCAACGGTCAATTGAAAAATGTCGCTACAATTAATCCTTTTTTGCATGAAGAAACAGAGCATTTAGGTTTAATTTTCCAACATTTTGCTTATGTAACTCAAGAACAATTAAAATTTAAAGAACAATATTATGGCTATCGCAATGCTGTTTTCCAATGGGCAGCCTTGCAGGAACAAACTCAATTCCCAGTTCTGCTTCGTGATTATTTTCCTTGGGTTGGAGATCGAACTCTTGTAGATACTGCACTTGCATATGGTGTGGTACCAATTGCTCAAAGAGAAGATAGCTCTACTAATTGGCGGTTTTTACAACCAGATATCATACAGGGAGAAATGACAAAGATTACAAAATCAACACCTGTCATCCTGGTTGATGGAGTATTTTTTCAGCTTTATCAAACTGGTATTGCACGCGTTTGGAAATCTTTGTTAGAAGAATGGGCAAAGAGCAATTTTGCCAAACACATTATCGTACTAGATCGAGCGGGAACTGCTCCCAATATTTCTGGCATACGTTATGTGACGGTACCGCGCTATGACTACAACCATACCGAGGCGGATCGAGAAATGCTCCAACAGGTGTGTGATGCTGAAGGTGCTGATGTATTTATCTCTAGCTACTATACTACCCCCACTACAACACCTTCTGTTTTTCTCGCACACGATATGATTCCCGAACTGATGGGAGCTGATTTAGATTATCCCATGTGGCGAGAAAAACATTACGGAATCGAACACGCATCTGCCTTTATTGCTGTTTCAGAAAATACAGCACGGGATTTGGTGAAGTTTTTCCCGGAAATATCTTTGGAGTCTGTCACAATAGCTAAAAATGGTGTTAATCGCCAAATATTCTCGCCTGCGGCTCAAGAAGATATAAATTTGTTTAAAACCAAATACGGTATCTCAAAACCTTACTTTATGCTCGTAGGTGGTGGTGGAGGGTATAAAAATAGCATTCTCTTCTTCAAAGCTTTTGCTCAACTTGTCAGCAAACAAGGATTTGAGATTCTTTCTACAGGCATTGGCGGGTTGCAGGACTTAGATTTTAGAACCTACACATCAGGAAGTCTAGTGCATATGCTGCAACTGAGCGATGCGGAGTTGGCAACAGCCTATTCTGGTGCTGTGGCATTAGTCTACCCATCTATTTATGAGGGTTTTGGCTTACCTATTCTAGAGGCAATGGCTTGTGGTTGTCCTGCGATTACTTGTCCTAATGCCTCTCTTCCAGAAGTCGCAAGCAAAGCAGCTCTATATGTCAATAGCAATGATGTGGAAGGATTAGTAAGTGCCTTATGTGAGGTACAAAAGCCTAACATCCGTAAATCTCTCATTGCATCTGGGTTGGAACAGGCGAGACAGTTTTCTTGGTTAAAAATGGCGGAAGTCGTCAGTACAGCCTTGATTGATGTGAGTCTCCTGCCTTTAAAGCTTAACCAAACTAACTTCATTATCTTCCCCGATTGGTCGCAGTCTGAGGATTCTTTGGGTGAGGAGATGCAAAGAGCGATCGCAGCAATCGCAACTCATCCTGAATGCGAGCATATCACTCTACTGATCGACACTACCGGGATTTCTCATGAAGATGCCGAACTGTTCTTATCTGGCGTGACCATGAATCTGCTGATGGAAGAGGATTTAGATGTTAGTGAGGGCTTAGAAATTTCTTTACTAGGAGAGTTATCTGAGATTCAGTGGCAAGCTTTGCTACCTCGTCTTCAAAGAAGAATTATTTTGACACAAGAAAATAAACAGGCGATCGCAACTGCAAAAGTCGAAAAGATACCAGCTTTCAATACAGACAGATTCAAACAAGAAAATATTATTGTAATTTAAATCATGAAATACCAAGAATTTGTTGAACAATTGCTCGAATTTGAACAACAGCAAGTTGTCATAGATGAAGTTCATACAGAAGCGCTTTCGCTATACCATGGCAGACAATATTCCGAGGCAGAAAAAAAGTTTAAACAAGTCTTAGAATGGGATGAAAACCATGCAGCTGCTTGGCTGAATCTTGGTACTTTGTACTATGCTACAGAACGTTATGCAGATGCACTGGAAACATTAATTAAGTGTTTGGAAATCGACTCATCAGGTGCTATTCAGCATTACAGTATAGGTTTGGTACTTGAGAAAGTTGGTGCAATTCCTCAAGCTATTCAAGCTTATCAACAAGCCATTGCTCTCGATCCTACTTGGATAGATGCCTATAACTCATTAGGTAATATTTTCTGCGAGGCAGGAGAGTTAGAGCAAGCGGAATCAATATATCGACAAGCAGTCGCTGTGAAACCAGAGCATTTTGGCAGTTATCTGAACCTGGGGAATGTATTGCTAGAACAGGAGCATGTTGATGAAGCTATAGTAGCTTATGAAAAAGCTTTACAATTAAAACCTCGGAACCCGGATACTCTCTACAATTTGGGTGTTGCATTTGAAACAAAAAACGATTTTGCGGAAGCAGCGCTTAACTATGGTTATGCTTTTTATAGACAAGGAAAATATCAAGAGGCAATTAACCATTACCAGATTTTTTTAGAAAATAAAACAGGAGATGAGTTCTGCTACGATGCTTTAGCAGAATGTTACAAATCCCTCAATCAATGCGAACAAGCAGTTCAAACCTATGAAGATGGACTGAAAATTTATCCTAGGTCGAGTTTTCTGTATTTTCAATTAATCTCATTATTACATTTTTTTGGAAAAACACGAGATGCGATCGCTCTTGCTAAAAAAGCGTCTCAGTTATTACCAGATGTTTTAGTCTTTAAACTTGAAGAAAAGCGTCTTCTACCAATTCTTTATGAAAATGAGGTAGACATTGAGTTTTATAGGCATAGATTTGCTACCAGTTTAGAAGAACTCATTCAGCAAACTTCTTTGGAGACCCCTGAAGCAAAAAAAAGGGCTTTAGAAAGTGTAGCGAGTCGAACAAATTTCTACTTACAGTATCAGGGTAAAAATGATATAGATCTGCAAACACAGTATGGGCAGTTTGTTCATAAAGTGATGGTAGCTAATTATCCCGAATGGGTTAAACCATTATCTAAACGACCTCTTCAGAAAAATGAGAAAATTCGCATCGGTTATGTTTCTGACTTTCTGCGAGGACACACTGTTGGTAAAGAGATGCTTGGTTGGCTGCGGAATCGCAATGAACAAGAGTTTGAAGTTTATTGCTACTATATCAATAATAAAGTAGATTATTTTACACAGCAATATCGGTTGTATAGTAACTATTTCCATCATATTCCTGAAGATTTACAAGGTGTTTGCCAGCAAATTATTACAGACAAGTTGGATGTTTTAGTGTTCCTAGATATTGGTATGCATCCACAAGTGACACAAATGGCTGGTTTGCGTCTTGCACCCATACAGTGTACGAGTTGGGGACATCCGATTACTTCAGGTATTCCAACAATTGATTATTTCCTATCTAGCGACCTAATGGAGCCTGAAAATGCTCAAAAACATTATTCAGAAGAATTAATTTGTTTGCCTAATATTGGCATTTCCTATGCCAAACCAATGATTCCTGAAACTAAAAAATCTCGTGTGGAATTTGGTCTAAGAGAAGAAGCAGTTATTTATTTATCCTGCCAATCTCTTTTTAAATATCTTCCCCAATATGATTATATCTTTCCAGCAATTGCACAAAGAGTTCCGCAAGCGCAATTTGCTTTCATAGCTCATGGAAGTGCTTATATTACTGAGATATTTCGGCAACGTCTTCAGTGTGCTTTTGCTCAAATGGGCTTAGATAGCGAACAACATTGCATTATATTGCCACGAATAAGTTGGAGTGATTACTGTAATGTCAACTGTATTTCAGATATCTTTTTAGACACTCTTAGTTGGTCTGGTGGGAATACGACACTAGAAGCGATCGCTTGCAATTTGCCCATTGTCACATATCCTGGTGAATTTATGCGCGGGCGTCATGCCTACGGAATATTGAAAATGCTGGGAGTAACGGATTCTATTGCTCAAACTGAAGCTGAATATATAGATATAGCCGCAAAATTAGGGCTTGATCGAGACTGGCGAGACAGCATAGTTAAGCGGATGGTAGAGCGTCATTCCTCTCTTTACGACGACAAAATTTGTGTAAAAGCATTAGAAGATTTTTATCGGCGTGTAGTACGGGAAGCTTAAATAAAATTGCAAAAATTAGCTCAGGAGACCAAATTATGTCTGTTTTTGTTCCCATAATTAAAGAACAAGGTTTGTTAGAACAAGTCGAAATGACAGTGTTTATTGTCGGCTCTCGTAAGATATCATCAAAAGATGACTATGGTGCAAGTCCATGGAGCATTTTTGCTCCAAATCTGACTATTTATGGGTTTGATGCTGACGCAGAGGCTTGCGAAGCAGCTGAAGCTAAACTTGCGTCTCAACAAATCAACTGGACTGAAAAACATATTCCTATAGCACTTTCAAAATCTGTAGGAGAATCAACACTTTATGTAACAAAAGGAGTCCATTGTAGTTCTTTATATATTCCTAACGAGTTTTATATAAAGCGATTTCATGGAATGCAACATGGATTCAAATTAGATTATCCAATGAAAGTTCAAACCACTAGTATAGACACTTTTTGTCAAGAACAAAGAATAGAGGAAATTGATTTTCTCCAAGTTGATGTTCAAGGCTCAGATTTTAATGTTCTCCAAGGATCTTCAGAAATCTTAAAGCGAAGCGTTCTTGGTATAGAAGTCGAGGTTGAATTTTCTCAGTTGTATGTTAACCAACCTTTATTCTCTGACATAGATGTCTATTTGAGAAAAAATGGTTTTGCATTATTTGATTTAATAACTAATGATAACTGGTGCCGTCGCCCTCGTGCTATTTCTCCCATTTGTTCGCCTGTTCGTACCGGTCAACTACTTTGGGCTGATGCTTGCTACCTTCGGGACCCACTTGGAGAAAATACTTTTGAACATATTAAACAACCAGCCAAAATCCTGAAATTAGCTTGTATCGCTGACGTTCTTGGTTATCCAGACTATGCTTTAGAGTTATTAGAATATCTCACTGTTCAATATGGTAGGTTACCGCAGTATAACTTTGCCCAGACTATCATTGAAAGCTTATCTCAATTTCCACAATTAGTTGAACAGGGATTAGATTCTTTACCTGTTGTAGGTAATATTCTTCCTTATTTGAACTGATATATAGCAATCTTACATAAGTTGTGAGAAAATACTAAACCTTATACACCCGGCATCTAAAAGATACCGGGTTTCTTTATCTTAATAAATGATTTAAGAATGCCAGATCTCAAGTTTTACTTTCAACATAAATCTGCCACATTTCCTCGTAAGCTTTCTCCATTTCACGAGTAAACTGTTCGGCATTCCATAAAGGTGCGGAGTGGCGGGATTGCCTTAATTGTGAAAAAACTTTTTGTCGTAAGCCAGAATCTTTACCCATGCGAATGCCCCACTCTATATATTCTTCATCGCTCCAGGCAATGCCTTCGCTAATTCCTGCATTCACCATCATGGTATAGCTATTACGAGCAGCAAATTGTTCTCCTACTCGCGTCACTAAAGGAATTCCCATCCAGAGAGTTTCCAAGGTGGTGGTTGCACCGTTGTAAGGATAGGTATCTAATACAACATCGGCAAGCCCTAAATTTGCTCGGTGTATTGCCTCTGAAGCCACCATTGGCAGAAATCTCAAGCGATCGCTATCCACTCCTTCTTCAGTTGCTATCTGATAAAAAAAGTTTTGAATCGCTTCTTGTTCTCCCAATCCTTTAATCAAGAAGTAACTATGTGGCACTTCTTTTAAAATCTTCATTTGCAGTCGCACCGTATCGGGATGCCGCTTGCAACCGCCTTGAGCGCTAAGATAAACCACAGCATCACTGGGGATATTAAGATCCTCTCGGCGTAAAGTAGGAACCCCCACCTCAAAACCATCCACAGCTATATAAGTTTGAGGCAATCGCCAAATTTTTTCTGAGTAGTCATCTTCAGCATTGTCTGGTAATACATAAGGATCGGCGATAAAATAATCGACTGCAGGAATTCCCGAAGCATCCCAGCCCAACCAAGTTGCTTGAATCGTCGCTGGTTTTAGCGCCATCACTTCTGAGCTTATGTCTAATGTGAGGCTATCTAAATCAATTAAAATATCTATTTCATCCCGATAAATTTGCTCGGCAATCTCCTGACTATTAATCCCCATTTTGTGGACTGTTTCAAACTGACGGATATACCAATGCTGTAGGGGATCTTCTTTTTGCTTGTAACTAACAAAGTAACCATACAATTCAAAACTTTCGCGGTTGTGATGTTCCAATAGCCATCGAGCCAACCACCCTACTGAGTGCTGTCTTAAGCAATGAGAAATATAACCTACTTTTAAACGTCTATTAGAATCTAATATTTGTGATGAGAATTGGCACGGCTTTCGATCATACTTGACTTTTTCATCAGCATGATTTTGCAGATTCCACTGACATAAAGCTGCCAATTGATTCTGGATTGTGCGATTCTGCTTTACATCGTCGCGAAAGTATGGGTAAAAAAATGTTGAAAGAAGTACCCGTGAAATTTGAGCAGTATCATCTAATATTGGTTGATCTTCTACTAGAGCATTTAGTAGTGCGTCGTGACGCTGTACAACTTCCCTCGCCTCCTGCCAATATCCACCAGCATTCATCAAAGTTCGTAACAGCAAATGATTGGCATACACTCTATCCGCTAATGACTCGTTCTGCAATATCGAATAGCACTTCTTAGCTGTCTCTATAGCTTTTGTATAATTGCCAGAATTCTGATAAAAAGCAGATAAATGTCGCAATAATTCTGTATCTTCAGAGTTGATTTGCAAGCATAACTCTGCTAGCTTCACTGCTTGTGATGGTCTGCCAAGGGAGTATGCAACATCAATTGCTGCTATGAGAATGACAGCAAAATATTTAGGTAAATGCTTTAGATGAGACAAACACGCTTCTGCAAATGCGTGGGATGTTAGGTGTAACGGATCGCACTCTAAAACCTGTTGTAGGACTTGCATTAAGTGTCCTATTTCCACTTCTCCTGGCTTCTTAGATTTCAGCAAATCGATAATTTCCCAAGAAGCGAGTTCATCTACAGTAAAGGTTTCTTGTGCGATCGCAAGCTGGATGAGATGTAACAAATTGTTAACATCACTAGGTTGAATTTCTTGGATTTGATGCCGCAGTAAATAAGCAGTAGAACTATCTGCT
Organism: Scytonema hofmannii PCC 7110; assembly: GCF_000346485.2. Lineage (NCBI taxonomy): Bacteria > Bacillati > Cyanobacteriota > Cyanophyceae > Nostocales > Scytonemataceae > Scytonema > Scytonema hofmannii. The sequence continues at coordinate 3,015,771 of NZ_KQ976354.1, forward strand.
ATTCCTTGTCGTCGTTGAGCTTCTGTCTGCAGCACCAGAAGTAATTCCTCATTCCACTGTTCAACTTGTTCCGGTTCACCTTCCATCATTCCCAACAACCAAGTTGTCTGTGCTTCTGTCTCTTGTCCTTGTAGTAAAAACATTAAACCCAAAGACCAGTAGTGGGATTTGACCTCAGGTTCTATCTCTATAGCTTGTTGATAAAGACTTACAGCCCGATAGTAGTCATCTTGTACTAGGCATTGATATGCCTGCTTCTGCCAATTAGCGAAATCTGTCAAAGAGCAGTCAAAAGTCATTTTACACTCTATTTTTAATTAACAATTAAATGGAGTGAGCAGCTTGCACTACTCACCCCAAGGACATATTTGCTCCAATATAAACCGCATCTCTTTTCAATGCGATTACCTATATACTAATTACTTCACTGTCTTCATAGCGCCAGTCGCATCGTTAGGACAAGAAGGGTTATTATTGCCATTAGTTATGTCAACACCATTAGCGATATCGGTTGTTGCTGGGTTAACGCTCTCACATAGTACTGCAAGAGTAATTGCTTCATTGACACCGTTAACTGATTGGTTTGAGGTATATACAACACCAATGTAAGACTTCAGCGCTTTTTTAACGGATCTAGCTTTGTTAGAGACATGGCTACCAGTGTTGGCTGCTGCAGCGATTTCGTATTTGTAGTTGTCAGTTTGTGTTCTGATACCAAGAGCTAGTTCGTTTAATTCTGTTGTAAAAGCATTGTTATTTTCCAAAAAGAAAGCCTGTTGTGCCCGGTTCATAGAACCAATATTTTGCTTTGCTTCTGACTGTCTAGCTTTACTAACTTGGCTTAAGAGAGAAGGTAAAGCAATAGCTGCTAGTACACCAATAATAATAACTACAACTAGTAGTTCAATTAGAGTAAAACCTTCATCTTTTTTATTGCGGCGGTTCAGGTGGTTGAGGAATTTAACTTGTAGTTCTGGCTTAAGCATGGGGGTCTCCTTAATGTCTTTCTTTCGCTTCAGAGGTTGGATTGCGGTGTTATAAAAAGAACTTACCCTTCCCATATCTGTTTCATATCACTTTTAGTAAAAAATCTTTTTTAGTGGAAAAAGAACAAGTCTTGGTAAGTTAATTACAGTGTTCCCAATTTTTTGAATTTCTAACACAAGAACAACGATCGCTCTTAAAAAAACTCTCTCCCACCTTGCAAGGCATCCCTGAAAAAAAATATTGACTTTCAGTTTTCCCACCACTACAGTCTGCTATGCTATACTAAGTCATAGTCGTTATGAGTTTATTTAAAACTATCATGACCAACCCGACAGTAGAAAACGTAGTCATTATCGGTTCTGGTCCAGCAGGTTACACGGCTGCTATCTACGCTGGACGAGCTAACCTCAAACCTGTGGTCTTTGAGGGTTTCCAAGCTGGGGGATTACCTGGAGGTCAGTTGATGACAACAACTGAAGTTGAAAACTTTCCTGGTTTCCCCGAAGGAATTACCGGACCCGAACTGATGGATCGAATGAAAGCTCAAGCAGAACGCTGGGGTGCTGAACTATATACAGAAGATGTTATTGAAGTTGATTTCAGCCACCGTCCTTTTACAGTCCGCTCTGAAGAACGAGAATTTAAAACCCACAGTATTATTATCGCCACTGGCGCAACTGCAAAACGTCTGGGGCTACCCCTTGAGCACGAGTTTTGGAGCCGGGGTATTTCTGCTTGTGCGATCTGCGACGGTGCTACACCCATTTTCCACGGTGCAGAATTGGCTGTGGTTGGTGGCGGTGACTCGGCTGCAGAAGAAGCAATTTACCTCACCAAGTATGGCTCTAAAGTCAATTTGCTGGTACGTTCTGACAAGATGCGAGCTTCTAAAGCCATGCAAGACCGCGTTTTAAGTAACTCCAAAATTGTCGTTCACTGGAACACGGAACCCGTAGATATTTTCGGTAACGAGAATCACATGGAAGGTGTCAAAATCCGTAACACCAAAACAGGTGGCGAAAGCAAACTGCACGTCAAGGGGTTATTCTACGCCATCGGTCACAAGCCCAATACCTCCTTATTTCAAGGACAACTGGAACTGGATGAAGTAGGTTACATTCTCACCAAACCCAATTCTCCAGAAACCAGTGTAGAAGCTGTTTTTGCGGCTGGTGACGTACAAGACCACGAGTACCGTCAAGCAATTACTGCTGCAGGTAGTGGTTGTACAGCAGCAATGTTGGCAGAACGCTGGTTGTCTTCTAACGGATTGATTCAGGAATTCCATCAAAAACCGGAAACTCCAAATAACGAACTAGAACATCCCGCTAAGAAAACAGAAGAGCAGCAAGAAAGCGAATTTAATATTGAGACAACTCGCCATCAAGGAGGTTATGCCTTACGCAAACTCTTCCATGATAGCGATCGCCTTCTAATTGTCAAATATGTTGCTCCAGGCTGCGGTCCTTGTCACACCCTCAAGCCAATCCTCAACAAAGTTGTAGATGAATTTGATAGCAAAATTCACTTTGTCGAAATCGATATTGATAAAGACAGAGACATAGCCGAAAATGCAGGTGTCACGGGAACCCCTACAATTCAGTTCTTCAAGAATAAGGAGTTATTGAAAGAACTCAAAGGAGTCAAGCAAAAAAGTGAGTATCGCCAATTAATTGCTAGCAATTTGTAGTGCTGTGGCTTCCCCATCATCTGACTTTTGTTCTGTTCTTGTTTTTATATAGCAAAAGACGATCCCCCCAAGCCCGCCTTAAAAAGAAATCCTCAAAGTCCCCCTTTTTAAGGGGGATTTAGGGAAAACGTTACAGAGGCTTGTAAAATTCATGCGATAGCCATACTAATATTGAAATTAACAGAGTAGTTAAAGCCACCCTTTCCTATAAGGGGGAAAAACTGAAAACAATCAGGAAGAAAGTCCAGTGGCTAAACATCAGTCCAAACAGCGCTCCCAAAAACACGTCTCTAGCACAGGGACAGAGCCTACTGAAAACTCCTTTGGGATGCAACTCCAAGAATTGCTGAATCAGAAAAAATATCGGCAGGCATTGGAAGAAATCAAAAAAATTCAGCGATCGCACCCTGAAATTGAATTTACCCCCAAAGAATCAGAGATTTGGTTTCTGCGGGGTCAGCAGGAATTTCAAAAGCAAGATTTTAAACAAGCAGAAAAATCCTTTGGACGCGCTCTAGAATTGGGTCTGGTGGGAGATGTGTACTACTGGCAAGCTAAATGTCTGTTGGAATTGAATCGATTGGACGCATCTCTCAATTTACTCCGCGATGCTTTTGAAGCAGGCAACCTCATCAAAGACTACAGCATTTGTTATCTCAAGCTCTTATTGCTTAAAGGAGATACTGCCACAGTTGAACAGTTAATCAACCAACAATCCAAACGGTTTAGTGCTGCCCAACTCCACTGGATACGAGGGGTGCTGGCTCTCAAGCAAGGACAACCAGAAGCCGCTTTGACATCCTTTCAAAAAATTAAGCGCCCCATCACACCTGGAGATTTACCAAATGCTTGGATTATTTACAGCCAGCAAATGAGTGGTAATTGGAATGCTGCTGCTAATCTGTTGGGGTTGGAGTCATCTAAATACATCTTCGACAGACCAAAGTATTTAGAAAATCCAATTTTAGAGCGATTGGCAACTGCCCAACAGGCAAAGACAGGAGAACTACCCCTAGAACCCCGGAATCTGGAACGAGAAGATCCACTTATCCAAGACGCACGATCGGCGTTGACGATTGTACAGCTAATTAATAAAGGTAATCATCATGATGCTGCCCATGCATTGCTACAAAGAGAACGGCGTTCAAATCGCTTCCCGGAAATAGAGAGTCTGCGAACACCTCTGTTAACCCTAGCAGGTCAACAGGCACTTACCCAAGGACAAACAGAATGTGCAGAACTATTTTGGCAGCCTTTGTTAACAGAAACACCCTTCAACCCCCAGTTGGCAGTCAACCTGTTACAAGTTTTGGATGCTAATGATTCTGACAAAAAACGCCAAAGTGTTTTAACTCAATTTTTGCGGTGGTTGGAGCGGGAAGCGAAACAAAAACCACAAGAATGGCCGGATACACGCTTAAAACCAACTTTAGCTCATCTACACTGTTGGATGGCAGATGCTTACATGGTAACAGATCGCGGACGCGCTGCTTTAGGAGCTTTGCAACAAGCAGAACGCATCTGTCCCACATCGCCAGAATTATTGGGGCGCAAGGGACTCATTGCGGCTATCGAGGAAAATTATACTGAAGCGATCTCACTGATTACCCAAGCTATTGAAGGCGGGTGTCGATATGAAGAAACTTACAATGCCTTACTGACTTGTTGGGAAGAACTAGGAGACAAACAAGCACTGAATGAAGCCCGTCGCCGTTTTGGTAAGTACTTTGGCGACATAAGTGTTGAAACTGAAGTAGAAGTATTACCTTGGGTAGATGCTCTATCTACGTTAAGTTATTCCTTATTTAGTCGTTTAGTGCAGGGAGAAGACAAAAAAGACCCAGCTATACGTGCTTGTCAGATATTCGTCAATGCAGTACAAAGTCAGCCCAATTCCGGTGGTCGAGTTTCGTTGCACCAAAAAGCAGCAGTCGAAGCATGGGATAGTCTGCTGCAAAAATTATCTGGAAACGAGCAAATTCCCGTATTGCAGGCGATCGCTCTTTCTACCCACCTCTTCGCCAAACGGGAAAAAGGCATTGCCGCTGTAATAAATCAGTATCTACAAAAATTGTTCAACCTATCAACAGAACACCCAGAAGCCAGAATTGCCCATTTAGTTGTCTTAGCTGTCAAAGAAAATAGTCCCCAAAAACTAGAGCTTCCCGTGCGTGCTTACCTGGACACCACGCCCCAACCAGGTAATACTTTAGCAAACATTCAACTTCAAGCACGTCGTTTTGGCTGCATTACCACACTAGTTCCAGCCTTAGAAGAAGCACTCCGTCGAGAACCTCAAAACCCATTGCTGCTATTAGCTAGAGCTACTACCTACCCCGTCGAGCATCCAAAATACGAACAATTCAAGCAAGAGGGATTTGAATTAGCCCGTCGCCTACAAGATGCCAAAGCTTTACAAGCATTTCGGGAAGAACAGGCGTTTCTCTCCGCTCAAGAAACGGCTAGCATCATGCCAGATCCAGAGGAATTTGACAATCTAGATATGTCAAAAATGGACGATCTCTTAGAAAAGATGCTTCACAAAATGTTTGGCAACAAAGTTCCTAAAGCCGAGTTTGAACGGATGCTTCCAGAACTCAAGCAACAGATATTAAACACTATGCCCGATTTCTCAGATGATGATGAGGAGGAGGAAGATGATGATGATGAACTAGATTTAGACTTTTTATTTAGAGACTTCCCATCTTCATCTACGAAACGAAAGAAGAGAAAAAAAGGTTTTCAGGAATTGTTGTGAAGGGCATTGGGCATTGAGTAATTAGTTATCTCCCCTGCTCCCCTGCTCCCCTTCTTCCCATTCCCCATTCCCCATTCCCCATTTCCCATTTATGACATCCCACTACGAAAAATTAGGAATTTCTCCAGGAGCTACTCCCGCCCAAATTAAAGCAGCGTATCATGCCAAGCTGCGGGAATTTCCTGCTCATACTTATCCAGAAGAATTTAAGGCAATTCGAGAAGCTTACGAAGCACTTCGCAAAGGAGCAACAACTCAACATGAGGATTTCTTAAAAATGCGTCCCCTAGAAGCAGAACTGAACCCAGAGATATTAAAACAGGTGCAAGAAAAAGCGATCGCTCAACTAGAAGTTAATCTAGATGATTTAATTCGTGCTACATTCTAAACTAGAATTGTTAGTTTAGTTATCAAGTATGTAAACTGGAACTATGACAAATAACAAATAACAAATAACAAATAACAAATAACAAATAACAAATAACAAATAACAAATAACAAATAACAAATAACAAATGAATAATGACAAAGAAATTTTATTTGCCAAATTTTTAGATTATTTACACTCAGAACAATCATCCCCTGAGTATTTGGGTGAACCACCAGAATCTGCTAATTCTTTCGATCCCTATCAAATGGTGGCAGAATGGACTGCCCTCCGCCATGAACTCAAGCAACAGGGTAAATTATTGCATTCTACTCAAGATGCTCTGGTGCAAGCATTGGAAGTCACTCGTGGAGAGCGAGAACAGCAGCAAATACGTCAGGAAGAAACCCAAAAACAGGCATTGGGACAATTTGAGCAACAGCAAGAGAAACTATTGAAAGATTTGCTTGGTATCCTGGATGCTTTAGATCGGGCTTGTATTTACTGGCAAGAAGAGTTAGAAGTGGCAGATAATACCTCTAATCAAGACTCTACGGTACAAAAAAGCTTTTGGGAAAAGCTAAAAGATTGGTTTTCTGGCAAAGAGTCTCAATCTACGGCGACCCCAAAATCACCAACATCAGAAACCTTAAGTGAAATTTTAACCAGTCATCAACAGGGTGTGGAGTTAATTAGGCGATCACTTTTAGAAATATTACGACAAAGACGTGTTGTTCCCATTGTCGCCCAGGACAAACCATTTGACTCCCAGACAATGTATGCTGTAGGACGTGAATTAAAAACAGATGTTAGAGAAAATACTGTAATCAAGGAAGTAGTACGGGGTTATTTATGGGGCGATCGCGTGCTTAGGGAAGCACAGGTGATTGTAGCAACAAGAGTTGACTCCTAGTACACAATTAACCAAACAAAATCGGACATTATTTGACATCTTGCGAGTGATAAAATATTTGTGTAGTTTTGACATATACAGGATAATAGGAACAGTCCAATTAGCGTGTTCAACCTTTCATGCAGTTTGAGTGGGATGCGGCAAAGAATTTAGAGAATATTCGTAAGCATGAGATTGATTTTGCCGATATTCCTGAAATGTTTGAAGGTCCAATGCTAATTGAGCTAGACGATCGTTTTGATTACGGCGAAGACCGTTGGTTCGGTATCGGTTTCCTCGGTAACGGCGTAGCGGTTGTGGTTTGGACAGAACGACAAGATGACGTAATTCGGATCATTTCAGCACGAAGGGCAAATCGATATGAGCGGCAAAGACTTGAGCAATACCTCTCGTACTAATTGGGCAGCACTGGAGATCGTGGACGATGAAGGGATTGATTATTCTGATATTCCACCGTTGACGGAGGAGTTTTTTGAGAAGGCAATTTTAAGAATTCCTACGCCTCAAGCGCAGCAGTTAGTAAGAATTGAGCCAGATGTATTGAAGTGGTTTCAGTCCCAAGGCGGAGAATATAGAGTTTTAATCAACTCAGTCTTGCGTCGTTACGTTGAAAGTCATGGCGAACAGTCAGCAATATGAAAGCAGTTGGTATTGACTTAGGCACAACAAATTCCGAAGTGGCGATTGTCGAAAACGGACAAGTGCGGGTATTGCCAGGTGAAGATGGCGACTTAATTTTACCTTCCTGTGTAGGATTTAGCGATACGGGAAAACTACTCGTAGGACGCGAAGCACTCCGTCAGTACGCAGCAGCACCCGAACGCACCGTGAAGTCAATCAAGCGGTGGATGGGAACTGACCACAAAACCACGTTAGGAGATAAAGAATATTTACCTCATGAAATTTCTGCTATTATTCTCCGCGCCCTGAAACAACGGGCTGAGAATGCTTTGGGAGAAACAATTACCCAAGCAGTGGTTACGGTTCCAGCCTACTTTACGGACGCTCAACGACAAGCAACTAAAACCGCTGGCGAGATAGCTGGTTTGGAGGTACTGCAAATTATCAACGAACCAACGGCGGCGGCTTTAGCTTATGATTTGCGCTCCGAAGAGACAGAACGGGTTGTCGTTTATGACTTAGGAGGTGGTACTTTTGACGTGTCAGTAGTTGAAATTACAGGCGAAGTCACAGAAGTCCTAGCCAGTCATGGTAATAACCGCTTGGGTGGAGATGATTTTGACAGGCTTTTGCAACTTCATCTAGCAGATTTATTCCGCAAACAGCATGGCGTGGATGTGCCAGATGATGCAGCCACCCAGGCGCGTCTTTTGCGAGCAGCAGAGCAGGTAAAAATTGACTTGAGTTCCCATGCTTTTGCCACAGTTCGGGAAGCTTTTTTGGCTAGTAAAGGCAAAACTCCACTACATTTGGAGACAGAAGTAGCGCGAACAGATTTTGAAAAATTGATTCGCCCGCTCTTAGAAGAAACCTTAGAGGCTATTGACCGCGCCCTCACAGATGCGAAATTAGAACCAGAAGAGATTGATCGCATTATTTTAGTTGGTGGTTCTACACGCATTCCTCTAGTGCAACAAATGATCCAAGAGGATTTGGGACAAACTCCTACAGATGGTATTCAACCAGACCTTTGTGTAGCGTTAGGAGCCGCTTTGCAAGCTGGGGTACTGATAGGGGAAGCTGTGGATGCTATTCTTGTAGATGTTATTCCCCATTCTCTGGGCATTGCTACGGCTGTTCCTACACCAATGGGTATTATGCCAGGGTATTTTAGTGTCATTATTCCTCGCAACAGCGTTGTTCCCGTTTCTCGCTCTCAAGTTTATTCCACTGTGTTTGATGAACAAGAAGTAGTAGAAATTGAAGTTTTTCAGGGTGAAAATGCGATCGCCGAGGAAAATGTTCCTCTAGGTTCCTTTAGAGTCGAGAACTTACCACCACAACCAGCAGGAAGCATTCAAATCGAAGTTCACTTTGACTTCGATCTCAACGGTATTCTCACTGTTACCACCACCGAGAAAGGTAAGGGTCAACAAGGGACACTGGTAGTAAATAATGCAGGTATAGAAAAACTTTCTAGCCATGAACTCAAGCAAGCAAGGACAGATTTAGAGGCATTATTTAAAAATGATGAAACAATTGAAATCTCCTCAGAAGATATCAGCGATGCAGTAGAAATCGCACCAGAATTAGCAGGACTTTTAGACCGCGCTCAACAAGCACTTCTTACCGTAGACGCAGAACAAGCAGAGGAATTACAAGATTTATTAGACCAGATTAAAACCGCGATCGCTGACAATAGTGCAGAATTACCCCAGTTACAAGAAGAACTAGAAGATTTTCTTTACTACGCCAGTACCAATGAGTCTCAAGAGTGAGAAATATGAAATGTCCTGTCTGTGGTGCAGTTTATCGTCCTATAAAGGGAGGCGGAGAATCTCCCTTACTCAGCACTGCTTCTTCCTCCCCAAGTTGCAGGCGCTGCAAAGCAGATTTGTCTGACTTGTTCCGTTTGCACGACCAAGCCATCTGGTATCACAAACAAGCACTACATTTATTGACACAAGGGCGTTATCCAGAAGCTGTAGCGCACAACAATCAAGCTCTAGCTTTGTATTACAGCAATGCAGACTTCCATGCATTGGCTGGTAAATTATCAGCATTGCAAGGAGAATTTCGAGAAGCGATCTCATCTTGGCAACAAGCACTCAAGTTTGACCCACAAAATGTCATTGCTTGTAATTGCCTGCACACGATCGAGCTAATGGCAAAAAATTATTATACGTAAAAATATCGACAGAGGAACGTGCAAATGAGATCTATGTCAAATTAATTTGTGTGTTGGCACCATTGCAGAAAGCTACCCGATATGTAAAATGATCCCTTGTATTCAGAAGTTATTAACCCCAAATTTATATAAATGACCGTTACAAAAACTCCTAAACCACAATTTTTTCGCTTTGCTAAAAAACCTACCCTGTCCCAGCAACTCATGTGGATCGGGCTAGTCATTACTCTATTTTTCATCTTTATTGCCATCTTTACCCCTATATTTCAAAACTTGGGATGGATTCAAGGTCCCACGTCTACCAAGAACAACCTCGTTCAGCAGCCACCCTCGCTCCAACATTGGTTTGGCACAAGCCGTCAAGCTTATGATGTGTTTTCCCGAACTCTGTTTGGTGCTCAAGCGGCTTTACAAGTTGTGGTGCTAGCGACAGCGTTAAGCATGGTCATTGGTGTTCCTTTGGGGATGGTCAGTGGTTACGCCGGTGGTAAATTAGATAAAGCTTTGCTATTTATTATGGATAGTATCTACACTTTACCAGGGCTGCTGCTTTCAGTTACCCTGGCGTTTGTTGTAGGAACTGGAATAGTCAATGCGGCGATCGCTATCAGTATTGCTTACATCCCTCAATATTACCGTGTTGTCCGCAATCACACTGTCAGTGTAAAAACAGAGGTATTCATTGAAGCAGCACAAGCCATGGGTGCTAATACATGGCAAGTTCTTTCCCGGTATCTATTTTTCAACGTTATTCAAAGCGTACCCGTTCTCTTTACCCTGAATGCTGCTGACGCCATTTTAACTTTAGGAGGCTTGGGCTTTTTAGGGTTAGGGCTACCTCCTGGAGCACCAGAATGGGGACAAGATTTAAAAAGAGCATTGGACGCACTACCCACAGGTATTTGGTGGACTGCTCTTTTCCCTGGGTTGGCTATGACATTAATGGTTGTAGGGCTATCGCTGCTAGGAGAAGGTTTAAACGACTTTGTCAATCCCCGTTTGCGGAAACAAATTCGGCAATAGAGTCGATTTTTGTTAAGCTAGCTTGAAAAAGGGAGTGGGGAGTGGGGAGTGGGGAGTAGAGGAACAAGGGTTTTCATGATTGGCTGTGAGATTTTCCTGTGAATGACTATCCTGAAATTAATATTTTGTAGAATTTTGATATTCGGAGAAAAACTTGGAAATGAAGACGCTAGCAGAAATCGAGCAAATTCTGAGACAGAGCAAGCCTATCTTGCGCGAGAACTACCAGATTACACAGCTTGGTATCTTTGGTTCTTACGTTCGTGGTGAACAAACTGAGAATAGTGATGTTGATGTACTTATCGACTATGAGTATGCGCCTACATTGTTTAAACTGGTTGAAGTCCGCGATTATCTCAGCAACTTGATAGGTATGAAGGTAGATATAGTCACAAAAAATGGTTTGAAGCCCAGAATTCGAGAGCACGTATTATCGGAAGTCGTTTACGTGTGATGCAGCATGACGGGACGCTCAATCTCAGAATTTCTCCAAGATATACTGGATGCCATTACGGACATTGAAACATTCACCGATGGAATTGATTTTGAGACATTTCAGGCAAATCGGGAGAAACTTCTAGCCGTTGTCAAGTTAATTGAAATCTTAGGAGAGGCAGTCAAGCAAATTCCTGATAGTGTTCGTAGTCAATATTCTCAAATTCCTTGGAAAGCGGTTGCTGGTATGCGAGACGTGCTGGTACATGAGTATTGGGGAATGGATGTGAATGTAGTTTGGGCAACAGTCCAAGAAGGATTACCACCCTTAAAAGCGGTAATTGTCGAAATCAAGACAAATCTGTGAAACTCTCTATACATTCACCACTCACCAAGTTTGTCAATACCAATTTGAAAAAAGTATATGGCAGGCAGTTGGATGAAATTGAGTCCAGTCAAGGCTTTCTCAATCCAAAATCCCAAATCTAAAATCCAAAATGGTATAACCTAATTATTTGTTCTATTATTACTTAGAGTTTTGTATGAAAGATAACTTATCTTTAATGGCAGCTGCTACTGGTGGTTTTATGCTTTCTGTTGCCCTGTCTGGAATCCTACATGGCAGTCCGGTATTGTCATCGCAAAGGCAACCCAGTTTTTATTCTCTGACTGTAACCACCTTTCGCCCCGCAACTCGTGAGAAAAACGAGGATGTAGAATTTTTTAACGATGGTGGGAATGGGTGATAAAAGGTTGCCTTCTGCCAATATGCTCGGAAACTGCTTTGTACAAGGATTGATAAAGTGGAAAATTCTCAAGTAATTGGTATTGACTTGGGGGGAACGGCAATTAAACTGGGGCGTTTCGCTAGTGATGGTTCTTGTTTGCGATCGCTCACTATAGCAACGCCTCAACCTGCAACACCACTGCTAGTTGTAAAAGCTATAGTAGATGCGATCGCTCAAGTCGATCCAGAACAACAAGCAAGTGCCATAGGAATTGGCACTCCGGGACCATCAGATGCTGCTGGACGCATTGCTAAAATAGCTATCAACTTACCAGAGTGGCGCGATGTTCCTTTAGCTGATTGGTTGGAAGCAAAAACAGGCAAGCCAACTGTTGTGGAAAACGATGCGAATTGTGCTGGTTTGGGCGAAGCTTGGCTGGGCGCGGGGCGTCGGTTTAAAAATTTTATTCTGCTAACACTAGGCACTGGGGTAGGTGGAGCAATTATCCTGGATGGTAAACTGTTTGTTGGGCATTACGGAGCAGCAGGTGAACTCGGATTAATTACCCTTATCCCAGATGGTCCAATATGTAACAGTGGAAATCAAGGATCTTTAGAGCAGTATGTTTCGGTAACTGCCATTCGCCGCCGCACGGGAAAGGAACCAGCAGAATTAAGTACTTTAGCAAAAGCCGGAGATATCAATGCATTGACATTTTGGCAAGAATATGGTAGAGAACTCGCGACAGGACTGGCAACCCTAATTTACGTGCTGACACCAGAAGCGGTTGTGATTGGTGGTGGAGTCAGCGCGTGTGCCGAATTTTTCCTACCATCAGTGTATGCGGAAATTGAGCGACGAGTAGTCCCTGCTTCACGCGTTGGGCTGCATATATTGCCAGCAGAATTGGGTAATGCAGCTGGAATGGTAGGTGCAGCGAAGTTGGCGTTTTTGAGATTAGGAGCTAGAGATTAGGCATTAGTATTTTTGACCAACAACTAACCCTACTCCCCACTCCCCACTCCCTACTCCCTACCTAACCCTTTACTTCCCACAAATAACCCGTTGTCTTTTGAATATATTCCACCACAATCTCATAAGACTCTGGGTTACTGACAGGGTGGATGATAATAGGAATAGTACTATCAGGCAACCAAAAAGTTATCCTACCGTTTGGTTCTTTACAAAAAGAACTGATTTCGTCAAGGTTAACTATATACTCATTTCGTTCATAAACGATTTTTACCCAATAACCTCTGTTGAATCCCACTCCCGTTACGTATTCTATAAAGTTCAGAATTTTTTGATAATCTTCTAAGTTATTTTGAGGGTTGACAATAATTGGAATGGCGCAATCGGGTAACCAGAAAGTAATTCTACCGTTACGTTCATGGCAAAAAGCAGTCACACGCTCAAAATTGACTACGTATTCATTTCTTTCATAGTAAATTTTTACCCAGTACGCCACAAAAGTTCCTCATTCAAAAATTGTTAGTTGTTAGTTGTTAGTGGTTAGTTGTTGGTAGCTACTAACCACTAACCACTAACCACTAACCACTAACCACTGCTTGCTGTGTCTCAAAAGAGGGGTTGGAACGCACAACGGCAGCTTGAATAAAACCTTTGAACAAAGGATGAGGTGCGCTAGGACTCGATTGAAACTCAGGATGAAATTGGCAAGCAATAAAGAAGGGGTGTTTGGGCAATTCAATAATTTCTACAAGACGCCCATCGGGAGAAGTTCCACTGATGACATAGCCTGTGTCTATAAACAAATTGCGGTAAGTATTGTTGAACTCATAGCGATGTCTGTGACGTTCGTAAATGACTTCTTCTTCATAAAGCTTGTAAGCTAGGGAATTTGGCAGTATGCGACAGGGATACAAACCCAAGCGCATTGTTCCGCCCAAATCAATGACATCTTGCTGCTCTGGTAACAAGTTGATGACTGGGTGATCGGTATGGGGATCGAATTCAGCACTGTTGGCATCTTTTAATCCCGCAACATCTCTTGCCCATTCAATCACAGAACACTGCATTCCCAAGCACAAACCCAGGAAGGGAATTTGGGACTGACGGGCATATTTTATTGCTGTCATCTTGCCATCCACTCCTCGGACGCCGAAACCACCAGGTACAACTATGCCATCTACACCTTCCAAATAGTTTTCATATCCCTCGGTTTCCAATTTTTCTGAGTTCACCCAACGTAGGTGCAGTTCGCTACTAATCGCTATTGCTGCATGGCGCAGTGCTTCTACTACAGAAAGATAGGCATCGCTTAACTGTACGTACTTACCTACGATCGCAATTTCTATTTGATGTGTGGGGCTGTGCATCTTCTGCACTAACGTCTGCCACTGTATCAAATTCGGTGTCCGTTGCTCCATATTCAGCAATTCTAGAGTTTGCTGCGCCAATCCTTCTTTTTCTAGAATGAGCGGGACTTCATAAATACTTTTGGCATCTTGAGACGTAATCACGCATTCCACCGGAACATCACAAAACTCAGACAATTTGTGTTTTAATGATGTAGGTACTGGGCGATCGCACCGACAAATTAAGATGTCGGGTTGAATCCCAATAGATCTAAGTTCTTTTACTGAGTGCTGCGTGGGTTTGGTTTTCATTTCACCTGCTGAAGCAATCCACGGCATCAGTGTCACGTGCATATACAGTACGTTATGCCGTCCTACATCTTTTCGGAATTGGCGAATTGCTTCTAAAAAGGGCAATGATTCTATATCTCCTACCGTACCTCCTATTTCTGTAATAACTACGTCGGGGTTGGTATCTTTAGCAACTCTCACAATCCGCTCTTTAATTTCATTAGTAATGTGAGGAATAACCTGTACCGTGCCGCCATTATAATCACCGCGACGCTCTTTGTTAATCACAGCTTGGTAAATTGACCCCGTAGTCACGCTGTTCAGCCGCGACATGGAAGTATCGGTGAAACGTTCATAATGTCCTAAATCCAGATCTGTTTCTGCCCCATCTTGAGTCACAAATACCTCACCGTGTTGGAAGGGACTCATTGTACCGGGATCGACATTAATATAGGGGTCGAGCTTGAGAATTGACACAGAGTAATCACGAGATTTGAGTAACCGTCCCAGACTTGCTGCTACAATTCCTTTACCAATACTAGAAACAACCCCGCCAGTAACAAATACAAACTTAGTCATAAGATTTCAAATGCCTTGCGACTCTCAAAAATATATCCAGTCATTGTGACATAGTGAGTGGGGAGTAGGGAGTGGGGAGTGGGGATTTGGATTGGGAATTACCACCAACCACCAACAAC
The DNA here is from genome assembly GCF_000346485.2 of Scytonema hofmannii PCC 7110. NCBI lineage: Bacteria > Bacillati > Cyanobacteriota > Cyanophyceae > Nostocales > Scytonemataceae > Scytonema > Scytonema hofmannii. The sequence goes on from NZ_KQ976354.1 coordinate 3,030,788, forward strand.
TAACAACTAACCCCTACTCCCTACTCCCCACTCCCTACTCCCTAACTTTTGTAAACTATTATTCTATCTTGACGTGAAATCATTACTAGGATTAGTCATAATAAGTTCTATAGTTACCTCAAACATAGTTTTGGCTCAAGAGCAATCCCTGAAGATTGTTTATCCTCCAGCTACGCACCAGACGAGCGCCAGCAAAGTATTTTTCATTGGTACAGCACCATCCAATGGACAAGTTTTGTTCAATGGTAAGCCGATCGCTCGCAGCAAAGCTGGTCATTTTGCCCCCAGTTTTCCCTTAAAATTAGGAGAAAATACTTTTAATATCCGCTATCAAGAACAAGAAGTCCAAATTAGGGTAACAAGAGTTTCTTCTCAACCCGATATACCGCAGGGACTAACCTTTGCTCAAAATTCTCTAACTCCTGCGGTAGATATTGCAAAACTTCCAGGGGAACTCATCTGTTTTAGCGCAATAGCTGCCCCAGGTGCTAATGTTTCTGTAAAGTTGGGAAATCAAACAATTCCTCTCTTACCGCAGCAACAAGTGACGCAACTTCCACCTAACTCTGCTGCTTTAACCGGGCAAAATCAACCTTCTGTTCAAACTAACACGGGTAAGTATGCGGGTTGCACGACGGTGGCGGTGGCTGGCGATTTGGGACAACCTCAGTTTCAACTGACGTTGGATGGTAAAACGATCGCTCAACCAGGTTCTGGAAAAATCACCATTCTCTCACCTACACAATCGGAAGTTGTTGAGGTAACAGCAGACTCAGGGGTGGCTCGCACGGGACCTAGTACGGATTATTCTAGACTGACACCTCTACCAAAAGGCACTCAAGCAACAGTCACAGGTAAAGAAGGTGAGTGGTTGCGCTTGGATTATGGCGCTTGGATTAATAGTAAGGAAACTCGTGTTCTTACGGGGGCTGTTCCCCCACGTACAATTATTCGGAGTGTGGGCTATCGCACTCGTTCCGGTGTGACGGAAATGGTTTTTCCCCTGCAAGTACCAGTTCCTGTTAGCGTACAGCAGAGCGATCGCAATTTTACCCTCACTCTTCATCATACAACTGCCCAAACTGATATCATTCGTTTGGATGATGACCCTGCGATCTCTCGCTTGGATTGGCAACAACTACCGACTTCCCAACAGGGAGGACAAGGTGGAGTGCAATACTCTTTTCGCCTCAAATCAGATCGACAGTGGGGGTACAAGCTGAGGTACGAAGGAACAAGTCTTGTTTTGGCTTTACGTCATCCTCCTAATGGTAGAGATGTGAAAAAACAAAAATCGCTAACAGGGATTAAAATTTTGCTCGATCCGGGGCATGGAGGGAAAGAATCGGGTGCAGCTGGGCCCACTGGTTACTTAGAAAAAGATGTTAACTTGATTGTCTCTAAATTATTGCGCGATGAGTTGGTGAAGCTAGGGGCGACAGTGGTGATGACACGAGAGGACGATCGCGACGTTTCTTTAGCAGATCGAGTCGCTGCGATCGATAAAGAAGAGCCAACTGTTGCCTTCTCCGTACATTATAATTCTTTACCAGATGAAGGTGATGCTGAAAATACTAAGGGAGTGGGAACTTTTTGGTATCATCCCCAAGCTCACAACCTAGCAGTTTTTATGCATAACTATATAGTCAAAAAGTTAGGACGACCTTCTTATGGTGTGTTCTGGGATAACTTAGCACTCACACGTCCCGCAAGTGCGCCTTCCGTCTTGTTAGAGTTAGGTTTTATGAGTAATCCTAATGAATTTGAGTGGGTAACTGACTCGAAAGAGCAAAAGAAGTTAGCAAAAGCCGTCGCTGATGGAATTGTTGAGTGGTTTGCAAATGATGCTAAACGTTAAAAATCACACTATGTAAAGTTTTTAATAATTCCTGTGCTGTGTAGGGTTTGGGCAAAAATGTTGCTATGGTAGATTTTGTCTCAAAGGGGACTTGTTCGCTTGTTGCCAGTCCACTGACAGCAATAATACGTAGAAGTGGGTTCATTTTTTGTAATGCACAAATGGTAGTCGATCCATCCATGTTTGGCATCATCATATCGATAACGGCTGCACTAATTTTATTTTTATACTGAGCATAAACTGCTAATGCTTCTATACCATCACTAGCAGTAATGACTTGATAATTATTGTTTTCTAAAGTAACTTTGGTAATTTCTCTCACAGCCGCTTCGTCGTCTACAACCAAAATCCATTCTCCATATCCTGCGGGTATTTCTAAATCCTCTACCTCCTGTGTTTCTACCATTTGAACAGCTGCTGGTACATACATTTTAAATTTTGTCCCTTTACCTACACTACTTGATACAGTGATAAAACCACCATGACCTTTAACAATTCCTATCACCGTTGAAAGCCCAAGCCCTGTTCCTTTGCCAAACTCTTTTGTTGTGAAAAATGGTTCAAAAATTCTATCTAAGAGTTTGTTGGGAATTCCTACTCCTGTATCGGTGACTGTGAGAACAATATAAGAGCCTTCTTTAGCATCAAGATGCATCCTGGCAAAGTTTCCATCAATCAAAACATTCTTAGCAGAAATTGTTAAAGTCCCACCTTTTGGCATTGCATCTCGCGCATTCAGACACAAATTCATCAAGACTTGATGCAATTGGGTGCTATCACCTCGCACGGGGAATAAATCTGCCTCAACTTCTGTTTGAATCGTTATGAATTTGGGAAAGGTTTGCTCGACAATTTGCTTCATTTCTGAAATCAAATGCTTGATTTGGAGGACAGTGCGATCGCCTTCAATCCCCCGTGCAAAAGAAAGCACTTGTTTCACCAAATCACCACCACGTTTTGCATTATTTTCTACAATTGTCAATATTTGCCTGCTGCGTTCATCATGAGATTTTGCTTTCAGCATTTGTACTGACATTAAAATGGGAGAAAGGACATTATTGAGATCGTGAGCAATTCCACTCGCCAGGGTACCTATACTCTCCATGCGTTGAGCGCGTAAAAATTGCTTTTCCAGTTGTTTTTTCTGAGTAATGTCAGTGTCCACAACAAGAATAGATTTTGGTTGAGAATGCTCGTCTCTGACTAATGTCCAACGACTTTCAACTATAATTTCTTTACCAGATTTAGTAATTTTTTGTAATTCACCTTGCCAAGAACCATTCTCTAAAACGCTATCAAAAATTTCTAAATGTTGCAGGCAAGGTTCTCGATATAAAATTTCATTAGCATTCTTGCCAATCGCTTCTTTTGCTTCCCACCCGTAAATTTTCTCAGCACTTTTGTTCCAAAGCAAAAGAGTATTGTTTAAATCCCGCACAATAATGGCATCAGTTGCTATGTCAAGTAGTGCAGCTTGTTCGCGGATTTGCTGTTCTGCTAGCTTGCGAGAAGTAATATCTTCAAAAATATATAACCGTGCAAAATACTGGTCGTTTTCATCGCGAATGCGTCTGGAAAACCGCCGAATCACGCGACCATCCTTTAATAAAACTTCATCTTCGCAATCGCAAGTCTCGCTTGGTAAAGATTGGCAAGAAGTAAAAGGTGAGATGTCTGTAAATTGGGAGCAAACCTCTATCACATCTTGATGTTTAAGTCCACCGCATTCCATTTGCATTTTCAGGTGTTCAATGTTCCAAATTTCACAAAAGCGTTCGTTGAAATATAGAATTTCTCCATTGCGATGGTCTACAACATAAAATGCTAAAGGAGAAACGCCAGTCATTGAGCGCAAAAGTGCTTCTTTCCAGCGTAATGTTTCTTCTGCTTGCTTGCGTTCGGTGACATCCTCAAGAATATAAGCAAAACGCCGTGCTGTAGTAGAACTTTCCACGATTGTAGAGACTGTAGCCTTCAGCCATCTGCTATCTTCAAAAGTATGGTGAGGATATTCAAAGGTTACAGGTAATTGAGTACTTTCTGCCTGACGGTAGTAACCAAGCCAGTCGCGCACGGCTTTTTGTGACAAGCCCATATCATTGGCAAGGTGATTCCGCGTATCTCCTGGAGTTATGCCGAAGAATTTTGCTGTTGCGGCGTTATTGGAAATATGTAAAATGTCATCATTTACCAGTTCAACTACCCCCATCATCATCGGCGCACTATCAAAGAAACTGTGAAGGACAGATTCACTTTGCCGCAATGCTTGTTGTGCTTGCTTGTACTCTGTTTTAATAGTTGCTACTTCTGTTAAATTACGACGGAGTTCTAGTTGTCTCATGACCAAGCGAGCGATCGCTTTAAGTGACTCTACCTGTTCTGTCTTAAAATGAGGACGTGGTACATTATCAACTACGCATAAAGTTCCGATCGCTTCTCCTTCTGGTGTGATGAGAGGCACTCCCGCATAAAATCGAATGTAGGGAGCCGAGGTGACTACAGGGCTAGTAGAAAACCTTTCGTCAGCCCAAGTGTCGGGAATAATTAAGATATCAGATTGTGCAACACAGAAAGGACAAATACCTATATCTCTAGGCATTTCTTCCACATCTAGCCCGACTTTGGCTTTAAACCACTGACGGTTAGCGTCAATAAAATTGATGAGAGCAATTGGTGTAGCACACACTTGGGCAGCTAGGAATGCCAAATCATCAAATGCCTGTTCTGGTGAAGTGTCGAGAATCTGATACTGATGGAGAACTTTTAGTCTCGTTGCTTCATTTTTAGACAAAATAGAGTTCATTGATATTTTCCTAGTACTGCTGAATTCTGGCTAGAGAATACCCGTGACTTACAGTTATTGAGATCGCCCAGCAGGGATATTATTTAAAGTAATTGCTGAAAAGCACTGCCCATTAGAGAGAAAGACGAGGTTCTATAATTTTGTCACTTCAATTATACTAATACGTCTAAAGAAGGATGACGAGAATTTTCTTTAAATTACGTAAATTTTTTTAGACTAAATCACCTATGCGTGTTTGTGCTATATCTTTAACAAAATTTGACTCATGGGATGCGTGGATTTTGGATTGAGAGAATACTGTAGCTGACGGTATTACGCGATCGGCGCTCCATGTAACATAAGTAGGGTAGGTAATCCTAATGTGACTTACATGAATTTAGTTGTAACAGATCGATTTGCGACTCCTATAAAACCAAACGCCAAAGACAGCTTTGCTATTAACTTTGCGCCATTGTCTCTGGAAGAAGTCTATGCTAAAGCAGACGATCCAGCCAATGGTGCAGTAGTAGTTATGAGCGGCATGGTTCGCAATCAAACCGATGGTAAACCCGTAGTCGCCCTAGAGTATCAAGCTTATGAACCTATGGCATTGCGCGTATTTTACCAAATTGCTGCTGATATTCGACAGCAATGGTCTGATGTTAATCGTGTTGTCATTCATCATCGCGTTGGTCGTTTACACATTGGTGAAATTAGCGTTCTAGTTGCGGTAGGTTGTCCCCATCGTTCCGAAGCATTTGAAGCCTGTCGTTACGCAATTGATACTCTCAAACATAATGCTCCTATTTGGAAGAAGGAACACTGGGAAGATGGTTCGAGTAGTTGGGTCAGTATTGGCGCGTGCGAACATTAACAGTGACCAGTGACCAGTGACCAGTAACCAGTGACCAATGACAAATGACCAATGACTAATGACTAATGCCCAATACCCTAAAAAAACCCCCTTTCTTGTGAAAAGGGGGATAAAGTCACGGTGTTGTAGTTGTTGTCCTTACGGTTATCTATATATAGGTGACAGTAAAATTAGGTTATGCACAACTTAACTGACCAACGAAAACAATAGGTAGCGTACACTGGCTCAGGACTTACGCAGAAATTGCTAGAAACCCTGATTTATTGAACCGCCAAGACGCCAAGAGCGCCAAGAATTCGTAAAGCGTGCATAACCCGCATTTCTCACAAGTTAAGCGATACGGCTTCAACCGTTAAGCCTCTGGCTTATCGCATTCACCACAATCTTTACCCAGACTGTCTTTCGGGTATTTTTAGTGGGCAAGAATTTGGAGACAGTGTGAAATGCATAAATCTAGGTTTTATAAGGCTTTGAGAAACATGGTGAGAAATCCGGGATAAGTCCTATGGCTGTCTCTGACCTAAAGGTTTGGAGATTCGTTAAGAGAGTCTGTCGCAATACTACTCGGAGAAGACGAATTTGCCCTACAAACATTGAAAATTTTGCTAACAAACTTTAACCCCGCAGTATTGAGGTTCGTCATATCTCTCAAATATCTGATTGTCGAGCAACAAGTTGCTCCTTATACGTGGTTTCTGGGTTCAACCCAATTGAGATTGGTATCTTCTGAGGTATGGCTTTTCCTCTGCCCGCAGGTAAGGTCTTGTAACTTGTTTGTCTTTGTTTTATGGAAAATAAATATACAGTAATTAAAATTGCCCTTCAATTAAGTTGACCTTGCATCAATTATGCCACTTACCCAAAAAATTGTTCTCAGCGTCTTTACTGTGGATATGGCTAAAATAATGGAGACACATCTACGTATCGGCAGATGAAGAAGATCGAGCAAGCTGTAGGACACAATAAGTCTCAACGGATTATTCACCTTCCTCCTAACCGCCAAGGAGAACAAGCATTGAATGCATTCGTCAACCTGAAGGCATCAAAGCAATTAAAACAGTTAGCATTAAACCTGGATAGCGCTGTCCAAAAACTGGTCTTTGAAGCGCTGAATGACTTGTTTATTAAGTGTTTAAACAACCAATAGCTTGATGTTGATGAATACAGGTATTTAATTCAGGTGTAAGAGACTATGCTATCCGATGAGCAACGGCGTCTGTTAAGGAGACTCAAAGATGCTTTAATTGAGGCTTTTCCTAATAAACACGCACTAGAGGAAATGTTATTTTTTGAGATGGGGAAGAGCTTGGATACAATCGCAGGAGGTAATAATTTAAGTGAAATTACATTCAGTTTAATAAAAGCTGCACAAGCTCAGGGATGGCTTAGTGACTTGGTTCATGCTGCACTCGCATCCAACTCCGGAAATCGAAACTTGCAGACTGTTGCTATGGATTTTTTTGCATCAGAAGTAATTCCAGATAATCAAAATAATTTAGATAATATAAAGGTTATTCAACTTATTCAACAATTTATTAAAATCATAAATTACTTGACTCCCTCATTAGAAGAGTCTATTACATTTGAAAAACAACACACTACTCCTGAACTCCAGCAAAAACTTCAAGAATATACAAGAAGAATTGAGTTATTAAAGTCTTTAGATTTTCAACTTTTTTTTACAGCCGATGATTACATTAAACTTGGACAGGCTTTTCACTTTGAGTATCGCTATGAGGATGCACTAGCTTCATATGATAAAGCTATTACAATTCAGCCAGATGCCTATGTTGCTTGGTTTGGTAGAGGTAAGGCTTTGAAAGAGTTACAACGTAACGAGGAAGCAATTTTTTCGTATGACAAGGCTATTGAAATAAAGGTAGACTACTATGTAGCTTGGGTAAATAAAGGTGGTTCACTTAAGAGATTACAACGTTACGAGGAAGCAATTTTTTGTTGTGACAAAGCCATTAAGATCAAACCGGACTACTCTAGGGCTTGGTACAATAGAGCATGTTACTATGCATTGCAAGGCAAAGGCAATATTGATTTGGCTAATAAAAATTTAAAACAGGCAATTAAGCTCAGTTCAGGAACATATAGAGAAAGGGCAAAAATTGACCCAGACTTTGATGCAATTCGAGAAAACGAGCATTTTAAGAAAATGATTAATGAATAGCGCTGTTAAACACCTTCTGCTACAGGTAATGTAAAGTGAAATTCTGCACCTTGTTCTTTTCCTGGAGAAACTGCCCAAATTTTGCCGCCTAATTGTTCAACGATTTGGCGGCAAATTGCCAAACCCAATCCGGTTCCACCGATGGAACGTTGCATAAACCCTTCTTCTTGATAAAAACGCGCAAAAATGGCTTCTAATTGATTTGGCTCTATGCCGCGTCCCGTGTCTACAATAATAACTTCTAACATCTGAGATTTTTTTTCCTTGCCTTGAGTCCCACTCTCTTCTACATCGAGAACTTGAGCGCAAATTGTTACTTTTCCTTCAGAATCGGTAAATTTACAAGCATTGTCTAAAAGTTTATTCAAAACTTCCGTTAACCCATCGCCATCAGCAAGCACTAGGGGTAAATCAGAAGGCAATTCTAGAAAAATAGATGGTAAAGTTTTATCTGCTTGGGTTCTTCTCAAGCTGCTAATCACTAAGTCCAAACAGGTTTGGATGGAAACTGGTTCGATATGCCAGTTAAGCCAACCCCCTTCTAAACGAGAAAGAGTAAGAAAATCTTGAATCAGCCGCCGCATCCGTTCTGAATCAGCAAGGGCGGTTTGCAACATGGTTTGTTGAAATTCGAGTGGCATATCTGGTTCGTTAGCTATACTGTCCAAGCACACTTGGATGGTTGATAGGGGAGTTCGCAATTCATGCCCGATGATCGCAATTAAGTTACTTTGAGTTCTTTCTAATGCCGCAAGTTGGTGATTCAACGTTTCTAAATTGCTGTATGCTTGAGCTTGTATGAGGCCAACTGCGACTTGAGTTGCGATCGCTTCTACCAATACCCGGTCAGAATCATTCCAAATCAGTGGTTCTAGACCGCAGTGGTGCAGCTCTAAAATTCCCAACCACTTTTGATGATAGCGAATGGACACAACAAGACACGACCTGATGCCAAAGGCTTGAAGTTGCTTGCTCAAATCCGGATATGTTTGAATGCCCAAATCTTGGGTTGTGTCAGCGATCGCAACTGCTTTATCTTGAGATAAAATCGGCTGAAACAGGGGATACTTTCCTAAAGACCAAATTTGTCCCTTTAATGAAGCTAACCCATCAGCTAATGCTTCATATTCAATTGGTGTCGGTTTTTCTGTGGGATGATAGGGGTAAAGCAGACAGCGACAGGGGCTGAAAACTTGACTGAGTTCCTTCACCGTCACTGCAAAAATCTCTTCTGGATTGAGCGATTGACGAATAGCAGTGCTAATTGTGTTAATGAGGCGTTCCTGACGTTCCTTCTTTGTAATAGTGCGGTAAGCTTTGAGTTGCTTGTATTGGCTGTTTTGTAAATAAGTCACCAATCGGTCTGTAAACAATCGTGCATCAATTTCCAGTACCCGATTTTCTGCGGTTCGCTCTGAGTTAACTTGAGTCAAACAGTAGCGTTGCCGTGCTACTTCAACTTTACCAGCCAAGTCTGGTCTGTAGTTCAAAATCCTTTCCATTAAGAGGTTAGCCGCAGAAACACTCACTTCACGGTCAAATGTCCAAACCCCTTTAAATTGTCTTGCTTGATCTAAGGATGAACCATCCACAGGGGAAGCGTATTCTTGACAAACGATGCAAGCGCTATATTTCTGTCCGATAATTACAAGATGCCATTCTTGTGACATCGCATCTTCAGGATGGAAGGGAATTGTCACCAATGGATCTGAAATCTCCCTAAAATTAGCTTCCGGTGCAGCGAGGACATAAACTTGGTCTGTACGCTGAGCAATTCGCTGGTAGCGGCGGGTTTCTTGAAGGTAATAACTCTCTTGCTGAAAATTAGCAATCACTAGAGGCTTATCAATTCCTACCAATACCAAGTCTTCCATTGCATGAGAAAGCGCGGTCAAGGAAGATTTGAAATAAACTTGACACCGTAAATTTGGTACAGCCTGGAGTAAATCGTGCAGTAAGGAATTTGAAGTCTTCATCACCGATAAGCTGTAGAGTATGCTCTCTCAGAAATTTCTAGCAAAAATACAAGAGCTACAACCTAAGCTTGCCCCCTAAAAATATGACTATTATTACCGAGTTTGTCAATACTAATTCTGGAATGAATCATACCATCTGGGAGTGCTATTCATCAGCCAATCGTTATCAGCGAGGGCTTATGAGTAACTGGTCAGTGCCACTGTCATCGAATTGAGGTCAGCATCACACAGATCAGTTCTTAACAATATGGCTTTTGTCAAGTTTACGTTATACAAGTCCGCCTGACTCAATTTTGCACCCGTTAGGTTTGCTTTACTGAGGTTGGCACCTGCCAGATTTGCACTGCTTAAGTTAGCATAGCGTAAATCTGCACCTTCTAAGTTGGTGTTACTGAGGTCAGCAAAACTTAAATCGGCTAACCGCAAATCTGCCCTAGTCAGCACAGCCTGATGTAAGTCCGCTTTACAAAAATTTGCACGAATTAAATTAGCTTTATGTAAATTCGCCCAAATCATCAAAGCTTCAGTTAAGTCTGCCCTCCACAAATTTGCTTCCGCTAGATTGGCTTCGCTCAAAATTGCTCCGCGTAGATTCGTTGCTGATAGCGTCGCGCCAGTGAGGTCTGACCGACTAAGATTAATTCCAGTCAGACAGAATTCGCTTAGGTGAGCTCGTTGCAAGGACACCTGTAAAAAATCTCTATTGCCTGCCTTGTAGTGTGTTATGAGTTCATTAGCATCCATGTTACAAATTGCGAATATTGAGAACTTCAGCGCCGAGATAGGTTGGAACTAGAGTATTCATCTGTCACCACTGTTCGCGATTCACTAGTGTACTGCATGAATATTTTTGTAAACCTATATTAATAAATGTAACAAATCATTGAATATATTCAAGTTCTTGTCATGCTATTTTAATATTATTTTTATAATTTATATATAAAACAAACTTATGCAACCCATGTCAGCACATAGCGAGTGCTAAAAATTTGTATAAAAAAATACATTAAAGCCCATAGAAATGAGTTGCTACAAGAGTTTGGTCTTAACAAGCGTGCCATTCGGAAGCAAACCCATTTTTTGTTGTCTTTAATAAAGAGAAATCAGGAAATTAAAATTCAGTAAATTCCCCATTTTATCCATTATTAAGATTACTATCTACAGAAAACCGTTAAATTTTAATAACAAAAATTATATGTTGAAAATTAATAAATATCTTACGTTTTTAAAGAATAAATCTGAATTGACCTGATATATTTTTGATTACATTAATAGTCAAAAAAATGGATAAAGAAAAGAGTCGCGCATACTGGCGTGCCAATACTGCTTTAATCCGCAATCTTTTAATAGTGTGGGCGTCGGTATCCCTTGGTTTTAGTATCTTGCTGGTACAACCATTGAATACAATACGTTTCTTTGGTGTACCTTTCGGCTTTTGGATGGCACAGCAAGGTTCAATCCTGATTTTTGTGCTGTTGATTTTCATTTATGCTTTTCAAATGGATAAGCTCGATCGCAAATACAACATCAAAAGGTGAGGAAAAGCTGTGTCAGTTGAAGTTTGGACGATTATAATAGTCGGGCTTTCGTTCCTGCTCTATCTTTACATTGGATGGCAATCACGAGTTACGGATAGTAAAGGCTTTTTTGTCGCAGATCAAGGAGTTCCTTCAATCGCTAATGGTGCGGCGACAGCGGCTGACTGGATGTCCGCAGCTTCGTTTATTTCAATGGCGGGTCTTATTAGTTTTCTGGGCTATGACGGCTCTATTTATCTCATGGGTTGGACAGGAGGTTATGTGCTGCTGGCATTGCTGTTAGCACCATATCTTCGGAAGTTTGGTAAGTATACAGTACCTGATTTTGTGGGCGATCGCTACTACTCCAATATGGCTCGTTTGGTAGCAGTTGTCGCAGCCATATTTGTCTCCTTCACTTATGTAGCCGGACAAATGCGAGGAGTGGGCATTGTATTTAGCCGCTTTCTGCAGGTAGATATCAATACAGGTGTCATCATTGGTATGGTGATTGTGGGATTTTTCTCCGTGTTGGGTGGTATGAAAGGCATCACCTGGACGCAGGTCGCACAGTACGGCATCTTGATTGTTGCTTACTTGATTCCAGCGATCGCAATTGCTATGTTACTGACAGGTAATCCAATTCCCCAGTTTGCGTTTACCTTCAGTGATATTGCCAGTAAACTCAATCAACTCCAGGTTGAACTTGGGTTTAAGGAGTATACCCAGGCATTTGTGAACAAGTCCGCGATCGACGTACTATTCATTACCATCGCACTGATGGTAGGAACTGCTGGTTTACCCCATGTGATAGTCCGTTTTTATACAGTTCCTGATGTGCGAGCGGCTAGATTTTCCGCAGGTTGGGCGCTGTTGTTCATTGCTATTCTTTATACCACTGCGCCCGCCCTCTCCATGTTTGCCCGTTACAATCTCATCAATACCCTGCACAATAATACAATTGAGCAAGTGCGGCAGTTAGACTGGGTAAACAAATGGGAAAAGACAAAACTCCTGTCTTTTGAGGATAAAAACGGTGATGGGCGTCTTCAGTTAACTCCACAAAAAGACAAAACCGAAATTACAATTGACCCAGACATTATTGTGCTATCCACCCCAGAAGTTGCGAAACTTGCGCCTTGGGTGATTGCTCTTGTAGCCGCAGGTGGGTTAGCAGCTGCGTTATCCACAGCATCAGGGTTGTTGCTGGTTATTTCCAGTTCAATTGCTCACGATGTCTACTATCGTATAGTCGATCCGCAAGCCTCAGAACAGAAACGATTATTTGTTGGACGCATAATGGTAGGATTGTCCCTCGTCCTTGCTGGGTATTTTGGGGTAAATCCGCCAGGATTTGTAGGTCAAGTCGTAGCTTTCGCTTTTGGCTTAGCCGCCTCTAGCTTTTTCCCGGTCATTATCCTGGGCATTTTCGACAAGCGAACTAACAAAGAAGGCGCAATTGCAGGTATGCTAACGGGTTTAATTTTCACCATAGTATACATTGTAGGCGTTAAGTTTGTCGGTATGCCAGCTTGGTTCTTTGGAGTTTCTGCTGAAGGAATTGGCACTCTAGGTATGATTATCAACTTGATTGTCACTCTTGTGGTATCTCGCTTGACTCCTCCACCACCTATGGAAATTCAAGAACTGGTAGAAGATTTACGTCGTCCGGATATTGGTGAGGAACAAGGAGTTAGGACTGTGCATTAATACTTTTTTCTCTGCGCTCTCTGTTCCTCTGCGGTTTAAAAATAATTTATTGAACCGCAGAGGCGCAGAGTACACAGAGGGAAGAGGAGAGCCAGTGCATCAGTTCCATCAGTGTGGAAATACTTATAGGGGCAATTTTGTATATTATATTACATATACTTAAAAAATTTAAATTTGTAGAAAAGCAAAATTTATTCCGTAAAATAATGACTCATTGCTTTGATGATTGATTTGCTAAGTGGAGAAATAAATGGGGCGCGCAAAAAAGGTTGTTTTGGCATATTCTGGTGGAGTTGATACTTCCGTATGCATTCCCTACCTAAAGCATGAGTGGGGAGTGGAAGAGGTGATTGCTTTAGCCGCAGATCTAGGACAGGGTGATGAATTAGATCCGGTAAGAGAAAAAGCGCTGAAATCGGGTGCAAGTGAGTCTTTGGTGGCAGATGTTAAAGAGAGTTTTGTCAAAGATTACGCTTTTCCAGCCATTCAAGCGAATGCAATCTATGAAAATCGCTATCCCCTGGCAACTGCCCTCGCCCGTCCGTTGATTGTTAAGGTTTTAATAGAGACTGCAGTAAAATACGGAGCTGATGCGATCGCACACGGTTGCACGGGTAAAGGTAACGACCAGGTGCGCTTTGATGTTTCTAGCGCTGCTCTTAACCCCAATCTTAAGATACTGGCACCAGCAAGAGAATGGGGAATGAGCCGTGAGGAAACTATTGCTTATGGAGAAAGATATGGTATTCCCGCACCAGTGAAAAAATCTTCACCCTACAGCATAGACCGTAACTTGCTGGGAAGAAGTATAGAAGCAGGTGTTTTGGAAGATCCTAATGTGGAACCACTAGAAGAAATTTACGCGATGACTAAGGCAATAGCCGATACTCCTAACGAGCCAGAGTATGTTGAAATAGGTTTTACTAGGGGTATACCTACCGCAATCAATGGTGAACCTAAAAACCCAGTTGAGCTGATCGAACAACTTAACCAGATAGTGGGAAATCACGGTGTTGGACGCATTGACATGATAGAAAATCGCTTGGTAGGTATCAAATCGCGAGAAATATACGAAGCTCCTGCTATGACCGTGTTAATTCAAGCACATAGGGATTTAGAGAGCTTAACTTTAACTGCAGATGTGACTCACTACAAGCGTGGTATTGAAGACACATACAGCCAATTGGTTTACAACGGACTGTGGTACAGCCCACTCAAAACTGCCTTAGATGCCTTCATTCAAAAGACACAAGAGCGAGTTTCTGGAACTGTACGGGTAAAACTTTTTAAAGGCAATGCCACCATTGTTGGGCGGAATTCTAAGAATACCCTTTATACTCCCGATTTGGCAACCTATGGTGCTGACGATAAATTTGACCACAAGGCAGCTGAAGGCTTCGTTTACGTTTGGGGGCTTCCAACACGTATTTGGGCGCAGGGCAGTAAGGAGTAGGGATAGGGAGTAGGGAGTAGGGAGTAGGGAGTAGGGAAATCCTTGTCAAGATGGCTCATAAAATTTGGGTTCAGGCAGAAATTCCTCATCTTCTCTCTCTGTGCTCTCAGCGCCAGGGCGGTTTAAAAGTAATTTTTTAAACCGCCGAGACGCAGAGTACGCAGAGGTAAGAGGTGAGAGAACTATTGATTTCCTGAAGTTTTTACCCACCTTAGACAGGGCTAGCAATGCCCTACCTACTTTACCTTTTTCATGACTGGTCATGAAATTTTTTCATCGCGACTGCCTCGTGTTAGCTATGCAAAGCCAAAGATTAAAGAACTGTAAACTTAAGTATATACACGCAGACAAAGGGGTAATAAAATCGGAGGGAACCTGCTACAATTTATCGATGTCCTCAATAAAGTTTCATCGCCATTTTCCGCCGACAAAAAAATGACAAGATTTCCTTACGACCAATTTACCAAAAATTATCTCAAAGAATTGCTATCAACATCAGGTAATGTAGAAACAAGCCGGAAAGTAGCGGCAGAAATCAAGGAAATAGACGTTTATTTTGCTCCATCACCTCAAGAAAGCCTGGAGCGAGAAAAGTTGGGGTTGTTAGGTAAATTTGCTGCTACATCAGCAATATTTGAACCATTTAGAAATGCCGTCAAACGGGGAGAAGTCCGGAGTTGTCTCAATAAGTTATTTGACATCTTTGCGGAATTGGAACCAGAGGCGAACCGGAACAAAACGGAAATTGTGGAAGAGGAATTACCTTTGCATGTGGATTCTGTCACCGACAGCGTCTGAAGCCCAGTTAGAGGGATTTAGAGTTATATTAGATGAAGAAAACTGGTTACCTGGAGTTTATTTGTTTGGCGAGTGGTATCGAGCCGCAATTGTCGCAATTCATCAGTTACCACCTACAGAAGAAACACTATGGCTGAGGGTTTTGGGGAAGGGAAAAGTACAGCAACAAGCTATCCAAGAACTGCAAGCGTTATCTGAAGATCATCCCTGGCGGGAAGTAGCAATTGATTTATTGAGTAATCTCAAAACCATTTTAGAACTGAAACAAGATTTAGACCAAGAGGAGAGGGATTTAATTATGCAGTTATCACCTGTTTACGAACAACGACTTGCTGAAGCCAGAGAACAAGGAGTTCAAGCAGAACGGCGCAGTACGATAGATACTTTATTGAGAGTGCGGTTTGAAACTGTGGATGAGGAACTAGCAGCAGTGATTCAGCCAATCGTTGATTTACCTTCACAAGAGTATGCAGGATTGTTATTACAATTGCCTAATGTATCTCGTGAAGAGTTGTTAGCGAGATTCTTCAATAGTGACCAGTAACTAGTGGTCTTTTAAAATTGTGTACCTTTTGTCAATACCTCTAAAGATGTATACCCCTGACCTCTATCAAATAGATTTCTATGCCTGGACTCAAGAACAAATCAGCTTGCTCAAAGCTCAGCGATGGGAGCAATTAGATACGATAAACTTGGTAGAGGAAATTGAGACTTTGGGTAGGAAAGAGCGGCAAGAGTTAAGAAATCGACTGGGAATTTTGCTAGGGCATCTATTAAAGTGGCAATTCCAATCGGAAAAACGTAGTAATAGTTGGTTGGGCACAATCAGAGAGCAGCGTGTTCAAATCAAACTGCTTTTGGAAGATAGCCCCAGTTTGAAACCTTATTTAGAAGAGGTCTTCCTTGTTGCTTATGAACTGGGTCTAGCTTTAGCAATTCGAGAAACGCAATTGGGTGAACAGGTTTTTCCAGAAGTGTGTCCCTACACTCCAGAACAAGTTATAAATCCTAAATTCTTACCAGAGGCAAATTAGGTTTAAGGAGTGCGAAAGGCGATCGCGAAGCGCAAGCTGAAAGAGCGCTTATCGCCCGCTCGTTGGAGCAAAACCTTTGTGAGATTGGCATATAGGGGCGTAAGACCGCCGCGCCCCTACAGTAGCTAATGTTGGTTCTCATTCGTTAAAAAATCAAACGTTGAGGCGCTAAAAATGCTTACGCCATATGTAAGTCCTAATTTTTACCAATCCACTCCGTTACTGTAGGTGTTGTACGAGTTAATAATTTTCCTTTAGAAATGACATAGCTCGGAAAAGTGCGACGGCGAATAGCATCATAACGATCGCCTGCATCTAAAACTATCAGCGAAGCTTTTTTGCCAACTTCTACCCCATACTCACTTTCTATATACAGTGTTTTTGCTCCATTTATGGTGACCATGTCGTAACACGCATTAATTTCAGGCACTCCTGTCATTTGACAAACATGCACTCCCATGTGAGCTACATCTAACATACTACCCGTACCCAAGCTGTACCAAGGGTCTTGAACGCAATCATGACCAAAACTTACGTTGAGCTTTTGTTGCCAAAGTTCTTTCACTCTGGTGACACCTCTCCGTTTTGGATAAGTATCAGTTCGACCTTGGAGTGTAATATTAATGAGAGGATTGGCAATAAAGTTAATTTGAGCTTGTTGCAGAAAACCCATTAACTTGAAAGCATAGGCATTATTGTAAGAACCAAATGCTGTTGTATGGCTGGCGGTGACTCGCGCACCTACGCCACTGCGAATAGCGCAAGCAGCAACGACTTCTAGAAATCTCGATTGGTCGTCATCAATTTCGTCACAGTGAATGTCAATTAAGCGATCGTATTGCTGCGCTAACTCAAATATACGATGTACCGATCGCACTCCATCTTCGCGGGTCAATTCATAGTGCGGTATTCCACCAACAGCATCAGCACCCATTTTTAAAGCTTCTTCCAAAAGGGCTTCGTTTTCTGGTTTAGAATAAATACCATCTTGGGGAAATGCCACTACCTGCAAAGTCATCCAGTCTTTGACTTCCTCTCTGACTTCTAAAAGCGCTTGTAGGGCAATGAGTTGTGGTTCGCTGACATCAGCATGAGTACGGACATATAAAATTCCCCGTGCTGCTTGTTGTTTGAGCATGGCAACTGCACGGGTTTTGACATCTTCTAATGAAAGATTTTGCTTGCGCTCTCCCCAAATTTGAATACCTTCAAATAAGGTACCGCTTTCATTCCAACGCGGTTCCCCCGCAGTCAGTACTGAGTCTAAATGAATGTGTGACTCTACAAATGGAGGCGATACTAATTGTCCTTGAGCATCAAGTTCTACTTCTGTCGAGCCGGTGAGATGAGATGCGATCGCACTAATGTGACCGTCTTTAATCCCAATATCGACCAGTTCTTCTGGTAATCCAACTAATTTACCGCTACGCACTAATAAATCGTATTCCCAGTCCGTTAGTCTATCTCCACTTTCTAAAGGTGGTATACGTTCTTTCTTGCTTAGGTCATGCTCCTCTAAAGCTGTCCTCATTAACTTAATGCCTGAGTTGAAAGATTTTTGCTAATTCTAGCAAAGACTTTGAACTTAATTTGAACTAGCTTTGATTTTGTTGATCCCAAACCCCTTACTTATTCCATAGCGAACGCTTTTGAATTCTACTTGGTTTGTACTAGGGTTATAGAGGGTATAAGTAGCTTCTCCAAAAGTGCGTCCCACATTCCCTACACCAATAACTTGACGTGAGTTGATATTGGTAGTTTGGGAAGATTGGCTTACGAGAGTCGTCACTTCTGTCGTAATAGAACCTGATTGTAATTGATACTCAAAAGCCAAACCAGAACGACCACAAAACAAGTTGTTAGCTTGCATCCGTAACAATCTATCTAGCATTTGAATGGGAGGAGTTTCCGGAGTTAGTTCCTCGTCAACAGAAACTGTTGTACCGTGAATTAACAAACAATCTAACTCAAAAAAACCAAAATCAAGCGTCCTTATCCATTGCACGGTTTGACGGGAGACACAATCCCACAGTAACTTAACCGTGTCCCCTCCATATTTCGCCATTAACTCAGTTGGTTCCCCTGTCCCACCAAGACCGTGCAAAATCAAACACTGTTCCTCCCACCATCCTTTACAAACCAAAGGTTCTAATTCTCCACTCCTCGGATGACGCACCCGTTCTACCAGTTGTTCGGAAACATTTGTGGGTCCTACCACATCACCGATAATATACAATGCCTCTATCCAACGACTTTGACGCTTAATATCTGCTATCACAGCCTCATAAGCCGCCAAATTTCCCTCAATTCCACTCAAAATCGCCCACTTACTCATCTAACCACCAACCACTAACTACTAACTACTAACCATTACTTTGTACAAACATGAGTTGGGTCATCCGCCCGTTCCGCAAACTCCAAAGAGTTCGCCAAACGCCAAGCAAAAATTGTCGGTAAACCCTTTTCAATAATTGCTGCACAAGTTTTCTGATAATCGTAAGAAACTTCCCGCAACATCACTTCTTCAGTATCCGTGTCATAAATAACATAAGTGGCATTTGGTCGCCCATGTCTGGGTTCTCCTACCGAACCAACATTGATAATTCGCTTCAAGGGTGCATGAAAACTCTGAACTTTTTCTTCCACACATTTACTTTTGAGGCATACTTGTAAACTCCCTGCATTTAAAGTACGGACATAAGGTATATGTGTATGTCCGCAAAACAGCACATCTGCTCCTGTAGAAAGGACTCTTTCTAGCGCCATGAAAGCGTCAAGTTCTGGTAATAAATATTCATGGTTGCTGTGTGGACTACCATGAACAAATGCGAGGTTCCCCTCACGCAAACTGTGAATCAGCTTTGCTAAGTATTCGCGATTTTCTGGATAAATTTCCTGATTCGTCCATTCATGAGCCAGTTTTCCACGTTTTTCAGCCAGCAAAGAAGGATAACTACAATCGCAAGCATTCAACCCCTCGACAATATCTTCATCCCAACAACCAGCACAAGTTGGAATATCTAAAGAGCGAATTTTTGCCACGACTGCATTCGGGTAGGGACCATATCCTACCAAATCACCAAGACAGTAAATTTTCTCAGCTTTCTGTTTGTCGATATCGAGTAAAACTGCATCTAAGGCTTCATAATTACCATGAATACATGACATAACCGCTATTTTCACGCTTGTATCTCCTCAACTAAAATTTGTTTGACTTGTTGTTGGTATTGCCGAATGGCAACTTCTGACAAACAACAATCTTCTAAAGTTTGATGCATTGCTGCTTCATCTAAGTTTTGCCCCAACACTTCTATCCCACTGAAACGCTTTGGTCTACCTTCTAAATAGCGCGGTAGGTTTAACTCTAGAAAATCGGTTGATGGTACACCTAAGACAAAATCAGCGTAAAGACTTCGTCCATCAGCCACTTCAAAAACTCCCTTCGCACG
This sequence comes from Scytonema hofmannii PCC 7110, assembly GCF_000346485.2. Classification (NCBI taxonomy): domain Bacteria; kingdom Bacillati; phylum Cyanobacteriota; class Cyanophyceae; order Nostocales; family Scytonemataceae; genus Scytonema; species Scytonema hofmannii. The sequence goes on from NZ_KQ976354.1 coordinate 3,050,418, forward strand.
AGCAACTTTACCATAAGCGCCGTGAGTAATTTCATACCAAAACTCATGTAAACTGTCTTCGTCGATGACTTCACCAGTAGTTAATACACGCCATAGATGAGTAGTGTCCGTATTGGTGTCAATAGCAGCACCTGGTAAAATTGCTTCTGCCCAGGAATACCAATCAGAATATTTATCTGTTAATTGTGGTGGAAAGAGCGCAACTTTCCAATAAGGTAAATTATTTAAAACTTGAGCTACTACTCCTAATTGCAAATAAGACCCCAGTTCTATATAAACCGCATTTGCCTTGGGTAACTGGTTGAAAAAATCAACTTGTCGATCGTCCCCAAAGACTTTAACGTGAGGTAATTCTGCTTTTAGGCGAGTTTGGTCAATAAGAATATTTCCACTTCCAAGACTAAGATATAGTGGCTCTTCATCACTAACGTGGTAATTTCCATCTGGAGTAGCTATGTGTTGATAGATCCAAGTTGTTTTTCCGACACCTGGTGGACCTGCAACAACAGTGATTATAGGTGTAGACATATTCTTAAATTTTCAATCAGCTTTGAGACGGAGACGGAATTCGTGCCAAAATTCCTCTTTGTAAAACTTCGGTCGCTCTTGTCGTGGGATAATACCATTATTATCAAAGAAAGGCAGAGGGCAGAAGGCATAAGGAAAGATTGTATACTTTTATACTTAATCATACCAAATATTTGTAAAGCGGCAAGTGAATTTGACTGATATCTAACTTTCGTCCAATAAAAACCACTTGATTTTTAGGTGGAGTAAGCCATCCATCAGCGTGTAAGTTGTAACGAAGACCGCTCATTTGAAAGATATGACGTAATTCACTATCACTAAACCACAAAATCCCCTTAGCTCGAAAGACCTCTTGTGGCAATTCTTCGGTGAGAAAGCTTTCAAATTTATGGACATCAAATGGTCTATCAGCTTGGAAAGATATTGAAACAAATCCATCATTTTCTAAATGATGGGAGTGATGTTCGTGATGCTCATGTTCGTGATGATGCTCGTGGTCATGGTCATGATGGTGTTCGTGCTCGTGAGTATCTTCAGCAACATTGGCAGTATACTCATCTGTTGGAGTTAACCCTACACCTAGAATTAATGGTAATGCCACCTCCCCATATTTAGTGTGCAGAATTTTCGCACCAAATTTTACATCATTGATAAAATTTTCTACTTCTTTTAGTTTTTCTGGAGTCACGAGGTCTGTTTTATTTAAAAGAATAATATCTCCATAGGTAATCTGTTTTAAAGCAGCTTCACTATCGAAATGGTTCGAGTCAAATCCCTCAGCGTCTACCACTGTGATAATGGAGTCGAGGTTTGTTAAATCTCTTAGTTCTGTGCCAAGAAAGGTTAAGATAATCGGTAGGGGATCGGCAACACCAGTCGTTTCAATTACCAGATAATCAATGCGGTCTTCTCGTTCTAAAACCCGATAAACTGCATCAACTAGACTATCATTTATTGTGCAGCATATACAGCCATTGCTTAGTTCTACCATATCTTGCTCTAGAGAAACTAACAATTGGCTATCGATATTAATATCACCAAACTCATTCACAAGTACGGCGACTTTTAAATCTTGTTTAGTGTTGAGAATTTGATTGAGCAGTGTAGTTTTCCCACTTCCTAAAAATCCAGTGATAATGGTAACAGGCATTCCTTGTTTGGGAATATCAAGACTTGAGTTTGAAGTTGGTGCTGTTAGTTGAGTCATAATCAATTCACACTTCTAGAAATTTCAAAATTGTTAGTGGTTAGTGGTTGGTTGTTAGTGGTTAGTAGTTGTTTTTAGCCACTAACCACTTTTTATCTCCCCATCTCCATCGGGTGGGGGTGGAATCCTCGCCAGAATCCCTTTTTGTAAAACTTCTGGTCGTTCCTGTCGTGCCACAATGCCATTATGGCTGGCATAATATTGTTCAGCAAGTTGCAGTATGGCATTAGCACTTTCTAATGGTGGTAAATCACCAAACATCAAGCTAGTTTTATTGAGTGCAGTAAAAGCTATAGCACAAGGTCTTTTACAAGCACTCAAACAGTCTACGGATTGAATCACAAACTCAGATTGCAAAGACCATTTTTCAGACAAACTTAACAATTGCTTGAACAAATGCCAGCCGCCTCGTTTACCCATGTAGTCGCGTTGAGTGAGAGAAAAGTAACAGGATTTGCAAACGAATAAAGCGTGTTTAGCCATAAGGAACGTATCTATTATGCCGAACTAGACGTGGTAAGAAATTTTGGCTTTTGTCTGTGCTTGTTTTTAAATTCCTGTTTTGGAGTCTATAGCTGCTTGTAACTGATGCAGAAGTTCATCCAGATTTAGTACACCCAAATCTCCGGATTTTCTAGTTCTTACACTCAAATTGTGATTCTCCACCTCTTTTTTACCCACGACAGCAACAACTGGAATTTTTTCTAACTCGGCTGTGCGAATTTGCTTGCCTAAACGCTCTCCGCTACTATCTACTTCTACCCTAATACCAGCTTTTTTTAAAGAAATTGCCACTGATTCTGCATACTCCCGAAAGTCATCGCTTACAGGTAACAGACGCAGTTGCACTGGTGCTAACCATAGGGGAAAATTACCAGCATAATTCTCAATCAAAATCCCAAAAAAGCGTTCCAAAGAGCCAAAAATAGCTCGATGAATCATAATTGGTCGCTGGCGACTCCCATCAGGGGCAATATATTCCATATCAAAACGTTCTGGTAAATTAAAATCTACCTGAATAGTGGAACATTGCCAGAGACGACCAATGGCATCTTGAATTTTGATATCAATTTTGGGACCATAGAAAGCACCACCACCTTCATCGACACTATAATTCCAACCTTTTGCATTCAAAGCTTGACTTAATGCTGAAGTTGCTAACTCCCATACTTCATCAGTCCCTACTGATTTACCAGGACGGGTAGAAAGATTCACTTCATAATTTTTAAAGCCAAAATCTGACAAAATCTCCTCTGTGAGATTTAAAACTCCTAAGATTTCATCGGCAATTTGGTTAGGCAAACAGAAGATATGAGCATCATCTTGGGTAAATCCTCTGACTCTCATCAAACCATGTAGCGCCCCAGAACGTTCATAACGATAAACTGTTCCTAATTCTGCCCATCTCAGGGGTAATTCTCGATAGGAATGTAGTTGATGCTTGTATGTTAATACATGAAATGGACAATTCATCGGCTTGATTTGATAAGCCTGATTTTCCACATCCATCGAGTCGAACATATTTTCTTGATAAAAGTCAAAATGACCCGATGTTTTCCATAAATCGAGGTTTGCTATATGCGGCGTGTAGAGTAATTGATAACCAGATTCTAGATGGGCTTTTCGCCAATAATCTTCAATAATGTAGCGAATGCTTGCTCCTTTCGGATGCCAAAATACTAACCCACCACCAGCATCTTCTTGAATGCTGAACAAGTTAAGTTCTTGACCTAGCTTTCTGTGGTCGCGACGTAAGGCTTCTTCTCTTTGTTTCAGGTAAGCAAGTAGTTCTTCTTTTGTTTCCCATGCTGTACCATAAATGCGTTGCAGTTGGGGTTTGGTTTCATCTCCTTGCCAATAAGCACCAGCAACATTCAATAATTTAAAGGCATCAGGTTTGATTTCACCAGTAAAGTTAATGTGTGGTCCTGCACACAAGTCCCACCAATAATTACCTGCTGGTTGAATATCTGTGACTAACAATGAAGATTGTGGTTTACCAGTATCGGGACTACCAATAAAATAGCGGGTAATTGTCTCTCCTGCGGGGATACGGTCTAATATTTCTAATTTTAATGGTTCGTTCAACTCAGCAATTTCAGTACGAATTTCCTCTCGTTGTACCTCCTCGCGGATGATGGGCAAGTTCGCTTTAATTATCCGCCGCATCTGGTTTTCGATTTTGCCCAAGTCATCGGTTGTGATGCTGACTGGACAATCGAAGTCGTAGTAAAATCCGTTTTCTGTGACTGGACCAGTTGCTAGTTTAGTCCCTGGAAATAGCTTTTGCACTGCCATTGCCATTGTATGGGCGCACGTGTGACGAATCCGCACGAGTTTTTCGCTGTCGTGCTGGCTTAAGTTGTCCTGGGACTGGGTTAAGGAACTGACCATATCTACGATATAATGACAATCGTTATTATGATAGCGCAAAATTTGTTGCTATTGGGGGACTAGATCGCGTATCGCGTATTGCTTGCAAGACCTGTCGCAAACATTTTTTGAATCGGTATAAGTTTAAAAAAAAACTTTTCTTGAAAACAGTTATCATTGTACGATTAAATACGAAATTAGTTATCATTACCTTATGACTTCCGAAACATCCACTTCAACTAACACAGCACCTGATGCAAGCAAGTTAACTTATCGTCCTCGTCGTCTGCGCCGTACTGAAGCTCTGCGTCGCATGGTAAGAGAAACCAACTTGACTGTAGACGATCTCATCTATCCCATGTTTGTGATGGAAGGTGAAGACCAAAAATTTGAAATCACCTCTATGCCGGGATGCTATCGATACACTTTAGATCTATTGCTTAGAGAAATAGCAGAAATTTATCAACTGGGCATCGGTGCTGTTGCACTTTTTCCAGTGATACCAGAAGTCAAGAAAGATGATACAGGTAGTGAAAGCTATAATCCAGAGGGATTGGTACAGCAAACTGTCAAGGCAATTAAACAAGCTGTGCCAAAAATATTAGTGATTACTGATGTTGCTCTCGACCCTTTCACGACTCACGGTCATGACGGCATTGTTGATGAAAACGGTATGATTCTCAACGATCCGACTGTAGAAATCTTGGTCAAAATGGCACTTTCTCAAGCCGAGGCTGGGTCAGATATGGTTGCACCCTCCGATATGATGGACGGTAGAGTGGGTGCAATCCGTAAAGCATTAGATGCAGAAGGATACATTGACGTAAGGATCTTAGCATACTCTGCAAAATACGCTTCGGCATACTACGGTCCTTTTCGAGATGCTTTGGATTCTGCACCCAAGTTTGGAGACAAGAAGACATATCAGATGGACGCAGCAAATGCCAGAGAGGCTATCAAGGAAGTAGAACTGGATATAGCAGAAGGGGCAGATATCGTGATGGTAAAACCCGCTTTAGCATACTTGGATATTATCCGTCAAGTACGAAACTTCACTCAACTCCCTGTAGCAGCTTACAACGTTAGCGGTGAATATGCAATGATTAAAGCAGCTGCTCAAAACGGTTGGATTGATGAGAAAAAAGTAATTTTAGAAACTTTGACCAGCATAAAACGGGCTGGTGCCGATTTGATTTTGACTTACTTTGCTAAGGAAGTTGCGTTAATGTTGCACAGGTGAATTGTGCTGGCATTCATTTGTGACGTGTAGTTCGCTCACGGCTAGACTAAGGATTCAGTTTAGCCGTGAAAGCGAATAGCGTACACAAGGTCATCATACTAGATAAAGCCGATTATACAAGGTTAGTGAAAATACTAGCCCCGATAGATCCGGCTACTCCTAACGCAATCAACAGGTAAGTGAAAAACTTACCAAATTCTGCCTTTTGTCCCAGTGCTTTATCTTCCTGACCTGCAGTGAAAAATAATGACCAGGTTTGGTTCACACCAATTTGCTGAAAATTGTTAAACTCCGGTCGAAATACAACTGGTCCAACCAAGTCCTTTTTGGGAAAATCAAAGTCAGTTATCATCGTAATTGCTCCAAATTTTATTTATACAGTTGGCTGTTATCACTTCAATTGTTTGCTGTCGATTGCTTTACAATCTGGTAAGCCATCCAATCAAACCGTGTCCGGTAAAAACTTCTAGCAGGATGAGGGAGACAAAACCAATCATCGCCAAACGCCCGTTGAGCATCTCTGCATACTCGGTGAAGCCGAAGCCTTGGCTTTGCTCTACATACATCTTGGGTTCAATGGCGTAGTTGTTGAGTCGGTTGCCTTCTTCTATTATGTAAGTGCGTGATGTCATGGTTTTTTTCCTTGTTTTGTTTTTATGTTAAGAATATTAACTTAATGTAACGAAATATTGCAACACTTCAACAATAAAAAAATTTGTGTCAAAACCGTATCTGTTAAATTCGGAAGACAAGACTTGACTTTAAGGAATATGTATTGTGCGTGTCAAATAAAAATGCTGTGCTTCTATCGTTACACCAGTTTGAAGAATGCGACAGATAATTGGCCCAAATCAAGTCTAGACATGACTTTCTCAATCCAAAATCTAAAATCTAAAATCCAAAATGGTATTACAGATGAAGCACAAAGCATTTACCGATCGCGGTTAAAGGAAGTGCATTGTCCTCCTAACCCGTTCGCGATCGCACAAGTATTTCGTTCCATCATTCCAATATATGTACCTTGCGGTGTACCTTTTTTACCTAACCCATCAGCCAACAATTCTTCTTCAGAAATTTTAACTTTTGCCTCATTAGCAACTGTTTTCAACACTTTATCGTTAGCAGTGACTTCAGCAAATACAACAGGAACGTCTTGCTTTTTAATACTTTCAGTTAAAGACTTGATTTTGCTAGCTGTTGGTTCTTCTTCTGTGGAGACTCCTAAGAGTGTATCGGTAACAGTTAAGCCATAGGCATTAGCATAATAACCCAAAGCATCGTGAGTTGTTACCAGGCGGCGCTGTGACTGAGGAATAGTAGCAATTTGTTTGGGAATCCAAGCATCAAGTGCTTTGAGTCGAGCTTCATAAGTATCAGCATTTTTGCTGTACTCTGCGGCATTTCCAGGATCGATTTTCGCCAAATTTGTTTCAATGAGTTGTACCATACCGATAGTATTCTTCACATCATGCCAAACATGGGGATCGGTCTCCGTTTTGCCGTCTTCAACAAGCGTAAGTTTCTTGGACGTGGCTTGGTCGTGAAGTGCAATTTTAGGAACGGATGTCTTTGTAGCCTCTACCATGCTTGCGATCGCAGGATCGAAGTTTAGACCAGCATAGAATACCAAATCCGCCTGTTCAATTGCTTGTCTATCTGACGGTTTGCCTTCATAGGTGTGGGGATCTTGGTCTGGATCGATCAAACAAGTCAAATTCACTTTGTCTTTGGCAACTGCCTCCACTAAGTTACACAATACACTGTGGGACGCAACAACTTTTGGTTTTGTATTTGTGACTGCGGTTGCTGGAGACGCTGTTGTCGTGGTAGATAATTCATTGGTGTTTTCACCAGTTTGAGTTTGGGACTTTGACTCGCATCCAGTGATTCCAACAATCATCGCTAGCAATAATCCTCCCCAGAAGAAATGCACCTTATTTTGCAGGATTACCAACATCAGTATTTTCTGCCTCAGACTAAAGGGTTATACCATTTTGAATTTTAGATTTTAGATTTTGGATTGAGAAAGTCTTGCTTGGACTTAATTTCACCCAACAATTTGTCTCATTTTTGTTTCCAATTGGGATTAAATGTACCACGATAACAATAATCGTTGTATAATTTTAATAACAATTTAATTTTGTGCCTGTTAAATATGTGATAAGCAATACGAAAATAATTATGCCGATCGCAACAAAAGAAGATGAGGGGGCGGATATCGATAGTTTAGAAAGTATGCTGAAAGTCTATAATTTATCAGTGCGTTATCGAGGAAACTTAGCGCTAGAGGGCATTAGCTTTACTGTAGAACCAAGCCAATCGATTGGTATTATCGGTCCTAATGGGGCAGGTAAAAGTACTTTAATAAAAGCCATGTTGGGGCTGATTCCAATTTGCAGTGGCAGTGTGAGGTTCTGTGGACAACCCCTAAAGCAACAGCTATCAAGAGTTGCCTACATCCCCCAACGCTCGGTCATTGATTGGGATTATCCTACCACAGTCAAGAAAGTGGTGATGATGGGGCGAACAGTACAAACTGGCTTGTTTCGCCGTCCCAGTCGTCAGTCGAGAGAACTTGTGAAGATGGCACTACAGCGAGTGGACATTTGGAACTTACGAGATCGCCCCATAGGACAACTGTCTGGCGGACAACAGCAACGGGTATTTTTAGCAAGAGCGATCGCCCAACAAGCAGACATCTTATTATTTGATGAGCCTTTTACAGGGGTAGATTATAAAACAGAGGAAATTATATTTGATATTTTTAGAGAATTAAAGACTCAACAAAAAACTTTATTAATTATCAATCACGACTTAGGAGATACCTTAAAGCAATATGACCAACTCCTGTTATTAAATAAGCATCTTGTAGCATGGGGTTGTAGAGAAGAAGTTATCACCCCTGTAAATATTCAAAAAGCATACGGACACAATTTTGGATTGACAACCCTATAAAAGCCATTAACCATTAGCAATTAGCCATTTATGAATTTGATACTTGAACCCCTTTCATTTGAATTTATGAGAAATGCCATCATTGTTGGAATTTTGATGGGCATTCTTTGTGCAGTTGTCGGAAGCTATATGATTGTGCAGCAAATGGGTATGATGGCACACGCAATTTCCCACTCAGTTGTTGCAGGGCTGCCAATAGCTTATGTTTTAGGGATATCTTTGTCAGTTGGGGCCGCGATCGCGGGAGTGATAAGTGCAATTATGCTAGCTGCAATTGAAGCTTATTCACGAGTAAAATTAGATTCTGCAATGGCACTGATTTTATCTGAATTTTTGGCAGTTGGAGTGACATTGATAAGTATCTTACCGGGAGCTAATCGCATTGACTTAGTTAATATTCTTTTTGGCAATATCTTAGGAGTTAACCGCGATGACCTCATATTAACCCTAATCTTGACTGGCTTTATTTTGTTATTAACAGCGTTATTCTACAAAGAACTGCTGTTTTACACATTCGATCCATTAGGAGCACAAGCTCAGGGAATGTCAATAAAGATATATTATGTTGGCTTGGTAACAGCTATTACCTTGACTGTAGTTGCTAGCTTGCAGACAGTAGGTTCGCTTTTGGTAATTGCCATGTTAGTAGGTCCAGCAGTTACCGCCTATTTATTAGTAAAGGAACTGCACGCGATGATGATTTGGGGTTCTGTATTTGGTGCAGTCAGTAGTGTTGTGGGAATGTATATGAGCTACTACTTAGATATCCCATCCGGTGCAGCTATAGTGCTGATTGTCTTTGGATTTTTTTTCTTAGCGTTTTTGTTCAGTTTTTCTTATCAACAACTTAAATAGCAATGACAATCGGGTTTCTCAATGAGTGACTCAACCAAGGCATTTAAAGCAGTTGCGGCTAACAAACCACCTCCCAATGTCCCTTCAATTGCGATCGCACCCACAGATAATTGCATCAGTTGCCTTTTAGCCGCCGGAGCATGACTAAAACCAATCGGCATTCCGATGACTAAGGTAGGGTGAATTTTCTGCTTTTGAATCGCTTCACAAACAGATAGTAGTACGCTAGGGGCATAACCTACTACGATAATGCAACCGTCAGAAACTTGCAGTAATTTTTCTTGCCATTCCTGATGTTGCCAAAATTCTTTCTCTGCCTCTGTTGCAGAAGTAATATGGGGGTTATCAATAAGTATTTCAACGTGACAGTTCAAATGAGCTAACCGTGTCATATCCAAAGCAGCAGCTACCGTTGGGATATCTACAACAATTTCACAGCCAGATTTCAAAGCTTCACGGCTAGAGGCAATTGCTTGTTGATTTAATCTTACAAATGATGCTAAGCTAATATCTCCACAAGCTAAGACAAGTTGAGAAATTAAGTCTTGTTCTATTTCAGAGCGGTTGGACAGATCGGGGAGCAAATGTTGTAACGATTCTTGAAAAGCTTCTGGATGAGCGTGAACCTGAGCATCTAATCCACGCCAAAGTTTTTCGAGTCCAGACAAACCCGTCTTTGTTTCCACCTCTAGTAACTTTAATTGCGCTAGAACCTCAGCTTGCATAATTTGGCAATTGCGATCGCGTCCCAATAACCCTTCTAATGCAGATGCAGTTTGCCGCAGTTGAGAAATTTGCTGCATCACTGACTGATATTGCTGCTGGAGTTGCGCCATAAAGCTAGCAGTGGCATCCGTTTCTGGTTCTACTTCCAAAATTTGACGGATGTGGTTGAGTTGGAATCCTTGCTGCTTGAGTGCCACAATACGTTGCAGTCTAATAATATCTTTATCCGTATAAAGACGATAGTTGCTCGAAGAACGCTTTGGTTGTGGCAATAATCCTAATTGATGATAATGGCGTACCATCCGAGGGGTGATTCCGCCACCGACTGCATCTGTAAGTTCTTTGATGGTTAGCGTTTTAGATATTGTGGAATTAATCATATCAAATTTTCTCTTCTTCAAAATCAACCAACTCTTGAGCAGTGCATTTCAAAGCGGCGCAAAGTTTAGCGACTCTTGGTAGCAATTCAACACCATTCCTGTTGTTTTCTTGGTTCCTTACAGTAGACTCAGTTACACCAATCAAGTCAGTAAGCTCTTTTAGTTTAACAAAAGCCATGAACAGCGCAATTACTTATCCAATCAAAAAGTTTAGGAACCGCAGATGAACGCAGATTGCGTGTAAATCATGCTTATTGCACGCTTCACAAAAAATTTTTGAAAGAGACAGTGTTACTTAAGTGGATAACTTGGTGTCTTGAGGAAAAACATCTTTTTTTAAGATTAATTTATTCAATACATTTACTAGCATTTATTCAATCAATTTAATCATTCCTATATTTTTCTATTTTTTAGAAGTAACAAAGTCTTTTCTACTGTAGTGACTCCTATCCCCTTTGTTGATAAAAATCTAGATAAGCTGCATATGCGCTCATCTTCCATCACCTTCTTAACTTTTTTCAGGTAAGCCTTTCCCAAACCAGTTACCTCTATAAGCTCTTCTTCTGAAAGTGAGAAGAAAGTAGATTTGAGTTCAGTAAAGATGTTATCGGGTGAGTCAGGATTGTAAATGTATATTTCAATGGGCAGGTCACATTGTCCAAGATATTTCTTCATAACTTCTAGTGATTTTTCTTCAGGGATCCCTCCATTTTGAGTTCCAAGAAGTGGAAAAGCGATTGAGGTAATTCTCTTTTCCACATATGTGTCTACAAATTTTTGCAAACCTAATTCAAGAAATAGAACCTCTGAAGGTTGTTTCCAATGCTTTTTAGTGGGAAAATTAAGAATCCATTTCTGCTCGGATTTATATAGCCACAGCTTACCAATATCAATGAGCTTGTTCTTGCAAATTTCTACATAACTCTCATACATTTCTGGATATCTCAAACGAAATTCTAATGCGATACCTGCTCCCATTACTCCTACACAGTTGATAGTGTTTACAACTGTTTTGCACTTGGAGGTAAATAAGTTTCCCTTAATGATTTTGAGGCTCATTAGTGTATATTAACCAATCTTTTCCGTATTCTTTAAAATAAACACTCATCCGAGTGTTTGGCTTATATTGTAGCTGAATATTACGGGAAGCTGTGACAGAGGTTGATTCCCCTAGCAAAACTTTAGAGATGTCATGGAATTTAGAACTAATTTCACGATTTAACAGGGTCTCTTGAGTAAATTTAAGATACAATTCCCCCTCGATCATATTGACAGAACTTTCATATTTCTCAATTTCTACCTCAAAATATTGTCCATGATTTGTAATTTTTATATAAGGATTTTCATGATAAAATAAACTTTTATCTAATATATCCTTTTCTTCAAAAACTCTGTGGGCGTATTTGGAATTTCTACCCATAAGATGTAGTAAAAGCTGCTTATCATGAGTGTTTCGACAGATAAGGCTTATGTCCTCTAAATTTAGCTTAGTAAAGTCAAGGTAATGATGAATAATAAATTCTTGTTGAGAGGCTCTCAAAAAAATCTCTTTACCAACCTCCTGTAATGTAGAGTAGACGTGATTAAAATCAAAAGACTCTTTCAAAAAATTTACACTATTTCCATAATGAGATCCTGAAGCAGCAAGGTTTCCATTACTAATACCACATTTACTACCATGTGTTTCCAGTACTCGTTCGAGATTTACGCAGAAGAAAATTGGTACGGGACACAGAGCATAAATTTTTCCTTTTCGCTTACCTAGTGATTCGTTATGCCATTGGGTAGGAGTTTTGGGTCGAAAATAAAAGCGTGCAAAATCTTTGACATCTTTACTAGTATGGGCAATCAAGCTTGCACCCGCCGAATCTCGAAAATTGTTGCACTTGTTCCTTGCTAGCAAGCGTTCGCCTTGAAGAATTGAAACAGCATTCTCAATATGGGTAAAGTGATAAATATATCCCTTCCAAGAAGAGGATTGTCGATTAAGCCCGTCTAGAAGCACACGCGCAAATGCTTCCTGTTCTTGTTGCGCTCGCTCTAAAGAAAAATCATTACGAGTGCAAGTTGATTGGATTTCAAAGAAAGGATTGTAAGCCTCGATTTCTTCATTTTCTCCAGATGTCTCTTTGGGTGGTTCTAGAGAAACAATAACTTTTTCTCGTTCAATGACTATTAATACCATATATTCGAGAATATCTATTATCTGTCGATGGCTGCCAAACCAGTAACCTTCACGGTTAGAATACAAGATTGGTGCTATTTCTTCTCGTTTTTCTCCTCGTAAAAGATAAACATACACTGCTTGACGCTGTTCATCAGTTTGTGCCTGTAACACCCAGATAACAATTTCATCTTTGGAAACACTGTCTCTCCTCAATCGACAAGCATAAAAGAAATTGAGAGCCGTCTGGTTATAGTCAGAGTGAAGAATGCGATCGTCTGGAGCAAACCCAACTAACAAATTTTCTTCAAGAGTATTGGATTGGCTGTCCAACAATTTCTGAGACGTGAGATAAGTGCCAGCCTTAGACAGAAAGCGCACTGTTTCTAAAAAGCTTTGCAGATGACTGAGTTCTGAAGATATATTGAAGCTATTAAAAAATTCTTTTGAAATAAGTTCGCCAATATAACTAGCCTTGTATAGTGTCACCTTTGGTTCATTCATTCCTATTTCGTTTTTCAAAACGTCAAGTAGCTGTAAGTCTGTAACTTTATAACGCCGTTCGTCAAAAGCTGCTTCTAACAGTTTCTTGACTTCTTCCCATCTCTCATGTGCAATGAGGTTACCCTGATACTGTTGCTGGAAATTAGACCAGTTCGCAACTTTTAAAAAACAACTTTGGTCTAAGAGTTTGCCTGTGACTCTGTATTTAACATTATCAAGCGAGATGAGTTGACGGTGATAACTGTATAAACCAGTAGGTAGCGACTGACAACGAGTAATCAAATAACCCATGGTGCGATCGCCTGTCAACATATTACGGATAATGTCAATTCCCTCGCTTTGGTCTTTCTGTTGCCAGCTAACTGCCAAAGTATTCCATAAGAAGTTCCAAAACTCGTACTCGTCAGTATTTGGAATACCTAATGTTGCTGCCAGTGCCTGCCAATTGTCTTCACTAGCGCGTCTGAGGTTATGAAGAACTTCCCCTAGACCCTTCCCTATGCGTCGTGCTAACTGACGGTTACGAGTGGATGACTTCACCAAGCTTTCTCGCCCTGGAGTAATATCTAAGTCAGCATTCAATACAAAACCAAGGAAAAGTTGTTCTCGTGTGGGTGCTGTTACCCAAAAAGTTGGAGTATCTTTAGGAAGCGCGGGATAGAGACGACCGTTTTGCTCAAAAATACCCAAAAGCAACGAAGCGTCTTCTCCCGGAATTCTAAAACATAGCAGTATTGATTCTCGATCGTCACTTGCCCTGCGATACTTACTGGTTTCTACTCCAGGAACATTTAAGACAGGAGATGGATTCCAAGATAAACGCTCTTCTGGATGCTGTTGGTTAATAAATCTACAAGTTTTTATTCCTTTTGCAAAAACTAATAAAATGCTAATAAGCTCTTGAAAATCTTTTACTATATCTTGGACATATCTCTTCTGCTCAAGAGCCAATTCTACAATCGTTGCATCGGGTAACTCAATATAATGCTGTAAGTATTCTCTGAGTTCGTTTGTTTTTTCGTGATTAAGCCGTGATGGTATCAGCCCACCTGCAACAGAAAATCCTAAATTCTTACTAAGCACGCAAGGTTGCTTGCAAGCAAGATAAATGCTTTTAAAGCCCAACCCAAATTTGCCCGTTACACCATCTCCTTTGTCGGAAATATTGAAAGTTAGCATTTTCTCTAAGTCGCGATCAAACCCCTTATCGCGATATTGTATTTCAGGGCGCTCTGGATGTTGAAAACAACCAATCGGTCTGCCAACATGGATAAATAAGAGCTTGTTGTCAGTGCATACTACAATAAATTGCTTTCTCTTTTCCTCCAATTTCTTCGTCGTTGTCATTCCCATCCACTCAATGACTGCATCATCTGCATTTTGAAATAACTCAAAGGCAATACTTTGCAAACGGTAGCCTTGCTCTTTTATCTTTGCTCGCACAGCCTGCCATAATTGCTCTCGCAACTGCTCACTTTCAGAAGACTCACTTTCTAGTAAATTAGATAGCTTAGAAATAAGATTTTCAATTTGCTCATCGAGCTTCTCTGTAGATTTTTTTTGCTGTCTCAGTTCTGCCCTCAAACGGCGCAAGTTATCCCAATGTGTTAAAATGCTATTGATTGCAGAACTCCGCTTGTGTGCGCCTAACATCCTCATTACAGATGGAGCGCTTTCTAGCAAAAGGTTTTTTGCTACTTGAATATCAAGCTGATCTGACTGACATAAATCCTCCCAAATCTCATCAAGTGACAAGGGAGTTAATCTATAAACATCTTTCAAAAGTACTCTTGTAGAGTTTTTCAACAGCTTGATTAATTCCGATGGAATAAACTCCTGGGGTTGAATTGGTATAAGTTCTATATCTGTAACGTCAGGTGCAAGTTTGCTAACGAAAAGATGGGAAGGCCGTTTTGTGTTGGCAAGGCTAACTTTAAAAGTATGTCCTAATAAGGATTGTACATTTCTCGTGCGATCGCTTGCTTGACCTACATGAATGCGAAAAACTCGATTTGGTATTGGTTTATCTTCAAATATCCTCTGACGTATATTGCCTAAATCTCGTTTACCCAAGTAACAGCTAGCGAGATGCTTGACATTACCTTCACCACCATACAGCAAACTTAAAAATGCACCAATTGGTTCTGAAGGGCAATGCAGATCCCAATCGTAGAAGTATTTTTTGAGCACACTATAATTTGTTTCTTCTACTGCTGATGTTAAAGTTGATAAAGCAGCCAAATTGGTTTTTGGTAACAAGTTCAGATAGGAACTCATAATTTCTGCTTGCGTGCTGTCTAAAACAGAAGCAGGATCGATATTGTCCATGTTACCCCAAGTCAATTGGGCAGAAGCCTGCCATTGGCGGTTACGGTTTAGTAGACGAATTTTTTCTATAATCTGTTGAAACCTATTGTACCGCACGGCTAATTCAAGATAGCAATTGAAAACCTTAAGAATACTTTCCTCTGGTTGAGAACTCGTAGAAGCAAGAGTTAGAAATAACTTTACAAGTTTTTCTTCATCAATCTTGCCTAGTAAGTTTGGCAGCAGATATTTCTTAAAATTTTCTATATTAATTTTTTTAGCCAAATTGCATACTGGTAAAAAACATATCTCCAGCTTGTTAAATACCTGAAAAATATCATCTATAGGATATTCGTCAAGCTCAAATTCTCCTAGTTGATACTCTAGAGCCTGTTTGAGCAATTCCCCAACTCTGGCTAAAGCTTTATCTTGAGTTATAAATAACTCCTGAGTCAACCATTGCCAGCAGCTTTCATGCTTGCGGATTGATGTTGTTAGCTGTGAAGACGCAACATAAGTAGAAGGCACTACTAACAGTAACTCTTCAATTTCATTTTTTATAGATGGGTAGTGAAGAACATTGTGAGGATGTACAGCTTTTCCTTGTGCGTCTGCAAGCCATGCAGTTGTCCTAAGACTACTGTCATTGTTGGTATTGAGATGCCGGAAATTGCTGAAAAGATAATTTAAGGCATCGAGAGTAATATGGAGATATTCATGAGGCTGACGCTGTCGTAAAATGAAAGAAATGATATCGTTCTCATACCACCGACAAAAGAGCTTACTTAACTTTTTAAAACTCTTATGAGTTCTAATTTCATCTGTAAGCCGTGAATATTCTGTATACTCATCAGGGCTTAAATCAACTAGTGCAGTTAAATGCTGCTTGAGTTCTTTGGGTATCTCGATAACTTGCTCTGGTGCGATGCACCGCTCTTCTAAGAACAACCATTTCTCTGTCTTGAGCAATAGCTCTAGGTCTTTTTGAATTTCTAAATCTTGAATGGCGTCCAAAATAACCATAGAGAAGCGGCTCCAATATTTGAGCGATTTCTCAGCTTGAGCCAATACCTTTCTAATGACAGTTTCTGCATTCCAATAAGTAAATAACTGGATAACCCAAGCATATGCGCTACTAGTTCGAACGGAATTTGGCAGAATCTTTTCAGGATATTTTGCGCCATCTAAAGAGGCGATCGCTTGCTCGTGTTTCACTAAATTGTCTGGCAGTTTTATAACATCTTGTGGACTGATTCCCCTTCCTTGACATGGTAACCAACTTGTAATTTGTAGCTCTGACCTCCATGATTCTCTTTCTTGGGGTGACATCCTTTGCAGTGCATCTAAAATCAGTTCCCAGTATTCGTGAGGATTTGAGAGCTTTAAAATTGTAGCGATCGCTGTTTGGGGAGTCCAACGTGGAATCCAATCTTGCTTGAGTTCTTGCTTGTTCTCTCGAATCAAAACGACATAATTCTGAAGTCGCTCATCAAAGGAAAAGTCTTGGTTTTCCAAATACATCTTATCTGCTTCAATGCGAACTAGCTGCCCGTTGGTTGCTTCATGTACCTGTAATGCCTTCCATAAGTCTTCATTAGTTGATCTTTGGTTGATATAGCGCAATAACTCATATCGTTCGGATGGGTCTAGTAAATGACCATCTACGCACTCTGGACTTAATTCTCGAATTAAATCAACAACTTGTTCGGGCTGTAATGTAGTAATCCCCAAACTTTGACGTTTAGCTGTAGGAATATGCTCAACTAATACAGAATGGAGCAAGCGCCAAGCCTCTCCTTTTCTTTGCAGAACCTGCTCACCGATTTTCTGCCACAGTGTACTTTCAGAGGAAGTGATATACAAAAGAGTTGTAATATCCTCATACTTCTGTTTATTCCCATGCAACAAATACCGCAGTTCCTTAAACATGATTTATTAACTCCCTTAAAAGATTAACTCGATTTTCAGAAATTGCCAGCTTTGGTTTTGTGGACAGCAGTTGCAAGCAGCTTTTAAATTCACATTTAGGTATACCATTCATACAAGGAAGTTTCTCTAAGACTCTCGCAAGTTTTTCATTAATAAAAATCAACTCACAGTTAGGAAATGCTTCTTGTAAAGCGTTAGCAATTGCTGTTTGCCAAGTTCCCTTAAACAGTAAATTTTTTTGATGCAATTTTTGCAATTGTAAGTACGTGTAAATATAGCTTTTCCTCTGACAGAGATTGAAGCCAAAAAATAACGGAGTATTTTGCAGATTATTAAAAATAGGTACTGGATCGCTAATTTGCTCGAGAATTTCCTCTACAAAGCTTTGAGAAACTGTTTGACTGGATAAGTCTGTCCTTAATAGCTCGCTCAGACAGTTAAGTATAGATATTGTTTGTTGACTACTAAGAATTCCACAACTAGAAGACAAAGGCGAATCAAAGAATGAGTAAATTAATAACAAATCCTCATTACGCTCAAGTATATATAATTTTCTAAAAACTTGTTGTATGGCCTGTTCTTTAGCCTGATTTTTAGCCAAAACTAATCGTTGTTCAGGTCGAATCAGCGCAATTAATTTTTTAAGACTTGAAAGCATTGGTTCTTGTCGAAGTGTTTGTAACTCCATTTTCAAAAACCCTTCACGAACAAGATTTTTTAAAAGTGTTTGTACTTGAGATTGATTGACAATATTTTTTGGTTGATTTAAAAAGCCAACAAGGTAATTCAAATTATCTACATCGGCATAAAATAAATGTATGGTTATAGATGCCAATACAGCACATATTTCATGTTCTTGCCACTTGTAAGAGATTTCATCGGATAGTAAATTAGGTTGCTTATCAAGAATTAGATAAGACTGTTCTGATAATTCGTGTAGTTTGGGAAAGGCTTGCCAATTAGGTGGAATACCAGGAAGCGATCGCACAATTGCATTAGCTGGGATTAACTCCCATGCACTACCGGAGCTTTTTATCCTAAATACCCACTGCTCGAAACTGCAAATACTTTGTTTGTAGGTTGAACTTTGGAAAAAATACGATTTACAAATAGCTTTGCAAAGATTTGATATCTCTTGATGAGATAGATTATGAGTTTTAGTGAAGTGGTGAAGAGAAGGTAGGAAAAGCTTTAAAGTTCCTTTGGTAGCAAGTAAGTAATTCCATTGAGCTATCATCTCATTTTCATTACTAGGAGTGTTTGGAACAACTCCACCATTACGTATATTTTGCAATCCTTCAATATATTTCCTTCCAGAATCAAGAAAGAAATAACCATGAAGAAAAATAGTAAAATCGTTATCCCCATCACAATCAACTTGCTCGTAAGCTTCTTGCTCTGCTTCTTGAGGACTAGACGTGTTTTCATCACTTGCTAAAGGAAGAAAAACCGACCACTGTAAAATTAATCTAGCTTTACATCTATTAATTAAAGATTGTTTAGTAAAAACAACAGCACAGTGAGGAATTGATTTATCAGGCTTACTTTCTTCTTCTGCATTTTCATTTATCGAAGACCTTTTAGTCCAAAAAGGAGATTGTTCCAAATCCTTCCAGAAATTATGAGATACTCTCTCTGGGCGTTGATTGAGTAATGATGCAAAATCATTAGCAGGTAAAATACTTTCTTTGCCTGCAAAATTTATTATCGATGTATTTGTACTGAGACGAACTTTACCTTGCAAGTCATGATCGTCAGGTACAATTTCTTCACTCTCCGTAGGATATAGAAAGCGTTCTAAGTCGTATTTGTCATCTAAGCAGATATTGAATTGCTGTTGTAAAGAACCGCTCTCATTTTCTATCCAGAACTTGATATCTTTAAGATAACGCAGTAATGGTAGTAATTGACCTATTCTTATTTCCATATCCGTAGGAAAGCTTTCCCTCACTACCCTTGTATCATCATAATAATTAGCAAGAATACAACGTTCGTCTGCCATTCTCTGACGAAGGGGAACCCATAAAAGAAAATAATGCAAGCACTCCGATCTAATCAGTTTTTGCTCAATCAAGAAATTTTCTAAATTTTGACGGTCTTGGTATGATAACTCACTCCATCCCGGTCGTTTCGCATCTAATCCTTCAGGGGTTGCCCAAGGATTAATAAATTCACTACAGCCTTCTGGAATACTCTCAGAACGAGCAATGTAGAAAAAGGCTTCACAAAAGTGAAAAATACTTTTCTGCCCCAACCCAAATTTTCCAATCTTTCCTCTATCTTTAGCATTTGCATCAATGCCAAAGCAAGAAATAGCTTCTTGGTCTAATTTGCTAAATGTACCGTTATTAAGGAAGAATAAAGCAGGCGTTTTGAGCAAGGGATGTTCAACTAAGTCAGTCAGTCCCCTCACAATGCCGAAATCTAAAGTGGTTGCGGAACCATCATTAGCATTCTGAATAATTTCTTTAATAATAGGAAAACCTTGCTTGTACCTCTCTCTTAAAAGGCTTTTAATAGTATTGACAATTGTTCCAGGTGGAGTTTTGTAACCTGCCATAAGTAATTACTGTTCTTTTGATTGGGTAGATGCTTAATGTAAAACTAATCTAAACGTTGTTTTTTGATATCCATTTTTTTGAAAAGTCATGACATAAGGTAGCGAGTTATAGCCCTCGCGTTGCATTTCAATAGAGTACACCCCAGATCAACTCTTCCTTTAAAGAGTGCTTGATGTACTCAGATGGAGTGTTTCTGTACCTCACTAAGTTGAAATTTGTTGTATATATCAAGCTATATGCTATCCGTAAGAATTTAACAACGTCATCCCTCGGAATTTACTAGAGACAAAATAAAGCTTGAATTAGGCATCATAGTAAAAAGAATCTTCATAAAATCTTTACTATTCTCTGTCATATGAGATTTATTCAATCAAGAACTTTACTTTTTCCTAAGTACAACAGCTTGAAATACAGAAAATTCATTGTTATATCAATACCTTTGCCAATATAGAAGCCTAGACCAATTTTGCCATTTTTGCCTGGTACAAAAACTTTTGCCATTTTCACCGAAAATTTCCGATCCATGTGTATTCTTGAGGTTAAATGCCAGAATCTCAATGTCTTGCCGTGCAGGCTATTGAATAAAAATTCCTTCCGGAAAACCTGAGGCTGTTTTTTAAAACTAATGATTTTTGCCTTGGAACAGCAAAACGGGCTTTCATCATTAAAGCACCACCACTTTACCCTTCAAAAATGGCGAAGGTATTGTATATATAATACTTATAATAGCCGTGCTATACACATATTGGAAAGTGCGATCGCACTCTCTTACAGTTTAACAAAAGCCATGAACAGTGCAATTATCTATCCCAGTTACTACCGAATTGTTAGATGTGAAAACGGTAGGTGGTTCATTAAAGGAGCAAAACTTTGCAGTCCTAATCACATTCCCATTGGGATGCAGGATGCAGAGAAATACAACATATCAAGTTATGAGTTATTGATTTCTTTATTTCGCATTAATGGAGGAAGAGCAGGGTATTATCTAGCTAACTTGCGCGATAAAAAATATTATTACTGTGGTCTCGACTTGGAGGATGCTAGACGCCTGTTACTTTCTCTTGGTATTGGTCGAGAGGAGCCGCGATGAACTCTTACTGATGGTAGAGCGATCGCTCTACCATCAGTAAGTTCTATTGATAGTTAAACAAGCTGCTTTCATATTTACCTCAACAACTGCATAATTCTTTGTAATTCTTCACGAGCTACTTGAAGTGATAATGGTGTCTTTTCATCTAAATTTAAATAATACTGATTTACCCAGTTTTCAACGTAAGGTTTGCAAGTTGATTCTTCAGAAAATTTTGAATATTCTGCTTCTTCGTCAACACTTTCTCCCTGTAAATAATGTATCCACGTTTCAACATTTCTTTTAGGTATCAATATACATATTGCTTCATTAAGCTGACGTAATTGTTGAGAGTCTGCTTTCAAAGCATCGTCTAGTTCCTTAAGACGTTCTTGTACAGTTTTGTTATCTGCATCAATGACTACAACCAATCCAATTGATAAATAGCTTGACTTACTACGGTATGCTTTGACCTCTGTGGAATATCGTTCCCTAACAAACTGTTCTCCAGACTGACTACCTTTCGGGCAAACCAGAGATCTAATATTTATAGTCGAAAAACCTATGTTATTTAATAAGTAACGAGTGAAAACTTCCTGCTGTCTGTCCTCACATAAAAGAACAATTTGTACTCTACGCTGGCTCATACAGCCAACCTCGAGCAATAAGTTCTGAAATTGGTAGTCCTGTAGACGCAGCTACTTCTTGACCAATCTTTTTTACTCTTACTGGAACATTACTTTGACGCTCAAACCAATATCCTATCGGTGATGCTAAAAGATAATTAATCAATTCAGGATGATGGGAGATGAGTAAAGCCTGCATTTTTTGTTCGCTACACAGGTCGTAGAGTTGGGTGAGCCAAGGTTGAATTTCTGGCAACGCTAAAAAGTTTTCTGGTTCATCTATACATAAAGTATAGTCTTCAGATTGAGTGCCATATAAGAGAGTATATAAAGCAATCAAAACTTTTTGTCCGTCGGACAGTTCGTCAAAGCGATAATCCATTAATTCTTGCTGATAAGAATCTAGAGAAAAACGTAATTTTAAAATTTTATATTCTTCGCTGAATCTCTCAAATTTAAAACTAATAAATCCGTCTAAAACTTCTTTTAAAACAATCATTATTTGTGCTATTTTGCCCTGATCTTGTGAAAGATAGCGATACCAGGAAACAAAATTTTCCATGTGTAAACTCAACCGGGTTTCTTCGCGATCGCTACCATCAACCATTAAATGTGGAATGATTTTGACAATAATGAACCGCTCCATACGTTCTTTAAACCATATTAGCTTCGTGTTATCATCTCTTAAAACTAATGAGGATAATATCGACCGAGACCAATCGAACGGATATACTGAACCTACAGAATAATCATCCTGGAAAAGTCGAACTTCGCCCGACTCAAACTTTAATAAAGGCTGATTATCATACCATAAGCGTTCATACTTAATACGGATCTTTTCCTGTTTATATTCAAGAGCCAGTTCATATTTATAGTTACCCCCATTTCCCAAAATTTCTAATTCAAAAAGCTGAATAGGTATTTTTTGCCAACGAGTACAGTCATGAGATTTGAAAATTTCCTCCACTTTAAAATCACCACTTACAAATACTTGTATTTTCTGTAAGACTTCAAAAATAGTAGATTTACCCGTTCCATTTCCACCTAAAAATAGATTGATTGAGTCAAAATTAAGTTCAAAATTTACCAAGCAACGAAAATTATTAATGTAAAGTCTCTTTAACATTTCATCCTCCATCAGTATTGTCATTTGTTCTCAGTAGGTTGGGTTGAGGAACGAAACCCAACATTTCCTCAAAAACGAAACCCAACATTTCCTCAAAATAGAAATATTTATTATATTGTGCTATCTTATTCTATCGATCCCTCGCTATCTAGTTTATGGCAGCAAATTTTGCACGGAAACACGACCAATTTCACATCCTGCAATAAATAATGGAATCGTTTCTGTGATTTGGTAGTCGTGGCGCTGCTGATAAGTTGGTTCTTCCGACAAGTTGACAGGTTCCGTGTAAACCTCTACTTGTTGCTCTATAAGGTTAACTATCCAATAAACAGGAATATTCGCACGAGCGTATATACGTTTTTTGAGAGTTCGGTCTCGCTCAAGTGTGGAATCAGAAACTTCAACAACCAAGGCAATATCTTTTGCACCAAGATGTTGGTCAAGGTAATCGCGAGTGTCACCTCGAACGATAACAACATCGGGTTCTGGCTCACTATTATCTAAAGTAATCGGTTCTTGTGTATCTACATACCATCCATCGGGTACAAGTTTCTCCAAAATATTCCGAGTCAACTTCGTAGCAACACGGTGTGGTGGATTTTTTGGCATTTTGGGTATGAGCCATCCTTCCAATAATTCTACTGGATCATCTTCAGTAAGGATGCCCTGACAAATCATTTGATGATACTGTTCAATACTGAAGCGCCAAATAGGCTCAGTCGGTACAGCCGGAATTTGCTGGAAATCTATGGCTTCGTTTTGAGTCGAGAACACAAGTTGTTAACTTGACTGCGTACTTTTGCTCCTTATTATAAGACTTTCCAGAGTACCGTTGCTTTTGATAGTTAAAATCTAACTTAAATTGTATGCCCTCTCATCTCTTCCCTCTGCGTCCTCTGCGTCTCAGCGGTTAAATAAATTACTTTTGAACCGAAGAGAACACAGAGAGCGCAGAGAGCGCAGAGAGTGAAGATGAGGAATTGCTCACTCTACGCTCATAAATAATCTTCACAGCACCGAAGGGAGTTTCTCAATCCAAAATCCAAAATCTAAAATCCAAAATGCTATGATTCCACAGATTGGGATTGACATTGACATTAATGTTAAGGTTTAGCGTGAGAGAGTCTATGTGGATTTCACTCTCATGCTTTACCCCCAGCGTTTAACCGAACTGACCAGGAAACATACAGATACCCTACCTGCAATCCTTTGCGGAGTCTTGTTATTTTTCGGATGGTTCGCCCTGCATCTCGGCTTTTTGGGATGGGCGTTGTTGCTGCTACCTGCAGCATATGTCATCGGTGGTTACGAAAGTGCGAAGGAAGGACTGACGACTCTTATTAAAGAAAAGGAACTTGATGTCGATTTACTGATGATTGTGGCAGCATTAGGTGCTGCTGCTCTGGGATTATGGCAAAGAGAGTATCACTTAATTATTGATGGAGCCGTCTTAATTCTGATCTTTGCCATTAGTGGTGCTTTAGAAAGCTATGCTATGCGACGAACAGAACGAAGCATTAAAAGTTTGATGAAGCTCGCTCAAGATACAGCAACTGTTTTGCGTTTTGGCAAAGAAGAAGTGGTTTCCATCAACCAGTTAAAGGTGGGAGATGAAATTATTGTCAAACCAGGAGAGATTGTTCCTACTGACGCATTGATAGTTTCTGGCTACAGTACTCTCAATCAAGCAGCTATTACGGGTGAGTCGATACCTATAGAGAAGACGGTGGGAGATGAAGTCTTTGCGGGTACACTCAACGGTTATGGTGGGCTGAAACTCCAAGTCCACCAACCACCTGAAAGTAGTTTGATTCAGCGCGTGATTCGTTTGGTAGAACAAGCACAAGACTCAGCGCCCCCTTCCCAACAATTTGTTGAGGGATTTGAACGGGGATATGCAAGGTTTATTGTCATAGCTGGATTGTTGCTAGCTATTTTGCCACCATTTATCTGGGGCTGGAATTGGGAAATTACCATTTATCGTGCTCTGACTTTTCTCGTTGTCGCTTCTCCCTGTGCATTGATGGCAGCAATTATGCCTACTTTGCTTTCTGGAATCGCTAATGGAGCAAGACAAGGTATTTTGTTTAAAAATGGTGCTCAATTAGAAATGATTAGTAAAGTCAGAGCGATCGCTTTTGACAAAACTGGTACGCTTACAACGGGACAAGTACAAGTGTCTCAGGTTATGCCTGCTCGTGAATACTCGGAAGCTGATGTCTTAAAAATAGCTGCATCTGTAGAAGCCTATTCCGAACACCCTATTGGAGAAGCGATTGTACAAGCAGCAAAAGAGTTAGATTGGTTACGTGCAACTGAGGTGAGAGCTATTCCCGGAAAGGGAATCGTGGGGATATTGAAGCCCTTATATGGGGCGGGGTTAGAATCTCAAGCGATCGTCGGGAAAGAAAAGTTTATACACCAGTATGTGTCTGACTTACCTAATGAATTGCAAGAATTAGCTCGCATTTCAGAGCAAGAAGGGAAAACAGTGGTTTGGGTAGCAATGGTTCCTACGATGAGTGTTTCCCCCACTCCCTCCCAACCCAAAATTATTGGTGCGATCGCAATTGCAGATGAAGTCAGATCGGAAGCAGCAACAGCAATTTCCCGTTTGAGAAAGCTAGGAGTTGAACAAATCGTCATGTTAACTGGTGACAACGAAGCGACTGCACGCAGTGTCGCTCGAGCAGTTGGAATTGACCAAATCCATGCAGAATTACTCCCAGAAGATAAACTCCACATTATTCGCCGTCTTCAACAAGAGTATCAGACAGTGGCAATGGTAGGGGATGGCATCAACGATGCACCAGCTTTAGCTCAAGCATCTGTAGGTATTGCCATGGGGAAAGTAGGTACAGATGTAGCTTTGGAAACCGCAGATATTGTGTTAATGGCAGATAGGTTAGAGAAGATTGAAGTCGCAATCCGTTTGGGTAAAAGAGCGCAGGCAATAGTTCGACAGAATATTGCGATCGCTCTTACGTCCATTGCCTTGCTCTTAGTTGGCAACTTTTTGGGAAGCATCAACTTACCCATTGGCGTGATAGGACATGAAGGTTCTACTGTAATTGTTACCTTAAGTGGTTTACGGTTGCTGAGAAAGTGACACCATTTTGGATTTTAGATTTTAGATTTTGGATTGAGAAAATCATGTCTAGACTTGATTTCGGCTAACTATCTGTCTGGGATGAAGGATAAAGGATGAAAAAAATTGGACACAAAACTCTCTAGTTTTCTCTGATGTCCACTTCACACTTCATCCTTCATACTTTATCCTTCTAGGTTTCTTTACTACTAGACTGATAGCGGTTACGGCGGCGGCGTTGATTGCGTAAAGCTTCCGCTTTGCGTTTCCGCTTTTCGATAGGTGTTTCAAAGTGTCTTTTTTTCCGTAAATCCGGCAAAATTCCTGCTTTGGAAACTTGTCGCTTAAATCGACGTAGGGCTGAATCGATCCCTTCTGTTTCTCCCAGGATGACTTGAGTCATTGGTTCTCCTATACCATTGTCTAACTTCGCGGTTTGAGTGATGGCGAGTTACTTAATTCGCCAGATAATAGAGCCAAATAGGCATTGAGTTGACCTCTCAGCCCCAATCTATAATAAAATTTTTTATGACCAGTCACGGATACCGTACTTCCACCATTATTATATTTAATGAAAAAAAGAAATTGATTCATTATTCATCAATCATCTGGTCACTGGTCACTGGTCACTGGTCACTGGTCAGATGTTAATAACGACTGCGGAAATTGTTCCGGTTACCACCAAAAGGTTTCTTCTCTTCACGCGGTCTTGCTTTATTAACTTTCAGGTCACGCCCCATCCATTCAGCACCGTCAAGACCTTCGATCGCTGCTGTTTCTTCAGCTTCGCTTGACATTTCTACAAATCCAAAGCCGCGCCGCCGACCGGTTTCGCGATCGGTAGGAATTTGAACGTCTTTGACTGTTCCATATTCTGCAAACACCTCTTTCAAGTCATCTGGTGTAACTTCGTAGGAAAGGTTGCCTACATAAATTGACATGATTGTCTCCAAAATCATCAAGTTGTAAAGAGCAATATTTCGGAGACAAGGCTGTAAAAATCAAGAGGGCAAAGCCTGTAAATTCTAATAACAAACATTGCAACCGAAATGACACTCGCTTATTAGCCTAGCATAAACTAAAACTTACAAAGGTCACATGGAGTGCTAAAATAAAACCAAAAATCAGACCCCCCAAACCCAACATCTGCACAAAATGCTTGGGGGATCGTGTTTTTTCTGTTTCATGACAACGACTAGAATGTTTGCCCAGCATAAATCGAGCGAACTTCACCGTTACGGCGAATGACAGCTTCTCCGTTGGCAACTTCCACAAGTGTCCAACCACTATAACCGATTGCTTCACCGACTTCAATGCGTTTAGTCACACCATTAATTTTAAATAAAGCGGCAGATTTGTTGCCTAATTCCATCAAACCTTCTAAAGTATGAGCACCAACAGCAGCATTTGGAGCAGAGACAGTTGCTACGATTTCTTGCTCTGCAATTGGGGCAGTAGCTGCGGGTAATTTTGATGGTGCAACGTTAGAGGGAGTGACAGATAGTATAGGTAAAGCAGGCTTTGAAACTTGTTGTACGGTGACTGGGTTTGTTTGTATTGCTACAGGCTTAATGTCATTGCGTACAGCTGCAAGAGCCGTGACAGTCATGGGCTTGGCAGCTAAGTGCGTTTTGATTGCGGCTGTTTTTACAGGTGCGGGTTTAGAAGCATAACCTAAAGTCTTTTTAGGATATGTTGCAACTGGCACTTGTGGCAAGGATCTCAGATTGGCAAGCATAGGTGAGGGTACATAGCGCATGGGCTGTGGCGCTTGGTACACCGGAATGTAAATTCGCTCGACAATAGTGGTTGAGCGACTGGGGGCTTTGTAAGTGTTATTAGCCGTAACAGGTATTGGCAAATTACCACCCAGGGGTTGATAAGCAATGTTTGTTTGGTTAGATGGAATTGCAGCAATTGTCGCTGGTTTGGTAGACCTAAGATTGCTCTTTGCTTCCTGTCTCTCAATCGCTGACAGCGCCCCTAGCATATAGCGAACCAAATCTTCTTCAACTTGTGCTCTTGTCGGTAACTTCGGCTGAACTTGCTGCGGCAATAGACTTTTCTGAAGGGATGTGGAAACCAAACGGTTGACTAACCCAGAGTTTAACATCCAAACCAAACTCGCGATCGCAGCACCTACACCAACTCCCAACCACAGCATGATGCTGAGCAGGTGACGGGATTTTTGTTGGCTGGGTTTATTAACTGGTTGGTGTGTAGCTGTAGCACCCACGACTACAGTACTGAGTGGGTTATGCCTAACTTTAGGAATAGGTTGTTGTGTCGGTTGGTTTTGTCTCTCTTGAAAGACAATTTGTGGTACTGTAATTGTTTGTACTCGGTGTGTATGCCCTCCATGCTGAACCGTTTGGCTCTGAAGAGTTTCTTGACCATACAAAATGTTGTCGATTTCAGCAAAGAGTTCATCCATCAAGCCATCAGCGTAGGTCTCGATTGACCAAGGCTGTTCGCTGACTATTAAATCTTCTGATGGTTCTGGAAGTATAAGATAAGTACTAGCTTTTTCTGACATGGCTATTTTTAATTGTGATTAGTGATTAGTGGTTAGTGGTTAGTAGTTAGTGGTTAGTGGTTAGTGGTTAGTGGTTAGTGGTAATTACTTTGACTGGTAAGCATTTTCCTACTAACAACCAACTACTATCTACTAACAACTAACAACCAACTACTAACAACTAACAACCACTCAACTTTAATCTGAATTGATGATGCCTATTAAATCATGCCGTTTATCATATCAGCCTCCATAATTTCACCAAAGTTTTCAGAAAATCTAAACGATGAAGGATGACAGTGACCAGTGACCAGTGACCAGTGACCAGTTAATTCGCTAATACTGACAACTCACTTTTGTTTTTATTTTTACGTATTTCTAAGTAGATTAGCAAGGCATTGACATCAGCTGGATTGACGCCGCCAATACGTGCGGCTTGACCGATTGTCAGGGGTTTGACTTTGTTGAGTTTTTCCCGTGCTTCTTTGGAAAGCGTCTCAATGGCATCATAATCCAAATCTGCGGGTAACTGGCGATGCGCCTGACGAGCAATTTGGTCGATTTGAGTTTGCTGTCTGTGCAGATAACCGGAATACTTGATGTCAATCTCCACCCCTTCTTGTTCGCTGCGATCGAGATTGGAGTTTGCCAAAGAGTGCCTGTTAAGATCTACGTAGTGGAATCCCGGACGGCGCAACAAATCTGCTAAGGTTATGGAACCTTTGATTGCTTGACCGATTGCTTCTGCGATCGCCCGCCCGATTTCATCGTGTTCTTTCACCCGTGTTGCATACAACCGTTCTTTTTCTGCTGCTATGTTCGCTTGCTTGCGAGTAAACAGATCCCAACGACGGTCATCAATCAAGCCAATTTCCCGTCCTAAGGGAGTCAACCTCTGGTCTGCATTATCGGACCGCAGTACTAATCTATACTCAGAACGACTCGTGAGCATCCGGTAAGGTTCCCGTAAATCCTTAGTACACAGATCGTCTACGAGTGTACCGATGTAACTTTGTTCTCGTGGAAAAACAATCATATCCTGACCGCGAACAAAGCGAGCTGCATTAATTCCTGCGACTAATCCCTGAGATGCTGCTTCTTCATAACCTGTTGTTCCGTTAACTTGTCCGGCACAGAACAGTCCTTCGATCTTCTTCGTCATCAATGTAGGATAACACTGAGTGGCAGGTATATAATCATACTCAACAGCATAAGCTGGGCGAAGCATGGTACAGTTTTCCAAACCGGGAAGACTGCGTAACATTTGCAGTTGTAAATTTTCCGGTAGCCCCGTGGAAAATCCTTGAATGTAAAGTTCGGGAATATCCCGTCCTTCTGGTTCAATAAAGATTTGGTGGCTTTCTTTGTCAGCAAAGCGCACAATTTTATCTTCAATACTGGGACAATAACGAGGTCCCTTAGCATCCACCCAACCCCCATAAACAGGTGACAGGTGCAAATTTTCCCGAATCAAGCGATGGGTTTCGGCTGTGGTGCGGGTAATATAACACGGTATCTGTTCCCGTCTTACCCATGCTTGTGGGTCAAAGCTGAACCACCGAACGTCTTCATCTCCAGGCTGGGGTGCCATCTTACTAAAATCGACTGACCGCTTATCCACTCGTGCAGGAGTTCCTGTTTTCAATCGTCCTGTTTCAAATCCCAGACGATTGAGGGTTTCTGTCAAACCTTCGGCTGGAAATTCTCCTGCGCGTCCGGCTGCCATGGATTTGTTACCAACCCAAATCCGTCCTCCCAAGAACGTACCTGTCGTCAAAATCACCGCTTTGCATTGGAAGGTAACACCAAAGTAAGTCTGAAGACCAATGACTTCATCATTAGCACCCAAGACTAAATCTGTGACCATAGCTTCACGAATCGTCAAGTTCTCCTGGTTTTCAACGATCCCCTTCATCACTGCAGCGTATTCTCTTTTATCTGTCTGAGCGCGTAATGCCCAAACTGCGGGTCCTCGTGAAGAGTTGAGAATGCGCTTTTGCAGATAAGTTCTGTCTGCCATTTTGCCAAGTTCCCCACCCAAGGCATCCACCTCATGAGTCAACTGGGATTTTGCCGGACCACCAACTGCTGGGTTGCAGGGCTGCCAAGCAATTTTATCTAAGTTGAGGGTTAACAGCAGGGTGCGACAGCCAAGGCGTGCGGTCGCAAGGGCTGCTTCGCAACCGGAGTGACCGGCACCGACAACAATAACGTCAAAAGCGTCTTGGAATTCAATGGAAGTGTGCAGGGTCATGGACTTAACAGAGCAGCAAGAACTCATACCTATTCTAGCTGTTATCAACAGTTCTGTTGATTATTGGTATTTGAGCTTAAAAGTCTCTCAATTCCGACAAGCGCTCTTTCGTAATATATATTAAGAAGGGGTTGCCAGACGTAGCTGTTGTTTACTCACGCAGTGTCTTCTTTTTCAAAAAATTTAGTCCGTTAATTACGCAAGAACCACTTTATTTGTGACGCAAGTTCAACATTATTCTAAATGAAGCGAAGTATAAAAAATTTAGCCTTTATCGCTATAATTACTTTCCTAGCTTGTACTCTGGTTGCAAGTCATGGAATTAACCGATATCAGTTGCGTGCAAGCCGTCAGTCTATAGAAAGTTGTGCGATCGCACCATCAAGCGATCCCAGAGAGCAGAAGCAATCTTGTCCAAATGCTCCTCCACTCAAGGTATCTCCTACCATTGTCCCTCCGCCTACTCCCAATCTCAGCTTGCCTGAAAAAGATCGGTTTTTAGCGCTAGTAACATATAAGTTGCCAACACTTCCTACACCCAATACATATGAATACACCTTATTACGTGCATATGGTGCTGCATTCGTAATTCAAGAAGCAGGGATTAAACTTCCGTCAAAAGTGGTATTTACAAGCGAGCAAGAAACCAAACAGTTTCAATCTAATCTGAACATGAGTAAAGTAAACAATACCAATAACTGTTATTTACAAAAATCAGCAGCAGATGCTTTAAACAGAGCAAGAGCAGAAGTACACATTTCTTTAAAATCTGGTTACGGCGCGAGTGATTGTACTCGCAGTTTTGCCACCAATTTAAGATTTTGGAACAAATATGCCACTGCCACAACTTTACAACGAGTGCGACAGGGTGCAGAAACAAATATTCTTGGTGTTGTTGCGCCACCTGGATCGTCACAGCATCTTTGGGGATTGGCGATCGACTTAGGTGTTAGTAATGCCTTCCAAGAATACACTTTAAATCAAAATGGTTGGTTTCGGACAGTAGAAAAAGATTCACCTCATTGGACTTATCTTGGTTTGCCTCCAGAAAAGTTAGCTGAGTTTGGTTTTATGAATAAAGTGGTTGGGGGCGTCGCCTATTGGTTGACACCCCTCTAACCGGATTCAGTTTGTGAGAAATCCGGGCTTTGATATTAAACCGCAACAGATAGTTCTTTGCGTGGCTTACTTTGACGTCAAAGCTATGCTGGTTAAGCAGCATACCCTGTTTTTTACTTTTTTTTGGTTAAGTCCCACTAGAGAAGCCGTTCTGAAGCGCTAAGTAAAAATTCTTGTTTTTTCTCAAAAATTGTATTTAAGTATACAAAAAATCTGAGAAAAGACAGAAAACTTAACAGGAAAATGATTCTTTTGACAGATAACGATTTTCATAAATAAAAATGACATTAATGACAGTTATGTTATTAGCTGGACATAAATAGATGTATAAAAGTTCTAATGTCTGTACAAAATGACATTTCTCAGAAGCGGAACTAAAGTTGATGGTTACTGTACTATCAAAAATGAATTGCTAGGCTAGGGTGTTTTTCTCAAAAGAGTAATGTGGCATAGCTTCTAAAAAACTTTTCGATTTACTGAATTTATGTTGTTATCCGTTAACATTTCCAAAACACCTTCATCTGAGTGCTTACTCAAGCATTGGGCAGAGCGTTATACAGTAGACGTATCTTCTCTCTCCAAAAATCCTAAATTTTATGGAGAATTGGTAAAAGCCGCTTGGCCAGAAGCTCGAGCCCTAACTACAGCTAAATTATTGAAGACTGTACTAGAGCGCACAAGTTATCGGGCAGTAATACAGGCAAAATCTCTCTACGAATATATTCCTGACATGATTGATTTTCAAGCGGAGCAGCGAATCTCTCAGTTTGCCTACAAAGTTTATCAAACGTTACTATCCTTTTACCAACAACAGTCTGGTATTGCTGTCACTCCTAGAGTCAAACAAATGACTTCAGGTAGTACTGAGGAAGTGGCTCTTGTGTTATCGACAATACCAAGCATAGAAAAGCTGGTTAATGAACTAGAACAATTGTTACTAAAATATCAGGATCAACACTTAATAACAAAAGATGGGCGTGTGCTTGGCTTTCTGACAACGCTGTTTAATTTCACTAACCAGTTACTGATTAATCAGTTGACACCAGTTGAGAAAGTGCTGCTGTGTCCCTACTTTAAGTTCCTTGAAGAACAAGTTGCTGTCCCTTGGCAGCGAGTCTGTGCCGCAGCCGCTCAGCATCCGCTAGGTTCACCAGCTTTAGCTCTAGTTGAGCAAATGTTCCCTATAGCGAATGAGATTAGTTCAGTAGTTTACTGCCGATTGTTACAATTATTACCCAATCATCATAGCTTAAGAGGCTCCTTAGGTCATCCAGAGGTAGCTCACTCTTGTCTTCGGGACTTAGATATGTTCCAGGCTTACTTATGGTTATGCGTGTTAGAGGAGAGTCTCAAACCTATAGAACAGGAACTAGTGCCTTTATGTGTGATGGTTATGCCGAGTGTGGGAGTGGAATGGGAAATGACGAATCAATGGAAAAGGCAATTAGTAGATGAAATAGAAAACCGCGTACAGCCGGAACAAAAGCCCCTTTTGCTGAATTACACTCAAGGTATGGAGTCAGCATTCTTTGCAGCGCGTCAGCGTCTAGGTCACCCTAGTGACATAGTAATCTATGTACCAGAGTAAGAAGGTTAGAGTTTTTGCTTTAGAAACCTAATCCCTGTCATGATTTTCCTCAACATAAGCCGGAGTGACATTGGCGATTATATCCAAACGAAAGCTTTCCACCAATCTGCTCAAAGTCTGAGCAAGAGACGAATGTTCTTCCGGAATTTCTTGAATAAGATTCAGAACAATAACATCATCCACAGCCATTGCTGCCCAATGCAGCCTTTTCACCCATTCCAAAGGCATAACCTTAAGAGCATCTTGTGCTAAATGCAAAGGCTGTGATAATAACTGATGTGAATTAAGTTGATTTTCTTCTGCATAGATATATTTCACACCTAAATATATTGCTATCTTTTCAAAAAGTATTTCTTCACGCAAAGGTTTAGGTATGAAATCATCACAACCTGCTTCTAATACCATCGATCTTTCCTCAGAAAAAGCATGAGCAGTGAGGGCAATAATTACAGTTGCTTGACCTTTTAAAGTAGCTTTAATCCTTTTGGTTGCTTCATATCCATCCATCACTGGCATTAGCATATCCATACAAATTAGATGTGGTTGCCATTGTTGCCAGACAGCAACTGCTTCTACTCCGTTCACTGCTGAACGCACTTCAAAACCAACTGACTCTAAAAGCCGAACGAGTAAAAGGCGGTTTTCTTCTACATCTTCCACAACTAGGATACGATACTGTGGTTGATTGGGTTGCAAAGTTATAACTCGTTTAGGCTTTGATGATTCAAGTAGATCCGTTTTCTGTGGTAAGCTGACTCGAATATTAAATCGAAAAATAGACCCTTCACCTGGGATACTCGTGACCAAAATATCTCCCCCCATCAGGCGTACAAATTGCTGACTGATTGGTAAACCCAAGCCAGTGCCTTCCATTGATTGACGACCTGTAGATGCTTGAACAAAGGGATCGAATATGGTCTGGAGTTCATCGGTGGCAATTCCATAACCCGTATCACGAATTTCAAAGATGAGGGATTGTGGATTTTGGATTGTGGATTTTGGATTTTGGATTGTGGATTGAAGATCGGATTCTGATACTTCCCCCTTGTCCCCAGTCTCTTGTCCCCAGTTCCTTGTCCCCAATCTCACGTGCAGCGTTACATTACCGTTTTGCGTAAATTTAATGGCATTTTCTAGTAAATTAATTAGAACTTGACGTAATTTACCTTCATCAGCAACAACATATCGAGGAACATCTGACAAACCTTCAAAGACAAGTTTTAATCCTTTCGCAGAAGCTTTAAGTTGCAGCATTTCTTTGATTGATTCAATAACCCAATGTAAATCAAATCTGTGTTCGTTAAGCGTAACTTTACCTGCCTCAATTTTGGACATTTCTAAAACATCATTAATGAGTGCTAATAAATGTTCTCCACTGCGATTAATAATTTCTAGATTTTTTAGGTGCTGTGAAGGTAAAGTATTTTCCCGAATCATGATCTGCGTAAAGCCGAGAATAGCATTGAGGGGAGTCCGCAATTCATGACTCATTTTTGCCAAAAATTGGCTTTTTGCACGGTTGGCAACTTCAGCTTGTTTTGCGGCGGCTTCTAGCGCTGAGTGAGAAAAGTCTAACACTGCCAGCATCAGTGTGTTCTTGAGTTCCTGTGCGGCGTCAATTTCCACTTGTTGCCAAGGTAAGGACTTCTCTCGAACAGTTTCTTTCCATAGTTCAAAAGATTTACGCGGTGATAGCCTGACGTTTCCGTGACTTTCAATGACCACGGGTTTATTGGGATTTCCTCCCCAGTTGACTGTGTGAATGACTTCCGGTCTAAACCAGAGTATGTGATAAGATGTCTGGTAAAGCAGAATAGAAATAGCAAGCAAGCCACTCGCAGTATCTTTAAAATCCTTTGCTAGTGGATAAATTTCAGAGAGATTATTTGTAAAAACAACTTCTTCTCTGTAAGTATTTATCAGCCAATTTAATAGATTTTGTACAGATTCTCTGGGTGGAGTTTTACCAATTAAGATTAATTCTTGACCTAAAGAAATTGCGGCTCCTGTTGCTCTAACTAAATCTAACAATCTCTGACTATTTCTCTGTAAAATTTGTCCAATTTCTTGAAGATGTTCCGAAACTTCTTGTTTTATTTGTTGTTGAAGTATCTGAATTTGTTGATGATAGCGTTCGATTGCCTCATTTTGCTTTTTTACTAGATAGACAGACATTAATTGTCCAATAAATTCACAATAATAACGGGTTTTGGAATCTATATACTTGGGTGAGGAGTGATGACAAACTATCATACCCCAAAGGTATTTTTCATTGACTAATGAAATGCATATAGAAGCTCCAACACCCATATTTTGACAGTATTCTCTATGTATGGGAGAAACACTTCTCAACAAAGAACCACTCAAGTCAAGAGGAGCATTGGTGAGAGGATTAAGAGCAGGTATAATTTCAACTGGTTGGTAGTTCAGATCGACAATGAGTCGCAACCAATTATCATAATAAAGTTTCCTTGCCTGTTTGGGAATGTCTGAAGCAGGATAATGTAAATCTAAGTAAGGTTCTAATCCTTCTTGTTTGTCTTCAGCAATCACAACTCCAGTACCGTCGAGTTCAAACCGATAAATCATGACTCTGTCATATCCGGTTATTCTCCTGATTTCCTTCACAATAAATTCTGTGGCTTCCTGGAAATCAGCAGCTTTTTTAATTTTTGAAATTGATGCTTTGACTTGATGATAAAAACTGAGTTCTCCTCTTTCTATAGAAGACATAGGTGGTTCAAGTTCTAAGATTAAACCCCCATCATTACGATGAAGCATCCCATCAAAGACTAAAACTTTGTTCTCGACTTCAACTAATAATCTTAAAGGATTAAAGACTTCTGCTTCAGCTTGAGAAATACAATTTTTTAAAATTTCTATTTGAGCAGGAGGAAATAAAATAGGTAAGTTTTGGTTAATTAATGATTCAGCAGGAATTTGGAAAAAGTTAGCTATATTATGACTGACTTGTAAAATTTTCAGTTCGGGTTCTTGTAAAACGAGAAGAAGACCATGAGGCTGAATTGAGCCTGGAATATGAATAGCTTCGCGATCGCAGTTTGTTAAATCTACCTCTTGTGTATTGACAAAGTTTATTATATCCATATTCTAAAATCTTAAGTTATGTCGAAACATAGGGGTTTGTAAATTATATAGTTTATTCTTAAAAATGTTTCTTGAGCTATAAAAACCATAGGAGCAATAGCAATAGTAAAATTACTGAATTCGATAGATTTTATTGCTAATGTTTTATGCGGTCACATCAATAATCTAAAACTCCTGTTTCTGAGGAAATCCGTCATCTACTTAGAGAAGTATATTTGAACGCAGTAGCAAGACTGACACAACCTGTTGTTCTCTCTGGACAAAAATTACTACAATAGAGAAACAACTAACCTCTGGAGTTCTAGCAGTGGGCTTATTTGATGACCTGAGTAGGTTTCTGGAAAACCGTTTAGAAGAATTCTTGCGAAACAATCCGCACTTGGAGTTAGAAGCGCTACTCGAGCAACTGCGGGAGCAAGAGGAAGATACGTTAAAATTGATTGCAGATTTACAATTGCAGGAAAAGCGATCGCAAGACGATGTTTTGTCCACTGCCCAAGAAATTCAAAAGTGGCATATCCGGGTAGAAAAGGCAAGAACTGCCAACAGACAAGATTTGGTAGCTGCAGCCCAACAGAGAGAAGCCGCCTTACTGCGTGAGGGAAACCAGCTGTGGGGACAAATGCAAGGGGTGAAAGAACGGATTACCCAAGCAAAGGAACTACTGAAAAAAATTCAACAGAGGCGACAGGAAGTACAAGCCAAAGCTACTGAAGCCCAAACAGCGCGTGCTGCTCAACAGAAATTGGAAACCGCAGGCTGGAATTCTACTAGTAGTTATTCTAGTAGCTATGATGACCTAGAAGAAAAATTCCGCCGTTGGGAAACCCAAGACGAGTTGGAACAGATGAAACGGAATATGGGGAAGTGAATTTCTCTGTAACGGTAAAGCGATTTCGGTTAGGGATTTCCAAGAAATAAACTATCCATCTTGTGGGGTGGGCGTCAAGACCCGCCGATCTGTAACGGGCGAGACGCCCGTCCCACAAGAGGCTCCTTTAAAGAGTAAATTGCTTTTCTGAGCATTAATGATAAAAATATTTTATATATTTAACTTATGTTAACTTAATCGTTATTTTGTTAACGATGCACGTTAGTGTACGCTTCCTTATTTTATAAATATGTTAAATATTCTATATCTAGTGCAGGTAGGCAGAAATGACTATGCAGTTGAAAAATCTCACTTCGGAGCTTATAAAATAAGCTTTAGTGCCTTTTGTCCTCAGCATAGCTTGCCTTTTTGTACTGGGTTAACATTATCCCAGAACGTTAATGCTTGATTTAAACAGCTTAGCTGAGCTTTCCCGTGTCAATTGTGTCAGTCTTTGTGCATTTCTAGTACCAGCTAACTTAGTTGCCACAATCGTTACGATGGTTCTAATTGCACTCGGTCGCTCACCACATCAAATATGGCGATCCGCAGCAGTTGCCAGTTTTCTCGCGTTAATCATGGTATTGCACGTATATACTTGGTTTGCAGTTGGTATCGTCATGGCTCCCACTTATATTTTGTTATTGCTAGCACTCTCTTGTTTACTAACCAATCTAGGGGCTATTCTCTTTCAACGACACTTTATAACAGTGACCAGTGACCAGTGACCAAGTGAAAATTCTATCAAAAAAGGCAGGCTTTTTGCCTGCCACAACGACTTTACAGTTATTTAATTCTTATTCTCAAATTTTAGTAGCGTCTGGAGTAACCACCACTGGTGTTTCCACGTCTACCGCCGCCACCACCATATGAAGAACCTCTGTCTTCACGTGGCTTAGCTTTGTTAACCTTTAGGTTACGACCCATCCATTCAGCCCCATCAAGTGATTCAATTGCTGTTGTTTCTTCTGCATCTGTTCCCATATCTACAAAGGCAAAACCTCTAACACGACCTGTTTCCCGATCTACGGGTAGTTGGACTCTTTTCACTGTTCCATATTCTGAAAAAACATGCCTAAGATCGTTCTCCTGAACTTCATAGGATAAATTACCGACGTAAATTGACATAAAACATCTCCTGAATCGATTGGCGCTGAGAGTTAGATTCGGAGATTACGCTTGTAAGTACCATGAGACAAACTGCAAAACCGAATATAAATCCTGTGAATTAAGAATAACACAACTTGGTAGTGATATTGTCATCGTTTGAAAAAATTGTAAAAATCGCTTAAAGTTAGGGACGACTAAAAGCTATTCTTATTAACAGTTACCAGTGACCAGTGACGAATTCATCGACCTACTTGAAAGTCACGAATTTGAATCATGAATCGGTTTATTTTCTTTCAGAAATGAGTCATAGTGTAAGCATTATATACGCGACCAGGGAGTAAGTATCTTTACTCAATACCTGGTCACTGGTCACTGGTCACTGGTCACTGGTTACTGGTCACTGGTCACTGGTCACTCGATTAACAATGGTTTCGGGTTGTTGAGCGACGATTAACTGGTTAGGTTGGGTTTGAATATTTTTCAGTTCCATCATAGCAAAAACTCCTTTGGGTTAAAATTGTGTTTGAATCTTTGTGTTACCGTGACAGATGCATTGCTGCTTGGCTATATTTCAAGAATGTGACATGATCAAAGAAGCTACTTTCTCTGTTTACCTCACCCGCAGCATTGTGCAATATGCAGTTGCAAAATATGGAGTCGATGCAAATAGCTTATGTGCGGCGGCGGGGATCGAAACTACCCTGCTGAACCAACCTGACGAGAGAATTCCAGGCGTGCTTCACAGTGCTGTGTGGCGAGAAGCGATTCAGCGTACAGGGGATGCAAATCTTGGGTTACACTTGGGTGAAGTTTTTAATCTGGCAGCGTTTGGCATTGTTGGCTATGTGGTGGTGAATTGTCAAACACTTGAGCAAGTTTTGGAAAAGCTTTCGCGATATACCCATTTGTTTAGCCAAGGTGTGTACATTCACTTTTCTGTATCTGAAGGGTTGGTGTTTTGCGACTGCGATATTGCGGATGACTTAAAAAACTACTTATTAAGTGAACCTCGGCAAGCAATTGAAAGTACTTTTTCATCTTTGCTGACAGCAACAAGAGTGTTGACAGGAAAACAGCTTCGTCTTCAAGCTGTTTGGTTTGGATATCCACGCCCTGTTCATACTTCCGAACACGATCGCATCTTTCAGACAAGTCCACAATTTTCAATGCCTACAAATCGTCTCATCTTTGATGCTAATTGCTTGAATTGGTCTGTTTTATCAGCTAACCTAAACCTTTTATCAGTCTTCGAGCAGCATGCAGAGGCAATGCTCAATACAATGGTTCACCAGGATAGCTATACTCGACAAGTGGTACAAGCGATCGCGCAACATCTGAAAGGGGAACTACCATCAATCAAAGCGATCGCTCACTCTCTAGCAATAAGTGTCCGCCAGTTGCAGCGAGAATTGCAAGCTGAAGGGAAATCTTACCAACAAATTCTTGACGAAACGCGCAAGGAATTAGCTTTGCGACATTTAAAGAACCCAAATACTCCAATTTATGATATAGCCTTTTTGTTAGGGTTTTCTGAACCGAGCGCTTTTAACCGAGCATTTAAGCGTTGGACGGGGCAAACCCCACGGAATTATCGTCAGGACTTACAATAGAAGGGCAGAAGATAGAAGGGAAGAAAAGTTCATTTATTTAACTGTTTATCGACAAGTTGCAAGATTTCTTTGAATTGATAGTTACGAGTTAGCTGTTTCAACTCAGTTATCAGAGATGTGTACTGTTTTGGAATTTGTTGAATGAGAAGAAAAACTTCATCATCGTCACACAAGAGTGCTGCTTGATGTAAATCGGCAATCCAAGTTGGAGACATGACCGATAGATTCTCAGCTGTTAATGAAACACAGGTAGATGGTTGTTCTTGTCTATGGATACTCGAAGATGACTCCTCATCATTAGCATAGATAAACTTCACTCCCAAATATTCTTCCATCTTGGCAAACAATTCGCTTTCTTGGAAAGGTTTGCGAATGAAGTCATTACATCCGGCTTGGATGGCAAGGATGCGATCGCTCGTTAATGCCTGAGCTGATAGAGCAATCACGATCGTCGATTGACCTTCCGCAGTAGAACGAATCTGCTGTGTTACTTCATACCCGTCCATTCCTGGCATCTGAATGTCCATCCAAATTAAATGGGGATGCCACTCTTGCCAAAGTCGGATACTTTCTTCTCCATCTTTGGCTCCTTGCACCTCAAACCCCATTTGAGTTAGCAACTTAAACAGTAGGTAACGGTTTTCTGGCTGGTCATCTACTACTAAAATTCGGTAAGATGGCTGTCCATCCGCCAGTCCGATGGCTCGACGCTGAGGTGACGATGTTGGCACGTCTGATGCTTTTGCCAACTGAACTTGAACCTCAACACTAAAAGTACTGCCCTGACCGGAAGTACTGGCTACTGTGATGGTACCACCCATTAAAGATGCATATCTGAGGCTAATTGTCAATCCCAGCCCCGTCCCTTCTGGCGACGCTCTGCCGGAATCGGTTTGAGTAAAGGCATCAAAGATAGTATCAAGTTCGTGTGATGCAATTCCAACCCCCGTATCTTCAACAGTGAACAGAAGAGTGTCAAGAAGCGGAGGTGTAGAGTTCTCCCGATCTGCCTGATTTTGCCCTTGTTTTGTTCCTCTGGTTGCTGTCAGAGTGACGCTACCTTTTGTAGTGAATTTGATAGCATTGCCCAGTAAATTTATCAAGATTTGGCGCAGTTTGTTAGCATCAGTTGTGATAAATTGTGGTAGATCTGAAGCAAGGTGAAGGTAAAGTTGCAAGCCTTTGGCATCAGCTCGCTGACGAAACATACTGTGTAAAGAAGACAGTAAGGTATGAAGGTCAAAACTACTTTCGTCTAACGTGATTCGTCCGGCTTCGATTTTTGATAAATCGAGAACATCATTGATGATGCTCAGCAAGTGCTTACCACTGCGATGAATAATCTGTAAGTTTTCTTGCTGTTCTGGCGTTAGGTGTGAGTCATGGCTCATAACCTGAGCAAAGCCTAAAATGATATTCAAGGGTGTCCGGAGTTCGTGACTCATGTTTGCGAGGAAAATACTTTTTGCTTTGTTTGCTACTTCTGCGGCTTCCTTTGCGTGTTGCAGTTCAACCTCAGTTTGTTTGCGATCGTTGATATCTCGATGCGTTCCCGACATCCGCAAGGGGTTCCCATTTTCATCCCAAGCAACGACTTTGCCGTAGTCTGCAATCCATTTCCATTCTCCAGATTTGCTTCGGAGTCGATAGTCAAACCCATAGCGAACTGAAAAATCTTTCAGGTGCGCCTCTAAGATTTCTTTTACCCAAACCATATCCTCAGGATGAACCAATAGTTCCCATGTACTGAAACCTTGGGAAAGTTCACTGGCATCGTAGCCCAGCATTTCAAAGTACTGAGGGCTGAAGTAGATTTCACCTGTGCTAAGATTCCAGTCCCATAACCCATCGCCCGATGCTTCGAGTGCCAGTTTCAATCGTTCTTCGCTAAGTTGCAATTCCGATGTTCGTTCGCGGACTCGTCTTTCTAATTCGGCATTTGTCTGTTGCAGTGCTAGTAATGAGGTTTGCAGTTGAGTTGCCATATCTCTAAATGAGTCTGCCAGTTCTCCCACTTCATCTTCTCGATATATAGTCACTGGATAATGAAAATCTCCATGAGCAACTTTCTTGAGTGCTGCATTCAAATTTTTTAAAGGACGGGTTATCCAATTAGATGTGAAGACGCCAATAGCTGTAGCAGAAAAAGCGGCTGCTACACATAACAATATAGTAGTATGTGTATGATCATTGATTTGTGCCATAAAATCTGACTCTGGCACTACAATAACAATTACCCAATCCAGTCCAAGTTTATCTTTATAAGGAATAACTTGCAAAAACTGGCGATGGTTGTGACTCCAAAAGCTCAATTGCTGACTTTTTTGAAAAAATTTGAAACTCCCAAACTTTGCTTGCAAATATTGGCTTGTTGCTTGAATCAAAGCGTCATGACTATCAGTTGCTTGGATACGCTCTAACTTGACACTTCCATTTTGCTGTTTGAAGGTAATTGAGTGTTGATTGCTTGAACTTCCTACCAAAAGTCCGTTGCGTTCAACAATAAAAACTTTTCCTGTTTGACCAATCTTTACAGTGGCTAAAAATTTCCGAAAGAAGGACAGATCGCAGGCAGTAGAGAAGACACCAAGCAGTTTCTTCGTTTTTGGCTTGTAGATGGGATAGTTGGCATTGAGAGACATATCCGAATTATCGGCAAGCACAAAAATTGGACTCCAAACGGGCTTTCCCACCGCAATGGCTGTTTGATACCAAGGTCGTTCTTTTAACTGAAATTGTCGAATTGTTGTTATACGACTGAGTTTTTTTCCGTGACTGTCTACAGCATCGTAATAAACTAAGCTAGGGTTAGAAAGGTCGGAACTCAACACGCTCAGTTGGGGGTTCCGATTGGCAACAATGAAATCGCCCCGTGGCGTACCTAGGATTATATGGCTGACAGTTTCAAATTGCGTGAGTTGGCTAAAAAGATAACGTTCTAACTCCGGGCGATTTTGTAAATCTATATATCCCAAACGAACAGCATCAGCATTTATACGGTTGATTTGCGGTGGGGTTGCTAAATAGTTTTTGAGGTACAAGTTGACGCGATCTCCCACCTCTGTCATCAACTGATTTGCCATCTCATCAACTGCTTGTTGCCCATTTTTAAAGGATAGATAGCCAACTAACGCGGTTGCAGTAATAATCTGTAACACGAATGGAACAATGAGCACCCAACTCAGGGAAAGATGATGACCTACACTGAGTTTAACATCCTGAGTATGAGAGGTTGGGGGTTGGTAGCTCATTGTTTTTGATCTAGCTAGTTGAACAATTCATCTAGAATAACCAATACTATAACTATTGCGCCTCCTTAACTACTTGAGTCATGCTGTCAATCAGTTCATGTATGCCATCATCTCCTGGTTGTTGAACGGTAGTTCACAATAGCTAAGGCTTGTTAGGGTTTGGTGGAGCGATAACGTTTTACGCCCGTTCCCGGAGCGATCGCCACATTCTGTCCGTTCACGGTTAACGTGGTTGCTTCTATCACTTGTCCATAGGTGTTGCGGGTGCCAAAGCCTTGAACCTGAACTTTGTCACTACCTTCAATTATACTGACAAGCCGATCGCCGACATGGGGCGGAAACTTCACCACCACACCAGAGGAGAGAATAACACCTTTGAGTTCTCCCCGATGCCCAACGAGCCAATGTCGAGCAATTCCATCTACAGAAAGACTGCTGTAGCTTACTCTGTTGGCTGGAGGTGAAGGGGGAACGGTAGGAGGTTGGTTAGCGATCGTCTGCTGAGTGCGGAGATTAACGATTTGGGTTGCTCGAATTTCCTGTCCAAATTGGGTGGGTGTACCAGCAACGCCGATGATGCTGACCTCATCATTTGGAGCGATCGCCTTGGTGAGTCGATCGCTCAGGTGGGGAGGAAACTTAACCTGAATCTTATTGTCAAGCAGTAGTCCATCAACTCTACCTTCAGGATTAAGCAGGTATTGCTGAACTCTGCCATTGTAAGTTGTAGTGTAGTCATTTGGTACAGGCGCACCCGGAGGAGTCGGATGTGCGGGATGAGCGTTCGCTACGGAAAATGCAAGTCCTCCAATTGTTGAGTGCTGGTTCAGGGTAAAAGAACCCCAAACACTAGCTAGAGCGATCGCGGCTCCCGCTACCCCACTGCTAATAATTAAGCGCAGATTGCGGCGACGGCTTTGGTCTTGTGTCTGTTTGAGATACATAAGTTGTAATGCCTCCTGAAGGCTATCGGGAGAAATGCCTGCCTCTGTAGCTGCTTGAATGAGTTCTGAGGGAATGTAGTCCTGGGATTTTTGCTCTTGGAGTTGTGCAGCCAGGGCTAATAGTTCTGTGGTGGAGGAATGAGAAATGCGATTATTAGAGCGATTCATATGTTGTTTTATAGAAGTAGGGACAGAAGTGGTGAGAGTGCATCACTAAAAGTCCACATGGTCACATAACAACTGTGCAAAAATCGTGCCAAAGATACAGATCGAAGCGAGAGTAGATTGGATTAAGATGAAAACTGGC
Organism: Scytonema hofmannii PCC 7110; assembly: GCF_000346485.2. NCBI lineage: Bacteria > Bacillati > Cyanobacteriota > Cyanophyceae > Nostocales > Scytonemataceae > Scytonema > Scytonema hofmannii. The sequence continues at coordinate 3,094,733 of NZ_KQ976354.1, forward strand.
ATAGTATTTGCACTATCAAGTTTTATCGAACAATTTCCACAAATCAACCTGTTATGCTCCTGCAACGCTGGACTTTGCGACAGCAACTCACAATTTTGACAGTTTTGTTTCTCAGCCTCAGTGGATTAGCATTGTGGCTGGTTGTACAACTTTTTGAGAGCTTAGAAGGAACAGTTATTGCCCGCAATCAGCGTGAGCTTGCTAGCGCTAATACGCGTCTAATCCAACTGTTTTGGGAATCTCGCCTGCATCATACAGAAATCTCTGATAAGAGTTTAGAGAAATCATTACAGCAATTATCAACAGACGCTTTGGAAAATTTTCCCCGTGTGGAAGGAGGATTTTATCTTTTACAGCAGGATAGCTTACTGGGATACGCCTTCCCCACCCATGGTGGACTAGTGCCAAAAACAGATATCCCGCCTGCTGAACGGGACTCAATTTTGCAACTGGCACGACAGGCAACTAGTCAAGGCTTACCGCAAGAACTCGTGCTGCGGTCAAAGCTGGATATTTTGGTACTGCAAGCAGATCCACTACCACTGTGGGGATCTGTGTGGACAATGAAACGAATGCCACGACCTGAAGATGGACAGCAAAAAATTCTCAGTGGGCTGATAGTGCCGGGGATTTTGATTGTGGGTATGTGGACGTTTGCCATTGCAATGCAGCTGCAGTGGGGTATACAGCAACTGCAACACAGTCTCAAAGCAATGGAGGCAAATCCAGCAGAGCAAATACCGCCTCTACCTGCTGAGATGGGCTTGTTGGGAACTGCAATCAATACAATGCAGTTGCGCCGTCAGGATTTGGAGCACCGACTGCGTCGTGTCGATCGCTTAGCTTCCTTAGGACAACTGGTGGCGGGCGTTGCTCATGAAGTTCGTAATCCCCTTGCCAGTATACGGTTGAACCTGCAATATACAGAACGCCAACTACAGAAACAGGGGTTGACTCATCTTCCGATTGCGAGTTTACTCGAACAGGTAGATCGTCTGGAGCATTTGGTGCAGCGACTTTTGTATTTTGACCACAACCAGCAGGAAATTCCCACGGTGACTTCACTTGAGGCGATCGCACTTGAATCCATCGCCTTGCTGCGCTTGAAAGCAGAAGAATGCGGTGTTGATTTAGTTTATCATCCTTCTACCCAACTCTTACCGGAAATACCACTTCGTCGTCGCGAACTGGGACAGGTTCTGGTCAATTTGATTTTGAATGCAATTCAAGCAAGCCCTGAAAATGCACAGGTGACAGTCGGAACTGAAGAGGTATCAGAGAATAAGGAAGAAGGTAAGGCTCATCTAGTAGCATGGGTAGAGGATCGGGGACAGGGATTGTCTGCTGCCCAAAAAGAGCAAATTTTCGCTCCGTTTTATTCCACTAAACCTGATGGTACAGGACTAGGACTAGCTATCAGTCACGAGATTATGACACGCAATCAAGGATATATCGATGTGCGTTCTGAACCGGGGTGTACTCGCTTCAGCATTTACCTACCTGTTTGTAAAAATGCGAGGATGAGGAAATAAGGCGCAATGGCGAAGATTCTAGTTATTGACGACGAAAAAGCATTACGGCAGGCGATCGCCCAAATCTTGCACAGTGAGGGGTATGAAGTAGTCCAAGCAGCAGACGGAGAACAGGGATTAAAGTTATTGCAAGACTCCTCCTGTCGTCCCGATCTGGTGTTTTTGGATTTAAAAATGCCCAAAACTCAGGGAATGACGGTGTTGAAGCACTTGGAGCAAAAGCTGTTTGAGTTGCCTGTAATTGTAATGACGGCATATGGAACAAGTCGCACGGCTATCGAAGCGATGCAGTTGGGGGCTTACGATTATCTCACCAAACCGTTTGACTTAGACGAATTGGTAAATTTGACCGCGAAGGCATTAGCGCATCATCAAGAGCCAGTATACCAGGTGAGTGAGTCCACATTGCAGGTGGGACAGGAGGAATTATTGGGGCGATCGCCTGCGATGCAATCGGTATTTAAACTCATTGGTCGCGTTGCTCCCACAGACACAACGGTTCTAATTACTGGAGAATCGGGCACTGGCAAAGAACTAGTTGCTTCCACGCTTCATGCTACCAGTCCCCGCAGCAAAGCGCCATTGGTGAAAGTCAACTGCGCCGCATTGCCTGAACATTTGCTGGAAGCAGAACTTTTTGGTCACGAAAAAGGGGCGTTTACCGGAGCGAACCACCTGCGACTCGGACGGTTTGAGCAGGCAAATAGCGGCACAATTTTTCTGGACGAAGTGGGAGAACTCAGTCCCGCCATTCAGGGTAAGCTACTGCGGGTGTTACAGGATCGTTCCTTTGAACGCTTGGGTAGCAATCAGACACGTACAGTTGATGTGCGAATTATTGCGGCAACAAATCGCAATCTGGAGCAGATGGTACGGCAAAACCAGTTTCGGGAAGACCTTTTTTATCGCTTCAATGTCATGCGGCTTGAGTTACCACCTTTGCGCGATCGCCCAGAAGACTTGGAACAACTCACTCAAAACTTTCTTAGCATCATTGCTCTACGACGGGGATTAAAGCGGTTAGCGCTTGCTGAATCTGCAATGGAGAAGCTGAGAAATTATGCTTTTCCTGGCAATGTGCGCGAGTTGCAGAATACCCTAGAACGGGCAGGTATCTTCTCTGGTGGACGCATTATTTTGCCAGAACATATCATATTTAGCCAACAGGAAGAGGGATGAATAAACCAACATTAAGTTCTACTGCTTCCCCAGAAACCCATTTAGAGACGCAAGCGGTTCTCTATCCAATGCTGCGGCAGTTAGTGCAGCTGTTGCCTTGGAATCATCACCAGGTTCGAGAGCATCTGCAAGAACAAGCCAAACACAATCCATTTTTGCTGCATCAGCGCTCTACAAATCGGGAGGTATTGCTAGAGGACGTTTTCCCAAATTGGTACAGTCCGGTTGCAACTGAACCCAGTTTGCAAGAGCATTTGCGTGGACAGATTAGCGCTTTGAATTTGCCACTTAAACAGCGAGAAACGTTATTATACCTTACCCAGTGGCTCTCACCCTCTGGATATCTAGAAGAATCTCCTCAAGTCTGGGCAACCGGAAGCAGTTGGAGTGTGAGCGAGTTGGAAGCAGTTGTATCTCACCTGCAAAGTCTCGATCCACAGGGCGTAGGAGCGCGATCGCTGCAAGAATGTCTGCTGTTGCAACTTCAAGAACGACCCCATAGTCTGGCAGCACGACTGGTGAAAGATTATTTAGAAGATGTGGCGGATTGCGTTGGTAACTCAACTGAAGCAAGACAACAACGAGAATTGTTACTCTTGACGTTGCAACAACGGTTTGCAGTCCCTGATTCTGTCTTAGAATCGCCTATCAATTTGCCAGCGCTAGAAGCAGCAATTTTGGACATTCAGACGCTTGAACCTCGACCAGGAAGACACTTTAGCTATCGTCCTGCAAGCATCGTCACCCCTGATTTGAAAGCTGAACTCCATACAAACGGGTGGCACGTTTCTTTAACGTATGAGGTGAGTCAAGAATTTTACCTGGATGAAGAAGCGATCGCCTTACTTACCCGATCTCACAAGACAACGCGGGAAATCCAACAGTTAGAAAGATTACTAGAACAGGCACGGAGTTTACTGAAAGCAGTCAACCAGTGGCAGGAAAATTTACTCAAAGTCGGACAGTTTTTGGTAAATCGCCAGCAAGCGTTTCTTACAAGTAAAGACAGTTTAGATTTAGTTCCTACGCCGCAGCAACTCGTAGCTCAGTCAGTCGGACTTTCGGATGCTACCACGAGCCGCATTGTGCGAGAGCGCTACTTGTTGATTGGCGGACAACAAAGTCGAATTGTGCCGTTGCGATCGCTGTGTACTCCTGTTAGTGTCGGTGGACGTACACCCAAACAGATCCAACAATTGATTATTCAACTGATTCAACAAGAACCTCCGACGAAACCCTACAGCGATGATCGACTTGCCCAATTGTTACAGATGCGATTTAGAGTTGCGATCGCCCGACGAACTGTCGTCAAGTATCGTAAAATGGCAGGAATTGATTCATCCTACCTACGTAAGCTGAGTAAATCCAGAAATTAGGTAAGTATCGGGAGATTTCAAGAATTCCACAGACGCTCACTCTCTATTTTTATTTTAAATTTATAAGTTAAAGTCTTATATAGACTAATGAATGAGTATGCAATACTGCTCGGTTAAAATTTGTTATGTTCTTTGACAGTATTAATTTATCAAAAGGAAATATTCGATAGTAATGGGTTTACCCACTATCGGAAAAATGCACTTAAATGGAATCCCAACTACAGAGTGTTTGCCGCTCTCTGAATATTGACTCCAATGTACAAATGTTTGGGGAAGATAGGGCTTCCAAACAAACAAAAGGTAATGTGACGGTTGTCAAGTATGGGACTTCCAAATAAAAAAAGATCCAACTTTCTCTTGTGGTGCGGGCGCCCCCCCCGCCACTCATATAGAACGGGCGAGGACGCCCGTACCACAAGATTGGATAATTTATTTCTTGGAAATCCCTATCGTAAAATGGCTCTAATCGATTCATCCGGCATACGTAAGCTTAGATCTGGCTGAACGGGATATCGATTTTGTTTCGGGCATAAAGAACCAGAAAAATACCAGAGCGATCGCTGCGATCGCAGCCATGGTCAAAAAGCTAGCGTTGTATCCAGCGGATTTAGCAACAAAGCCAGCTAGGGAGTTGCTGAGGGACGCACCAATCCCAACAGCAGTCCCGATTGCTCCCTGCGCTAGATTGAAACGTCCCGTTCCTTTGGTCAAATCGGCGATTATCAAAAGCTGCATCACGTTAAAAATCCCTGCGCCTACACCATCTAATAATTGCACAGACACTAAGAAGAAAGGGTTGTCGTTGAGGGTATACAGCACACCACGAATTGGCAACACCAAAAACGCTAGCAAAAAGATGGGTTTGCGCTTGCTTCGACTGGCCCGCCGCCCGATTATAATTCCCAGGGGAATCATGACGAGTTGAGCCGTGACAATGCACGCAGACATGAACAACGGAGGACTGCCACCTTTGTGCTGAGCCAATACCTGACCTACTAAGGGTAGCATTGCTGCGTTGGCAAAGTGAAAAAGGACGGCACAGATGGCAAAAATTAGCAAGCGGCGATCGGTCAACAGGTATGTAACATTAGAAACACGCGTCTTTTCGCATAGCTTGTTTACAGGCGAATCGCTATCATCACCTCCTCGTGCTAGCCGATAGTCGATGTCCTGTTTGCGAATCTGTAGCGTACAAACAATTACGACTCCCGACATCAGTACAACGAAGTAGAAAATACTAACCTGACCAATAAACTGACCAATTAATCCTGCTAATAATGCTGCTGCTACATTTCCAGTCGAATTGAGGCTATGGTTGCGCCCAATGCGGCGCTCTATCCCCTGTCGCCCCACCAATCCCAGAGAAATAGAGGCAATTGTCGGACCAAAGAAGGCTCCAGCAATGGCGGTCAGAGATTGAGCCGTTGCAATTATGGGAAACAATGGAAAGGTGACGATAGCAATTGAACTAATGGCGATTAGCACAGCAGCCATAACGATGAGCGATCGCTTCTGACGTACTTGGTCAATTAATGCTCCGACGGGTGTTTGGGCAATCACCCCAGCCAATCCCGAAATCATCATAACCAACCCCACCTGAGCTGGATTCCAGTGTAGACTGGAGGTAAGGTATACCACCAGAAACGGTCCTACACCGCCATGAATATCTGCCAGAAACACGTTCAACCAGTCGAGTGCCCTAAGACTCTGCTCGCGTGATGCTGAGCGTACAACCATACCTCTCCTGTTACAGAAGTTTACAAAATTGGGTTACACAGTTCTTTGTGCAAAAACTGTGCCAACTTCTAGCTTGGAAAAGGGAGTAGGGAGTGGGGAGTGGGGAGTAGGGCAACCGAACAGAAAACAACGGGAGTTGAAAATAGTCAATCACTCCGTAATGCAGCAATGATATCAACCTTAGTGGCTTTTAGTGCGGGCAAGACACTAGAGCCAACCCCTACTGCGATCGCAGCGCCCATTGACAGGGCTGCATTACGGAGAGAAAACTGATAGGGGGTTTGGATAATGACTGTAGTTGCTGTCTGGGTTAAGCCATGGACGCTGATAATCGCCATAGTGCCACCGACAAAGCTGAGGAGGAGTGCTTCGATGATAAATTGCATCATGACCTCAAATTGAGTAGCCCCAAGTGCTCGTCGAATGCCAATCTCTTCAATACGTTCCAAAACAGAAGCGATCGTAATATTAGCAATACCGACACCACTAATTAAGAGAGCAATGACTCCCACAACAGCAAGTGCTTGTGTAGCAGATTGTTGAAGTTCTCGTTCCTTGAGCAAATCTGCTGTGTTATCAAACGTTTCTACAACCGTTTTAGGATGGCGCTTCGATAGCACTTGTTTGACCTTTTCTTTCAACTGTGGCATATCCTCCAGTTGATAAGGGCTAATATGGAAAGAACTAAACTGAAAATCTCCTGCCAAAGCACTTGCAAAGGTGGAAGGCAACCAGAGGGTACCAGATGTATCCCCAAATTCTTGACCGATTGATTTTGTTTCCACAACTCCAATCACGGTAAGACGGGTATTTGCTAGAAAGATTGCCTGGTTCAGAGGAGATTTCTCTCGAAATAGAGTTGCTGCCAATTTTTGATCGATAACTGCCACAGGGCGATACTGCTCAAAGTCAACTGTCTTAAAAAACCGTCCTTGGAGGATTGTACGTCCAGTTGTACTAATGTAATTTTGAGACACACCGTAGGTACGCAAATTTTTGACTTCATTGTCTTCATACTGTACGGAACTGAGACCATAAATTGAACTCACGGAACTGATTGAGCGCACGCTCGCAATACTGCGTTTGAGAGCAACTTCATCATCCTTGTTCAGATCGTCGCCAACAGCAAACCCTTCTTCTCTAATTATGTAAGGTATTAGGTAGGGTTTATCTCGATCTGCTAATTTGGCTTCAATCTGAGCATTAGTAATATCCGCAATATTCAATGTGGCGCTAATTGCTGCCACTCCCATAAATACTCCTAGTGTTGTCAATCCAGACCGCACTGGATTACTATGCAGTGATTTCCAAGTTAGGAAAAGGAGATCGGGAATAGAAATGCTCATCTTGATGTCTCCTGTATGGGAGAGTTTGGAGTCATTGTTTGGGTGGGCGCAACTTGGACAACTCGATCGCCTTCGCGTAAACCAGACTTGACCTCTACCGCAGTCAACGCTTGTAAACCAAGAGTCACTTCGCGTTTTTGTGCTCTACTTTCTCGATCCTTAACCCAGACAAAAGGTCGCTCTCCCGTCTGTAAGACCTCCAAAGGAATTATCAGTACGTTTATTCGTCGATCTTGAATTACCTCAACACTGACTTGACTACCCGGAATTAACGTCTTACTCGGCTGATCGAGTGAAACGATCGCATCTACCTTTGTCTGATTCCCAGAAGATGAACCCATAAAGGACGACCCAGAGTCACCACTAGATGTTGGATTGGTTGCTTGAGGAGAGAGATTAATCACCCTAGCGTTAAAAACTTTAGGGTTCGGACCGATTGTGCTGACACGAGCAACTTGATTGATGCGTACTTTAGCAGCGTTAAGTGTGGTCAGTTTTAGTCGCACAATTTCTTTCGCCGGGTTCCCCAAGGTCAGCAGTTTACTTTCTGTCTTGACTCCATTCCCTGAATTGACCTCTAGCTTAAGCACAATACCGTCTATTGGTGCTTTTAGGAAGCGATCGCTCAACTGTTGCTCAAGTTCCCGTAACTTCTCTTGACCTCGTCGCGTATCCAATGCTGCCTTGCGTTGTTCCGATTCCGCATCCTTCACTGCTGCAAGTGCTTCATTCACCTTTTGTTTATCGGTTTCTAGCTTATCTTCTGCATTCCTCAACGCTACACGAGCATCAGTTACCCTCTCTTCATTGCTTTCTAATTCTCGATCAGGAATGATGCCCAACTGCATCAGTTCTTGGGATCTTTTAAGCCGCTTCTGGGCGTTTTTCAATTTCTCAAACTCAGGGATCAGACCTCGCTCGAATGCTTGTTGGGACTCCCGGAACCGCATTTGAATATCTTTAAACGTCTTTTGTTTCTCCGCGACTACCTGTTGACGCCGAATTAAAGTCTCTTCGTTCTTTCTGTTTTCGAGCAGTTGTTCTGGAAATTTCTGTTCTACTTCGCGATCGCGCAGTACTAGTAAAGACTGTCCTGAGAACACTCTCTGTCCTTCTTTGACCAGAACTTGCTCCACAGTTACATCCTGTGGAGCTTTCAAAGTCTGCTGCCCACCTAGCTCAACAGTCCCTGCCTCAGTGACTGTGACTTCAACATTACCACGTTGAACTGGAATTAGACTGACCGCCACAGGAGATACTGGACGATGAAAGAAATAATTGTAAACAGCCCATCCACCCATTCCAAACAACACCACTCCCGTTGATGTCATGAGCCACTTAACTCCTGCTCGATATTTGCGCCGACTCTCAATTTCTATGAGACTCGCAGAATCCGACTGAGTCAGGATTGGTTTTATAGTATCGTTGCCTTGTTCCTCCACCCTTGACTCAAACCTCTGCCCCATAATTTGCTTCCCCCAATCTCATGACTTGCCATCTCCCCTTTTATAGCTCTGTCCAATTTCAGCATGGACATCATGATGTCAGGGAAAAGGATAGCTATAAAAATTGTAGACTTTTACTCGCTCGTTGGGTTCCTCTAGTCTCCCGAAGTTTAGTTTCACCAATTTTGCTTTGGGCGATCAAAATAATTTCTTTCTAGAAAATTTTTAATCAATGCTGAAAAAGTCTTTTTACATGAATTATGAGAATTTTTTCATAATTGATTTACGTTTTTTTCATGAAATCTTGCGGATAATTTTAAAAAATGAAGAAATGTAAATAGGAACTATAGCTGAAACTCAATGGAAAAAGATATCCGTTCTTGGGAGTAGGAGGTAGTTGCAACTGTGAAAAAGTGCTGTCTAAAGCGTTGATTTAGTATTCAACATGGGGAGTGGGGGAAAAAGAGTTTCTTTAATTCATAACAGGTTGCAACCGCTATCCGTGGGATTTCAACAGAAAAATGAAATTTCTTGACAAATTAATAACCCTTATTCAGGACTGCGAACTGTTCGTTAATTGCTATTGGAGGAAAAGCAAATGAGAAGTATACTCAATATGAAGAATCAAAATTTATTAACCAACGAAGTCCCAGCATCATTTGTTGTATTTTTGGTCGCCCTTCCTCTTTGTATGGGAATTGCCATTGCATCGGGAGTTCCGCCAGCCCGTGGTATAGTCACGGGAATAATAGGAGGGCTAGTTGTGAATGCTGTATCTGGTTCTCCGTTACTTGTCAGTGGACCAGCCGCAGGGCTTGCTGTCATTGTTGCAGAAGTCGTTCAGCAATATGGCATTGATATGCTCGGTCCCATACTTATCTTGGCTGGGGTCATCCAATTACTTGCAGGAGTCTTTAAACTCGGTCAGTTGTTTCGCGCCATGTCTCCTGCTGTCATATATGGAATGCTTTCAGGTATTGGCGTACTGATTTTGGCATCTCAGTTTCACGTCATGCTTGACGATAAACCCCGTTCCCACGGTTTGGAGAATTTGTTTACCATTCCCAAAACCATTTACAAAGCACTATTTCCAATGGATGGTAGCGCCCATCACATTGCTGCTTTATTAGGTATCGTCACCATTGCCATTCTGATTCTCTGGGAAAAATTCAAGCCACAGCGCCTCAAACTTATACCAGGCGCACTAGTCTCGATCGTTATTACAACAACAATTGCCACCACATATAAATTACCTGTTGACTATGTGGATGTTCCGTCCAACCTTCTAGAAGCTATTCAACTTCCATCTTTAAGCACCTTACCACGCCTCATTCATGCCCCCATCTTACTAGAAGCAATTGCGATCGCATTCATTGCCAGTGCAGAAAGCTTACTCTCAGCCGCCGCAGTTGATAAACTTCATAGCGGACCGAGAACCGATTTTGACCGGGAATTAGCAGCACAAGGATTTGGCAATATCCTGTGTGGAATACTTGGTGCTTTACCAATGACAGGCGTAATAGTTCGCAGTTCTGTTAACGTGGAAGCCGGTGCAAAAACAAGACTCTCTGCCATGCTACACGGACTTTGGTTGCTGATTTTAGTTATTGCAGCACCTGGACTCTTAAGAATAATTCCCACATCCGGTCTAGCAGCCATACTAGTTTATACTGGCTATAAATTGATAGAAGTAGAACACATTCAAAGCCTGAGGAAATACGGGCGTTTTCCTCTTGTCATCTTCTTTGCCACTTTAATTGCAATTGTCGCCACCGAACTTTTAACAGGAGTTCTGATTGGAATTGTCTTGACAGCAATTTCACTGATTTACAGAATTTCTAAGCTGAACATCCAAGTTCTTAGAGATGAAAAAAATCGACGAGTAGATATGTATCTAGAAGGCGCAGCAACATTTGTAAGACTGCCAAAACTGGCAAACATCTTAGACCACATCCCTCCAAAGACACAATTGCACGTTCATCTAGATAATTTAGCTTACATAGATCATTCCTGCCTTGACCTTTTCTCAACCTGGGCAAAACAACAAGAACAAACGGGTAGTTCCCTCATAGTTCAGTGGGATAGACTTTTAGAACGCAACCGAAAAGTTTATACCGCCGGACATTCTTAAGCAACAACCCAAAGAGTTATGACTTAACACTAACCAAAGCAGAGAATGTCAACAATGAACTGACGAAAAAACAGTAAAGTGTGCAGTGTGAAGTAAGGAGTAAAAGGTTCTTATAATTTCATCCTCGATCTTTCATTCTTCGCGAGGCATTCATGACAGAACTTCTCATTCAAACGACCTGGCTAATACCGTTCTACGGCTTGCTAGGAGCAATCCTCACCCTGCCGTGGTCAACGGGCATTATCCGGCGCACAGGTCCTCGCTTTGCTGCCTACTTCAATCTTGTCACGACTTTCAGCGCTTACATTCACGGTTTAGTCGTCTTCAGCGCCCTGTGGAACCAACCACCCCAAGAGTTCTTCATCCACTGGTTTAAAGTCGCGGATTTAGACCTATCATTTGCCCTAGAAATCTCATCAGTAAGCGTCGGGGCGATAGAACTCGTGACAGGTTTAAGTCTGTTAGCACAGTTATTTGCCCTAGGATACATGTCCAAGGACTATGGACTAGCTCGCTTCTTTGCTCTCATGGGATTTTTTGAAGGAGCAATGAGTGGTTTAGCACTTTCCAATTCCTTACTGCTATCTTACGGGTGGTTAGAATTGCTCACCCTATCAACATACTTACTAGTAGGGTTTTGGTACGCACAACCTTTAGTCATAACAGCCGCTCGTGATGCGTTTTTGACCAAACGAGTCGGAGACATTCTGCTACTGATGGGAGTTGTAGGGCTTTCAACTTTAACAGATAGCACAAACTTTCCTGATTTATATCAATGGGCGCAAACAACACATTTACCATCACAAACACTCGCACTATTATGCTTGGCACTTATAGCAGGTCCAACAGGAAAATGCGCTCAATTCCCCCTCCATTTGTGGCTTGATGAAGCAATGGAAGCGCCCGCTCCAGCATCAGTTTTGCGGAACTCCCTCGTTGTTTCTTGCGGTGCTTATGTGTTGGTAAAACTTCAACCAATTCTATCCATTTCACCTATTGCCCTCACAACTTTAGTTGTTATTGGTACAATCACTGCTGTTGGTTCCTCACTTGTTGCCATTTCTCAAATCGATATCAAACGCGCTCTTTCTCACTCCACAAGCGCATACATGGGGTTGGTGTTTATTGCAGTGGGAATGCAATCCACAAACTTTGCCCTCATGGTGATTTTAGCTCATGCGATCGCCAAAGCTTTGTTATTTATGAGTATTAGTTGTGTCATCACAACAACCAACACCCAAGACCTTACAGAAATGGGAGGGTTAGGAAAAACCATGCCCATTACAGCCAGTGCTTTTGCCATAGGTACAGCTGGAATCATTGGATTATTACCACTGAGCAGTTTTGAGACTTTTTCACAAGAAATTGAGCCATTGCAGTTCAATGCTCTTTGGTTAGCGAGTATCCTACTTCTCGTGAATGCTCTCACCGCATTTAACCTCACTCGCGTGTTTCGTTTAGTTTTCTTAGGTTCATCTCAAGCCAAAACTCGTCGTGCGCCTGAAGTAGGATGGCAAATGGCATTACCAATGGTTATTTTAGCAGTAACTACTTTATGTGTACCCTTCATGCTGCGAAGTCTCGATCTGATACCATCATGGAAAGCCATGAATATCTCAGAAACCTTGCTGCAACTGCTATCTCTCGTTTTAGGTTGTGGAATTGGAGCACTCATTAAACTGCGACGAGTTTGGTTAAGACCGGCACAAAAAACAGCAAAATTCTTCCATGAGATGCTAGCTTACGATTTCTATATCAGTCAGATTTACCGTATCAGTGTTGTTTTTGCTGTAAAGCAGTTGTCCAAATTCACAGCTTGGTTCGATCGCTTCATTCTAGATGGCTCGGTAAACTTATTAGGATTAGGCACCGTTTTTAGCGGTCAAAGCCTGAAATACAGCGTCTCTGGAAAATCTCAAATTTACGTTCTCACAATTTTATTAGGTCTCAGCTTTTTAACTATTTTCTCAATTGTTAGTGGTTAGTTGTTGGTTGTTAGTAGCTCTGAACCACTGTAAAAGCGCAATGCCTTGCGCCCCTACGAACTTCTACTCCCTACTCCCTACTCCCTACTCCCTACTCCCTACTCCCTACTCCCTACTCCCTACTCTCTATGCTCAGTCCCTTAATTTGGATACCAGCACTGAGTGCTGCTGTCATCGCATTTTTTCCAAAAGTGACATCTCAAATTGCACGATGGATTGCCTTTGCGATCGCACTTCTGCTCTTAATTTGGTCAATCTTTTTAGGTAGCCAATTTCAATTAGTTAATTCCGATTGGCAATTTCAAGAGTACATTCCTTGGCTGGAAACATTAGGCATCAATTACCATTTAGGAATCGATGGTTTATCTCTACCCTTGCTTATTCTCAATGGATTCCTGACAAGCATTGCTATTTACACGACTCATCCCCTCACCCATCGACCCCGATTTTTCTATACACTCATCTTGCTTTTAAATGCGGGGATATCCGGTGCTTTTTTAGCTCAAGATTTGCTGTTGTTCTTCCTATTTTACGAAATAGAATTGATTCCTTTGTATTTACTGATTGCTATCTGGGGAGGAGATCGTCGTGAATATGCAGCTACAAAATTTTTGATTTATACTGCAATTTCTGGCATTCTCATACTTGCAGCTTTTCTGGGATTAGTTAGTATGAGTGGTGCTACCAGTTTTGATTACAATCCCTCAGTTTCAAGTGCTCTACCTTTAGCAACTCAAATCCCTCTTCTCTTGACAATTTTGCTGGGATTTGCTATTAAAACACCTCTTATTCCTTTCCACACATGGTTACCAGACGCCCATGTTGAAGCATCCACACCTGTATCCATACTGTTAGCAGGAATTCTTTTAAAGTTAGGCGCTTACGGTTTTTTACGGTTTGGCTTGGGTTTATTTCCCGAAGCATGGTCAGCTCTTGCACCCTGGTTTGCAACTTGGGCAGTTGTCAGTGTTCTTTATGGAGTTATTGTAGCGATCGCGCAAACAGATATGAAGAAGATGATAGCCTATAGTTCTATCGGACACATGGGTTATGTCTTGCTTGGTGCGGCGGCTGCAACCCCCATAAGTTTAATGGGTGCGATCGTTCAAATGGTTAGTCACGGATTAATATCTAGCTTGCTCTTTCTCTTAGTAGGTATTGTTTACGACAAGACCTGCAGCCGCAATCTTAATATCCTCAAAGGATTACTCAACCCAGAACAAGGTTTACCTGTCATTGGAACCCTCATGATAGTAGCAGTTATGGCAAGTGCAGGTATCCCCGGAATGGCAGGTTTTGTTGCTGAGTTTTTGTGTTTTCGAGGTAGTTTTTCCGTCTTTCCCGTACAAACACTGCTTTGTATGGTTGGTACGGGATTAACTGCTGTGTACTTCTTAATGCTAGTCAACCGCGCTTTCTTTGGTCGTCTTCCTGAAGCCATGGCTGAACTACCCCCTGTAAAATGGTCAGAACGCATTCCTGCAGCTATATTAGCAGCAATTATCATCCTACTCGGAATCCAACCAGGTTGGCTCATTAGTAAAAGCGAAGCAACCACATCTGCAATGAAAATTACCAGTTCTGAATTATTGACCAGTGACCAGTGACCAGTGACCAGTGACCAGCGATCGCTGTTTATTACTTTGCTAGGATAAAAACGATGATTGTTACTCTTACAAAACTCAACCCGTCTTCCCATCCCCTCAAAGAATACATTCACCGTTTGGAAACCGGAGAAAGTCTCTTATATGATTCCGTAGAAAATTTGCCAGAAGTTGTTGGAATTTTACACAGTTATGCATTTGTATTAGATGCCTATTCCAAAAATCTTCTCTACATTGCTAACAATGTATTCCTAGAACCCTTTCCTCTCTTGAAATACCTGAATGGTGAAGCTACACCTAAAAATTTACTCCGCTATGTATGGGACGATCGCTTGAATTTTGAATATGCAGAATATTGCACTAAAACAATGTTTTGGCATGGTGGTGGCAGTTTAGATACCTACTTAAATTCCCCAGAATTTGAGCAAGCAGCCCAACAAGCAATACTTGCGAAATTTGAAGGTAATTTATTATTCAAAGGCTTTCATCATTTATTCAGCGCTTTCTTTCCAGAACAAATTAGGCAATTAGCATATTACAGTGCTATGGGTCAATTCTGGAGAGTGATGAGCGATCTCTTTAGTGAGTTATCCCAGCTTTACAACCGTCAGGAAATTACTTCCATTTCTCAAGTGACGGAGTATATCCAGTCCGGTTTAACTGTAGCAGCTAAATCACCCATTACCTATAGTGTTCGTATTCGCGAAAAACTTTACAAAATTATTCCAGAAACAGCAGGGTTAAAATTTTTGCAAGATGTAGCTGTACCTTATGTGGAATCGATTTTCTTTCGAGGAACACCTTTTTTTGGCACAACTTCCTACAATGCACAAGCATGGCAAATACCTCAAGATTTGTCTGAGTTTGCTTATGGTGTACTTTATGCTGATCCTCTCATAACAGGTGGTGCAGGAATTCCTCCTACTTTGCTCATGCAAGATTTACGCCATTTCTTACCTCATTACCTGCATGAAATATATATGCGATCGCCTCGAAAAGAAGACAATCTCCGCGTCCAAATTTGCCGCAGCTTTCAGAAATCCATGTTTTGTGTCGCAACGGCTGCTATTAGAGGGCGATCGCCTTATCCATTAAACACCAAAGAAGCTTATCAACAACAAACTAATCGCATATATCTGGAAAGTTGGATGAATCGCTTTCTTGGTTCTCGTTTGCCCAATATCTAGAGGTGCATCACATTAATTTTGAGGGGATTAAGAATCCCGGTTTCTTAAACAAACCGGGATTCTGAAGAACGCAGCCCCTTAAAATCAATGTGGTCAAATACTTTTATCTAATAATTTTCTTCTACTCTCTGCGTAGCTAAAAAAGTGACTTTAGATACTAAGTATTACCTCGAACAGAATGCCAAGAACTATGAGGTTTTGTTTTTGGTTTATGAGCAACAATCAAATAGCAAAATCGAGGGTAATAATTTTGGATAGCTAAGTCTTAATAATCCATAGCCAATGCCAGCCATTCCATTGAATAAACTAGGATTATACATATCGTTATAATGCCTAGAGAACAGATAGAAAGAGCCATTTTGTTGGGCTTTGCTTACAACTGATGCTGCTCGTTGTTGTGCATCTTTTAGTAAACTTGGGCGTGAGAGCCGATTAGAAGCTTCTAGCAAGATATCAATAATACCAAAGTTACCACAACAAAGCCGATCAACTCTGTCAAAACTACTTTTTTGGGTTGTATTTAAACCAATTTCAACTTCTTGACGAATTTCACTAGTGTCAAGTACTGCGAGACTACCCAAACGAGCTAAAACAATGCCAGCTGCACCATGATTCCAGCCAGTCGTAAATGAGTTATTTGTATCGCTCAAGCCCATCCAATTGCCTGCTTCTGGAACAAAGAGACTGCGTTCATAAGCGATCGCCTCTTTTGCACCTAAGAAAAAACTACCAGCTAAAGTGATATCATATAATCTCAGCAAGGCGTAGGCGATACCAGACGCTCCATGACTAAACCCTGCCAAAAGTTTTTTTTCTGCGGTGTCCCAAGTTTTAATACCCACATCACTGGCAATTTCCTGCTTCAATATATGATTTCCACAGGTAATAGCCAGTTCTAAATACATTGCCTCTCCAGTAGCTTTGTGCAAGGCTAGGAATGATAAAATCGCACCTGCAGAGCCTGAACTAATATTTAACTCTTGATCTTTGCTAATGATCTCTGTTGTGATTAAACTAGCAACCTGTTTGGCATTATCTAACAACGTTGGCTCATCTAGCAGGTTACTAATCTGCACTAGTGCATAGATAATTGAGCCTAATCCTACGCAAGCGCCAATATTAACAGATTCGGTTAATTCTGTTGGCTTCTCTGGGCTTAAATTTTCTAAATATTGGCGTAATGGTTGCAACCCCTTGAGGGCTAAACTACGATATTGGTTATCCTTTGTGACTGTCCATAGTGCCGCCAAAAATAGAGCAATACCACAGCTACCGTCATATAAATGATAGCCTAGTACTTTTAACTGAAATCGTTTGACTGTTGGGACATATTCCAATCCAATCCAAGCAGCACTATCATCAGCATAAAATGTTTGCAATTGAATTTTTTTAGCGATCGCAATTGCTTGCTCTAAACATTGCTCCTGACTTAATGGTGTAATATTCTCAGGAGTTGACTCGGGTTGTCCAAGACTGACAGACAAAGTACCTTCTAAATCATTGCCAATACTAGTATCAAAAGCACCTCGAATCACTTCTATTTGTCGTGTTAAGTCAGTTTCACTAAGTTGTTGAATTCGAGTCACAACATCTGGATAGGTAGGTGCCATACAATCTGCAAAAGACACTGTTGACAATCCAGCAAATAATTGATTGCTATCTGTAAAAGCGCTAAAATAGGGAATATCCATCTGCACCATTGAACACAGTTCTTGCTGTAACAATGGCCAAAATAAAGGTTTAGTTTCCTCTGTGAGATAAGCTCGACTGAGAAGCTCAAGTTTAATATTGTAATCAATTCCGTCTTTTAAATATTCAGGTCTTTGAGCATTATTTAATATAGAAGCATAAGTCTGAGTTCCACGAAAGAGGAGCCGAATCCGTTGATGATAAAAATTTAATAGAGGACTATTAGCACTTAACAGAACTTCTTGATGACTAATTATGAGACGATATATTTTTTGGAATCCTATGATTAAATTTTCTACATAATTATCCGGAGACACATAGGTTTCTCCTAACGATGGGAGATGACTATTACCAAAATCTATTGGAACTGGTTCATATTTAAGATGCATTGTATCGGTGTTAATGTCGATAAAAATGGGATGTTCGTATTTAGTATCTTGTTCATCATTTACCGCTAAGGGACTGAGATCGTAGACCAATTTTCCACCTAATGCTAGATGCCATTGTGGTAGCAGATGAGTCTGTAATACAGAATTTTGCACAAGAAATTGAAGAGCTAACTCAAGTGCGGTTTGAGGTTGATTAGAATTTTCTTTCTCCTTAATTCTTGGGTGCATTATCGTCTCTAAATCAATGATAACTGGATGTTCCCCACAAGCTATCAGGTTTTCAACATGGCAATCATTACCTCTCAGAATATACAACAAACCTAATAACATTCCAGTTCGCTGGTAAAAGCGTTGAACGGCTTTCTTGTCTTCACACGGTGAAGATTCTACAAACTCAACCCATCCATAATTGGGACGGTTTAAGATTTTTAAGCATTTAAATGGTAAATCAATTTCTTGTTGGTTAAACCAAGATAAGAAATTGAAGTATGCTTCATCTATATGTAAACCTTTCGGTTTATATACTAATTTTAAGCCAGAGGCAAAGGTAATAATCATCACGGTATGATGATCGTTGTGAGGATCGGAAAGATTGCATTTTATTTCGACAACCTGTCCTAAATCTGCATCTGGCTGGAATATTTGCTGAATCTTGGTATAATCTGTAGCTAATTGCGACAAAAATTCTTCAACAGCATCAAGCCAAAAATTTATCTTTGTTGCTAGGTGTCTTGCTAAGACAGGGTATTCCTGAAAAAAAGCTATGAGTCCATTATCATTGAGCATCTGCTTGATAAATGCTTCATAACGATCGCGACTGACAGTATTTTCTGATTGTTTCAGAATATAAGCGATCGCGGATTGTCTAGTTGCTCGAAAACCAGAAAACTTTATCTCCGCAGCATGAGCGCCTATCTCAGAAAAAGCAATCAACAATCTCCGTTCTAGCATCGCATGAGCCGTGTCTGAAAGCTGGTGATAATTTTGTCCTGTTCGCGCAGCTAATTTTTGTCTGGCTATGTAAACGAAGGGTAGAAAGAGTTCTTCAAAAGGAATCGGTTCTTGAAGGTCAATGCAACTATACTGTACTTCTGGTAAAAAAGCAATTGTAGCTACCTTCATGCCTTCATTTAATGTTTCTGTCCAAGCAGGTAAATTGATTTGATCGACTAGAGAAACAGGAGCAACAGCACGGCGAGCATCTTCTAATGTCAATCCATCCCAAGCTAGGCGATTTTCAAACTTTTTGTCATCTCCTCTAGCAGTAGATTCACGCCATTTTTCTATCCTGGTCTTTACTAAATCATCAAATTTTTTTGTACTATTTACTACAAATTTAGAGCTAAGACGCTCAGATAGTGTACTAGCTTGTTCTACAATACTAACTAATTGTTTACGAGAAAATTCCATAAGATATCCAAAAAGTGTTGATTCTATAGATTGACTTGTTGAAGTCGATGAAACGCTGTTTCAAAAAAACTTAGTAAACTGTTGTGCATTAACAATGCACAACAGTAAAGCAGAAGGCAAGAAGCCGCAGCTTTATCAATCACCTAAGCAATTGTTAGCTTTACCCTAGGTTGCAGTAAGACAGAATTTCTAGCTAAACCATCCCTTAATTGCTTTTGATATTTTTGGGGCTTGTTTAACAGTATATATTGTAACAACTGTAAAGAGAACTCCTCCCGCTACAGCCTCTAATTCAGACTCAGAAAGAACACCGTCACGAATCAGTTCATCAATATCAATTGGCAACAATAAATAGAGATGCTTTGGACTTTGTTGTAGAACCTGAACTGTTAAATCTTCTGGTAACTCTGCACCTAGTTCTTCTGACAACAGTGCTTTAGGATTACTTAACAAGCGTTGCTTATAAGCAGGGTCTTCTATTGCTTTAGCAATGATGCGCTCTTGTAAATCTTGAGGATTTAAGGCTTCAGAATTTGTAGTCATGATTGATTCTCCTGTAGTAGATAAACTCTTTTATTTTTTCCGTTTCAGTTGCGCCGTCTTTCTAAGAGAATATTCGATAGAATACTGTATGCTTGTAAAAATAGATACTTGAGCAGCTGTGTTTGCAACTAGCGAAAGTACCCCTCCTCCTGCTACAGCCTCTAGTTCTGATTCAGAAAGAATACCCTCACGAACTAGTTCATCAATATCAAATGGCAACAACAAATAGAGTTGCTTTGGACTCTGTTGTAAAACCTGAACTGACAAATCTGCTGGTAACTCAATATCTAACTCTTCTTCTAATACTGCTTTGGCATCGCTTAATAAACGTTGTTTATAAGCAGGGTTTTCTATCGCCTTAGCAATGATACGCTCTTGCAAATCTTGGGAATTTAATGCTTCAGAATTTGTAGTCATGGTTGATTACTCAAGTGAATAATTGTTGTGTTTTCTACAGGTAATGTAGTGTTAAGGAATTAAAAAATGCAAAATTATTGTTTAATAGTGTGCATTAGGAACGTAACACACACTATTAAATTTGCAGATATTAATTCTTAATTCTTATTACCCTTTTCGGCTTCTTACGGCACTATACAAGGCACTAGCAAGAGAGGTCACTGTTGCAACAACACCTGACACACCTTGGGAAACATCTGATTTGCTTTTTGCATTAACACTGTTATGCAAAGCCTTTGTCACTTTGATAAGTCTAGCGCTACCACCTGCTACTGCTTCTAGTTCTTCTTGAGTGATTAGACCTTCACGAATCATATCATCAATATCCACTGGTAACAATAGATAAAGATGTTTTGCACTTTGCTGTAGCACTTGAATTGTGACATCTTCTCCTAATTTGTCACCTAACTCTTCTTCTACTACTGCTTTAGCATCACTCAACAAACGCTGTTTGTAATTAGGGTCTTCTATTGCTTTGACAATAATGCGCTCTTCTAAAGTTTGGGAATTAAATTCTTCAAAGTTCGTAGTCATGGTTGATTCTCCAATGTGATTGGTGTATTTGAGAATACATTTGATAGATATCAAATGGTTCAAAGTTAAGGAGTCACGATTAAAAGACTCATTTCATCTAGCTTTGAGGCTAAAATTCTATACCTCATTCAGGTTGTAAGCAACTGCTTTTTGCTTAATTTCTACTAATTTTTCTTTGAAAAAAGTGAATCTAAGCTTAGATTTACTGTAAGAATTCAAGAAAATTTAGAAGATTTTGATGTTATTTATTGTATTACAAGAAACTTGAGAAAGTTCCTCTGCCATTTCTATTTAGGAGGGGTAGTAGCTCTTCGTGATAAGACAACTGTGCTTACAATAGCTACTGCACTCTTTAAACCGGCTTCAATGTTTTTTAGGTTCCGTGATGTTTGTTTGAAATCTATGGAAGTACTTCTAATAATAGATCTACCACCTGCTACCACTTCTAATTCTTCTTGAGAGATCAAACCATCACGAATCATTTCATCAATATCTGCTGGTAACAACAAATAAAGATTTTTTGCACTTTGCTGCAACACCTCAATGGTGATATTTTCTCCTAATTTGTCGCCTAACTCTTCTTCTACTACTGCTTTAGCATTGCTGATTAAGCGCTGCTTGTAAGCTGGATCTTCCATAGCCTTGGTAATAATGCGCTCTTCCAAAGTTTGAGGATTAAGCTCTTCAGAAGTCTTAGTCATAATTGAATCTCCAATTTATTAAGGTTGTTCCAATCAGGTAAATTGTACTGGCAGAATGAGTTGCAGTTGTTTATCTCTGATTACCTTTATATTAAATGTATTAACTAAAGCTGTAAATCTCAAATATTTAGTATTAACTACTTTTTATTTATTTCTATTTAATCTAAAAAATCTTAGTCAAGAGCAAGGATACTGGTTAAATATCAATACTACTCGGATAAGCAGAAATTAGAACCCCGATTTCTTGACTAAACCGGGGTTCTGACACCTCAATTATTGTATTCCTTGAAGTCTTTTCCTCACGATTGCATTTTTGATTTCCTGAAAGATTACATTGTATGAGAAGAAAAAAACTTGATTTACTGAATGAAGCCCTGCTTAAAAATTTCGTTTAAGTAATACAATGTTTCAGTTAAATCAATTTCCTTTTCTTTTTCCAGTAACAATGCTATTTCTCCAGCAGTTAGACACTTTTTGAATGTCAATTCAACTATTTCTTTAAGCTGTGGTGTGCTATTAAAGCTGTGCTTCACCGAGCGAGATAACAAGTAAAAATTATCTTCAGATTTCTCATATTTTAAGTCGAGTCGAAACTGTATCCGATCTTCCAAGCTCAACGTTAGTGGCATATGCTTCTTAATCATTTGCTTTAAAACTGTATGCAGTTCGGAAGCCGTACTAAAGGTAGCTTTATCGTAAACACGATAGCCTAGTGGCCATGTTTCATCGGCATTACATGGACTGACAAGCTGAACACTAAGGTCTACCATGTTTAACAAGAACCCAGAAACACAAGCAATAGTGTCAGAAACACCAGAATCAGAAGAAAGAAAATGATTTGACGTTTCTATTCGCTTGCGAAAACGCTCCTCACGCGCTCTCCCAGCGTAGGCTTTCACGCCCAAAGCCTCATCATTTTGGCAAATAAGCTCAACAGACATCAATTCTTCAGCACTAAACTCCTCATGAACTCTATTAAACTCTTTTAGAGTTAGGAGGGAAAAACGTTCCACTTCGCCATTTTTTTCTTTAGACAACTTCAATAGGTTTTTAGTTCGTTGGGGATTCCTTATTGCCGATGCTGTAGTAGTCTGGGGAAATTTACCTAAGATTGCATGAAAATCAATCAAGAACTGCTCATAATCTGGATTGTCTAGAGGATCGGTTGCCCAATAACAAAATCCTTGACTTGCTCCTGTACCCATAACTTCCTTGAGAACCTCTAGTACTTCACGCCAAAGACGAGCATTTTCTTGACTGTAATAAAAGATACCTTCTAAACGCGGCGCTGCTACTCCACAAAACCAACATCCAACTGAACAGCCTTTGGAAAGCTCTATAGCGAAAGGGGAATGAACAATACTATGCGCTTTTTCAAAACCAAATTCGCTAAATGTACGGCGGATTTGGCGCTCTCGCCAGCCTCTAAATAACGGGTCAAGTGGAACTGCTTGTTCCCGTATCTTATTCTGGTATTGGATGCTCTCACTGATATATGCGTCGTATTGTTTTACTTTAAGAGGAACTGGTGTATCTGGCTCATAAGTTTTGAGAAACTCCATATCCCATAAGAGCCTAATTTCTTCTGGATCTATGTCAAGGTTATATTTACGCGTAACGCCATAAGGATCAAACGGAAGTGTTTCTCGAAATTGACGATCGGCTGACCATCTTTCGAGAAACCGTTTGATCTTTGCTATAGTTGCGACATAATCTGTATCAAGATTCTTTTGCTCACTCAACAAGAGTTTTATATCCCCTGTTTGTAATCCTTGTTCGATAGACATGGTTGTCATTTTCCAATCTATTTTGTCTGGTATTTGCATATCTCATCGCCCGGTATTTTTATAAAATTGGGATGCTCTTCTCTCAGAAAAAAATAATCAGAGTCAGATTTTAGAACCCTGATTTAATCAAACGTGAGTTCTGAGGAGTGCTTTGTCGAACTCATGTTAATCAAAGTTTGCAGCTTTAGCAAAAGCCCGTAACTTTTTCAGTTATTGCACTCTCCTAGAGTGATAAAATTAACGCTCGTAAGGAGAAAGAAGGAAGACCGTGCGTTGTATCCCCATCAATAAATTGAGGGGATTTTCAGAGTGAAAAACCTTTATGAATCCATCAATAAATTGAGGGGCTTTTGACCCATTTGTCAGAAGAAAGAGAGTTAGACTTTGAGATATAAACGAAAATCCCAACCTTCTTCCCTCTTTCCTCTTCCTTCTTCCTTATTTTGGTAAGATAATTACCCTCTTACAAAAACTTTAGTTTTTGCTGCTACAGCTGAGTTGACAGCTACAAGTACCTGTTTATTAACTACCACCTGCGAATTGACAACTGATGGTATTCGTCGAACGCCTCCCTGTAGTGCTTCCATTTCTTCCAGAGTCGATGCAGTAAGAAAATCAGCATTTTCACTTTTATACTCAGGAGGAGCAGATAAAACAATATATTGCCAATTTTCAGTATTCTGAACAAGAACTATTTCTTTTCCTGGCTGGAGCGACAGGGATTGTATGAATACCATCAGTTCATTATAGTCATGAGTAGAAAAATCTTCCGAAAGAATAAAGTATTGGCGCTTCAAGGTGTTTTCTACTACCTGAATTTCTATTGTTTCAGGAATATTTTCTACACCAGCTTCTTGTAAAATTCTTTTTGGTTCAGCAATAAACGTTGTTTTATATTGTAAATCTCCCCAAGCTTTTGCAATTGTATCTGCAATAATAATTCTGTTTTGATGACTGTTAAACCAAGTAGCCATTTTGTTGCTCCGTTAGTAAAAGAGTGTTGTTAATAAATCAGTATATGAGTAAAAAAATAATTTTCAATGCCATATTTTTAGTCACTAGTAACTTATTTATGAGTCACTTATTTATGTAATTAAAAATCATTCTTAAAATTTATTTTTTGGGATTCCTTAAAGGATTTCCAAGAAATAAATTACCACTACTTGTGGGACGGGCGTCCCCGCCCGTCTTATACTAGTGGCGGGCTGTGAGCACCAGACCACAAGAAATTTTGGGAGAATTTATTCTTTGGGATTCCCTAAGTTTGAGGTTGTCGAAGGAGTCGTAATAATTGAGAGGGGTTGATTTGATTCATACTCAATCCGTAACGAATCATATCGCTATAGATATTGAGATATTCAATCTCAGCAGGAGAAAGTTTACCTTTTTTTATGGCGGCGATCGCAGCATCAATTTCTTCTCGGTTCGTTACACCCATCAGTGCGACATCTACACAGTTTTGTGATAGAGAATAACGATAAAAATCAGGTACGTCAGGTCGCCAACACCACTCAGGTAATGTTGAAGGTGGAATGTAGAGGGGACCTGAATGAGAGCCTATAGATTTAAAGGTAAGGACTCCCGGACGTTGTGGATCTTGTGAATCTAAATTTGCAAATATTTTTTTCTGTGCTGTTCGATGAGCAGCATTATGTCTCACCATCACCACATCTAAAAAAGGACTGTTTAGCCATTCTTGAGCGCGATCGAGATTGTGAAATGATGCACCAATATAGCGAACAGCACCCATCTTTTTAAGGCGTTCAGATACACCATAGGTCTCTTCTACATATTTTTGATATACCGTATTTGGACCTCGCAGATAAGGAGAATGATCTAAGCAATCTTTTATGACTGCACTGTCGCGATCGCCAACCCATCCCCAAAATAATACATCAATGTAATCAATCCCTAATTCTTCAAACTGATCTGTAAGAGTACCAAATAAAGATTCTGGACTCTTAATATAGGTGACAGCTGCTAAAACTACTTTTTCTCGAACAGAAGAGCCGCGCCCACAAAGTTGGTGCAACCCATATGCCATATTTTGATAAATGAAATGATGCAAATCACTGGAATAGAAAAAAAGGTTAATTCCTTGGTCAAAAGCATAGAGTGTATCTTCACTCGAAATACCACCTCCGCCGCCTATTCCCAAACAACTTACTGTTAAATCAGTACGACCTAGTTTGCGATAAAAAGGTAGAGGATATTTTTGTGAAAGAAGATTGCTTTCACTAGATAGACTATTATCAGATTTAACTACAGAAATGGTCTGTTCCATAAACCTAAGTTTTGATTAATTTAAAACGTACTAAAAGGACGTTGACTTTGTCAAAAAATATGCTATTTGAGACCTTCAAAGCAGGGAAGAAGAGCTTTATTCATATTATCGTTTGTCGATAATAGTAGTTGTTGCTTGTGGCGATAAGCCAACACAAGCTGCTAGTTGCTCTAAAGCGACTCGTTCGCGTGTATTCGTATTTAGCATTTCTGTCACGGCTGCAACAAAATCAGGATTGGCAATATGATTAATTGTCCTTCGAGGGTTTGTTTGAGGATGGAGACTTGCGACACGCAAATCGCCAGTCAATTTTTGCATCTGGTAAGCGGCAATTATCGAGGCTTGACGTGCTTGCAAATAGTCAACGTAAGATTGTACAACAGCTACTCGTTTTAAACGCTTTTCTTCATTCCAACGAGTTTTGACAACAGATAATTGTTTGGTTGCAGTAAAGATTTTAATCGGGTCGATTGTGACAGTTATGGATAGCTCTTCATCGCTTATAAACGAGTTATCGGTTGATGTAGATAATTCGAGAGTCATTAGGTCATTAAAGGAACTTAATCCCATTGCAGCTTTTGTCTCCTGTATTTGAGCAGAATTACGTTCAGCAATGGTAACGAGTTCATCAATATTTTTGATATCCTGCTGTGTAATCTCAATTTGGAGGGCTTCAATTTCATTATTGGTATTGGAATTGTCTTTGGATGCAATTACTCTCAGAGGCATACCGACAAGTGTAGCGGTAAAAAATATTGTGAAACTTTGAACAAAACCTCTGAAAAGCCATTTTGACAATATCCTGGTGGAAAAAGAGAATGCAAATTTATTCTGCTTCATCATCAATTCCTTTAGTTCTCAACTGACCGCGATGGAATCCCTTGCCAGTGACTCTTAAATGGCAGCATTTCGCCCTTCATAACCAAAGATAGAGCATCCAATTTTGCACCAGCCTCCATCTCTGAGTCGTACAACACTACAGAACGAGGACCAACAGTACAACCTCGACCTATCCTCAATTTAGACATTTTCATGACTCTGTCTTCAAATAAATGCGTTTGAAGCGATGTTAAATTGGCGATCGCAGCATCATCTGCAATGCGAACTAAGTCAAATTCGGTTAAGAATGTGGTCTCCATATAAACTCGCCGACCGATACTAGCACCAAACAGATGCAAAAGCGGTGCTAGCAGTGGTGTCCCAGTAAACCACTTCAGTAAAAATGGTACAGCTACACTTTCGTATAACCCAGTGATTAACTCTGTGCGCCGTACAAAGTTAGACCAGAGTGGTTCCACACGGGGTCGATAGCGCCCGACTGTAATCCATTTCAACATAGCAACTAATATAGTGACTAGCAGCAAAGATGTGAAGTACAATATTGGCCACAGAGTTATTAGCATTGGTTTTGATACTACTGAAATCAGCCAAGATATCCCTAAAATGTTCTGGATGACCAGCACGTACATTAGTGTCGGCGGTAAAATAACTCGCAGAAACTCTATCGCCAAACGACCAGCAACTAGCTGAATAGATGGTCGGAAAGTCATGCTTTCGTCAAAGCACTCATTTTGCTGACGGCGTGGTAGAAAAATTGCTGGTGAACCAAGCCATGATGTACCAGATTTCACGAACCAAGTCGGTGGTACAGACTGTACACCAATCAAGCTATTATCGCCAAGATATGTGTTGTCCGGTATTAGAGCCGCATTACCCACAAAGGAACGACAACCAAGTTCAGTAGTTCCCAAGGCTATGAAACCGTTGTAGTATCTCGCAGAACCAATCGTGGCAAAGTCAGCAACAAAACTTTCAGCACCCACCGTTAGTAGGTTGGGATCGATGTGTGATACTGTCGAAACTTCTGACCTTGGCCCGATTTTGGCTCCTAACAGACGCAGCCAAGGGGCTGTATAAAGTGTAGCGTAGAGCGTGTTGGTGACTGCTAGACTGATAAATATTAGTTTGTCAACCAACCACTTACGCAAACCAAAACCAGATTGCTCGGGAAAAATGCCAGGGCGGCTAGTTGGCATAAGCAACCACTTCCCAAGGGCGACTAACGTACAGGCGGTAAGTACATACAAGAGACCTGCGATTGGTGTAAACACAAGCCCTTTGAGTGCGTCCCCTTGGGATATAACGTATTCAAATACTAATCCCGGCATAAAGATCGTCACGGGCAAAATATTGAGCAGGACTAGTCCAGCCACAAAACCTACCCACAACACTGGCGACCACTTAAGAACAGGTGTTTTCCGAACAGAAATTTCGGTCACGACTGGATCGACATCAGTGGTACGCTGAGAAGGCGAACCAGCCCAAGCCTCATTATCTGGAATTATTTGGTCTTGCGCCACCAGGGATTGTTCAGCCAGTAGCACTCCCCGACCAATACTGCTACCAAGCATAACAACTGAGTTGGTACCAATGAAACTATGAGCACCAATCTGGATGGGTGCTTGATACAGCCAACCATCCTCAACAATAAAAGGTTGTATTTGAACGCTGTAGCCGATGCTAACTTCGTCTGCGATCGCGATCAAATCCGGTAGATGTAGGTCTTTAGTACCTATATGGCATCCTTTACCGATGCGTCCACCCAACAACCGAACATAAAAGGGCATCAGGGGCGATCCTGCTAGATAATCGAGTGGCGCTAGCTCTAAAATCTTTCTTACTAACCACCAACGGCAATAATACCAACTCCACAACGGATAACGACCGGGGCGGAACCGACCGATAAGTAGCCATTTGGCTATTATTGGTAGTATTATGGTAATTGGTAACCAAGCAATTGAAAGCAGAATAACATTAGCACATACCTGGAGTGGTGATGACCAATTATAAGTGTCCCCTAACAGCAATATCAATGGAACTCCAAGAATAGCAAACAGAAGATAGAGCAATAATATCTGTACACCTCCGCAGAACCACACCTGTAGGTTGCTGTGATGTCGCACTGTACGAACCTGTGACTTAGTAGGTGCTTGAGAAGTAATTGACTGACTTTGCTGTTGCTGGATGCTCTCGATGTGGTTTGCTAGAGAACGGATAGTTGCATGAGAGTACAGATCGGCTATCGAAAGGTTCTGTAATGCTGGATTGAGTCTTAAATTCGAGATAGTTCGAGCAGCAAATAGAGAATGACCACCAAGATCCTCAAAGAAATTTTCTTCAACTGAGATATTGTTGTTCCCAAAAACATGACCCCAACTATTAGCTAGTTCTTGCTCAAGCTGTGTAGCTGGCGGTACATAGTTTCCAGAGTTTTGCCTGAGCCGTGCAGTGGTTGGTGTCGGTAGATTAGAATGGTCTGCTTTACCGTTAGGTAGTGTCGGAATGGCATCCAAAATTTCGATGAATGCTGGCACCATGTAACTAGGCAAACGGCTATTGAGTGATGTGTACAAACGATGTTTCAGAGCTTCGTGGTCAGCAACAGGAATACGCAGTTTGATATAAGCTGCTAGTTCTTTGACTGCATCATCAATAGATACAAGGGAGACAATAGCGTTCTCAATTTCCTGATTTTCTAGTAAAATTGCTTCAATTTCTGCAAGTTCGATCCGATAACCGCGTATTTTCACTTGGCGATCGATACGTCCCAGATATTCTATTTCGCCGTCTGGTGTGACCCGACCCAGATCGCCACTCCGATATAGTTTTTCTTCTTTATAACTTGGCTCAAACGGATTGGGGATAAACTTAGAGGCAGTTTGTTCTGGAAGATTAACATAACCTTGGGTGACACCAATTCCACCAATGCAGATTTCCCCAATCTCACCTTGGGGTACTTCTTGCAGATCCTCATTTAAAATATAAACGCTGTAATGCGGTAACGGTTTACCAATAGTCACTGCTTTTTCTGGTATTAGCTCAGTCCAGAGAGCCGTAATCGTCGTCTCTGTTGGACCGTAAGTATTAAGCATCCGCCGACCAGAATGACTCCAACGCTTGACTAGATCGTGAGGACAGGCTTCACCACCAACTATTAAGGTATGTATTGTTGGTATATCCTTATCTATTGTTGCCAATAGTGTAGGCACACAGTAAAGCATTGTTACCTTCTGCTCAATCAAAAAATCAGCAAGGTCTGAACCGATTTTGCGATGATCTGTTGGTCCGACAATTAAGGTAGCTCCAACAGCGAAGGTCGGCCAAATTTCCTCAACCGAGAAATCAAAGGCGATAATTATACCTTGATAAACCCGATCCCAACTGCTCACACCATAGATCGGTGTACATATTGAGATAAAACTGCATATGTTTAAATGGTTGACAGCAACACCCTTGGGTCGCCCAGTCGAGCCTGAAGTGTAGATAATGTAACAGAGTTCGTCTTCGTGGTCTAACAATGCAATCCGCGTCTTTGGCTGGACTGCAACATCTGTTGTCACAGCATCCAGCATCAAGACCCGACAAGAAACTCCAGCAGTTAGCTCACTCAAGTTCGTGGTACTCACGAGCAGATCGAGTGATGCGTTTTTAGCAATGAACGTTATTCTGTCTTGAGGAAAAGACGAATCCAGAGGTACAAAAGCACCACCGCTCTTGAGTATAGCTAGCAGAGTTACATAGGTGTTTACTGAGCGTTCGAGTAGAATACCAATTCTGTTACCTTGGCTGATACCTTCATGGATGAAATAGTTAGCTAATTGGTTAGCTCGTGCATCAAGTTCAGCATAACTGAGACTTTCTGTCTCATAGATGAGAGCAATAGCATTAGCATCGATATCACATCGGTTTTCAAAAAAGTAATGCAGACGCTGTGGTATTACTTTGTGACTGAAGTCGTCAAATTTAGTATTGATGAATTTGACGATTTTGGTATTACTTTGTTTGTTTGACCAACGATATTTAGTGTCCATTCAAAATCTTTTTAGTTGTCCTCAAAATAGTTAACGAACATTCTCATGAAATCCTAATCAGCTACTACAATCAACTCGATCTATCGAACTTACACTTCTCAGAGTTGAGGCTCAGAGTCTAAAACTCCATGCTTAAATAAAACATTAAGATAGTAAGATATATGTGCTGATGACACTCCTTTGCTAGCAAATAATTGAGTAATTTCTACGGTAGTATGATTGCCTTGATGGATAATTGCACCCAACTCTTTCCAGAAGGGATCGTGGCGGAACTTAAAAGTTTTAATGCGAGTTGAAACTTGAAAACCATCAACAAGAGCTTCGTATGTGAGATCGCGACGAAAGCGTATCAAGTCACCAAGCCTCACCATCTGTGACATATTATCCTGAATCATCCTCTCAATTAAAGTTTTGAGGTCATCAGCATTCACAAAAGTTCCGAGATCGTAAACTATATAACCCAATGGCCAGCGTTTATCAGCATTACAAGGACTGATCAGCTTGACACTACGCTCAACCATATTGAATAAAAATCCTGAAACACAAGCAATTGTCCCCTGTTTGTGAGACTCTTCATCGATTTTACCTTGTTGAAGATTGCGTTCTCTTTGCCTCCCTGCATGAGCTTTCTCAGCACCTTCTGCCCCATCATTCAAGAATTCTATTTGTACTCCCAATAACTCCTCAGGACTAAACTCTTGATGAACTTGCTCTAACATTTTTAAAGAAGGAATTGAGAAGCGATTGCAGATGCCATTTTTCTCTTTTGATAACTTTAAAAGAGAGCGCGTCATCTCTGGATTTTTCATCGGTTGAGCTGTCGTAGTTTGGGGAAGATATCCCGTAACAGCATGAAAATCAATACAGAACTTTTCATAATCTGGGTTGTCAAGGGGATCTGTTGCCCAATAACAAAAACCATTCCCTGCCGCATCCCCTAAAAAGCTTTTCATGACTTCAAGCACCTCACGCCATAATTTGGCGTTTTCGACAGTATAGAAGAAGATATCAGTGAGACGCGGCGCTGATACGGCACAAAAGCGACAACCAATTGAACAACCCTTGCTCAGTTCAAAACAAACTGGAATATGCTGAATGACTTTGTGAAAAGCTGGATTAAATTGACTAGCAGTACGTGCAATTTGCCGTTCTCGCCACACTCGAATATGGGGATCGCTTGGAGCAGATTCAGGCTCATTTGTTGCTTTGTCTAGCCTTTCATAAAACTCATTACTAAGTTTCAATAGTAAAAAACTTGATGTTTCTTGTTTCCACTTACTAGCACAATCTTTATCCCACTTTGGTCTGACATCTTCAGGATTAAGTTTCAAACCATACCGTACAAAAGTAGCATAGGGGTCTTTAAGAACTTGTTTGCGAAATTCTTGATCTGCTTCCCACCGTTCGATAAAACGCTTAACTTGGCTGAACTTGGATAATAGTTTTGGATCGATCCGATCAATTGTCTCAAAACTATCATAGTTATCTATGCAGTATTCTTTAATATTGAAAGGTGGAGGAATTAACTGCACTTCCACCTGCTGACTAATTTCTTGAGTTTGCATAGTCGTTAGGAGTTATATCAAAAAGTACGAAATCTTAGCCTTGGTGTTGCTTTCACAAGCAATACTTATTTACACAATCTTTCTCGTCGTTTTTTAACTGTTGAGCATAGCTGACAAAAAAATCAGGCGATCGCACGATTATTGCATCAGTTACTCCCTTCCTGTTAGAAAATTACCTATGGGCGTAGGGTGGGCATTGCCCACCAACGAAATCATAAACTTTTTGGGCTTTTATTTTCGCAATAACCCTAGATTAGGCTATGACAAAGAATTTATTTTTTTTCCTGGAAGCTATATAACCTCCTGCAACTTGCTCGAGTGCTTCATCGCTGAGTTCTTCATCAACCTCTGGTACGGGGGGAATTACCAAATAGATATTTTTGGTATCTTCTTGAACTACGTGAATCCGCAATTCTTCAGGTAGAGTTGTTCCAAGTTCTCTTGCTACAACTGCTCTGGGATTAGATATTAGCTCTTGTCTAAATGAAGCATTCTGCCAAGTTTTTGCAATGATGCTTGCATTAAACTCTTCACGTGAAAATTGTTGTCCAGTCATGAGATGGCTCCTTAATAAAGACGACTTTGGCAAACAAGACTAGTTCTCAGAATTCTGATGTTCAATAACCCTAGATTAGGCTATGACAAAGAATTTATTTTTTTTCCTGGAAGCTATATAACCTCCTGCAACTTGCTCGAGTGCTTCATCACTGAGTTCTTCATCAACCTCTGGTACGGGGGGAATTACCAAATAGATATTTTTGGTATCCTCTTGAACTACGTGAATCCGCAATTCCTCAGGTAGAGTTGTTCCAAGTTCCCTTGCTACAACTGCTCTGGGATTAGATATTAGCTCTTGTCTAAATGAAGCATTCTGCCAAGTTTTTGCAATGATGCTTGCATTAAACTCTTCACGTGAAAATTGTTGTCCAGTCATGAGATGGCTCCTTAATAAAGACGACTTTTGTAGAACAGAGTAACCACACCAATATCCTCTGATTACCTTGAGTGATCATCGGTAATTTATATTCTTTCTGATGGGCTGAAAGTAACATCAGACACATGGAGTGGATATTTCCTTAGACCACATGAATTTTTAATTCATCAAGCATTAACAATACATATTTTTCCTGGTATATTGCTTGAGTATGTGCTTGCAATTTTGTTGTAAAATTTGCTTGCTTTTCTCAGTTTTTAGCAATAAAAAAAGAAGAATTTGTATTAGATAATGTATTTGGGTTATCTAAGTTATAACTATAAATTACAGTGTATATATGATAAGAACAATGCATGATTATTTGATGAGAATACACATTTTATAGACACAGGTAAGTAGGAGGATGATATTCCAGAATATTTTGGCGATTGTAATTTTTTATCAACAAAAATCTCCCCGAATTTCTCGAAAGAATTGGGGAGTTAATCCTTGTAGTATTCATATAAGTAGCAAATATGTTTCCTATTGCTTGCAGACAAACTTATGACCAAACGCTAAATATCCCTTTGCCTCTAAATGTCCATTTGGATGATAAGCTATCTTTATATGGTTTAAGTTTCTAAAACAAATGCTAAACCATTTTGATCCAAGAAAGCTTGACGCTTTACTCAAACCGTCTGACCATAATTCTGGATAAAACTTCTCGTCAGAGTATCCAGACCAATTGAGAACAGCATTACGTTTTTCAGGTGTACATAATCCTTGTTCTACCAGACAATCTAAAAGTAATTGCCATTTGGGTTCAAGCCGCGAGTTTTGAGTTTTTAATAGACACTCTAGACCTATCTTAGGAAAAACACTAGTTCCTATATCAAAGTTCAACACTATTGCATCTACAAAGTCAGCAAGCAATTGAATTATTTTTTTGAGAGGTTGGACTGAATATGTCCAACCAATTTGACTAAGATAATCTTCAAGTATCTCAACAGGAATACCACCAATATTAACTCTTACAGCATCCAAGTTTCGAGAAAACATAGCTCCGACATAAAGCACCTGGGAGCTATTTGGTAAGGAGTTTACACAAATACCTAGATTTTTTTCGACTAGAGGTGAAATACCATGTTCAAATAATAGCCCCAAAGCAGTTGTTATAATCTGTAGTTGTTCATGATTAATTTTAGATCTTTCCGTACTATGTTTTTCCAAGTGAAATTCTTTTAAACCTAAAAATAAACTGGGTATTGGTAATTTGTGCTGTTGTTCATCAAGATCGAATTCCAGCCAAATATTTTCTATGGTTCCAAATAACAGAGAGTTGGGTTGATAACAAAAAGAGCAAAAATCTTGAATTCGTTTCCATATAGAATTAGTAAAAATTATATTTTGCAGATTCACAATTGAATCTAGCTCACTAAAAGTATTGTGACTTCCATCTAAATTTGTGGTGAGAACCGAAAAGTCTACTTTAGAGTTATTAGCACCCAAACGGCACTCAAATAACCCTTCTGAGGAGGGGAGAAAATTTCTTGCTATTGGTTGGATATGAGACAAAGCTTCGGGAGAAACCAATTCAGGTGAAAGGTGAGGTACAACAACCTGAAGATAGTTTTCTAATGTATAGCTATTCATGGCAGAAAATATGGGACAAATAGAGTAAAGATAGCGAAAATAAACATTTTTGTCGTAACGCGTTGAGGTTAATTGTGCGCTAAAGTACAATACACCTTACTTAATATTTTTGACAAATAGGCTCTTACAGTATGTAATTTTGTTTTACTTTTCTTGGTGGAAGTCATAACTTATGATTGCAGTAGCCGTCTAGGAAGAACAATGCCTAATTATTTGATAGGAATGCACATTTTATAGATTAAAGCTTTGAAACATAAATTTCATCTGATAGTATTTTAGCATCTGATTATGATAGTTTGTTTCATCTCCTATTTCTTTATATAGTTTTGCTAATAGTTTCACTGGTTGTTCATCAGTGGGTATAATTTCTGTAGCTAATATCAGATTTTCCTGTGCTAACTGATATTGACCCTGTTCTAGATAAATTTTACCGAGTATTTTGTGGGTCTTAGCTTTTGTTGATTCATCAGTCAGTGCTTTCTCAAAAAAGCTAATCGCTGTTTGATAATTTTTATTTTTCATAAAGAGAAGACCTATGTTAAAGCTTAATTCAGGATAATTTTCTAGTTGGGCAACTTCAGCAGAAGTTTGGCATCTTTTCAGTGCCTCTATGCGATGTTCACTAATATATTGGAAATCTAGGTGTTCATCTAAGTAAATTAGAGTAGCATTTTTCCAGCCTAATTTATGCCAAACATGAAGTTGAGAAGAATGTTCTTCTGTGATAATAGTTTTTATTTTTTGTTTTGTTCTATTCATAAATTTGTGTTTGTGTAAAGGTATTGAACTATCAAATAAATTATGATGCAATACTACTCGGTTAAGAGTTATTCGCGCTGTAAGAAACCCGGTTTCTCAAAGAAACCGGGTTTCTGTTCCGGCTTATTCGAGCAGTATTAAATTCTGATGGGCAAACCAATTATTAGGTTTACTCTCTTCTTCTCTTCCTTCGCGCTCTTTGCGTCTTTGCGGTTTGTTCATCACCCCTCAAATTCAACGTGGTAGACCACTGTCCACCACACCAACTTTGCTAGGTTATTAAAAAACCACAAAGACGCAAAGAGCACAAAGTAAGAGGGAAAAAAGATGAGTTTGAATGTTGTTTTACCTAGCAAACTTAGTGTGGTGGACTACTAGTAGTCTGTTAACTCACATTCGTTGTCATCACTAGCTGCTCATTGAGGTTTTGTGGGGAGACCCTAATCAGAGTGTTTCCTAGCTTCATCATTGCTGTTTTCTTTTCATGCTGAACCTGATTTTTTCCATATTCTTTTCCCCATGTTTCGACTTCTTTGTATAAGACAGTTTCAAAAACTTTCTCATGTGGAAATTTAAGAGCTAAAGGAGAAATGCTCAGTGATTTAAGATCGGGGCGTATAGCACCATGAGTACTAGCTACATATAATTTTTCAAACGCACGTAAATATCCACCAGTTCCAGGATAATCCCAAGTTTTTTCACCTTTTAAAACTCCGTAAAAACTCGAAGCTGTAATGATATTAAACACATTAGCTAAAGGATTAGTTCCTCTTCTGCATTGAATAGTTTCTTCAGAAAAGTCAAAATACCATTTTTGAGAAATATCTGGAAATACTATTTCTAACTGGTATATAACCTCCCAATGGACATACTCTCCAAATAAATCATTTTTATGTTCCATGAAAAATGTTGGTAGATTCAAGCAAACCTCCTCTTCAATTGTCTTTCTCATCTCATGAAGATTGTACTTGTCTGGGTTTCTATCCACTAGTTCGCCACTTACGGTTACAGGTGAAAAAAGTAAACTTTCTCTATCATCTTCAATCATCTTGACAAATTGAGAATTTCCAGAAAGATAGGTTGATCTTCCATCTTTAAATTCACAAATATCTCCCGGTTGAAGAGAAAATATGTTTTCTCCTGCTTCTGGACAAACTTTTCCTATGTCTCTACAAAATTGTTCTTGAGTGACTGGAAACACAACTTGATTTAGCCAAGAAGATCCATCTATAAACTTGAAACCATTAGCACCAGGAGAAATTGCCTTTGGCTTAATCAAGCCAATCAGTTGGAGAATATGGCTATATCCCGGAAAAGGGAATGATAGGCTTTGATTGTATTGATACTCAGTTTCTAGCATAGGTTGCCAGCTCGCCAGTAAAAAATTTATTCTGGGATAGCGAGATTTGACAAAATTAATTGTTTTAGTATTGACTAATGAATCTACTTGATTCCAAAAAACTCCTGATGGATCGGCAAATAACATTCCATACTCAGGGACGCGATTCTCTGAGCGGGTTGCAATCAGAGTAGTCGAGCCAATTTTAACTTCATCAAAATCGCTTAAAGTGTAGATTTGAGAATATCCCAATTGCCGCAGACAAGTTTCTAATAGCTTATCTTTAGGAATTAAAACATCAACATTTTTGGGAAGATAAGCAAGAGAACGAATATCAAAGTGATCCAAATGCCGATGGGAAATGACTAACAAGTCAAACTCAGGAATTTGCTCGTGAATAACTTCTCGTCTGGGGCATATACTCGTTGTGACTTCACAAAATGGATCCCAAAGTACCGGATCCATCATTATTTTACAATCTTGTGTTTCTACAAATATGGAAGCATGACCAATCATGTGAATTTTCATAGTGTACCTCTAGGATTGAGTATTTTCCTTTGTTTGTAAACATCAATGACGACTGTTTGTTTTTACAAAAAAATGCAATATGTAGGCGCAATAGCTTAGTCCTAAGCCATTTGCCGAGCCATCAATTGAGCAAACAACCCTTCAACAGAAGCTAGCTCCGTAAAACTTCCTTGTTGTACAATCCTCCCTGCTTGGAGTACATAGATGCGATGAGCATTGCGGATTGTACTGAGTCGGTGAGCAATTACTATTCTCGTGACTTGCATCTTATCCAAACTTTCACTAACAATTGCTTGGGTTTTGTTGTCAAGAGCACTAGTCGCTTCATCAAATAGCAAAATGCGGGGTTTTAATACTAAAGCGCGAGCAATGAGCAACCGTTGTCGTTGTCCTCCCGAAAGATTACCACCTCCTTCACTAATCACAGTGTGCATTTCCATTGGCATAGCTGCTACATCGTCAGCAAAGCCAGACATTTGAGCTGCTTCCCAAGCTTCATCGAAGGTAATATTGGCACCACCAGCAATATTCTCAAAAATAGAACCTGAATTGAGCCGACCATTTTGCAAAACAACACCTAACTGTCGGCGCACTGCTTCTATATCTAACCCAGATAGGTCTTGACCATCGTAGTAGATGCTGCCACTTTCAGGAGTTTCAAACCCCAGTAACAATCGGAATATAGTTGATTTACCACTTCCAGATCCCCCTACAAGGGCAATAAACTCCCCTGGTTCTGCTGAGATACTCACGTCATCCAGTGTCAGTGGACCATCACTCCGGTAGCGAAACATAATATGGTCTACGACAATTTTGCCCATGAGTTTTCCCGGATCGGCTTTGCTCAAATCTACTTCCGGTATGGCTTGCAAAATTGGCTGGGTACGTTTCCAGTGAGGAGTAATTTGCACAATTTCAGTCACTACATTACTTAGATTTGTAGTTCCCCCAACAAATTGTTCAAAGGCGGCGTTAAAAGCGAGGAAAGTGCCGATGGTGATTACCATTGCTCCTGAAGTTTGAGCTTCTTTAAACTGGCTGATGGTCAGCCAAAAAAGGACTCCAGATGTGAATAAGGGCATCACCGTATTGAAAAGGGCAACAACGTCTTCTACTTGTTGTGTACTGAGTGTAAGCTTCAGTTGGCGAGTGTAGTTTTTACTCCAAGAAGCGAAGGCGCGTTCTTCGGCTCCAGCAATATGCAGTTTAGAAATCCCATTAATCATTTGTACTGTCTGGCCAAAAATATTTCCCTGCAATTCCAGCAGGGGGCGCACTCTACCAACGAGGAGGATACCAGAAATTATAGTGACAGCACCTGTTACTATAGCAACCGCAACTGCAAGTAGGGCTAATTTAAAGTTGTAGTTAAATAATTGCCCCAAATAAAACAATGCAAAGAAACTGGTAATCAGTTTGATGATAGTGTTAGCACTCAGTTCTCGACTGATTTCACCAACAGACGATGCTCGTGAGTGCAAATCGCCTGTCGTGTACTTGCGAAAAAAGGATACTGGTAAATTCAGCAGCCGATCCCACACTGCAACTTCCGTAGTAGTGGCTGCTGCTGTTTCAATTCGTAAAAGAGCAAATCCCTGTGCTAGCTGAAATAAAACTGTACCCAATGCAGCAACGAGTAGCCCTATTCCTATTTGCAGCAACAACCCGCGATTACTATCTGGAATTGCATTATCCATGATAATGGCGGTAGCTTGAGGCGTGAGCATCCCTAAAAGCGTGACGGCAATGCCAGTCAATAAGGTGAGTAGGATATCCAACCTACGTCCTTTGAGTGCAAACAGAAGTACATTATAAGTCTTGAGGACTCGATCGGGAAAAGATTGATAAAACATATAGGCTACGGGAGAGAGTGTCTCGGCTATAGGTTCATCTACTTTAATGCGGG
The DNA here is from genome assembly GCF_000346485.2 of Scytonema hofmannii PCC 7110. Classification (NCBI taxonomy): domain Bacteria; kingdom Bacillati; phylum Cyanobacteriota; class Cyanophyceae; order Nostocales; family Scytonemataceae; genus Scytonema; species Scytonema hofmannii. The sequence continues at coordinate 3,133,582 of NZ_KQ976354.1, forward strand.
TATGCTTAATTGGATCAAAGATTTCATAGCAATTAGTAGAAATTGGCAACAGTGCTACTGGTTGATTGTCCTTCTCAGTATAAGCAACTAAAGGACCACAATCCTTTTCCCACCATTCATCCCGCAACAGCACACGCCGCATCCGAATGCGAGAAGCTCGGACGATCGCTTCCAACGGTTCTTTGACCCGTTTGAGATTTTCTGAGCGTGCTGGAGGACAGATTTTCACCCCCAAAGCTCTTCCCACAGCACCAGCAGCCACTAATAAAGGTGTACCTTCTGTGAAAAAGTTTTCATCTTTGGAACTTAATGTTGATGCTAGCTCTCCTAACGCCTCAGATGTCATTTGACGATTGAGACGTTGGCGATCGCGCAACCGCATAATTTCTTCCTGCGCTTCTTGCCGATCTAAAAAATCAATACAGTGCAGGAGTTGAAGATGCATTTGAGACAACCCTGTCAGAAGATGACTTGAGTTCCAAAATTGGCTGGTTGTTTGAGCGGTTAGTTGAACCCCCTCAATGGCTTCTAGCCATGTTCTGTCAGTCAGAGGAAAATATCCGGTTGCAGTTGTCAGAGTCAATTCTTCAAACCCCAGAAAACAGACAGTCCCTTGCTGAATTTGTACCCAACAGGTAACCCCTGCTTCCGGCTGGAATCTTTGACCAAGCAGCAGAGACAATCGTGTTTCTCCCTCAGACTTAACCTCAATTGCTGGGATAGTAACGTGAGATAATACACTACTAAGTTGTAACAACCAAGCTTCTACCCAGGCGATCGCTCTCGAATCTGCACTAGCTATTAACTCCTGAAAACATTCTTGATGGACTTGTAGTAATTCAGTTTCCCCAATCGGCACAGCCAAGATCTGGTGTTTTTGATTAATATTATTAACAGCAGTGCCGAACAGTGCCTGTCCCTCACTAATACTAGATAAATAACGGCGAGTTCCTTCTATAACACCATCTTTAACTATCACGGCAAATAATGCCATAGAACCAGATTGGAGCACCCAAATTTTAGAGGGATCGTCCAGTAGTATCGGCTCATTACCTTGAAATATATAAGCTTGACCGCGTATTAAGATTTGGGATTTTGAGTTAGTTAATTGGTTATTTTTCCCTTTGTGCATCTTTATTCCTCCTCCAGGGCTTCCCCTTCTGTGCGGATTAATCGCGAGTACACTCCTTCAACTTGCCACAACTGTTGGTGAGTACCTCGTTGTACGACTTGACCTCGCTCTAGGACGATAATTTCATCACAGTCTCGAATCGTGCTTAATCGATGCGCCACAATTATGCAAGTGCATCCCCGCCGCCGGAGATTTTGGTCAATAATTCTTTCCGTCTCTGCATCTAAAGCACTAGTAGCTTCGTCCATGACAAGTATAGAGGGATTGTTCACCAAAGCGCGGGCTATTTCCATCCGTTGCCGTTGACCTCCACTTAAATTAGCAGCACCTTCCATGAGTTCTGCATCATATCCCCCATTCATTGAGAGGATGACATCATCAATCGCCGCATCCTGACAAGCCCGCTTCAAGTTTTTGTCAGATACAGTGTTATCCCAAAGAGTCAAATTCTCCCTAACTGTGCCACCAAACAACAAGATATCCTGTTCTACCATAGCCACAGAATTAGTCAGTCGTTGGTGAGGAATTTGTTCTCTAAGTTGACTATCAAAGAGAATTTTTCCCACCCAAGGTTGATAAAGTCCGCTTATCAGTTTGGCAATAGTGGACTTACCAGAGCCACTCCCACCTACCAAAGCGACTCGTTGTCCTGGTTTAAGTGAGAGATTAAAATTTTCTATCAAGGGAGGGTCTAAGCGGCTATAGCCAAATGTGAGGTTTTGTAACTCTATATATCCCTGCAATCTCGGCAAAGGAGTAGAGGAAGAAAGAAAATGAATATTTCTGTTGTTTCCATGACTATCACCTTTGTCTTCTGGTGTGCTGTTAACCAAGTTTTTCTGCTCTACTGATGTATCGGTTGGGTTGTCTAGTACATCATCAAGGCGAATCAAATTGCCCTCCAATTCTTGAAGAGTGCTACCGAAGTTGAGGAGACTACTTACAGGTGCTTCAAAACTTTTTACCAAACCTTGAAAAGCTACTAACATCCCGATACTCAGATACCCGTCCATAACCCGTAAACCACCGATCGCCAATAGCAACAAGGAAGAAATAGCTTCTAAGAGGGTGGGTAATATTGAGAATAATTGGTTAGTGACATCCATTTGTTGCTGGCTATTGATCGCCTTGGTATAATAACCAGACCACCGAGAAAAGAAATCTGATTCCAACCCTGATGCTTTGAGTGTTTCTATACTTTGGAGAGCAGCAATGGAAACGCCTTCAGCTTTACCAAAATCCAACATCAATCGTTGATTCAGATCGACACGCTGACGGGAAACCAAGCGCAAGGTGATGACGTTCACCACAGCTAAGCTGACGACAATCAAAGTTAGTAGCCAGTCATATTGAAACATAATCATGGCATAAAAAATTACCATGACAGCATCAATGATTGTTGTTGTCAACTGTCCTGAAAGCACATTAGCAACTTGGTCATTAAGACTCATGCGGCTAGTAATTTCTCCAGCAAATCGTTGGGCATAAAACCCAACTGGTAGACGCAGCATATGCCACAGAAAGCGACTGGACATCCCAACAGACAACTTAATTTTTAAGCGACGCAGGTAGCGCAACCGCAGTAGCGTTAGACACCCTTGGAGTACAGCCGCGATCGCCATTCCTACAAGTAGAGGATTTAGCCAGTCCAGCCTTTGCTCTACCAGGATTTCGTCTACAAATATTTGGCTGAATACTGGTACTGCCATTCCTACCAGAGTTAAGAAGAATCCAGCGACTATACAGTAAACTAAAGCACTTGTTGATCCCTGTAGGCGCTCCCACAAAGACCCCATCATACTAGGTTTACGTCCACCTTTTTTGAACTCTGTGCCTGGTTCCATCACCAGCACTACCCCAGTATAACCCTCGTCAAATTCCTGCAAAGACACACTACGGGGACCTGTAGCTGGATCGTTCAAATAAACCCTCTGTTTGCGAAATCCTTCCACTACTAAGAAGTGGTTAAAATCCCAAAAGATAATATAAGGAGGATGCAGCTGTTGTAGTTGCTCTAGTTCCTTTTTAAAACCCTTGGCCTGAAGACCATAATTTCTTGCAGCCTTCAACACGTTAGATGCCTTACTACCATCACGGGAAACACCACACTCTCGACGCAATTCTGGCAATGGAACAATTCGACCAAAGTAACCTAAAATAATTCCTAAAGCAGCAGCACCACATTCAACTGCCTCCATTTGCAGAAGAGTTGGTGTTTTTATCCGCTTGCTTCTGATAAACAGTAATTTTTGCAGGTACTGCCAAAAATTAATAGGTTGGACTAAGGCAGAATTAGTAAATACCACTGAAAGACCTCAAGATAGGTAGTACAAAAGTGATAGGAGCGCGTTCTTCCACCTGAACTCGCACAATGGTTGTCGTTCCAGAAGAGATTTTCATCTGTGGTCCAGTTGAAGAAGACCACTTGTAACCACTGAAAGTTGTAGAATCTTGTTCTATATCAGCGAAAACCTGTATTAATCCTTCTTGTTTTTGAGAAACTAGACCTTCCACAATTTCTGAATTACCCACGACACTAGCAGCAGCTTCTCTAGTGATGGGAAAAGGCGAGATATTTGTGACATCCCCAGTGATACCGCCGAAGCGTTCTCGCTTTACAGTACTAGGGGTAATTTGTAATTTCATTCCCGGTTGAATTTTCTTACCATCTCCAACTGGGAATAATGCAATACTAACTAGTTTGCTAGATGAAGTCTCTGCCTTGACACTTCCCAAACGGGTTCCAGTATCAATGACTTGCCCAGGAGCAATAGTAACTTCTAACACCTGTCCTGAGTACTGGCTGACGATCTTGCTGTTAGTACTTAACCGTTCTTCTATTTGAGCAATTTCTCGCTTGGCTTCTTGAATTTCTTTTTGTCGGTTAATTGTACTGCTTTGATCTTGTTCAGCTGAACTAGCTAATTTACTATCTAGTTCTTTAATCTGTGCTTGGTAGTTTTTAATTTCGTTGAGATTCTGAAAATATTTTTCTAATGTCTCTGTTTCCTGAACACCGAGTTTATCGAGTTGAGATTTGGCTTGATCGAGATTGGCGAGACTATCGAGATATTGCTGTCGTGCTTCTAACACTGTATCGTCAGAAACTGCTCCCTGCTGAAATAGTCTTTGGCGAACTTCCCATCTTTTTTTTAAGGTTGGAAGTAGCTCGTTCAAAGTCTTTAAGCGATTTTGGAGATTCTGGCGATCGCTTTTAATTGTCATCAATCCTTTCTCTCGCAAAATGGGAGTGAAATTCCTCAAATCTTGAAGAGTTCGCAATAGAAACTGGCGTTGTTCTTGAATAGTCTTTTTGTCTAAACTTTGTCGTTGATCTTGCAGTAAATTTACATCGCTATTCTGCTTTTCTAGTTGGGTTAATTTAGAACGCGATAGTTGCAACTGTTTGCGAAGATCGGCTTGTTCAAGCGTCGCTAGTATGTCTCCTTTCTTAACTCTATCTCCCGCCTTAACATTGAGGGCTAATATCTGACCGGCACTTGTTGACTGTAGTGGCACAACTTGGCGTGGATAAATCAATACTCCTTGTCCATCAATAGTAATAGGAATTTTACCATAAACACTCCAAATTACAGCCACCACTACTAAAGAGCTTAAAGAAGCCAAAGGCAACCAGCTTCTTGGACTAACTACCTGCATGAGTTGGTCTAGTCTTTCAGGAGAAGATAAACGTTCTACAGATTCTTGGCGAAATAGACGGCGCTTTTGCTCTAACATCGATATTCTCTTTATATATGTAAGTTAGCGGCTAATCAATAACGCTATTTTCTCTACCAGATTTTTCATGATAGTTCAATCAAAAAGGGTGCTGAGTTCAGCAATATCCAACATCCTTTTAGTTTTCAGCAGTACTTTTAATAAAGCTTTTTCATTCTGCACTAAAGTCATAACCGGCTGCTAAAATGATTGCTCGACGTTCTTCGAGATTAGATACATTTTCTACTTGGTCGAGAAATGTATCGTCAGTTTTCATTCTTGAGTAAAAAGCTTGAGCGTTTTCAATAGACATAACAATCTCCTTATTACAATTAAATTACAACTGCTATAAATATTTAAGCGAGATAAACAGGAAATTTCAATACACAATTATTAGATAGAACTCGCTGTTTTTTAGATTTAAAGTGTAATGTGTAAACTCAGTTAATTACCGTTCTCACTATTCTTTAATTTTTGAAAATTGCAAGATTCAGACCCCCGACTTCTTTAAGAAGTCGGGGGTCTATTTGTTCGCCAATAATTTAGGATTGCTACAGCACTCTTCCATCATTCTTATGAGAGAAGAATAAAACCAGAAACAATTATGCTTTTTAAGATAAATTACTCAAATCAAGCTATCTTGATTCGTTCTAGCATCCAATCAAATCTTTTTCCAGCTAATGTCATTTTATCTAAAATACCAAGATTCAACTCATCCTCATATTCAACATTTTTATCTAGTGATAGTCCTTGACTATAAACCCTTCGACCATATCCAATCTGACTTAGAATTTCTTGCAACCTATTAGAAATCAGCATAGCAATCACTCGATAGAAACGAGATGAAAATCCTAGATCTTGCTGTAATTTTACTGCTAATTGCTGTCGGGGAATTGACAAAGCTATTGAGTCTTCAATTGCCTTAACTGTTGTAGAGGGTAAGCGCCCATCAAGGAAAGGTGTTTCTCCTACTATTTCACCTTTCGATAATCTTGCTATTTCTCTACCGATGATTTCATTACCTTCAATAGCCGCAAAAGCACGAACTAAGGGATTACGTTCATCCTCAAAAACATACAAAGACATTTTTCCACCCAAGATAATATATAACGCATCTACAGAACCTGTTTCATAAATGACTACTTGATTAGCAGGAATTTTTTGGGGAACGCCACAAGCCATCATCCAGTCAATGTCACTATCATGTAGTTCTGCTAGAACGAATAGCATATCTTTCAAAGACTTACTTTGTGTAAGGTTACGCCTGCCCAACTGACTAATGATGCTTTGTAATCTGTCTAAAAACATAATTGCGATCGCTCGATAAAAGCGGGAAGAAAAACCAGCATCCTGTTGCAATTTTGTTGCCAATTTTTCTTGAGGAATCGACATGATTAATGATTTTTCTAAAGCCTTAATAGTAGTGACAGATGGACGAGTATTTACAAAAGGCACTTCTCCCACTACCTCACCTCTTGATAACCTATCAATCTCCCAACCTGAGTTGACACTACTATCAATAGCTGCAAAAGCCCGATTCAGAAGACTGTCACCGGATTGAGGAATGCTAACTGTCAACATCCCATCTAGTAATACATATAGAGAATCGACAGTTTTTCCTGATTGGATAAGTACGCTACCAGGCGTTAAATTTCTCTGATGACTATTAGCAACTATCCAATTAATATCGTTATTGCTCAATTCTTTTAACAAAACTTCTGTCATAATTCAATTATCCTCAGTTGTATTTATGTTGGACTGCAATAGACACCAAATCAAGAACAGGTAAACATACCAAACATTTATAGAACTCCTATCTTTTTCCTCCGTTCTCTCTGCGTACTCTGCGGTTCAAAAATCATTTATTTAACCACAGAGGCGCAGAGAACGCAGAGGTAAGAGGTGAGAAGGCTTGTTTAATCAGCAAGTTGAATCCTGGCTCTGCTAATTCTTCCAGCGTCAAATAAGATAATGCAATGAACATTTGGAGTTGGCGATCGGGATCTGTTAAATCATGAATATACTCTGTATGAAAGTGCTGCAAATTTATTGCAGCTGCCTTCACCAATGCTTGTAGAATTTTAAAAGCACCATTAGAAAGTGGAGGTTGACCCCGATAGTTTTGCAGTCTACCCCCCTCTCGGTAATCAGGAAAGGACTCCATGCCGATAAAATGTAAAAACCAATCGGCTCGATAATACCCTATGGCAGCTACAATACCCCTGTAGTCGGCAATAAGTTCGTCAAAGGCATTGTTTCGCATTGAGTTAAACAAGCGATGTGTGAAATAGTGGGTACATTCATGTTCCAGCCGAATTGTTACGGATAAATTTTGCCATACAGATTCCTTAAGACCAATTTCTTCGGCTGCAACATTGCTATAAGGGTTGTCGCTCAAAATAATGAATCTATCTTGATAGAGTTCTTTCTGTGGAGCTAGGCGTTGTAACTCCAACGCCCAATGACTCGCAGAGCAATGACTGGGATTTTGTAACTCCCATTGTTGGCGATACTGGCGAATTCTATCCCAGTTGTTGAATCCACTGACTATACAGGCTCCCATAGATGCAGGGACTGGTAGTGGTTCATTTCGCATTGTAAGAGCTTGTACCAGAGAAACAAAATCCTCACGGTTTCCAGCTAACAAAATCGGTATATTGCCAGCCAAGCTTGGATGTATTCTTAATTGGAGTTGCTCTGGTTGTTTCAAGACTAAACCAGTCGCCTCAACCATGTTATCGGCTAATACGCCCTTACGGGTAGCACGTCTATATGCCTGAGTCTTGCTAATACCCTCCTGGATGGGAAACTGAAATTGCACCAGTCGTTGCTTGAGGGCGGTAAATGCTCCGACAACTTTTGCTGCTGCAGCATATTCTTCCCAAGTAGCTAAATGAGCTTCAGGGGGTAAAGGCAATGTTATGGGATGGTTGAACTCGTGATGATGAAATACATTATGGTTGTATGCCAGTAACTCATCTATCTCTGAGGTATTAGCACCGTAGGAAGCAAGTATACCAGCACGAAATTGCTGTTGATTATTCATAGGTGATTAATTAAGCAATATCAGCAACTTGTTCAACAATTCTTTTGATAGCTTGGCTGATAGGATGATCGGGGTACTGCACAGAGAAAATATCTTTGCTGGCTAATTGTATCATATCTTCAGAGAAGGGCAAAATACCCGCTACGGGAGCGTTGTAGATACTCTCTACTTGTTGTTGCAAGTCAGCAAAATTTAAGCTTGGTAGTGCCTTATTAATCACTAGCAGCATTTTTGGGACTCGTAGCTTGCGAGCTACATCCACTGTGACAGCAGTTCCTTGAAAGTCTTGGTGGTCTGGACGAAGAATGACGATCAGAACATTAGAAATCCCAATGGAAACTAAAGTTTCTTCGTTCAAACCAGGATGAGTATCAATGAACAGATAGTCTAAGTTCAGACTACAGATGAGTTCTTGAAAGCCATCGTTGAGTCGAGCGACATCATATCCCTCACGTAAGATCCTAGCAATTTCACCAGCTTTAATACTAGAAGGAATTAAGTGAAGACTACCGTTGATTTTATTCGTATTCTCTTGTCTGCTTATAAGAGTATGAGTAACATCGTAAGCAGTATCTTTCATCTCACAACGTCCCCATAGGTAGTCATTGAGAGAATGTTCAATTTTGTCTTCCTTCAGACCAAAAATCACATGAACCCCAGGGGACTGGATGTCAGTATCAATAATAGCCACACGTTTGCCCTGTGCTACCATAATAGCCGCGACATTAGCAATAGTGTTTGATTTGCCAGTGCCACCACGGAATGAATGAACAGATATAATTTGTGCCATAATTAACCTCCTATTCAAAAATTAATCCTCGTTTGTTGTTTGCCAATCTCCCTACTCCCTACCCCCTACCCCCTATTTTCAAGACAGCGATCGCTCTGGAAATGTGAACTTTAACCAGCAATTCTCACTGATGAGAGGTAGCAAAACTTTGCCACTGGATAACCTTAAGTCAAACTGCATTTTTTTGTTGCCACTCTCAATTTCCACAAGTGTAGGTAAACTGTTAGATTTATCGTCATAGTTACTTCCATGTGTCCACACTCTCATTTCTTTTTCACTTTTGGTTGGTAGGCAAAAGATAGCATAACGCAGAGATGAGAGTACAGGAATATCCACAGTAGCGGCTTGGTGGTGTACTTCACCTTCGGCATACCCCAATAGCACCTCTGCGATCTTTGGTTGTCCACCAACAGTGATTGTGAAGACAGAATGCCCACCTTGTTGCTGGTCATCTCGCAGTTCTATAACCACACGGGAGGCAAAAGCGCCATAAAGTTTCATCACTACAGTTGCTCCTAGTGATAATAAGGCAATGCTCAATGCACTGATACGCGCCCAAGGATTTTGCCAGATGAACAGACCGTGAACAAACAAAATTCCTAAAAAAATGCTATATATGCCCACACTGAAAAACGGATGATTGAGGATCTTGAAGACCACTCCGGGCATAAGTTCACCTTTTTGCCGACTAGAAACCAATAGTAAAATTGGGAAAATACCACCAACAAGGGAGTTACCAAGTACGCCAGCAAAAGCGAGTATATTAGTGAATGATTGCGTACCAGCAAAGAATAGCCACTCAGTTAGCAAAAAGACTAAGACTAACGGGCTGATGGATAAAAAGAAGCGCCTCTGGTTCAGGAGATTCATCCAGGAGCGTGATATCTGACTCTTGCATTCAGGAGTCGTATTATTGAGTTCAACTTTCCAACTGGCTTCGTAGGCTAAGAGCATTGATGAAGTGATTTGCAGATATACACGATCGTGATTAGCTGACCGGATATCTAACATCAGGTGGGTATCCCATTGCCGTAGATCTGGAAATTGAGCCAATAACTCTTTAATCTCCCAATGCTCAGTAACTGCAATCTCTACATGATGGGTGTTACCTTTTAACTGAATATCTATCTGAAACTTTGGTTGAGCATCTACGATTCCCAAGTAGCTTATACCAATATAAAGAACACACGTAGAATTACCAGAGGGATGATGAAATATTAATGTTCCTCCCTGGCGAGGTAACATCAAAACAGGACGGTCTGGAGCAGGTAACCACTCCTTCGCTAAGTTGACTAAAAGACTTGAACTGCGGAGCCAAGCCATTCCCAAAAGCAGGGTAACTAAAACTGCTCCCAAGACTGAAACAATAGGACCAATTTGAAGAGCTAGTGGTTCTAAGGCAGTTCCTGACTGTCTAGCTAAAATTTGAGGTGCGATCGCTCCATTAACAACCAACACCCAGATGCAAAAAAGCAAAGTTAAAAAAGCAGTTCCCGCGACGCTACCCCAAATTAGAGACGAAGCGCTAGGGTCGCGGGGAAGTACAATTTTGGCACATTCCCCTACATAGACGTGTCCAAAGTAAAGCATGAGACTCACACCAAAAACCCTTTGTAATATCCAGGGTTGGAAAGGCTGACCATTGAGAAAGGGTAAGTTTACATATGAAAGGTTTTCTAACTGCATATGTCCCAATGCCAGCAGTAAAAGGATGAAAAGCAAACTCACATTGATTGCTGCTAGCAATACCAGCACCGCAACTGTAAAATTAAGGGATTTGCGCGAAAGTAGGTATAATCCAGCACCAAAAAATAATAGAGTCCAAAGTTCTGCTGGTATGTGGGTAAAGTTTGCCATCGTCGTTGACAAACCAATGTAACAAGCCAACGCTATGAAAAAAACCCGGATACCAACAGCGATCGAAAGTATGAATGAACCTGCTTCCCCTAAGTAATTAGATACTAACTGTTTGATAAAAGTATGACCATAGCGAAAGTCGCCACTACGACCAAAAGCTTCTGCCATGCAAGCCATAGTCAGACTGTTAATCACACCAACGATGAGTAAAAAGGCAACAGTGGCTAATGGTCCAATATCAACCACGGCAATGGGTAAGGCTAAGAAAGCTTGGGGTAGGCCAAGAGCAACTGTGAGTAAAGAGGCTAGCCAGAAAGGTGGTAAAGATTCAATTCTTTGTGATATTGCTGTCAACATCCAACGCAACTGTTCGATTAATGTGACGCTAGATGCAAAGATATTCAACAGCTGTGTTCTATACAGACGGGAGTAAGAGAATTGCACCGCTTTTTCATCCAAACCCAAAGTTGCCCGAATATTAGGCACTGCTTGATAGGTGAAAGTATACTTCCGTCCAAGAGCTTGGGCGATCGCAGCCTTCAGTCTGGGGTTCTCTGGCACTAGGAATGCCCACTGGCTAGCATGACGTTCCAGTTGCTGAATAGTAGGGTGCAGTAACGGCGTATTTCCTAAAGCAAAAGTTTCTAAGAAAGCCAAATCACGCTCGTTAGCAGATTGTTCTGTCAGAGAAAACTCTACACGCGATCGCGCTGCTATCTGGGCTGTTCGACTCTCGATTAAAAACAGTAGTGTGTTGGCTCGTCTGGCAGGTAAACCGACTAACACCTCCTCACGCGATATCAGTTCATCATCGGATGACATACTTATCACCTCCTGGCAGCTGTAATAGATTTAATCTTTCATTTAAGAACATTCAAAAATGAGGAGTAGGGAGTAGGGAGTGGGGAGTAGGGAAAGAGAAATTTTCATTGGTTCTGGTGTACGCAGTTCGTGATGGCTACTTATCTATCAACTGGGTAGATTCAAAGCCGAGCGCTCCTTAAGGGATTGTACTTGACTCTGCAATCGTTGGTAGTAATCCCTCTCACTTTCGCTAGCAGTTACTTGATTTTTTTGAATCTTTTGAATTTTTTTCTGTAACTTCTGAAAGTGTTCATTTCCTGTAATTTCCTCAACATATCTAGCTCTTTTCGTGTCGTCAATTTCAATGCGAAGTTCTTGCACTTGGATTTTCAGATTCTGATTTCGCATACTCACTTTTTTAGCCATATCTAAGTAGACACGAACTAATTGACCGATATCATCTTGGCTATTAGAGACTTTAACCAAGGAATTATGTGCTTCCTGATTAAAATCTTCATTTTCTAGTGCTTGTGCTGCTGCTGTCAGGGAGCGAATTGGTCGAGAAATTTTAGAACTTAGCAACAATGCAATAATTGCAGTAATTCCTCCCACAATAATTACACTACTAACATTGAACAATACGAGATGATTCAAAGGAACTTCAAACTGTTCTCTAGATTGACTTATTCCTAACACCCACGGCTCTATTTTCATGGGAGCAAAGCCCACAATCATTTGCTTTTTTCCAAAGTCAGAATAATAATTGGTATGACCTGTTTGCTTAGCTCTCACCATCACTTTCAACTCGGGAATATTTAAGCTTTTAATCGAAGCGAAATTATCTCCTCTATCAGATAATATCTGTTTATTTTTCTCTAGTGAGAGGGGGACAATAGTATTATATAAACGGGATTTATCGGGATGACTGACGATTACACCCTCCTTGTCAATGAGAAAAGCATAACTCTGATCAGCTAGTCTTAATGAATCAACTATCGTCCAAATACCTTGTCCTTTGATTTTGAGTACCATCACTCCTACAATTGCACCGCTTTCCGTTTTCACTGGAGAGGAAAAATACAATCCTGGTCGTCTGGTTGTTCTACCCATTAAGATGCTAGATACGTAAGCTCGTCCCTGAATGGCAGAACTGTAGTACTGGCGAAAGGTGTAGTTTTGACCAATGAATATAGGATCGGTGGCAGCAATACATTGACCTTTAATGTCTAAAATATAGGCAGCATCAAAATCTGGATTGGAACGGTAAATGTTTTCTAGAGTTTTTTCCAGTCTTGGACGTAAGCTTTTTCGTTGGTTAGGTGTGGTAGCAGACAGGAAATCCACTACATTGAGATCGCCACTAACTTGAATCACAAGATGTTGAATATCAACGATCAATTGATCGAGGCGACTAGCAGTACTAGTCGCTAGTAACTCTAGCTTACGGTATTCAGCCGTTTCCACACGATCTAAGCTCTCTCGCAGATTGTAATAAGCTGTAAAGCTCATCGGTATGAAAACTGCTGACATCAATGCTACGGAAATTTTAGTAGCGATCGGCCAAGCAGGTATGTAAAATAACCGATGGAGGTTTTTCATAGGTATAGATAGCCGTAACCTACTACTGGGGTAGCAGATTACGGACTTGAATAAAACTTTACCAAAATCACCTTGCACTTATAGCATTTCAATTAGTTAGTGAACGTTTCTACAGTTCGATCCGTTCCAAATATCAAAAATGTTCAAGTGGCAAAGGTGATACACAAGTGCAAGTAGCTCGATCTGGCACTATTGACATTAGATGATGCAATGTATAGCAGTCCTATTTGAGTTGTAAAAATTATTAACCACAAAGACGCAAAGAGCACGAAGAAAAGAGAGAAGTGAGAATTTTACAAATGATTTAGGATTGCTATATGTCATCTAACTGAAATTAGTACTTAATTAACCTCGTTATTTGTGGAATGGAAAGGTTTTAATAGGTCTTACTCCAACAAAACCGCGAAATTCGGGAGCTTGGCCTGGTTTACCACGGTATTCAAACTTTGGCTTTGCGCCACCAGCTATATCCTTTAAATCTTCTTCTGAAAACTCAACGGTGAACTCTTGATTGTTTTCTTGGGTATTGACGGACATGAATTTTTCTCCTTAGAATAGTTAGAAAGACAACAAAAGAAAGACAAAACAAAAGAAATAAACAAGAAGTTTGTTTGCTAGATTTTTGTTTCTTTTGCTTCGTTAATCTAATACTAATATCACTCCAAAAATAAGTAAATACGCTAAATAGAAGAACAAAAAATACTGTATTTTTACTGTGTGTTCTTTAGATACTTGATGAGAAATAGGAATTTGATATTCAATTAAGCTTTAGATAATGGTATTATTACTAATAGGACAATCTTATCTAATTTGTGATAAAGTATAAGTATTTGTAGTGGTGAGCATTGCCCACCCTACGTGTATTTCAAAAATCAAATAGGAGTGCTATAGCAATCCTAAATCATTTGTAAAATTCTCACTTCTCTCTTTTCTTCGTGCTCTTTGCGTCTTTGTGGTTAATAATTTTTACAACTCAAATAGGACTGCTATATGCAGGTTAGAATTCAATACTACTCGAATAAGCGGAAATTAGAACCCCGGTTTCTTAAAGAAACCGGGGTTCTGACACCTCAATTATCGTAATCCCTTGCAGTATTGTCACGGGTATTGAAATTAAAGCCAATTTCCTACCAAAACAAAAGTTGCCCAAAAATAAGGACGCTTTTCTTTTTTAAAGAGAGCTAATTGGGCTTTTTGAAGTGCTTTAGCTCTAGTCGCTCCTTTGTTTAATTCTTGGTACAAGTAATTCATGGTTTCACTAGTAGAAAAATCGTCTACTGACCATAAAGTTGCCACCGTACTTTCTGCGCCTGCTCTAACAGCAATTCCAGCTAATCCTAAAGCGGCTTGTCGATCGCCTGCAGCAGTTTCGCACGAACTCAGGACTAGTAATTCGATAGAATTAGAACCATTTGAGTTGTTTTTCTTTAGTAAGTCAACTAAATCTTCAATATTGAGCAATTTATCCCAAGTGAGAATAAAGGTTTTTTCGGGATTAGAACTAAATTGACTGTGAGTGGCCAAATGAACTACAGAAAAAGAAGCTGATTGCAGTTTATTTTGTAGATTGGTTTTGGTAAATTTACTATCCAGAAGTTGTTCACTCTTAGGTATCTCAACCTGGATGCGGGCTAATTCTTTCTTAACATTAGTCAATGGAGCAAATTCTTGACCTGCGACAGAGCGTTTTTCGCTCACTCCAGCCGCTAAAACCTTAATCTGTGAACTGCGTAGAGGTTTTGGTGCGACAAGTTGTAAACCAGGGACTAAAGCGATCGCATATTTCTCAACTAAATATTTCTGTTGTTGGGTATCATATAAAACTGCCATAGGAATGTTGCGTAAGGAACCATCTAGGACAAATACCAAAGTTTCTATGTTGCTGCTATTTAAATCAGCTTCTATAGGACGAATCAACCAATTGTATATCTGTTGGGATAAATGTTTAACTTGAGAAGTTCGAGTCACATTTGGTAGATCTTGTTGTAACTTAGTGACAGTACTTTCTAGCTGCTCCTGGGAGATGAGAGTTGCATAATAGCGAAGTTCTTCTTTCTGAGGCAACTTGAGAACAATCGCTAATTGGTTCTGCAGAATAATTGGATAGAGAATTGCTGTTGTTGAATCATCTTTATCAATAATTTGATCTATTGCAATTCTGGGTTTTAAACAGGCTTCTTGAAGAAAATTTTCTAGTTCTGCTAATTGTAAAGATTCAATCTTAATCCGGGCTTTTTGAAGACTATTGTTCTTTGTTAACCCAGAACTTCCCTGATTTTGCAAAAGCAATTCCACTAGTTGTCGATAGACAGGTTCGACTTTTTCTCGAAAGGAAAATTGCATCTGAGAATTAAGCGCATTCATCTCGCTCCGCAGAGATTGCAAGCTATCAGTAGCTGCATCATAAGCCGCGATCGCTCCTTTAATATCTCCTTGAGCTTTGAGGATATGTCCTAATTGCCATTGCCACTGATAGGCCACGTCTACTGCTTGGATTGCCTGAGCCTGAAAAAGTGCTTTTTGGGTAAGGGTTAGAGCTTGTGAAAACTGTTGGTTTTGTTCATAGAGCCAACCAAGATATCCAAAGGCATAAGATTCAGCACGCCGATCCCCAAGGCTTTTTGCTTGTTGAAGAGCTGTTGTTAACTCTTTGGCAATGTCATTCAAGTCAACAGTATTGATAGCAGAGTAGTGGTTGAGACAAACTAAACTTTCAGCAAAATTAATCCGAGCGGAAATTGTTGTTTGCGTGGTGGGTAAATCTTTGAGTTTCAACTCAATTTGAGGTACTAAACTCTGTGCTTTATCTAGCTCATTAATTTTGAGCAAAAGACTCAGGTGATTGAGTTGTGCTTGCACCCAATTCTCAACAGATGGAGATTGAGTTACTGCCTGCTGATAGAGTGAAACCGCTTGCTGATAAAACGAAATTTCTACACTATCTTTGGCTTGGTTACCACAACTTAAAGGACGTGAGTTTTGTGGATTGACTTTACCTTCTTGAATCTGTATTCTGTCACCTAGAGATCGTTGAGCATTCCCCAGGCTCAACAAAACAGCACTCTCGGTAGTTGGCGATGATAATTGGCGAGCGACTTGCAAACTTAAGTCTAAAACTTTTGTTGACAAATCTGGGTAATTAAGTTTTTGCAGAACATCACCAAGGCTACGCAAGCCATTAGCTTTAGTTAGGGAATTTGGTTTGGATTCAAGGGTTTGGAACCAAGAGTTTTGCAGTTTATATCTTTCATTGTCTTGGATTAATAGTCGGCAATCAGGCTGAGCAATGTTAAAGGCTTGTAATATCTGATGACAAGCTTTGAGATTCAATCCATTGGCTTGCAGGGCTTCAGCGACGTTAATCAAACTTTCAGTCTTGCCTTCCTCGTTTCCTGATTGTTTGTAAATATTAGCTGCTTTTTGCCAAATGTCTGCCGCTGCATCAAACTGTCCGGCTTCGTAGAGTTTTTTTCCTTCAATTGTTAATTTTGCAGCCTCTATTGCTAGTTCTTGTGCTGCTACTGGCTCAGGCAATAAAAGTGAGATTTTGACGAATAAAATTATACCTAATAAGATGAGGGAAATTGTTTTGAGCAGCTTTAATAACTTGCGGAGATTGCATTGCCAAGTCTTTTTCAACTTTAGTAAATGTTTAAGAACCATGGCACTCCCTTTGTTTTATCCCAAAACTATCAGATCCAGAAGTAGTAGAGGCGATTAAAATAACTTGTCCGTGCTCATCGAACCTCCAACCATTTGCCTCTACTAGGGGAGTGGTAGTTATGTCTGGAGATTGGTCTTGTTTTTCAGCAGCAATAGTGCTTCCATGAACAGCGATCGCTGGAATGCGTAACGCTTCTCCTGGCTGTGGAGGTAACCCGCCTCGTCCTGTAACAATAAATTGACTGTCTTGTTTATTTGTGGCAACTCTACCTACCGAACACCCTTGAGTAATTAGCCTACCAACATCGACTAGATTTATGGGCAAAGGGACTAACTCGCTGCTGATATCTGGATTTTCAATATTGATGACTATCTCGCCATTAAACTGGGGATTTTGTTGGGAAAAAGCGGTGATATCACTAAGTGGAGTTAGACTTTCGCGCTTTTTTAGACCAAAAATGCCCTGAGTACTAATTTTGATCAAACCACCTCTGCCTTCAAAAGCGTTAGCCGTAATATCGCTATTTTCCGAAGGAACGGCGACTAAAAAATTTGTGTTGATGTCAATATTACCACCATTGCCCCCTGCCTCCTGCTGTCCTGCTGTGGTTGAGATACCACTGTTATCCCGTAGCAATAGTATGTCTCGCACCTGCAATTGAATATTACCACCTTCACTACTAACTGTATCTGCCAATAAACGTGATCGCCCTTGGAGAGTTAGAGAGCCAGTTTGAATTCTCAAATCGCCAGCATCTCCTTGATCTTCACTGTTGACGGAAATTTCCGAGTTATTGGTAAGATTTATAAAGTTAGCAGCCTCTATTTCAATATTTCCACCTTTTCCTTGTCCTAAGGTATTAGCTGCGATCTCTCCTTGTGTTAGAGTTAGAGATCCTGCCTTAAGAATAATGTCGCCACCATTTCCAATTGCTGAGTCTGTGACTATAGTTGCTATGCCAGTATTAAAGTCTGTGTTGTTACCATCCACTATCACAGCACCCTTCACATCCACAGAGATATTTCCAGCATTTCCCCTACCTAAGGTAAAAGTATTCAAAACACCACTTTGTATTATTTTCAGCGACTCTGCTTTGAGATTAATGTTGCCACCATCTCCAATTGCTGACGATCTGACCACACTAAAGATACCACCATCAGCATTTATGGTTACAGCACCCCTAACATCCACAAAGATATTTCCACCATTGCCTCTTCCCAAAGTACTAGTATTCAATTCATTACCCTGTTCAAAAATGACGGACTCTGCCTTGATATTAATGTCGCCACTATTTCCAACTCCCGACGATCCCACTTGATTAGCGATACCACTGAAAAAGCCTCCGCCTTGTCCCTCAAGGATGACAGCACCTCTTACATCAATCAAGATGTTCCCACTATTTCCTCTTCCCGATAGAGTGGCATTTAACGCACTGCCCTGTCTTAGATTCAGGGATTCTGCTTTAATAATAATGTTGCCACTATTTCCAACTGCCGATAATCCCATTTGATTGCTAATTCTACTAGACAAGCCAACACTATTTGCCTTGTCTAAGGTAACAGCACCCCTTACATCAAGCAAGATGTTCCCACTATTTCCTTCTCCAAGAGTAGTAGCATCCAAAATACTTCCCCGTGTTAGAGTCAAGGACTCTGACTTGATATTAATGTCGCCACCATTTCCAACTGCCAAAGGTTGTACTAAATTGATAATTCCACTGGGAAGACCATTGCTACCCAAACCATCTAAGGTGACGGCACCACTTACATTCACAGAGATGTTGCCAGTATTTCCTTCTCCAAAGGTACGGGCACTCAAATCACTTCCCTCAGTCAAATTCAGTGAGCTTGCTTGAATATTAATATTGCCACTATTACCAGTAGCATCCTCACTGACTTGATTGATAACGCGGCTTGATTGAGTGAGGGATACGCCTTCTGTGGCATTTAAACTAATATCCCCTGCTGTGGTTTCTGGTGTTCCTAAACCTACTGCAATGCCAGCATTGAGAGAACTTCCTCCACTTATATCTATATTTTTGGCATGGAGAGCGATCGCGCCACCTCCATCAGCAGCAACATTAATAAAAGCCCCATTTGTCAGTGAAACATCGCCTCGCACGACTTGATTAGGAAATGTCAATGCGAGATTTGAGTCATCAACACTCAACCCTATCGTCCCTGGACTGGCGACACCTGCTAATTCCACTCGACCACCCAAAGCATTCAATCTCCCTGCATTGATGGCGATGTCCCCTCCCACTAATAGCAAGCTTTGTCCATTGGGAACTCTCAAACCAACTACAGGGTTGCTAGCGCTATCAACTCCAGCTGAAGCAATAGATCTGTTTTCGATTGACCCCGCACCAATTTGATTAAAAAACAAAGCAGAGGGATTGATTGTGAGTAAGGGCGGAGCTTCTGGGAAAGAGGCGCTGAAAAAGCCTTGCTCGCCAAACTGAATGGCATTCGCTGATGTAGCTATAAAAGAACCATTGACATCTAGACTGGCATTAGGTCCAAAGATAATTCCATTGGGATTGATGAGAAATAGGTTGGCATTGCCTAATACCCCCAGCTTTCCTAAAATCTGAGAACGATTCCTACCCGTCACCCGACTTAGAATGTTCTCAATTCCTGCTGGATTCGTAAAATAAACTGCGCGTCCTTCACCGACATTGAATTCTCGAAAACTGTGAAAAAGGTTGACCCCTCGCCGCGCTCCGCCTGCGATCGTCTCTAGAGGAGAACCATCCAAATTAGTTATCACACTGGAACTCTCGGTTCCTAGGGTATTGTCGGGGACAATATGACTTTGACTCTGGGCATAAGCACTTTTTACTGAGAGAATCATGATTGTTTCAAGCAGAGCTAACCAGATTACTAACTTAAACTTTTTCTTCCAATACCAATCGCCACTCATAGGGAACAAAATTTAGCTAAAGTCTGCTTCTGTTCATCCTATGACAACCAGAAAATTTCTTAGGTTAAGCTTAGGTAAACAACCCGAAGTTTCCTGGTAGAGCTATGACTTTCATAACTTAGTTTGCCAGATCGTTCTTCACGCTAGTAGGCGTTTAAAACCCATGGCACTCCCTTTGTTGTGTCCCAAAACTAGCAGATCCAGAAGTGGTAGCGGCGGTTAAAATAACTTGTCCGTGCTCATCGAACCTCCAACCATTTGCCTCTACTAGGGGAGTGGTAGTTATGTCTGGAGATTGGTCTTGTTTTTCCGCTACAAAAGTGCTTCCATGTACAGCGATCGCTGGAATGCGTAACGCTTCTCCTGGCTGTGGAGGTAACCCGCCTCGTCCTGTAACGATAAATTGACTTTCTTGTTTATCTGTGATGACTCTACCTACCGAACACCCTTGGGTAATTAGCCTACCAACATCGACTAGATTTGTGGGCAAAGCGACTAGCTCGTTGCTGATATCTGGATTTTCAATATTGATAACTATCTCGCCATCAAACTGGGGATTTTGTTGGGAAAAGGCGGTGATATCGCTGAGTGGAGTTAGACTTTCGCGCTTTTTTAGACCAAAAATGCCCTGAGTACTAATTCCGATCAAACCACCTCTGCCTTCAAAAGCGTTAGCCGTAATATCGCTATTTTCCGAAGGAACGGCGACTAAAAAGTTTGTGTTGATGTCAATATTACCACCATTGCCCCCTGCCCCCTGTTGTCCTGCTGTCGTAGAAATGCCACTCTTGTCGCTTAGCAGTAATATATCTCGCACTTGCAATTGAATATTACCACCTTCACTACTAACAGTATCTGCCAATAAACGCGATCGCCCTCGGAGAGTTAGGGAGCCTGTTGTAATTCCCAGTTCGCCTGCATTGCCTTGACCTTGGCTGTTCACTGAAATTTTAGCGTCATTGGTAAGATTTACAGAGTCAGAAGCCTCTATTTGGATATTTCCACCTTTTCCTTGTCCTAATGTGCTAGCTTGGATCCGCGCTCCATCACTAAGGATTAACTTAGAAGTAGGCATTGTTAAGTTAACCCTAATATTACCGCTATTCCCTTGTCCAGAGGTACTAGCACTCACAGTACCTTTCTGTGTTAGGGACAAGGACTCTGCCTTGACATTAATGTCGCCACCATTTCCGATAGCAGACGGTGCTACTTCAGTGTTGATTCCACTAGGAAAGCCATTGCTACCCTCACCATCCACTGTGATAGCACCCTTCACATCTACAAAGATATTCCCGCCATTTCCTTGTCCAAAGGTACTAGCAGTCAAACTACCTCCCTGTGTTAGGGACAAGGACTCTGCCTTGATATTAATGTCGCCACCATCTCCGACTGCCGACTCTGTCACTTGAGTGGCGATGAAACCACCAAAGCTATCGCTATTTTTACCGTCTACTGTAACAGCACCCTTCACATCCATAGAGATATTTCCGGCATTTCCTTTTCCAAAGATAGCGGTATTCAAAGTACCGTTCTGTTTTAAAGTTACGGAACCTGCTTTGATATTAATGTCACCACCATCTCCGATAGCCGACGGTAGTACTTGACTGGCGATTCTACTAGGATAGGTAACGCTGCTGCTATCTACACCTTCCAGGGTGAGGGCACCACTCACATTCACTAAAATATTCCCACTATCTCCTTTTCCAAGAGTACTGGTATTTACAAAACCGCCCTGTTTTAAAGTTAAGGATTCTGCTTTGATATTAATGTTACCACTATTGCCAATTGCTGACGGTGCTACTTCACTTCTAACTGCACTGACAAAGTCCTCGCCTTCTGCACCGTCTATGGTGACAGCACTCTTCACATCCACAGAGATATTCCCACTATTTCCTCTTCCCAAGGTAGCGGTACTCAAAAGACCTCTCCGTGTTAAAGTCAGGGATTCTGCCTTAATACTAATATCGCCACCATTTCCAACTGCTGATTCTTGAATTTGATTGGCGATTACACTATAATTGCCGCCTTTACCGTCTATTATGACAGCACCTTTCACATCAACCAAAATATTCCTACTATTTCCTTTTCCAAAAGTACTGGCAGTTACAGTACCACCCTGTGTTAAAGTTAGGGATTCTGCTTTGATATTAATATCGCCACCATTTCCAACTGCGAATGGTTGCACTAGACTCATGATTCTACTAGGAGAGCCATTGCTGTCTTCACCATCTATTGTGACAGTACCACTCACATCTACAAAGACATTCCCACTATTTCCTCTTCCCAGGGTACTAGCACTCACCAGACTTCCCCGTGTAAGAGTTAGGGACTCTGCTTTGATATTAATGTCGCCGCCATTTCCGATTGCCGATCTTTGAACTTGATTGATGATTCCACTAGGAAAGCCATTGCTGTCTTCACCATCTATTGTGACAGCACCACTCACATCTACAAAGACATTCCCACTATTTCCTCTTCCCAAAGTACGGGCGTTCAACTGGCTTCCTTCAGTTAAATTCAGTGAACCTGTTTGAAGATTGATATTCCCCGCATTGCCAGTAGCATCCTGACTGACTTGGTTGATAATACGGCTTGATTGACTGAGGGATATGGCTTGTGTAGCATTTAAGGTAACATCCCCTGCTTTTATTTCTGGTGTTCCCAAACCTGCTAATATGCCAGCATTTAGAGAACTGCCTCCAGAAAGATTAATGTTTTTGGCATGAAGAGCGATCGCGCCACCTCCATCAGCAGCAACATTAATAAAAGCCTTATTTGTCAGTGAAACATCGCCTCGCACGACTTGATTAGGAAATGTCAATGCGAGATTTGAGTCATTAAAACTCAACCCTATCGTCCCTGGACTAGCTGCACCTGCTAATTCCACTCGACCGCCCAAAGCATTTAATCCGCCTGAATTGAGTGCAATATCTCCTCCCACTAATAGCAAGCTTTGTCCATTAGGAACTCTCAATCCAAATACAGGGTTACCAGTGCTGTTAACTCCTGCTGAAGCAATAGATCTGTTTTCGATTGACCCCGCACCGACTTGATTAAAAAATAAAGCCGAGGGATTGATTGTGAGTAAGGGCGGAGTTTCTGGGAAAGAGGCGCTGAAAAAGCCTTGCTCGCCAAACTGAATGGCATTCGCTGATGTAACTACAAAAGAACCATTGACATCTAGACTGGCATTAGGTCCAAAGATAATTCCATTGGGATTGATGAGAAATAGGTTGGCATTGCCTAATACCCCTAGCTTTCCTAAAATCTGAGAACGATTCCTACCCGTCACCCGACTCAGAATGTTCTCAATTCCTGCTGGATTCGTGAAATAAACAGCGCGTCCTTCATCGACATTGAATTCTCGAAAACTATGGAAAAGATTGACACCTCTGTATGCACCTCCACTAATATTCTCTATAGGAAGACCATCCGAATTAGTTATAACTCTGGATGTCTCGGTTCCCAGGGTATTATCAGGAACAATATTACTCTGAGCTAAAGTACGTTCTACTGATGAAATCACAATTATGTCAAACAAAGTTAGGCAAATCGCTAATTTTGATTTTTTTCTGCAATGCCAACCGCTATAAGTCATGGTGCAAACTCAATCTTCATTAAAGCTAATTTTACATTTTAATGTCTACTTTTGATGATTTTATAGCAATAAGAAAAAATTTTAGGTTAATTTTAGGTAAACAACCTAGTTTGCTATATCTATCCCTGTTAAGGTAAAGGTTTTCCAACATATTAATAGGAGTTTTAGCCTTACACCTATTAAAATTCAAAAGCAAAAAAATAATTTTTGCGATCAATTTTAGGTCTAAGGGATAAGAACACAATGCAAGAATAAGCTTCCCGATTAGTACTTTCTTGGTACACCTTAACAGGGGTACTGAATGCCATTGAAGATTGTTCTACGCTAAAACACATTTAACTTGCATATTTTTAAGATTTGATAAAAAGCATCAAATTCTTCTCTCTCTTACTCTGCGCCCTCTGCGCCTCTGCGGTTTAATATGCAAATTAAATATGGAACAGCTTGCTAGATAAATTGAGCTTTTCTCCAAGCTTGAGGCGTAGTTTGATGATTCTGGCGAAACTGCCGGAAAAAATGCCCTTCATGTTGGTAGCCTACTGCCTCAGCAATCTGACTTACCGACAGGTTGCTTTCCCGGAGTAAAGTACGTGCTGCTAACATCCGGCGCTCGACAATCCAATGATTCACTGTTTTTCCTGTATGACGGCGTACCAGATTAGTTAAGTAAGCCGGACAGTAACCAACTGCTGTAGCTACATCACACAAGCTAATTGATTGATGATAACTTTCTTCAATAAAATTGAAGACTTGATTCAAAAGTGAGTCCAAAGGCAATATCGACAGAGGATATGCTGGTTCTGCTGTTTGAGTATCTGTAGATAGCTGATACTGCGAATTGTATGACTTCTGGGAGGAAGTCTGTTGTTGATTTTTTGGTAAAGCTAATGAGGAAGCCTGTTGTGACTTGATATGACAGATAAACAGATAACTATAGTTTTTGCCTTCGTACTCTACAGAGGTGACAGTGATCTCAACTGGTATACAATGACCTTCTTTTGTCTGATGTCGAGTCTCAAAGGATAAATAACGCTGCTTTTTAGCAGTGTTGCAGAAGGTTGACCAAACATTGATCAAGAAATCTAGGTTTAGGTCTTGTATACTCATAGATACCAACTCCTCATGAGAGTAATTAACCAAACGGCAAGCTGCATTGTTAACATATAAGAACTGTGCGTTTGGTTTTTGGTTTGGCTCTATCCAGAAAATTGGATCTGCTACACGATCCATCAAAAACTTAGTAAAGCGTAACTCTTCTTGTTGTAGTCGCAGTGTAACTTGAGAATTACTTTGCCTAGCAATACAGGTGCTAGAAACCATAGTTCAACCTCACTGTAAATTACGAGCTAAAGAGATTACAGCCATTTTCAGGAAAGAGACCACAGTCGTAGGGGCGCAAGGCATTGCGTCTTTACAGACGGTGTGGTTCATTTAGGTAAAAACTGCTGTAAATTGGTCAAATCTGGCCCAAAATCATACTTTGGGAAACATCAGCAAAATTCTGTTTATTACCTAGTTAACATAAAAGATTAACTTAGTTAATACAGCAGTCATGAATAAGGTTAATAAACCAAGGTTAAATTAAGTTTATGTCTTCAAAAAAATTTACAAATAAAGTTGGAATCCAATATTCTGATGATTTTTGACCTGAGTACTGAGTAAAACTAACAATCTCCTATCTTGCATAGCATATAGTCAAGCTGGAAGATGTTTTTAGAATGTATTTCGACTGAATAGAGTAAAAACTGTTTGTTTGTAATGTTTTTAGGTGGTAGCATAATATTTAAGACAATTTGTGATCCTCCTGTTTGAATAAAGTTAATACAAGAGTTAATCTGTAGGAAGTAACTTATGTATACTCTTGACCGTCGATGAATTTAGAAGAAGTCATAAAAACTATAGATAGTGTTATTCTCACCAACACGGGTCAGCATTTGAGAGATGTTGAGGCTGTTGTACTGCGAGGAGCTTGGCAAGCTAAAACTTATGAACAGATTGCAGAAACTTGTCAGTACAGCCTGGGTTACATCAAACAAGTAGCGGCTCCTAGACTTTGGAAGTTATTGTCAGAAGCCTTGGGAGAGGACATTAGTAAAACAAATTTTCGATTTATAATTGAGCGGCTGTGGGAAGGGCAACCAAAGAAAACGTTACCTTCCTCTGAATCGCTGAATTCTGTATCAGCAACAAGTATCAATAAGATTGATACAAGGCAATCTAGGGGTAGCAGCGATCGCTTAAGAAGCAGTCAGACAAAACTGCACCAAGATTGGGGTGAAGTACCGGAAATCAATATTTTCTACGGGCGCACTCAAGAACTCGCCATGTTAAAAAAATGGCTCGTAAATGACAGTTGCCGAGTAGTAGCAGTTGTGGGTATGGGGGGAATTGGCAAGACAACTCTGTCTGTACACTGCACTCGACAGATACAGCATGAGTTTGAGTTTGTGATTTGGCGAGATTTGCGAAGCACGCCATCAGTCAGCGAACTGTTGGCTGAACTAACCCGGTTTCTCTCACCTCAGTCAAACGACTATTTAATAGAAGAAGACATTGACGTTCAAATCTCTAATTTTATTAGTCTCTTACGCCGACATCGATGTCTAATCGTTCTAGATACAACAACGGGAATTCAGCAGAGTCATCATTTTTCCGGACATTATCGAGAAGGATATCAAAGTTACAGTAAGTTATTAAGACGATTAGGGCAAGAGTCTCATCGTAGCTGCTTGATGTGGATAGCTCGTGAGAAACCAAGAGAAATTGGTCTTATGGAAGGAGAAACTCGTCCAGTCCGCTCGTTATATCTCAAGGGGTTGGATTCACACGCTCAGGAAATCTTCAAAGAGAAGAATTTGTTAGATCCAAATAGTTGGGAAGACTTGATTCAACTTTATAGAGGTAATCCCTTAGCTTTAAAAATCGTTGCCAGTACGATTCAAGAATTGTTCGGTGGCAAGGTTTCTGCTTTTCTGAAACAAGAAACGATTGTTTTTGGCGAGCTGAACGATATTTTAGACGAACAGTTTGAGTACATATCGGCTCTAGAACAAGAAATTCTCTACTGGCTGGCGATTAAGTGTCAACCGATTTCCCTATCCCAATTGCGTGCAGAGATTTTAGCATCTGTGGCTCAAGCAGAATTAATCGAAGCCCTGGAATCACTTTTGAGGCGATCGCTGATTGAAAGAACTGTTGAAGAAGAAGAAGTGATATTTTCACTTCAGCAACCTGTAGTTTCTCAATACGTCCTCAACCAAATTTGTGAGCGCATTTGTACCGAGATTCGGGAATTCAGCAGAAATCAAAAAATTGAGAAAATTGAACTTTTGAGAACACTCGCCTTGGTTAACAAGACACAAACAAATAAAGAGATCTACGAAATGCAAGTCCGCTTAATTCTTAAACCCATTAAGAACCAATTATGTCATATTTTAAGAGATGAAAGTCTGATTGAGGAGCAGCTAACAAAAATTCTCTCATTTTTGCAAGGAAAAACTTCGCTAGTTGTCGGATATGCTAGAAGCAATATTGAAAGTTTGCTTTTAGAACTAAAATTGGAGCTAAGTAATATTAGCTATCGATAACAGGTAATCCCTTTTCCAAATCAAAATGTTGAAATATGAGCTACTGTATCAATCCCTGGTGTCTTTATCGCAAAAATCCCGACGATCAAGATTTTTGCCAGAACTGTGGCTCTAGCTTAATTATTAACGAGCGTTATCGTGTGATTAAGCCATTAAGAGAATTAAATCAAAATCACTATACAGAAATATTTGAAATAGATAACTTAGGAACAACAAAAGTTCTGAAAGTTTTGACCAGCAATCGCCACCGATTAGTTGAACTGTTTGAGCAAGAAGCTAGAATCCTTAAGCAGTTGAGACATCTAGGAGTTCCTCAAGTCGATACTTGTTTCTGTTTTTCTCTCAAAGATAGATGTAAACAATTGCATTGCTTAGTCATGGAGAAAATTCCAGGGCAAAATCTAGCTCATTGGTTAGAAGAAAATAGAAAATTATCTGAAGAATCAGCAATTGATTGGTTACTACAACTTGTTCAACTATTAGAAAAAATCCATAAAGAACAAATTTTACATCGAGATATTAAGCCATCCAATATCATGCTTCGTCCTGATGGGAAACTGGTTTTGATTGACTTTGGCACGGCGAGACAAGTGACTATGACTTATGTCGAAAAACTAGAATTAGGTGATATTACTCGAGTTTATTCTCTTGGATATACAGCACCAGAGCAAATTCAAGGTCAAGCCGGTTATCAGTCAGACTTTTTCGCTCTAGGACGTACTTTTGTGAATTTATTGACAGGTATACACCCCAATGATTTGCCGAAAAATCCTCAAAGCGATCGGTTAATTTGGCGAGATAAAGCACCTCATATTTCTACTGGTTTAGCAAATTTAATCGACGCTCTGATGATACCCGCGCCCCAAGAGCGACCTCTACAACCGCAGATAATTTTAGAGCAACTTAAGGTAAGCCGAAACCAAGACCTTCAGATTAATGAGTTAAGCGCAGGGAAAAAAGAGTCATTCTCGTCGAAAGCGAGAATTTTGGCTGCACGTGGCTCGATCAATACTTGGCGCAATCTTTATAAAGTAATTAGTGTGAGTTTAGCGATCGCCTTTTTTGTCATAGGGATTAGGTATCTGGGAATACTCCAACCCTTTGAGTTAAAAACTTTCGATCGCCTGATGGCGCTACGACCAATAGAACAACAAGATCCGCGTCTTTTGCTCGTAACTATCGATGAAGCTGACATTCAATATCAAAATCGGCTACAAATGCCTATTCGATGGTCTTTATCCGATCGAGCGCTTCTGCAACTTCTAGAAAAACTAGAGCAATATCAACCAAGAACTATAGGAATAGATATCTATCGTGATTTCCCCGTCAATCCTGAGTATCCCGATTTAGCAAATCGCCTGCGCTTCGACAGTCGCTTTTTTGCTGCTTGTAAAGTTCCTGCTCCTGAAGATGGTGTTCCAGATGGCATTCCCCAACCTCCAGAAGTGCCAAAATCCCGCTTGGGTTTTAGCGATTTTATTGCGGACGATGACGAAGTGGCTCGTCGCCATTTGTTACATTTAACTCTTCCCGTTACGTCTCCTTGTGCTGCAAAATATGCCTTAAGCCTCCAGTTAGCACTCCACTATTTAGATGCTCAAGGTATTAAATCACAAGTTACTGCTGATGGGCAACTACAAATTGGCAAAGTACTATTCAAGCAATTAACAACTCATATTAGTGGTTATCAAAACATAGATGCATCTGGTTATCAAATACTGCTTAATTATCGTTCTCTCCGCTCTCCTGTAGATATTGCCCAGCAAGTATCTCTTAGAGAAATTTTGGAGGATCGAGTTACCCCTGAATTAATCAACTTGGTCAAAGATCGCATAGTCATCATAGGCGTTTCTGCAGTCAGTGCTGTCGATCGCTGGAAAACCCCCTACAGTGCGACAGCAATCCCTAGTCGTAAAGAAATACCAGGAATGTTTGTGCAGGCTCAGGCGATCGCCCAAATTCTCAGCGCAGTTCTTGATGGGCGGTCTTTAATTTGGTGGTGGCCTAGTTGGCTAGAAGCCTTGTGGGTCTTTGGATGGTCATTGCTGGGGGGTATCCTTGCTTGGTGCATTCATCGTCCAGTATATCTGGGATTGGCAGTTGCAGTCGAACTTTCCCTTCTTTTCGGTATTTGCTGTATCATTTTAATCAATGCAGGATGGATACCACTAATTCCACCTGCATTAGCACTTATAATTGTCCCAGTAGTAGTTGTATACTTTAGTTCGACAGATCGCTCACCTTAATCTAGAAAATGCCAAAAATTTTAAGTTTTGAACTATGACTCAGAAAACATTGGCTAAGAAAAGATTACTTCTTACATTGATGAGCCTGAGGTACTTTGTTCCTTTGGCGATCCCTGGTCTGGCAAGTTTTTCTCTACCAATGCAAGCATCAGTTGTCAAATTAGTTACAAATTATCCCAACAGTCAGCAAAATCAGTCAGTGCAACAACCGCAATTACCTGATAATGGAGCACCTATTGGTCGCCGCAGAGGCGGTACTAGTCGCAATGATTGTCCAGCACTTAACATCCCTGTTACCGCGTTGGTTCCTGGTAAAGAAAAGTTGGATGATTTTCAAGACTCTGCATCTTTTTTGGCCTCAACTATTTCCAAACATCCAACCTTTTGGGTCTATATTCCAGAGCTACCAAACAATACTCGTAATGGAGAATTTCTTTTGCAAGATGAAGCCGGGGAAGATATCTACCGAACATTTTTAACACTACCTCCAACAGCAGCAGTAATCAGCATTAGCCTACCATCAAGTCCTAGCTATTCCCTAAAAATAGGTAAGAAATATCATTGGTATTTCAAAATCTATTGTGGAAAACAAGAAGCAAAAGCTAGATATTTTTATGTTGATGCCTGGATAGAAAGAGTCGCTTTGACACCGGAACTCGATCTCAAATTAAAGGTGGCAAAATCTCAGAAGTATCTAACTTATTTTGACCACAATATTTGGTATGACGCACTTACAAACTTGGGTGAACTACTTCGTACTAATTCACAAAATAAGAATCTAAAAACTGATTGGTTGAAATTTTTAAAATCTATTGATTTACAAGATATTGCTCAAGAACCTGTAACGATATTTAGTTGGGATAGAGGTTTGACTAGATAGCACATTGAACAGAATGCCAAGAACTACGAGGTGTTGTTTTTGGTGTATGTGCAACTAAAGATACCTCACCATTGCTGCTTTTCACCCATCCAGTTGCTTCAACGATCGTTTCTGGCAATGTAAATTTGGCGATACGCAAAGCGTCAAGTCTCCGGCTTACCACAGATGAAAAAGAGTTGGTTTGAGGCTCAGACTGGGGAGTTATCCAATCCACTTGCAAAGCATCAGCTATTAGGGGTTGGAAAGGACTACTCGCCATACCACCACGCTCCGTAACAACAAATGAACTGTTAGTTGGGTTACCCGCAGAATTGCAGCTTGTCGTAATCTGTTGTGATGCATCAACTAAATTTGTAGATAAAGCCACCAACCCACTACTGGGATCGGTATCAGGTTGATTGATTTCTACAAAACCATCTATCCCAAATTTAGAACTGGCAGTAATGTCTGTATCCCGATCTAGAAAAAGCCCTTGAGTGTAAAGGCGAATATTTCCGCCCCTTCCAGTAAAAGCATTAGCTGTAATATCACTATTGCCTAAGGAAACTAAGAACTTAGTATCAATATTTATATTGCCTCCATTCCCCCCTGTATTGTCAGTCCCTGCAGTAGCAGTTATGCTGCTGTTGTTACTTAGCAAAATACTTTGAGTCTTGAGAGTGATGTTTCCACCTTCACCGAACTTAGTCTCTGTTGTAATGGTTCCTTGGTTACTGAGACGCAGTTTGCTAGCCGTAACTTCTATGTTGCCAGCATTAGCCACTTGATTCCCTTGGATGCGAGAAAAAAAGCCACTATTAGAACCGTCATTGTCTATCAACTTCAAACCAAATTTCTCCAATCGAGTGATTAAAGTCGGATCGCTTCCAGAGATAGTCACAGTGTCAGTAGCATTGACTGTGATATTACCAGCATTCCCACTGCTAAAGCTACTGGTAACAAATTGTCCACCACCAGTCAGATCGAGGGTGTTGGTATTAACCTTAATATTGCCTCCAAAACCAGCACCCGTAGTTCTTGCGCTTAAAACGGCTCCTTTTGAGACTTGCAAGATAGGAGCTGTTACGCTAATATCACCACCTTGCCCTCCCGCTTCCCCTTCACTACTTGCAATCAATCCACTGATCAAATTGCCCGCAACTGGATTGACACCAGAAATGATAACGGACTCGGATGCATGGATTTGAATATTGCCTCCCTTCCCTTTTGCCAAAGTTCTGGACAATATTTCCGCACCATTGGTTAAAAATAAGGTTTTTGCCTTGATATTTATGGTGCCTCCATCGCCCGCTCCAAAAGTATCGCTAAAGATAAAGCTATTGTCAAAAGAGGCGGTATTTCGAGCTTCAATAATGACATTTCCAGCCATCGTTTGACCTACAGTGTCGGTTTCCAAACTTGAACCGTTGGTTAAGGATATGTTTCCTGTTTGAATATTGATATCACCAGCTTTGTTTGATGCTGCAATTCCTGCTTTAGCTTGGATAAAACTTTTTGCAATAGACTCAAAATTACTAACCCGTACAAAGACTCCTACCGTGTCTCCCTGTCCATAAATGTTGGCGCTCAATTTAGCACGATTATTTAAGGAAAGCGACTCGGCTTTAATATCTATACCGCCAGTACTGCCAACTGCTAGACGATCTACATCGCTGGTGATGGAACTATTATCGGCAATAGAAACGGACTCTCTAGCTTGAACAAACACTCCTGCAGTGCTTCCTTGACCATAGGTGTTGGTACTCAGGTTAGTGCTATCACTTAAGGACAGCGATCCAGTTTTGAGGTATATACCACCTGTATTGCCCACAGCTTGAGACGATGGTTTAAAGAAGCTCGTTGGGTCACCGACTTCATTCCAGATAAAGCTTCTTGCGATCGCCATCTTGCCAGTAGCATCAAGAGAAATATTTCCCGGTTGAGTACTAACTGAGTTTACACTAGCTGTTATGCTACTTCTTTGTAGATTCAGGTTGCGGGCTGCGATCGCAATACTACCACCATTCTGAGCTAAAACTTTTGCATCATCTGTCAGTGACACATCAGCTCGCTCCAAATTATCGGGAACAATGAAATGCAGATTCTTATTTTCAACAAGCCCTACTGTTCCATTGCTCGCCACACCTGCTAACTCGACGTTACCACCTTCTGCTTCCAAAATACCTCTATTTAAGTTCACATTCCCACCCAGTAGCAATAAACTTTCTCCCTGAGGAACTTTTAAACCTGCTGTCGATTGATTGATAATCGAACTTTGAGCCGCAATTTGATTGAATAAAATAGCAGAAGGTTGAACTGTCAGTAATGCAGGATTATTTGGCAAAGAAGCACTGAAAAAACCTTGATTGCCAAATGCGATCGCATTTGCAGTTGTTGCTACAAACGAACCACCTACATTCAAACTAGCTTTTGGTCTAAACACGATTCCGCTAGGATTAATCAAAAACAAGTTCGGATTAGAACCTCCAGTCGTAGCCAGAGACCCCATAATTTCAGAGCGATTTCCACCCGTTACCCGAACTAAAATATTCTCGATATTTGTGTTAGGGCTGATAAAATCAACTTTATCTCCTGCTTTAATGTTGAATTGCCTAAAGCTATGAAACAAGTTCTTACCTGCTTCTGTTCCTACAGTTACAGTATGGATATTACCTTGGGGTACGACAATGGAATTCTTGGGTAGAGTCCCATCTGGGATAATTTGAGTTTCTTGAGCATCAGTAGAGCCAGCACCAAGAGAACAACAGATGCTAAATCCGCTAACAATCCAAAAATGGAGAATATATCGTTTCATTCAGGTGGTTAGTGATTGCTAATTGCTAACAGCTAATTGCTAATTGCCATTAGCAATTCACAACTAACGATGAACTTTTAACATATCTTTATTAGAGTTTTAATTTTTACGCACAGCCTCCTACTATAATTTCATAACTGAGAAGATAATTCGTTTCATTCATTCCTAGAAACTGAAGTGGAGTCAAAGACGTGATATCTGTGATTGAAACTGTTTGACGATTAACAAATTGGGGTTCTCCTGAATTAATAGATTGAAAAAGAGAAAGGGTGAGTGAATTTTGCAAACATCTATCAATATTAAGTAGAGCCTGATTGCTAGAATTAAGATTATAGGGCCCGTTAGCGTTTATTTCATCAGCAACTCGCACGTACACAGAGATTGAAGAACCGTCTGCAGGAGGCGATAACCTCTCGATCGACTTCAAGCGTAATAAGCCGTTTGGTAGTACAATATCGGTTGAAGGGTTGCATATCGTGATATTCGGAAGTGTAGTGACTCGTAAAGTAGGTTTAACTTTCATATTAAAATATTCCGCTTACAAACTAAGAAAGTGTAGGTATGTTTAGGTAATTGCCGATAAATTGGCAATCGGCAAATAGTTAAAGCCACCCTGTATAAAAACAAAAATTCAAAAAATCATAGCCCGTGTTGGTATATCAAGTTAGTTTCAAACTTTTACGCAGCAATTCGACTAATTTTACAAAACTTGATGAATAAGGGCATTAGGGATTGGGAAATTGAGCATCCCCCTTGACCCCAATTTCTAATCTCCAGACCCCTACCTATGGCACAATAAAGACGGTAATAAGAAATATATAGATAGGGTAACAAGCGTGAGTCCAACTGCTCAAGCCACCGCAAGTGCGCGTCGTGTGGTATTTCCATTTACAGCAATTGTGGGTCAGGAAGAAATGAAACTGGCTCTGCTGTTGAACGTGATTGACCCGAAAATTGGCGGTGTCATGATTATGGGCGATCGCGGTACGGGAAAATCTACCACTATCCGGGCGCTGGCTGACTTGCTACCAGAAATTCCTGTCGTCGCCAATGACCCATTTAGCAGCCATCCCAGCGATCCCGATTTGATGAGCGATGAAGTTCGCCAACAGCTAGAGCAAGGGGCGGATATTCCCACATCTCGAAAAAAGGTGATAATGGTAGACTTGCCATTAGGAGCCACAGAAGACCGAGTTTGCGGCACTATTGACATCGAAAAAGCTTTATCAGAAGGTGTTAAAGCCTTTGAACCGGGATTGTTGGCAAAAGCCAATCGGGGTATCCTCTACGTAGATGAAGTGAACTTGCTAGATGACCACCTTGTAGATGTGCTTCTTGACTCTGCTGCAAGTGGTTGGAATACGGTAGAACGGGAAGGGATTTCTATTCGACATCCAGCGCGTTTTGTGCTAGTGGGTTCTGGTAACCCAGAAGAAGGTGAACTGCGTCCTCAACTCCTCGATCGCTTTGGTATGCATGCTGAGATTCATACAGTGAAAGAACCAGCCTTACGCGTGCAAATTGTTGAACAACGGGCAGAATTTGACCAAAATCCTCCGGCATTTTTGGAAAAGTACAAATCTCAGCAGGAAGAACTACAGCAAAAAATCGTCAATGCCCAACAGCTTTTACCAACTGTTACAATTGATTACGATTTACGAGTGAAAATCTCTGAAGTTTGTTCTGAACTGGATGTGGATGGATTGCGGGGCGATATAGTGACCAACCGCGCGGCTAAAGCAATAACCGCTTTTGAAAGGCGAAATGAAGTCACAGTTGATGATATTCGTCGCGTAATTACTTTGTGTTTGCGTCATAGATTGCGGAAAGACCCCTTGGAGTCCATTGATTCTGGCTACAAGGTAGAAAAAGCTTTTGGTCGCGTTTTTGGCGTAGAAATCCCTGAAGATACCGCACAAAAAAACGGTACGGGACAAAAAGTTAGAAGTTAGTCGTTTGTCATTGGTCATTTAATCAGTGACCAGTGACCAGTGACCAGTGACCAATAACAAATGACTTCTTATGAGATTTTGGCGCTTTTGGTTTAGTACGTTTATTTTATCGAGCCAGTACAACCCTCCTCGGTTTGTGGAGATGATGATGGTTTTGTTGGCGATCGCATTGCTAATAGTTTGGCAGATTACATTCGAGTCGCCATACATGATACTTGGCTGGAGTTTGGTAGTTGGAGCATCAATTTCTATATTGGTACGAGAAGCCATTGCTCCTACACCGGAGACACGCATTAATCAATTAGCAGCATTTTTATTTTTGATAATTAGTGGCTTTGGGTTTTTGTACGTTTTTCAAACTTTATAAATCAATCGCAAGTGAAAATGCACAGAACGCTAATCATATGCTTGCTAGAATCCGCCGTCTTTTAAGACAATTTTTTACTAAGTCCAGGACAATCAACAATGAGCCTCTTAATAAAGTGAGTTTGATTGTCATTATTTTAATCGATCTCTTTATCTTAATCAATGTTTTTACAGGGTTAGATGATATTAGTAGATGGCATATTAGTCCTTCGCAAGCTTACCCATGTTATTTTGAGTGGAACAATTACCGAACACAAACTGCTAAAGATAAAGAGTACGAAATTATTGAGTTGTCATTGGCTGACACAAACAATGCTCCATCATTTCAACGGAATTACCAGCAAATCCAAGAAGGACATTTAGGTAAAGTTACTGAACTTTGTTTGAACTATGCTGGGTATAAAGATAAAATTTACAACTCTGAAAATAGACAAACTATAAAAACTATTGACCAAAAACAAGCAAAAATAAGTACACTCGAACAAGCCAATCGTAACATTCGCGCTCAATATGACTCCACGCTTTTAGAAAAACTTGCAGGTCAACCTCGCTCTGAATCTATTAATTCAGTTGGTGCTGAAAAAGCCAAGCAGACTTTAGAGCAAAATACTAACAATATATCTACACTTGTCCGGGAAATTTCTAATTTAAAAAATCAACTGCTTGCCAAATCAGAAAGTGTTAATTTTATAAATTTTCTTAAAGATGAGGTAAAATTTAGCTTTGTTGAAAAAGGTTATCAACAAGCATCCTTTTGGTATCCAAGCATCCAATTGGCTTTTCAGTCTATCTTTCTCCTACCATTAATTCTCATCGCTTTATCAGTGCATAGATTTGCAGGAGCGAGAGGATACGGGCTAATTTCGTTAATTAGTTGGCATTTGTTAGTTATCTTTTTTATTCCACTGATTCTAAAAATCTTTGAATTTTTACAAATCGGTGCTATATTTAAATTTCTTTTTGATATCATTAGCGCTATTTTTGGAGGATTGCTTTTCCTTATCAGTTATGTTTATATCTTGCTGATTCCACTGATTGGTTTTGGGCTTATCAAAGTTCTCCAAAAGGTTATCTTTAATCCCAAAGTTCAAGCAGCTAATCGAGTCCAAAAATCTCGTTGTATCAAGTGTGCCAAAAAAATTCGTCATCATGACATTCACTGTTCGCATTGCGGTTACCATCAGTATACTGAATGTCCCAACTGTCATAATTTCACATACAAACATTTGCCGTACTGTAAAGAGTGCGGGTATGCTCAAAATTCCCCTCATTTGTAATCGCTCATCTCAAGCATCGGTACAGTAATCCCAAAAACCCGGTTTCTTGTAGTTTTTCCTATGAGATAACGAGCTTTGCATTGATATCTCCCCCGGTTGAAACACGGGGGATTCTACATGGATCTTCGTCCGTGGGCTAAAGCCACACTCCGTAACGTATTACGAAATGAATTCTTTAGACTTTGGAATAAATCATACCGATGCGGGGCTATCAAAGACCCTCTACCCACCTTGACTAAGACAAGTCCTAGCTGTGTGGCTACTTTCTTCATTATGTTTGCTGCCGCGTTGCAGTCAGCATTGATTAAAAAACCTTTTTTGGTTTTGTACAAACCGCGTTCAATTCTTTCTCCTGAAGGCTCCCATCCGTTGGGTTTCTCACCAAAAGTAGGTAGGAAATCATCATCTAGAAATGACGCTTTTGATGTATATGATTCTTCCGTAATTGTTAAAACGATTCCGTATTCAGAGCAAAGTTGTTTAAGGCGTTCAATCAATCTACCTGTTGGAATGGGTACAAAATTTTGATTGTTGCGTTTACCCATGTCAGAACCATTTTTCTGCCCTTCATTCCAACCAATAATAAGATTGCCAATGCCATCAGCAAGGCATCGATTAATAATGAATCTTGCTGCTTTATTGATGGCATCTCGCATCTGGTTATTGCGCTTGCGTTGAATCCTATCAAGGTTAGAATCCCAGTAGAAATCAGACTTACCCTGCTTATATTTGGCAACTAAACGGCAATAACCTTGGTTCATTGAACGTAACTTTCTACCATCAATAATTAAGCTTTGTCCCAGTGTTGAAACACCCGTTAGCCAATTATTACCACCGTGGTCAAAGCTCCATGCTTGTGTGTAATCAAGATTTGGATTAACTTCAATTACTTGTTTACCGTCATCAATTACCCAATCAATCCACAACTGACCGTAGCAAGGTCGCACTGTCACTTCCTTAACCCAATCCGAATCAATGAATTCTGGTAATGGTAAAGCAATTTCAGTTAACAAATGTGGTTTAGTTTCTCTACTGACAGATGGATAAAAACAACCATCTTTGTAGGTTAGTGCTTGTCGTGGGAACGTAACTGCTGCAAGTCCACCACTTTTTCTGTATTGTGGTAACGACGGTTTATCAACTTCACCTCTGTAATAAGCGTTAACCAAGGAGTTGTAAGAAGTGATTGACTCACCTACAGATTTCAATGTTTGCTGTGCGGCTTGTGCAGCCAAAGCTTTGTAATGTGGATTGTCTTTTAAGATTTTATCTAGTTCTGGATAAGTCGCAAAACATTTGTAAGTTTTCCACCCATGCCGCAATTCATCACCACGCCAATAAGTTGTAAAAGCATTACCCGACTCTTCCAGCCTTGAATAATGAGTTTGACGAACGTGATAAAGAGCACAATTAATCAAACTGTTAGCGTGTTGGCACTGGTCTAACCAAAATGCTTCTTCAATATCTGTAAACTTTGCTTTAACTGGTAAAGTTTTGTACACCTTGTCACGGGAGTCTTACACGTAGAAAAAGGGAAGCCTTCCAAGGCTGACAATCTCAACTACAGCACGAACAATCTCGTTATTAAGGCTTCCCTTTTTTTGGGGACAATGCGTCGTCATTACCTCTTTTTGTTTATTATATTAGTTACTACATATTATGTCAACATAAATCCGGGAAATGGCGAAACTCTCTAAAGAAGACTACGACTACCGAAGAACGGAGAATTCCGTGTCCTCAATCAATTATCCCGATCGTGTTTGTACCAAAACGTAGAAGACCCGTCTTGGTCACTGATGTCGCAAGAAGACTGCAAGAAATTATTTTTGAACTAGTGCAAGAACACAACTGGAGACTGATCGCATTAGAAATCCAACCTGACCACGTGCATATGTTTATCAATGCACCCACAGATGAAGCCCCGTCACAAATTGCACTCCGGGGTCAAAGGCAGAGCATCTCATCACCTAAGAAAAGAATTTCCTGACTTAAAAAAACTACCTGCTTTATGGACTCCGACCTACTTTGTAGCGTCAACAGGTCAAGTTAGCACAGAGGTAGTAAAAAAGTACATTGAAAATCAGCGTGGGAAATGAAACAACAGGTTAAAACCTGTTGAGTCGCGCTTCATCCCCTGGTTAAAAACACAGGGGTTCTCGCGCTCCCATGATGCTCTGATAGAAAGAAACCGGGTTTTTTGCTCCGTCACTGGTCACTGGTCACCAGTCACTGGTCACTGGTCACTGGTCACTGTTGGCCGACTTTTGTTACTTCCCTTGTCTGTCCCCCTGAGGGTGTGGAAATACAAACCGCCAACAGTCAGTAAAAACACAGTATATCCGAGAGCTTGTATAAAATAGAGATGTTGGGTATAGCCAAACAAAGCATTCAGAATCATTCCAGGAAACTGTTCATCAGGCAAGATATTGGAGGTATTCCAAACCATTGGTCCGAGAATACAAGAGTGGATTCTAGTAAACCGTTCGTAGTAAAAACACAAGCTTTCTGACGCACGATTGCTGAGGGAAAGGGTAGCAATAGCTTGGTCGAATTTGTCTAAGGCTGTTACAACTAATCCGGCAACAATCAACACCAATAAAATACCCATGACTTGAAAAAACTGCCGGATGTTGATTTTGATCCCCCATTTAAATAAAAGCACACCTATTGCAACTGCAACTGAGATCCCAGCAAGAGCACCAATAGCAGGCACTAGTCCTTGCTGAAAATTAGCAGCAACGAACAGAACAGTTTCAAAACCTTCGCGCACAACAGCAATAAATATCAGAGTAAAAACGCCCCAACCGGTGTTTGAGTTTTGTTTTAAAGCACCTGTGACTGCTCCTTCAACCTGAGCTTTCATGACTTTGGCTTGTTTCGTCATCCAAAGAAGCATCCAACTGAGCATGACAATTGCTAGGATGCTGAAAACTCCTTCTAGAAGTGGCTCCACTACAGATGAGTATTGGGGATTCAGGGCGCTAACGGCTTGGATAATCCAAGTGAACAGAACACCTATTAACGCACTAACTGCAATCCCAACACCAATTCCAGCATATACCCAAATGTTGAAACGGGATTGTTTAGCTTTTTTGAGCAAAGCTAGTACAATACCGACAACAAGAGCAGCTTCTACTCCTTCTCGGAGTGTAATGACAAAAGTAGGTATGGCAGCACTAAAATTCATTGTTATTCATTAATGGGCATTGGGCATGGGGCATGGGGCATTTGTCAATAGTCATGAGTCAATAATACTGTTTTTAGTGTTGACTTTGAACGATTGACTCTTAACTAATGCAATGCTTTTCAATCCAAAATCCAAAATCTAAAATCCAAAATCTAAAATCCAAAATCGATATGACTTATCGTTGTGCTCGATCGCTAGAACTATCAATCACTTTTTGGGAATTTTGCTCAATGGTTTTTACTAGCTTGGTGACATCATCAGGCGATTTCACAAGTTTAGTGGGTGGAATGGCAGAGGGCCAAACTGTGACTAGTTCAGTCATATTTGTTTCAATTGCTTTGTGTTCTTGGGGATGCTCTTTTGCCATTTGGCTAGAAATCCCTTTGTACAGTTCGTTGGCGTAGTTAACGAAGCCACGGGAGTCTTGATACTCAATGGCTGCAGAAATTTTTCCATCTGCAACTGCTGCACCATATTCTGAATTGGATGCATCTAACAACCCATTAATGACTTGTAGAACAAAGCGGGGTTGCGTGCGTTGTTCTGCGGGTAAAGCTGTGATCGCAGTATCAATAGACTGCATCGAAGAGGCAAAATCAGTTTTAACTTTGGCGTCTTTTGGTTTGGCTTTCACAAAGTCTTGCAGGCTGACCAAACTTGTTTTAAATTCTTTAACTTTGCGCTCGTTTAATTGGTCTTCTACATCCACATAAATCTCTTCAACTGGATGTCCGATATGAGGTTCTGCCTGTTTGGGTTCATTTTTATCTAACAGTTCTTTTGCTACCAAAAGATGCCCTTTCATCAATCCCAGCTTGGTCATGTAATCAACATCTTTTGCCTCACCCGTAAGTACTATTTCCTGAACAGTCACCTGGTCTTTAATTTGGTTGAATTGCTCTTGACTGATAACTTTTTTAGCGACTAAGTCTTCAGGGCTGGCGTAGGGGCGATTTGCTTGAATTTTATGTGATAGCGCGGGAACGCCTAGCTGTGCTTCAAACTTATCCAATTCTGAGAGGATAGCATTGTTGATGTTGATTTGCTTTTTGCCACCATGTCCGCTGTGACTGACTGCCTCTGTCT
Organism: Scytonema hofmannii PCC 7110; assembly: GCF_000346485.2. NCBI lineage: Bacteria > Bacillati > Cyanobacteriota > Cyanophyceae > Nostocales > Scytonemataceae > Scytonema > Scytonema hofmannii. The sequence continues at coordinate 3,174,086 of NZ_KQ976354.1, forward strand.
TTTGGGAACTCGTGTTAGTTGCTGGTGCAGGTGAATTTTCTGTGGTTTGTGTTGGTGTGCCGTCACAAGAACTTAATGTGACTATGGCGGCGGCGGCAACAGCTAAACATACGTATTTATATTGTCTCATTGAGTGCTCCTCTGAGGATGTTTTAGGGGGGTTGGCTCGGTCAGATCCCCGACTTTTTAGAGAAGTCGGGGATCTTAATAGCGCAAACTCATCTATGTAATCTCCCATAAATGAAACTTTTTATCAACTAGTTACTGAATTTTTATTCTTTATGTAAATTTAATACCATTCTTGTTGACAATTGAAGCAATTAAGTCATCTAGGGACTGGGGATTGGCGATTGGGAATTGATTTCCTAGTCCCCAGTCCCCAAGCCGCTATGTATTCTTCCCTATGACTTCAAACGATCCCATACAGCCGTTTTCTGCAATCCAATCTTGATGGGGGTGAAACATATACTTACCCGGATAGCGAAAGGAGAATTCCAAGATATGCCTTTCTGCTATGCCCATCGTAATAACATCAGTTTTCTCACTAGGAGTCAGGCTCATTCCAGATCGATAGACATCAAAGAAGTTGGCATGGAGATGGAACGTCACTGCGGGATCGAATTCAATAATGTTGAGAACATAGAGCCGAATTAACTGATTCTGGTAGATAGGGATAGGCGAATCCATGTAGTAGTGAGGCAAACCGTTGAAGGCGTAATACTCGTTACGGTTGTCATCATTCACGTCGTACCCAGCCATGACTAGTACAATCTCATCGGCTGGGGGGCGCTGTGTGGGTGGATCGATAATAAACATCCCGTACAGCCCTTTGGCAATATGACGGGTGACTGGTTCAATATGGCAATGATAAAGGTGAACGCCATAGGGTTCTGCATCGAATTCATAGATAGTTGCTGAACCATGACGAACTGGGCGAATACCATCCATATCCGCAGGGTGAGTACCGTGAAAATGCAAAGAGTGAGAATGCCCTGCTTGATTGTAGAATAAAACCCGGATGCGATCGCCTTGTTTTGCTCTGAGAGTCGGTCCTGGTATACGACCATTGAGATCCCAGATATTGAAAGAGACAGCATTATTGAGGCGAATGACAGAAGTATCTGCAGTTAACCGAAATTCTCGTATAGTGCGTCCATTTTCTTGCTTGAGAGTGCCGTAATCAAATTCCCGTACCATCTTCATAGGGTTAGCAACTTCAGCAGTTGCTTTTATCTCCAAGGGAGGTACTTTAACAGTGGACTTGCCTTGTACATTAAAGCTGTGCCATAGCAACCCTGCACCAGTTATACCAGCACCTGCCAATCCCATCTGTAGCAATCGACGGCGACTCCAGATTTTTTCTTTGTCTAAAACAAAATTATTGGGCATAGCATTAACGACAGTTAGCTGCAAGAACTTAAATCTAGAAAAATTGCTAATAATTTTCAACTAGAAATAACTTCTTATACTATCTTTATATAAATTAGTAATTATTGTCAATAAAGAGTCGTTACTCAGGAAGCGAGAACATGGCTATATCCCAGCATAGAGGCGCAAAGTTTTTCCCTTAAGTTGTACTTAAAGCTAACCTCACGCCTCCATCCGCTTAACAGTCTACTAATTCCGGTGTTTGGTTGAGAATTTGACTTTCAATTGAAATAAAATTTAGGTAAGCAGGAGAATCTAGATTTTCTGGTCGGAAAACAGCAAGGTTATGGCAGTTTTGAAATGCTAATTTTACTCCAAAATAACGCTCAACTGCTCCACGGATTGCATCTCCACCGATCATTCTTAATAATTGCGCCCTATGCTTTTCAGTGGGAGGTGCAACACAATGGTTAGCCCATTCTTCTCCTCTTGCTAGACGTTCTGCAAGACCTTCTATAATTTCCCAAGCATAAGGTAATGATTCCCTGATGGTGTCAACAAATTCTGCTTCATTGACTTTACCTACTTCGGCTTGAGCAACGAGATGCACGCTAACGTTCAGTGACATTTGATTTTCCTTACTAATATTTAGCGATCGAGTTCGATCAAATTTCTGTATAGAAGTATAATCATTTTTATTGAAGCCATTTACTAGATTGCAAGAAAAAGTAATATTTAGGCTTTTTTGGTTATTTCATGAAAATAGCTCTTCATTTATGAGTAGTGAGTGCACTTCCATAGAAAATATATTGCTTGTTAATTAATTTTGCAATGTATAATCAGGAAGTTCAAATCGCATACATCATAATAATTACTCAACCAAGCGTGAGGGAGTTTGATTGGCAAAGTTTCTGTCCATCAATTCTGTACGCGAGTTCGCCCGCACAGCGCGGAACATTCCAAATCGGCACAGCCCTACACCAAACGCCAAACGCATCAGCAACAACGTTGGCACCTCACGCACAGACTTGACGAAACCAGATCGCTCGGAGGATTTCTAGCTCAACTCATGGTGCTCAAGCATCCTCAACGGGTCAAAAGTCTAACGTTAATCGCTTCGGAACGCTTGGCTGAAACCGATCCGACAATGCCAGGGATCGATCCATCTGTCCTTGAATACCATGCGAAAGCCAGTGAACTGGATTGGGCAAACCGTGAGGCAGTGATTGAGTATCAGATTGGTGCGTGGCGATTGATTTCCGGTTCAGCCCATCCGTTTGATGAATCAGCGATCCGCGAATTAGCTGAAGCTGACTTCGATCGCACTCCTAATCTCATGACAACCTTTAATCATGCCTTGCTTCAAGGCGGAGAACAATGGGTTAACCGAACCCTTGCCTAGAATCCATTCTGGACGCTGATATTTTCATCAGACTTGACAAAATGACACTTAGTCTTCTCGCAAAAATTCCATTTTTATTGAGAATGAACAACGAACGAATCCGGGTTAGAAAAAACGTGAGTGATTACTCTCGCAAATGTTGAGAAAGATCCGGGTAATGGATAGCCGATGCCTTGGGGGGATGAAAGGGGGGTGTACCTCATGAGACTGAGAAAGGCTATATATCGATTTGGCTCGGCGAGTGGGATTGAATGACTTTAAATTATAGATAATGGAAATTTTATTTGTAAGGGAGGCAGTCATGTCAATGCAGTATCTTCTGTTGCTAAATTCTTCCATTATCCACGCTGCCTCGTGTGCGATCTCGCTTCATTTCATGCACAAAGTCAGATTTAGCAGCTAGAAAATCCTTCCTTTATAGCGGCGAACCTTGACTAGAAATAGCGTCTAAACGGTTCCACAAGAATACCCAGGATTTTATCAAGTTGAATAATAAAGTACTCAGTCAAATCAATTTTGACTAACTGGTTCTCTAACATTAAAAATTTCCAGTTTGTACCCGTTGAAACAGCACCATAAACAACTTGTTGTTCCTTTCCCTTACGGGTATTAAATATTTGCGCCGCCACCATTTGCGCTATACACTGTCCTAACCCAACTCGGATATCATTATCTTTTGCCTCTACTATAGTCAGCACCGGAGCTGTAATCAGTGATTGATTGGCTGTAGCACTAAGTATAAAGTCACACGCTCCTGTTAAACCTTTAGAATCATCTACATTAAAAGTATTACCTGAGAAGTAACCTAGTTGATTATTAAAAATACGTCGGACTTCTAGCAAAATTGGTGTAATAATCAATTCAGACCTAGCCTTTTCTGTACTAATGCTAGCAGCTAAGTCCAAAGTCTCATCAAGAGTTTGCCTGAGACGCTCTGATGGTTCAACAGGTGCGATCGCACTAAACAGATGGGGAATATCTTCAACTGTCAACTCCAGAGCGGAGACTGCTTGCTCAATGTTTTTAAAGTCACTATATGACATACATATTGGGCTTTGAGATGGGCAATACTGCCTATTTTAGTACAACTAACTGGTGCTGGAGGGGATTTTATTGCTTAAATGACACCTTGCGATACGGCTGTCTTCTGTTAAGCTTCGCTTATCGCCTGCTCTCTAACTAGCTACTTGGGTTATTACACTTTACTCGTTGCACTTGCTTTTTCTTTATCCCATTTTTCAATAACTTTCTTGTATATCGAGCTTTTTGTCCAGCACGGTCATGATAGTTAAACAATCGAGGGGCGTTAACTCTGAGATAAACAACATCTACTGTTTCATTATCATAACAAGCATCAAAGTCAACTGGGTTTGATTTTATTGTGGTAAAGCTGCCATTTATATAAATTACTCTACACCCTGCTGCTTGTAAATCCAACATTGCCATTTCTCAGCCATCTATTAACAGCCTGCGACGCCTATTGTAACCGAATCTTTCTTTAAACTCCTTCCATTCAACTCAATACACTCCTGGTGGTAAATTACCATTGTCATCAAATTCAGGAATCATTCACTCACACCTTAACAAATATATTAATTATCTGCTATTAAAGTAAATCTTTTAAAGAAACTACAAAACTGTGATATTGTGAAAAAACGATTCGGTTCTAGTGGGGGTCAGCCACTAGAGGTAACGGGGAAAGTTCGGTGCAAATCCGGCGCTGTCCCGCAGCTGTAATAAAGGTTTTCCTTTTTAGTCAGAACGCCCACCGATTGGTTAACTTCTATTGATGCTCATCTACGAGGTATAGATGAAAGTGCAACATATGATGTTTGTTTGTACCACTTGCGTTAGTGTATGGCAAGGTGGAAAGCGAGTTGGCGTAAGTGGTGGTGAAAAATTCTTACAGCGATTGCAGGAATTGTACTCTGATTGGGAATTACAGTCAGAGTTTGAAATTCAGCCTGTAGAATGTATGAGTGCTTGCAATCGCTCTTGTGTTATTTGTTTTGCAGCAAGTAGTAAATACACTTATCTTTTTGGTGATTTATCACCAGATTTGCCTCTTTCAGCAATACTGAGTGTGTTGGAGTGTGCCAGTAAGTATTACACTCATCCGCAGGGGTTGTTGCCTTGGGCAGAAAGACCGGAACCTCTCAAAAAAGCGATCTTGGCAAAAATTCCTCCGATTGCTATGATAACAATTATTATTTTACAAGTGGTCGCTTTCACATCGGCACCCTCAATTCTTCTATAGTTCGTTGATAAATGCACTGTAGGGATTTGTCTACGGTAAAACTTTGAAAGACCAATTTAGACGCATTGGTACTTAGTTACAGCCATTTTCAGGTAAATAGACCACAGTCGTAGGGGCGCAAGGCATTGCGCCCTTACAAACGGTGTGGTTCATTTAGATGAAAACATCTGTAATTTACCTATTCAGCACAGAGAGTGGCTTCTAAAATAGTTGAATCAATGAGGAGAGAAATAGATACCCTGCGTGTTCTCAGTTGGAGAATTCAACTTATTATGTCTATTGAAGTGACTTGGGGGATATTTTGTAAGAGCGAGTATGCGAGCGCACAAAGTTCTAAGCTAACGGCGATCGCCCTTGGCGCAAGCCGTACCTGGCTTATCGCAAGCTAACATACTATCATAAACTTTCCTAACTTCCAAACTCTCTTTCTTTCTTCGCGTACTTCGCGCCTTCGCGGTTCATATAATTAAAATGCCATTTTTAAAAACCTCAAAAAATCTCCCCATACCACTACTCCTCTTCTCCACATTACTCCTAACCCTCATTCTCGCCTTCCTACTCGATATAGCCCTAGGTTCAGTTCAAATCCCCCTCAATCAAGTCATCAGAATCCTACTAAGACAACAACCAGAAAAAAACACTTGGACTAACATCATTCTCAACTTTCGCTTACCCAAAGCATTGACTGCAACCCTTGCAGGTGCAGCATTAGGAGTCAGTGGCTTGCAAATGCAAACCTTATTTAGAAACCCCCTAGCAGGACCCTTCGTCCTAGGGATCAGTTCTGGAGCAAGTCTAGGAGTAGCATTAGTTGTCCTCACAGCTACCGCTACAGGTACACCAACATTATTAAAAGATTTAGGCATAATTGGCGACTTTGGTTTAGTTATATCAGCCAGTCTTGGTGCAGCATCAGTTTTAGGAATGATGTTAGTTGTTGCTCGCCGAGTCCGCGACACAATGACACTGTTGATTTTAGGCTTATTATTTGGCTACGCTACCAGTGCCATTGTTAGTATTTTACTAAACTTTAGCTCCCAAGAACGCATTCAAACTTACCTCATGTGGACTTTTGGCAGTTTTGCGGGTGTGACTTGGACACAAATGATTATTTTAGCGCCTGTCATACTTTTGGGTTTATTGATGGCGCTATTGCTGTCAAAACCACTCAATGCACTGTTACTTGGGGAGTCTTATGCGCGTAGTATGGGGTTAACAGTACAAAAAGCCAGATTTTCGATTATTACTAGTGCGTCTGTCTTGGCGGGAGCAATTACTGCTTTTTGCGGTCCGATCGCCTTTTTGGGTGTCGCGATTCCTCACCTATGTCGCAGTTTGTTTAACACTTCAGATCATCGCATCTTAATTCCGGCAGTTACGATGATGGGTGCTATCTTAGCATTAATTGCAGATTTGATTTCTCAACTTCCAGGGAGTCAAATCGTTCTACCGTTAAATGCTATTACCGCCTTAATAGGAACTCCTGTGGTCACCTGGGTCATTTTAAAACGCAATTCGCAAAAATCTTTTCCTACATGAGTGATGCAATTCTTACAACCCACAACCTGACTATTGGTTACAAAACATCGCGAAGAACGTTCCGAAACGTTGCATCCAATATTCACCTATCACTCCAAGCCGGAGAACTCGTTTGTTTACTCGGTCCCAACGGAGCGGGTAAGTCAACCTTACTGCGAACACTGGCTGGAATGCAACCCCCTATACAAGGTGAAGTGCGACTGTTCGGAGAAAATATTTATAAATTACCACCACAAGAATTAGCAAAAAGTCTCAGCTTGGTGCTAACCGAGAAGATAGATGTCGGAATGCTCTCAGCTTACACCTTTGTGTCTTTAGGACGCTATCCGTACACGGATTGGTGGGGAAAATTAACACCACAAGACGAAGAGATCGTCACTTGGGCAATAAAATCTGTAGGTGCAGTACACTTGATACAACGCCATGTTAGCGAACTTAGTGACGGAGAACGACAAAAAATTGCGATCGCACGTGCTTTAGCACAATCACCTATTGTCATGCTACTGGATGAACCAACAGCATTTTTAGATTTACCCAGACGTGTAGAGATTATGCAATTGCTGCGCCAGATTGCTTGGAAAAATCACCAAGCCATTCTTTTATCCACCCACGATCTCAATTTAGCTTTACGTTTAGCAGACAAAGTTTGGTTGTTAGCAAGCAATGGAACTTTGCATGTTGGCGCACCGGAAGACTTAGTTTTAAGTGGAGCATTTGCCGAAACTTTCCGCAGTGAAGGAGTGGAATTTGATATCGCTTCTGGAGAGTTTCATCTCAATTCACCAGTACGTGGTGTAGTTGATTTGGTAGGTGAGGGTATAGAAGCGATATGGACAAAACGCGCCTTGCAACGAGCCGGATTTTGCGTTCAGGCTAATAGTAATTTAGCACCAATTTGTGTGGAAGTCATATCCACAAAAGAACAAGTTGTTTGGCAGGTTATAAGTGATAATAAAAGACTTTTATATTATGATATACAAACACTTGTGAGAGTGCTTACTCACGAACAATCAAACCTTTATGCCTTCGTGGCTAATTCTCAGTAAAAATCATTTTTTCTTAAGAAGAGTCCCGCTTTTTTTCCTGTTTTTGCTTGTCATGTGAACTCAATGTCCTTCCACGGTCAATGTTGTTTTTTCGCTTTTTGGAAAATAACTTTGTAGATAGTTCAACATTAATCGTTTTGTTTCTGCTACCAAACGTTGCCGGAAGATTGGCTCTTGGCTGAGTGATAGCCATAGTAGTGTGCCAATCGTCTTCACCAATACAAAGGCGATCGCCTTATAATCAGCAGGGTTTAACTCTGAATAGCGTCGAGATAGGGAAGTTGCCAAATCCTCAATCAGTAGAGCATCAGCAGTGGTTTCGATCTCCTCTAGTTCTGGCATTGTACCCTGCACCTGCATGAAAATGGCGTGACAACCCGGATAATCAGTGAAAAATTGATCTGTAGCATCAATCATCCGATCCACGTAGGTTAGTAAGGACAGTTTTGTCATTTTAGCACTGTCTAGCTCCGCAAACCGTTGGTGGAGTACCTCCATGTAGCGTCTGGCTAACGCTTGCAAAATTGCCGTCTTGTCAGGGAAAAATTGGTAGAGCGATCCGATCGGTACTTTAGCGCGAGAGGCAATCGCATTGGTCGTGGTGGCGTTATAGCCCTCCGTAATAAACATTTGTTCCGCCACATCCAAAATCTGATTTACCCGTTTCTGGCTGCGGGCTTGTCGCGGTTGTCGCCTCATTCTAGACGAGTTTGATGAGCTTGCAGCCATTTTAGAAATCTCCCTTGACAAAACATGAGCATCACTCATATTTTATAAATATGAGCGATGCTCATATTTTAGCTTGTCAATATTACTCTTAAGACATTTTTAAGGAGAAAAGTTCCATGAGCCAAGATTTGCTGACCTTGCCCAGTCCCCAAGTTCCTGCGGCTCTAGAGGAATATAGTCAAGACCCACTGGGCTTTATGATCCGGTGTGCTCGTGAATTTGGAGAGATTGTCCCCTTTCAGTTTGAGGAGGAACTATTTTGCCTGCTCACCAACCCCGACCACATCACCGAAGTCCTCAAAGATCGTCTGTTGTTTGTCAAATTTCCTGATTTTATATCGAGCGTTTGATATCCAATTGTCTGATGCTCACGTCTTTGGAGATGAATGATGAGTTGTCTGTGTTTTATCCGGTACTTCTATATTTGGTTTCGTTTTTTGCGCTACAAGTTTTATCCCTGGACTACCTTAGCGACCACGCCGCTTAACCTGTTGATGGTGTCAGGTATTCAGCGCACCCACACCAAAATTCGCTATCTGAGCGCAATGAGCAAAATTGACTTTGCAAGTGTTTACGGATTGCTGAACGATTTGATTTGGTAAACAGGCAATTCCTATGAGTTGGTGAGGACATTATCCTTGCTAGTGATGAGGAATTCCTGTAATTGATGAATCCTGCTTACTTAATTTAGTTCTTCTTAATTCTCTGGAAATTTTTATCATGAAACTAATGAATATGTTTAAGGCTAATCAACCTTCAGACGCTGAAATTCAACAGCAAAATCATTTCCAAATGCTGCTGATTTTCAAGTCTTTTTTTGCTATGCTGGTTGGTGAAGAAAGCCTGCAATCAGTGGGTGAGATGTCTTCCGCTTTGGTTGAAACACGTGCGTTTGATTTAGCTGCACAGCATCTGAAGCGCAATTCTGACTGCGCTGCACTCATTCGCGATCGCTATATTCCCCCTGCTCACAACCTTGACAAATTACTTACTTATCCTCAAAATTCCTTAGGCTATATCTATGCTGCAACAATGAAAAAAGCAGGATTAGACCATAACTTACATATCGGTATGACCGCTGTATCAGATGCTCAGTATGTGGAATTACGACTGAGCCAAACCCACGATATCTGGCATATTGTGACTGGATTTGATACATCAGCGATTGGTGAAATTGGCTTGCAGGCGTTTCACCTACCTCAATTTCCTTATCCCTTAGCAACGATGTTGGTTGCGAATAGTTTGATGTCTAGTACACTACTAGCTCCTGAAGAGTTATCTCAATTGCTAGAAGCGATCGCACAGGGATGGCAAATGGGCAAAACAGCCAAGCCCTTGTTTGCTCAAAAATGGGAAGAGGTATGGGATAAGCCCCTCGCGCAATGGCAAGCGGAGGTAAACATTCAACCTATCCAGAATCGGTAATTTTTAACGAACCAAAAACTAGGGATCGCCCAAACACCTATTCTTCGATCCCTTTATATTTGCTCATGTTTTCCTGCATTTTCAGGGAAAGTTGGCAAACGGTTTTCACCGTAAAATTCTATCGGGAAAACTGTTGTGTTAAACCTCACAAAAGTAGCAGAAATGAAACCCATCAAAGCCAATCCAAGCAAACTGTATGAAAGAATTTCATCACTATTTCATTGTTTTTCTCTTAATCTTTAGCAGTGAACGTTAAAGGGGTATCCAGTCGCCATTGTTTACCCTTGTAAAACAACATCTGATAGACATGCAGACCGCCATATCGAAATGAGGCTTCAAACGATTGTAGATAAAGATACCACATCCGGAGAAATCGCTCGTCATAGGTTTGATCCAGTGACGCAATTTTGGCTCGATTGCTCATAAAATTATATGACCACCGCTTCATGGTTTCGGCATAGTGAGGCTTCAGGTTCTCACAATGGGCAATCGATAGTTTTGCAGCCCATAGTTCCTGGGTCAATTCATGAAGCTGTGGCGCATACCCACCTGGAAAAATATATTTATCCACCCAAGCTCCATTGCGTTCATTGCTCTGGGTAACGATCGTGTGCAGCAGTCCTACTCCATTCGGCGTTAACAGTTCGGATGTCTTTTGCATGAATGTACTAAAATTTCTTTTACCTACATGCTCAAACATACCGATGCTGACAAATTTATTGAACTGTCCTTGTACTTCTCGATAATCGGCAATGATGATTTTAATGCGATCGCTCAACCCTCTCTGCTCAATCAGTTCTTGCGCCAGCTTTGCTTGCTCCACACTCAACGTAACCCCTGTTCCTGAAATGCCATAGCGCTCAGCCGCATAGATTAGCATTCCACCCCAGCCACAGCCGATGTCAATCACGGATTCTCCGGGCTGCAACGCCAGTTTTCGGCAAATTAACTCATACTTTTGAAGTTGCATTTGTTCCAGGGAGTCGGCCTCTCGAAGACGATAGCCACAGGAATAGGTCATTGTGGGATCGAGAAAATGCCGATAAAAATCGTTGCCTAAATCGTAGTGATGCTGGACATTTTTGCGACTGTTTTGGATGAGAATGGGGAGTGTTCGCAGACGTTGAGTGATGACTTTGAGCGCAAGGGGGATTGTTACCTTATTACGAGCTTTGTTGGATACATTGCTGCGATACAACAATCCAATGAGTTCAACGAGATTATTGTTTTCTTCGTCCCACCAAGAGTCCATATACGCTTCACAAAACCCCAGTGCTCCAAACGTTAGAATGCGATTGTAGGTGTTGGGGTTGTGAATGTTCATACGGAGTGGCTCTTCAGAACTCGCCAAGCCAAAGTGGAATACTCTGCCCTCTGGGTTCGTGACCGTCAGATTTCCGGCTTCAATTAGACTAAAAAGCTGATAGAGATAGCGTTCTCCATTGGGTAGATTACTGAAGCGATCGCTCGAGGATAGTGCAAGAGAACCATTGCCCAATTTTGCGGTTGCGGGTTGAGCAAACGTATTTTCCTCAGACGTATCATGTCTCACCATAAGTTCAATTCCTTAAATTGAATGTCGAGTTTGTCGTCTTGCCGTTCGTAGCTAACCTCAATTTCTCTAGAAGTCGAATGGTGAGCCAAACAATATCCACTTCCCACCAGCGCCAACCAAACCGTGCTGATGATTGGAATGCATGATGATTGTTGTGCCAACCTTCGCCGAAGGTCAGCAATGCCACCCACCAGCAATTGGTAGAGCGATCGTCCACCTCATGGTTACGATAGCCAAACTTGTGACAGGCACTATTGACAAAGCAAGTGCTGTGAAACCCCACAAATAAGCGAACAAAGATTCCCCACACTACAAAGGGCATTCCGCCCAGTCCGTATAGTAAAACCGCCAGCGCGACTTGCAGAGCAATATAGTGCTTGTGGCAAAACTGATAAAACGGATCATCCGCAATGTCTTTGGTGAAGCGGCTGAGTTTTGTTCGATTCGGAACCTCGTGCATCAACCAGCTAATATGACTCCACCAAAACCCCAGAGTGGAGTCATGGGGATCGTCGGGGAGATCGGCGTATAAATGGTGCATCCGATGATAGCCCACCCAGCCTTTGACAGCACCCTGACCTGCTAAAGTGCCGCACAAAATAAAGAAGTACTCCAGCCATTTGGGAACTTTGAAACTGCGATGTGTGGCGAGCCGATGGAAACCAAGGGAAATCCCCAGTCCCACTGTCAGCCAGTGAAGAAATAGGGCAACTCCAACGGCTGACCAGCTAAAATTAGTAGGAAGAAATGCCAGTAATACTCCTAGATGCAGTGCCAGAGTGAATATAATCACATCCCAACGAGGACGAGGCGGATTTAACCGAATATCAATCATATTGTTTTTGTTTCGATAACTGAGTGGATTGCGGTTGAAATTCTGTCCACTCTTTGACAGACCTGTTCGTAACAAATGAAACTGCGTAGCATAATTTGAGGAGATGCCACGTAAACGATTCCTGCAATCAATTCAGCTTTCTTGACATCGGGCATAGCACTATATCGCCGCTCGAATTCAGGACGAGTGAGGCGAGCGCCACTTTCCAAAGATGGTATCCGCGAAGTAAAACTGGCTGGTGTCGTTGTTTGGGAGGGATGGTTGACCATAGTCGCGGTTATTTTTGCTGACAAGCTCCCATTGTATCGTGTAGATGGAGCGAGCCGATAAGTTTGGGGCTGATTAACCTCTAAAACTTGGTAATGACGCCTTTCGTCTGCCTTTTTGGGTAGCATTACAGGAAGTCGTTTTCACCTCAAAGTCGATACAGCCGAGCGCTTCCGGCGAGCAAGCTTTCTGAGGATGCACCGTACATTTTAATCGATAGTCATTGGTGAAATACTCACAACCTGCACAAGGAATTTGATGCAACATCTTGACATAATTTGTCCCTTTGCTCAAAGTTCGCCACACACTGCAAATCATGAAAAGTAAAATTGCCCAAGCAAAAAAGGCACAAAAGATTGTAGTCACGATTATTTATCCTCATCTTTCAAAAAAAGTGCCTGCAGCCAACTGCTTTTAACTACAGGCATGAGATAATACTTAGCTAATGTTGAATGAACTCAATTAAGGGTTAACCTCTTGACGCGATCGCCAAAAGTGCCAGATGAAACCCAAGAAAGCCAATGCACCCAAGAAGAACTGGATATCTGCCATTACCAAACGGTTTTCACCGTAAAATTCTATTGGGAAAACTGTTGTGTTAACCCCCACAAAAGCAGCAGAAATAAAACTCATCAAAGCCAATCCAAGCAAACTGTATGAAAGAATTTCATCACTATTGTCGATGGGGAAAATTTTTCGTACCCAACTAAAAGGCTGCACAACAATGTGCCATATGCCCCCTGCAACTAGGATTAACCCCACCCAAATGTGACCGCCAATCGCATCTTCTAAATTATCAACACTTGCCATTCCTAAAAGAGTCCAACTACCATCTTTCATGCCAATCAAATAACCAAAGATGGTTGCGGGGTCTAGAGTAGGATTACTAATCAGACGGACATCCCCCAAGTGAGTGTCATAAATTCCCCCAAAAAACATTGCTTTTAGAACGAGCAAAAAAGCACCAAAACCAAGAACAATTAAGTGATGTCCTAAGATTAAACTCAACTTTTTGGAATCGTTCCATTCATAATGGAATTTTGCAGCCCTTCCGCCAATATTATACAAAAGTGCCGAACCTCGAAAAACATGAAAAAGCCCTCCTGCGCCTAAAACAGCAGACGCAACCAAGTGCAAAATCCCAATGACAAAATAGGGATAAGTATCAACAACTTCCCCCCTGAAACCTACACCCCATCCCAGGGTTGCTAAATGGGGTAACAAAATGAGTCCCTGCTCGTACATTGGTACATTAGGGATAAATCGTGTCACTTCAGAGACGGTTATTGCACCCGCCCAAAACATAATCAAACCTGCGTGAGCAATATGAGCACCTAAAAGTTGTCCGGACAAATCAACGAGACGAGCATTGCCAACCAACCAAGGCAGATCGGTGTTTGCAGCGAAGGTTTTATCAGTAGAAATTGTCACAGTTAAACACCCTTTCGTTATCAAGAGGGAAAAAAGGTAGTGAATTCGGGGGACATATCCCCCAAATTCCTATTTACGACTCGCCACTGATGGCATTGAGTGACCTTTCTACTTGCTTAAAGTCAACGCCAATAGCTCGTAGTGCATGCCACAAATGACCTTGCAGGAAGAAAAAAGCCAAGAAGAAGTGGGCATTTGCCAACCAAGCTCTAGACGTATGCTCTGCTAAGGGTAATTTGATGGTGTCAGCAAAATACGGAGAAACTCCGAATTTGAGTTCTAAGATAGGTCCGTAAAATTCCACAGGATAGGCTAAGGTGTTAACCGCACAGAAGTAGGCAGCTACAAACCCGGCTAAAGCGATCGCACCCAAAGAATAGGACAGAATTGCTTCACCAGAGAAAATCAAAATCTTCTTAGCCCAAGGCAAAGGTTCTGTCAGAATATGCCAGACACCTCCAGCAATCAGAAACAAGCCTACATAAATATGACCACCAACTAAATCTTCCAAGTTGTTAACACTAGCAAAATGAGTTTGATAGCCGTAGATGGTGAATGGGTTGAGGGTGGGATTAGTGACTACTCGAACAGCGTGAATTGTTGAATCGTAAAGCCCGCCCCAAAACATAGCTTTCGCGACAAGCAATAAGGCACCTACTCCTAAGAAAAGGAGGTGATGTCCTAAGATAAAGCTAAGTTTTTTTGGCTCGTCCCATTCAAAGTGAAATTTACGAGCCTGTCCTCTTGCATCTCTCAAGCTTTTTGGACTTTTGAATGTATGGAATAGCGCTCCTGCACCAAGGACGGCAGACGAGATCAAATGTAAAGCTCCAATCACAAAATAGGGATAAGTATTTACAATCTCACCCCCTGCTCCCACGCCAAAGCCTAAAGTGGCTAAGTGGGGTAGCAAAATCAGCCCTTGTTCTCCCATTGGAATTTCAGGCTTGTAACGAGAAATTTCAAACCAGGTAAAAGCCCCAGCCCACAAAGTCGTCAGTGCTGCTTGCGCGATATGAGCGCCAAGAAATAAACCGGAGAGATTGGCAAAGCGAGCGTTTCCTGCCCACCAATCGTATTTAATACTGGAATCACCGTATGTCTGCATTTTGTAGCTTTTGCCTCCTTAGTCAAGACTATATACATGGAAGGAAATCATTCCTAGATCTGCGTTCTAGGAATGAGCAGATGCATGGATGAGAGTAACAAAAAATCTAAATGTTGCGGTACTGTTCTAATATCATGTTCGGCTAATGACTTATAAAATCATTAGCTTGTAGTTGCGCTTTAGCGCTAAAACGCAACTACAAACGTAGTATCAGTACTTATCCGAACATGATATAAATTGTTAACTAACAAGAGATTCTTAGTTTTCTAACAGTTTTGCGTCTCCGTATGTTCCCAAGTCGTTTCTCCAAAGACACGTTGTCAGCATTCTTTTACAGCGATTTTCAGATTAATAGAACACATGGAGTGGGGTGGGCGTCCTCGCCCGCTCTCTCGTCTAGAAAGGGCGGGGACGCTCGTACCACAAGAGCATAGTGTGGTTCTAGACCTTGAAAACTGCTGTAAAACGGGGTAACTGTAAAGAGTACAGCTAAGCAACGGGAATTGCATAGATGCCTTACAAAAACCCTTTTACACCTTTTTAGAGAGCGGTGGATAATCTCTTGAGTTTATTCAAACACTAATGAAAATAGTTATCAACTAATTTAGGTAAAATAATAAAGTAGGCAGCTTAATGCCATGCAAGATCCTTGACTTCTTTGAGGAGATTGCTGGCGATTCCAGGGTATAGCAACGATAAAATAACAACAAATAGACCAAAGGGAGTGTATATGGCAACCCAACTCGGTGAAACCAAATTAGTCAATGAACTGGTAATATCGTGGGAAGCGTTGCCCAAGGATTTTCAATTAGAGGATGAACCAGTGGAAAATACAGGTCAGCCGCTCTTGGCTGGTGCGTTGCGTGAAAGTTTAGAAATCAGTGGTTTCATCCAACCTCAGATGCTGATGGCTTCCAATTTTGGTCTGTGTGCCACAGTAAACGGACAAGTGATTGTGAAAGCACCAGATTGGGTTTATGTTCCCTCAGTCAATCAAGTCATAGGAGAGCGCAGAAGCTACACACCCAATTTAGAAGGGGATGTACCTGCGGTGGTGATGGAATTTTTATCTGAGACTCAGGGGGAAGAATATTCAGTAAAGAGAACCTATCCGCCGGGAAAATGGTTTTTTTACGAGCAAATTTTACAGGTTCCGGTGTATGTAATTTTTGACCCAGATGGCGGGTTGTTGGAATTTTATCAACTGGAAAATAGACGCTACGAATTGAAGCAACCAGATGAAAATGGTCGTCATTGGATTGATTCAGTCGGTTTATATTTAGGAACATGGCAAGGCACAAAAGAAGCCAGAACAGGTTATTGGTTGCGCTGGTGGGAGGGGACAGGAAATTTGTTACCTTGGGCAGTGGAAGTGATTGAACAAGAACGTCAACGCGCCGAACAAGAACAGCAACGCGCTGAACAAGAACGTCAACGCGCTGAACAAGAACAGCAACGCGCTGAACAAGAACATCAACGCGCCGAACAAGAACGTCAGCAAAAAGAACGGCTGATCGCTTATTTGCAATCTCAAGGCATTGACCCGAATAATTTGCCCACAGACTAAGGAGCAATGCGAAACTCAAGAATAAATTAGCTCAAAAACTTAGACAGTTTCGGTAACAATGGAAATTGCCAGATGGTTTCAAGGCAGAAATCACTAGCCCAAACTGTTGGCTAATGGCGATCGCATCAAGAGGTGGCAACGATAAAATAACAACAAATAAACCAAAGGGAGTGTTTATGGTGACCCAACTTGGTGAAACCAAATTAGTCAATGAACTGGTAATATCGTGGGAAGTGTTGCCTAAGGATTTTCAATTAGAGGATGAACCAGTGGAAAATACAGGTCAGCCGCTCTTGGCTGGTGCGTTGCGTGAAAGTTTAGAAATCAGTGGTTTCATCCAACCTCAGATGCTGATGGCTTCCAATTTTGGTCTGTGTGCCACAGTGAACGGGCAAGTGATTGTGAAAGCACCAGATTGGGTTTATGTTCCCTTTGTCAATCAAGTGATAGGAGAACGCAGAAGCTACACACCCAATTTAGAAGGGGATGTACCTGCGGTGGTGATAGAATTTTTATCGGAAACTCAGGGGGAAGAATATTCGGTAAAGCGAACCTATCCGCCGGGAAAATGGTTTTTTTACGAGCAAATTTTGCAGGTTCCGGTGTATGTGATTTTTGACCCAGATGGTGGGCTGTTGGAATATTATCAACTGGAAAATAGACGCTACGAATTGAAGCAACCAGATGAAAATGGTCGTCATTGGATTGATTCAGTCGGTTTATATTTGGGGACGTGGCAAGGAACAAAAGAAGCCAGAACAGGTTATTGGTTGCGATGGTGGGAGCGGACAGAAAATTTGTTACCTTGGGCAGTGGAAGTAATTGAACAAGAACGCCAACGCGCCGAACAAGAACGTCAGCAAAAAGAACGGCTAATCGCTTATTTGCAATCTCAAGGTATCGATCCGAATAATTTGCCCACAGACTAAACATCATTCAAATCCCCTACTTTTAAGTACGGGGATTAACTGGTCACTGGTTACTGGTCACTGGTCAAAAACTGGCGCTGTGTTGTGGCACATTCTCAGGCTCATTCCCCAGACAACTCGGCAAAGGCTTTGACACTCACTCACCTAAAGGTTATTACTGAGTACACTTGTCTTAACGGAATAGTATCGCTTAGGCTGCTGTCACCCACAACGCTCGCTATGAAAATCCCTCTTCCCTACTCCCTACTCCCCACTCCCGACTCTCTACTCCCTACTCCCTGTTTTCAGGGTAGTACAAACTGAATTTGATAGGTGTAAAGATTTCCAGAAGTGAAGAACTTGCTCTGCTACAAGCTGAGGTTGAAAGAAATGAAAGAAATGCTTCCCAAATGGGCATTTCCACAAGCGATCGCCCTCTTTCAAATAAGGTTGCCATCCGCATAGATCGTCAGTTTCTATAATGATGTCGTCTAAACTCCCACAGACCATTAAAGGAACTGGAACTGAACTTGGAGGTAAACTAAGTCTTTGAAATAGCGAGTGGGGTGAAAGTGAGGAATTCAAATCTTGCCTTAGGATTTTTGTTAGACGTTTATTGGTATCTTCTGTGTGGTAACCAAACAAATTATAAGCCATCGCTCTAAGAATTTGCTGGCGACTAGAAAATGGGCGATGAGCATAGTAATGTACTTGCCAATCAACAGCAACATCAACACCCACAGCTAATAGAGTAAGAGATTTTACTTTTTCAGGATATTGACGCGCATAAAGTAGTCCTAGCAATCCTCCCGTACTATGACCAATAAGATGTACGGGTTGAGTGCAGGATTGGAGATAATCATGCAACAACAGCACTGCAAATGAAAGTGGACTTGCTTCGTCTTGAGTTTGAGAGTAATCCCAACTAGCAATTGTCATTTGATGTGACAAATAAGATAGCAGTGGCTGAGAAAAGCATTGCAAACTAGGACTTGTATTTAACCAAACGACATCTGGCGATTGAAACATTAAATTTGCCTGCAAGTAAATTATTACAAGGATTGTTAGTAGTTAGTCGTTAGTTGTTGGTTGCTAGTTATTCCACTAACCAATAACCACTAACTACTAACCACTAACCATTACATACCAAACTCTTTTTTCAGTTGACCTACCCAATCTTTAATACGCTGGTCTGTCATGTTAGACTGGTTATCCTCATCAAGAGACAAACCGACAAATTTACCGTTTCGCAATGCTTTTGATTCATTGAAGTCATAGCCTTCGACAGACCAATATCCAACGGTAGTTCCACCACGTTCAGTAATTTTCTCTTCCAAAATACCTATTGCATCCTGAAAGTTATCGGCATACCCAATTTGATCGCCTGTTCCAAAATATGCTACTTTCTTACCACTGAAATCAATGTTATCTAACTGGGGAAAGTAACCTTCCCAATCACTTTGTAGTTCACCTATATCCCAAGTCGGACACCCGATGATTATGTATTGATATTCTTCAAACTCACTATCTTCTGTATCTGCAATGTTATGTACTGTGACAACACTTTTCCCACCAAATTCTTTCTGAATTGTTTCTGCTACATATTCAGTTTTACCTGTTGTAGAGCCAACAAATAGACCAATCTTTGACATAAATTGCTCCCAGATAACATGAAATGAAAATTTATAAAGACATACGTTGCGTCTTCAATCAAATTGATGCATCGCCCAGATGTTGCCGAATCTGTTCTGGAAGAACAGATTCGGTCAAAGCAGAGCTTAGTTGGGCAACAGAGCACGCTACGCGATCGCAGTTAAAACATTCAGGCTATTCAACACGAGATAGACGAAGATAGCTCCACCAATTCCACCAATCAAAAAGCCTGCGGTAAATTGACTCCATCCTTGAGTAGTTTGAAGAGCCTCTGGCATACTCGGAACTGTTTTCACTGAAGTGAATTGCGAGGCTGTTTGCATTTGCTCTTGATAAGAAGCAGTACCGTAAATCGATAAGCCAATAGTCAAAATCACAATCAGACCACATGCAGCTAACAAACCTATTAAATTAGCCGCCTCTGAATCCCGCAGTGGACCTAACTTTGCAAAAGGACCAATCAACCAGTAACCATGAGCCATACCAATTTCCAGCCCTCTTGATAGAGAAGACAATCCAGAACGGTAAATTGGCAAATTCTTCAGAAAATTCAAGGTTAAGTCAGAAGAATTGACTGGGGTTGCGAGATTGCCATCTTCAGGATTACCAGCGGGCTGAATCATATCACCATTTTGAAAATCAAAGCCTGCTTCTACTGCTCTTGCGTGAATGGCATGCCAAATATGACCGAAGAGGAACAATACTCCAAAAACAAAGTGGAACACTGCTAACCAACCACGAGGTGAGACATGGCCAGTTGAAGTGTCTAAAATTTTAAGTGAACCATAAAAAACTTCAGGATAGACCGTGTTGTTAACACTGATAAAATAAGCAGCCAAAAAAGCCATATATGCCACAGCACCAATGCTGTAGGATAAATAAGCTTCTCCTGAGAATAGGAGAATTTTTTGCGCCCAATCAAAGGGTTTGGTCAAAATGTGGAAGATACCGCCACTTATCAAGATTAAACTAACCCAAATGTGACCGCCAACCACATCTTCTAAGTTATTAACAGCTGCCATTCCTTCCGATCCCCAAGCACCAAAAAGGTAGCCAAAAATTTTAAATGGATTCAATGTTGGGTGAGCAATAACTCGCATATCCCCACCAACACCAGCCCCAGGATCGAAAAGCCCACCCCAAAACATTGCTTTGGCAACTAGAAGTAAAGCACCGACGCCCAGCAATGTCAGGTGAATCCCTAAAATTGTGGTCATTTTGTCCTTGTCTTTCCAGTCGTAGCCAAAGAAGCCAGCAAAGGTAGGATTATCTTGTAGCACTTCTGGTCCCAGCAGAGAATGATAAATTCCACCAGCACCTAGAACTGCTGAAGAGATAAGATGCATTACCCCAATAACTAGATAGGGATAGGTGTCTACAATCTGTCCGCTAGCCCCTACGCCTAAGCCTAATGTTGCTAAATGGGGTAACAAGATGAATCCTTGTTCGTACATTGGGAGGTCAGGATTATAACGAGACAACTCAAATAGTGTCATTGCTCCTGCCCACAACACTATTAAACCTGCATGAGCTACATGAGCACCTAATAATTTACCAGATAAGTTGACTAAGCGAAAATTGCCAGCCCACCAACCAACATTCGGTATTATTTCCTTGTAGGGGCTGTCAGCAGTTACTGCTGTCATTTGCTATTCTCCTTAAGAAACTTTTGCGTTACTTTAGTACTCAGAGTTGTGACTTTGACAATAAATTATGTCATTAAACTGGCTGTGGAATGACTGCATTTTTACTTAAGCGACCTTTGCGGAAATCAAATCCACGCGATCGCAGTGCATGCCAGATGTGACCTTGCAAAAAGAAAAAACCTAACCAAAAGTGTGTATTAGCTAACCAAGTCCTAGATGAAACAAAATCGGGAGCGATCGAGGAAAAGTAAGGCAAAATATTCTGTTTAATGACCAGTGCTGGTCCGTAAAAGACTTCGGGATAAACTGTTGTGTTGACTGAGACGAAGAATGTAGCAATAAAGCCCATTAACGCTAAAGCACCTAAACTGTAAGACAAGTAGGCTTCTCCAGACCAAACAAATAAAGAATGCGTCCAACCAAACGGTTTCGTTAATATGTGGAAAAGGCCCCCAAATATCAGCATTCCACCGACCCAAATATGACCGCCAACTACATCTTCTAAATTATCAACACTAGCTATCCAGTTTTTTCCAATAGCACCAACTAGATATCCAAAAATGACTGCTGGATTGAGTGTTGGATTGGTAATGACTCGTACATTTTCGATGTTTGGATCGTACAAGCCACCGTAGTACATTGCTTTAGCTACCAGAAGAAATGCTCCGAATCCCAGCAAAATCAAATGGATTCCAAGGATTGTGGTCATTTTGTTAGTATCAGCCCAGTTGTAGCCAAAAAGAGGAAACCGACCTTCGAGAATTTCTGGATCTCGTAGGGAGTGAAAGATACCTCCAAAACCTAGAAAAGCTGATGAAATGAGATGCAAAGCTCCAATGACAAAATATGGGTAAGTATTAACAACCGTACCACTCGCAGCCACACCCCAGCCCAGAGAGGCTAGGTGAGGTAGTAAAATCAAGCCTTGCTCGTACATTGGTTTTGCTGGATTAAAGTGAGCTAGCTCAAAAAAGGTCATAGCTCCTACCCATAAGACGATGAGACCAGAATGAGCGACGTGAGCGCCTAATAATTTTCCTGATAAATTTGTGAGTCTTGCATTCCCAGCCCACCAAGGATTGTCGGTGAGGTCTTGCTCCACCGACAGCGGACTTGTAGAGGTGATCGCCATTTTACCTGATTTACCTTTATTGAGAATTTAGTTCAACAACTATGAGTAACAGCTTACTATAAAATCTCTATTGATGAAAGATATTTTCAATAAGATTTTGGAGTAAGAGCGATTGACTCTCACCTTGTCTCAAAAATAAGATAGACTTTACTGAGAAGAACGAACTAGGAAAGCCATCTCAGAAGTCAGGTCGATACTTGCGGTACAAACGATAGAAATGGCAGAGGTTAGTCACTGTAAGTTAAATTCTATTAGTCTCTTACCTGAAAATGGCTCTAAACAAGTAAGTCGTTCATAATATGTAACATTAGAAGAACGCTTGAAACCACATAGTTTATTACGAAGATTCTACCAATTGCATCTCTGGCAATCAATTGGTAAGATATGATGTATGCAAGAAAACCCAAACTATAAATGTCTCACCTGCCCTAAAGCATAAATACGGGAAAAAGGTACATCTCAGTGACCTTAATTTCCCGCATGGTGAAGAGTGGCTCTTAGATTGTATTAGTACGCCGACCCTACTAGAAATTACCTGGGATAAATATGCTGTCTGGGTGCTATCCCTGGATTGACGATCGCAGCTAACTCTTCTTCAGACAACTTGCTTAGCTCAGTGTGCAGTTCTTCAACTGTGAAGTCATAGCCACGGTCTTTAGCAATTTTAATAAAAACTTCTGGCTCAGATGTGGCTTTGAGTCTTTCCTTTAATGCTCGATCTTGTTTGACGATACCCAAAAATCGGGTAGCATTGTTCTGTGTCATGACAGTCTATACCCTGTTTGAAATTTTATATTTCCTTGAGCCACACCCACACTTACCGCTTTGCGGAAGTCTGTGGAGTCGTCACTTGGATTGAACTACTAGCTGAAATGTGTATACTTTAATCTTTAACCAAAAAAGCGAATGTATGATTGATGCGTGACAAAAGTTCACCTATTTCCTGCAAGAGACCATTCTACCAGAAAAAATTTGGTTTCATTTTAGAAGTTCCTTAAAACCATTTATAGAAACGTAAAAATAGTACAGAATAAGCCAATAAAAACTTGTAACGAGGTGCATAAAATGAAACTGCGAGAATTATTAGCGAGTGTTGATAATGTTGTACTAACATCCGAGCATCCAGCCATGGATGCTGAGATTCAGGGCTTGAAAACAAATTCCCACGCTTGTGGTGCGGGAGATTTGTTTATTGGAATGCCAGGAACACGAGTTGATGGTGGAGATTTTTGGCCTAGTGCGATCGCCTCCGGTGCGGTAGCTGCGGTCATTTCATCCCAAGCCATACAAAAACATCCTCCCACGCCAGAATCTTGCGTTATCGCAGCCGAAGACATGATTAAAGCTTGTGCTCAGCTAGCCAGTACTTTTTATGATTATCCCGGACAAAAACTCAAACTTGTGGGTGTTACGGGTACAAATGGCAAAACCACAACGACTCACCTTATAGAACATTTCCTCAATCAAGCCAATTTGTCAACAGCTTTAATGGGTACACTATATACTCGTTGGAAGGATTTTTTACAAACTGCCGTTCACACAACACCTTTTGCTGTAGAACTGCAACAGCAGTTAGCTTCAGCTATAAATGCTGGAAACGATTATGGAGTGATGGAAGTCAGTTCTCACGCTCTAGCGCAGGGTCGAGTGATGGGTTGTCAGTTTGAAGTAGGAGTTTTTACTAATTTGACCCAAGACCATTTAGACTTCCATCGTGACATGGAAGATTACTTTGCTGCCAAAGCGTTATTATTTAGCCCTAATTATCTTAAAGGTCGAGGAGTCATTAATGCTGACGATTCTTACGGTCAGCGATTAATTGCATCACTCAATTCAGAACAGGTTTGGAGTTACAGTGTTAGCGATCGCAATGCAAACTTGTGGATGAGTGACCTGAACTACGAACCCAATGGAGTGAGCGGTACGCTGCATACACCAAAAGGCGAAGTCGCTTTTCGTTCACCACTTGTCGGTCAATTCAATTTAGAAAATTTATTAGCAGCAGTTGGAGCAGGTTTACACTTGGGGTTAGATTTACAATTAGTAGCATCGGCAATAACTGAGTTTCCTGGAGTCCCTGGAAGAATGGAAAGGGTGCAAATTAGTTCTCAGCAAGACATTAGCGTAATTGTTGATTATGCCCATACTCCAGATAGTTTGGAGAACTTGTTGAAAGCCTCACGTCCCTTCATCCCAGGTAAGATGATTTGCGTCTTTGGATGTGGGGGAGACCGCGATCGCACCAAGCGTCCGAAAATGGGTAGAATTGCTGCCGATCTATCTGATGTAGCAATAGTCACCTCAGATAATCCCCGAACTGAAGAGCCAGAAAAGATTTTACAGGATATTTTGGCAGGGATTCCAGAAACAGTTAATCCAATCGTCATAGGCGATCGCGCCACTGCTATCCGGACTGCTATTTTACAAGCAGAACCAGGTGATGGAGTTTTGCTTGCAGGTAAAGGTCATGAAGATTACCAAATTTTGGGAACGGAAAAAATTCACTTTGATGACAGAGAGCACGCACGCGATGCTTTAAAAGAAAGGATGATAAGGCATTAGAACAGAAAATGAAGGGGAGGAAATACTCTATCAAGGCATAATGGGAGCGCGAGAACCCCTGTGTTTTTAACCAGGGGATGAAGCGCGACACAACAGATTTTAACCTGTTGTTTCACGAACCACGCTGATTTTCAATATACTTTTTAACTATCATCATACTAACTTGACCTGTTGACGCTACAAAGTAGGTCGGAGTCCACAAAGCAGGTAGTTTTAAAAGTTCTGGAAATTCTTTTCTTAAGTGATGAGACGCTCGACCTTTCACCCCGGAGTGCAATTTGTGAAGGTGCTTCATCTGTAGGAGCATTGACAAACATATGTACATGGTCGGGTTGAATTTCTAATGCGATGAGTCTCCAGTTGTGTTCTTGTACCAATTCAAAAATAATTTCTTGCAGTCTTCTAGCCACATCAGTTACTAGAACAGGTTTTCGTCGCTTTGAGACAAATACAAAATGATCATTGATTGAAGACACAGAATTTTCGGTTCTTCGGTAATCGTGGTCTTCTTGAGAAAGTTTTGCCATTTCCCGGCTGTTGTTGACATTATATGTAGTATCTAAGATAATAAACAACGAAAGGTGATGACGACGCATTGTCCCCATATCAATGGGCAACCTTCAAACCTCCTGACTCATGGAGTGGTATTAGGTGATATCCTAAACAAGGTTGCCCATTGATCTACGTGTAAGACCCCCGCAAAAGTGTACAAAACTTTACCTGTTAAAGCCTGGTTTACAGATACTGAAGCAGCGTTTTGGATTGACCAGTGCAAACACGCTAACAGTTTGATTAATTGCGCTCTTTATCATGTTCGTCAAACTCATTATTCAAGACTTGAAGAGTCGGGTAACGCTTTCACGACTTATTGGCGTGGTGATGAATTGCGACATGGGTGGAAAACTTACAAATGTTTTACGACTTATCCAGAACTAGATAAAATTTTAAAAGACAATCCGCATTACAAGGCTCTTGCTGCACAAGCATCTCAGCAAACACTGAGAGCTGTCGGTGAGTCAATTACTTCTTACAATGGATTGGTTAGTGCTTACTATAAAGGTGAAGTTGATAGACCATCTTTACCAAAATATAGAAAAAGTGGCGGACTTGCATCAGTTACATTCCCACGTCAGGCACTGACTTATAAAGATGGTTGTTTTTACCCCTCAATTAGTAGAGAGACTAAGCCACATTTGTTAACTGAAATTGCGTTACCCTTACCAGAATTCATTGATTCGGATTGGGTTAAGGAAGTGACAGTGCGTCCTTGCTACGGTCAGTTGTGGATTGATTGGGTGATTGATGATGGCAAGCAAATAATTGAGATTAATCCGAATCTTGATTACACACAAGCTTGGAGTTTCGACCACGGTGGCAATAATTGGCTAACAGGTGTTTCAACACTGGGACAAAGCTTGATTGTTGATGGTAGAAAGTTACGTTCAATGAATCAAGGTTATTGTCGTCTTGTTGCCAAATATAAGCATGGTAAGTCTGATTTTTACTGGGATTCAAATCTCGATAGAATTCAACGCAAACGCAACAACCAGATGCGCGATGCCATTAACAAAGCTGCCCGATTCATTATTAATCGATGCCTTGCTGATCGTGTTGGAAATCTTATTATTGGTTGGAATGAAGGACAAAAAAATGGTTCTAACATGAACAAACGTGGGAACCAAAATTTTGTACCAATTCCGACTGGTAGACTTATTGAAAGATTAAAACAACTTTGTCCAGAGTCCGGAATTGTTTTAACCATTACTGAAGAGAGCTACACTTCCAAGAGTTCATTTCTGGATGATGATTTCCTACCGAAATACGGTGAAAAACCCGACGGATGGAAGCCTTCAGGAGAAAGAATTGAGCGTGGTCTTTACAAAACCAAGAAAGGTTTTTTAATCAATGCTGACTGCAATGGAGCAGCCAACATCATGAAGAAAGTAGCCACACAGCTAGGACTTGTCTTAGTCAAGGTGGGTAGAGGGTCTTTGATAGCCCCGCATCGGTATGATTTATTCTGCGATCTAAAGAACACATTTCGTACAAAGTTACGGAGTGTGGTTTTAGCCCACGGAGTCACATCCATGTAGAATCCCCCATGTTTCAACCGGGGGAGATATCAAACTTCATTCAGACTTGACAAAAGTGTCCTTACTTTACCTTAAACTTTATTGCTTTTGCCTTCAGTTCATCCTTAAAAGGCTTTACTCATGAATGTTTCTTTACCTCAGGATCTGTCTGTATATCAGTTGGCTTTAAGTGTGGAAGCACCTCCCCAACCACTGTCTCTGGGTCTTGGGACTTTACTATCAATGGTGAGGTCACAAATTGATTTGCTAATTGAACAACAGATTGCAGCTACATTATGGGTAAAGCTACCACCAGGAAAACTTTGGTACTCAGAAATTCAACGTTATTATCAGCAAGGAATATCTAATGCTATATCTATTAACAAAATTGAACTGACTGATAAAGAAGACGACACGGAGACAACCAATATTTTGGATCGAGTTTCCGCGTTTTCTGAATCTGTATCCTCGTATATTCAAGTAGAAAGCTTACCAAATAGCAAGCTGCGGCGAGAATACTTTGTCATGGTGTTATCACCAAAGTTCTGTAGCTTGATTTTAGCTTATAGACCTTTAAAAAGACGTAAAAATCTGACACCAGGAAAGGCGAACAGCCGAAAAAATTTTCTCTTACCTGCTATAACTTCTTTCGATGGAAAAGTCATTCAGCAAGTCTTAGATCGATTAAAACAATCAATAGTACCTCACTCGCCCTCACTAGTTTCTACCAATCTGATTTGTCCTCCAATTTCTGAGCCAAATCTCATCAATCAACTTTTGACAAAACAGATTCAGCATCAAGATAGAATGAACCGTCAAATAACAACAAAGCGTCTGATTAAAGTAAAACAACAAAATCGAAAACTTCATGAAACAGCGCAACTCAAAGATGAATGCTTGAGCCATGTTTGTCAAGAGTTGCGTACACCAATAACACATATGAAAACAGCTCTCTCGCTTTTAAATTCCCCCAATTTAAAAGTCCCCCAACGACAGCGTTATTTACAAATGCTCAATACTCAATGCGATCGCCAAAATGCTTTGATATGTGGTGTATTGGACTTAGTGCAGCTAGAACGCCAATTGGAAAGACTGCCACTAGAACCAGTACGCCTTGCAGAACTTGTACCTGGAGTCGTGAGTACTTATCAACCCATAGCTAAAGAAAAAGGTATTATGTTAGCCTACACTGTACCTACAGACATTCCACCTGTTTGGTGCGTTAGTGGTGGGTTGAGACAAATCGCAATTAACTTACTTTCCAACAGTATCAAGTTTACTCCCAACGGAGGAGAAGTTTGGGTGCGAGCACGAGTTCACAACGAGTCCGTTCAATTAGAATTTCGCGATACTGGTATTGGTATTGCCGAAAGTGAAATTTCTAAAATTTTTGACCGCTTTTACCGAGTCCGCTCAGTTGCCATAGACGATTCTAGTGGAGTTGGTTTAGGTTTAACAATGGTGCAACTGTTGCTATCGCGTAGCGGTGGCTCTATTTCTGTCAAAAGTAAGCTGTATGAAGGTTCTACTTTTACAGTGCAGTTTGCTATTGCTTCTGAAAACAATCAGTTAATAACTCCCATTGCCTGACAGGGGGAGCGAGGAGGATTCTGTTGACCATTAACTTCCAATGGCAGAAAGATGGTCAAGACCTCGCCATGACGGGGACGTTCGCGGACAATTAATTTGCCACCAATAGCTTGAAACAAATGCTTGGTTGCATAGAGGTTCAGACTAATTGTACCTGTTTCCGGTTGAAACATCAGCAGTTGACCGAGAGCTTTTCGGATCGGTGGAGTACATGGGGAGGTGGAAGTTTTATCATTATTTGCCATTAGGGGTAGGGGCAATAATTGCAACTTCAGTTGGTCGCCTGCGGGAATAACTTGCACTTGAATATGGCTACCTGCAGGTAAACTGCGGGTAAAGTTTTCCATTAACCCTGTCAGCACTCGATCTAACATATTGGGATTGCTGACCACCATTGGTAGTTCTTGAGGTAGAACAACATCCAAAGTTAAGTTTCTCCGGTCTGCTGCTTGTTGCCAACGGGGGATACTTTGCTGCAAGACTCGATCCAAAGACATTGCTGTCAGCTGGGCGTTAGTAGATTTTTCAGAAGCGGATGTTTCCAGTTCTGCTGCTCTAAACAATAACTCCATGCGATCGATTTGCTCGGTACATTCGCGATCGATAAGTTCTAAACGCTTGATAACGTTAGAAGGTAAATCGCGCTGTTTTAATAACAGACGCGTTATGGTGCGGATGGTTGTCAGTGGTGTACGGACTTCATGAGCAAATGCTTGCAACAATTCTACATCGCTACGGTGGCAAGGAGAAGGAGAGGGGGAAGCGGAGATAGGGGGAGGGGGAGAAACACTTTCTACCTGTTCTTGTGGTTCTGGTAAATGTGTTAGCAACAAGCGGCTAAACTCCATAACCGTGCGGTAGTCCGGCTGGCTTGGATAATATTTTTGTACTATTTCTTCTAAATCAGCAAACAAGTCAGGATTACTTAACATGACTCGCGCACCCAATGCTCGCCATGCTTGTTCGACAACTTCAGAATCAAATGAAAAACAAAAAGTTTTATTACCGTTTTTATATTCTGCTAAAACCAGCACTAGTCTAAAATTTTCTGTAAAAACTAAGCAAAACTGCTCTCCAGTGAGTGGATCTGCTTCTAGTAAAGGTAAAATAGTTTCCTGATAAGCAGTTTCATCTACTACAGCCATAGTAGCAGCCATTCCAAAGGGCATAAGAGCCAAAGGATTAAACGGCTTCGCTGTAAAAGTGACTCTCTGCAAGCTTTGAGCCAGTTTTGGTTCACTAAGTATGGGTGCAGGTCCTGATAAGACTAATCCTTGGCTAATTTCAGGGGAAATTGTTGCCAAACTCTTTAACAGCAGTTGTTCTGTCGCTGCTATGCTTACACGCCATTGCTGTTCGGCTTTGACAGATGAGCATTCAGTTGCACCGGGTTGACTGTTAACTAATATTTCGCTCAGACTCGGCAAGATCCATTGGTACACAAGTTTTCACCCCTTTCAAGAGCGACTGACACATTTGAGGACTGGCATTGACTATTACCTATGAGGTTATACTCATTTGTATATTGATGAAAGTCGTATAACCGAACAACTCAGGGGCAATTTCCAATCATTAGTCAATATTTCGTGACGACTCTACATACGTCCATTTTTTTGTCGTTAATCCTTCTATTAAACTTTGATTATGTTTGGTGATGCAATTATTCAACCTGAATTATTAGATAGTCAAGCCCAAAAACTTCCCAACGCCCGTCAGATTCTGAGTGTAAAAGAATTAAGTATTTTGAACGATCGCTCCAACACTGCTGGGCTGGTTCATTTAACTGGACATCTGACTATCCTCGGATGCAGTGGCTACCTCTGGGCAACAAACTCTTGCAATTGGTTAGTGGCGATACCAGCACTGGCTATTTATGGCTTTAGTATTGCGTCCATGTTTGCACCGATGCACGAAGGTGTTCACCGAACTGCTTTTGCTAACAATCGTTTGAATGAGGTTGTGGCTTGGTGTGCGGGAGTACTCTCTTTTTATAACAGCACTTTCTATCGGCACTACCACAAATGGCATCACCTTTATACTCGGGTTCCTGGCAAAGATCCGGAACTGACCGACCTCACACCACGCAACTGGGGTGAATATCTCTTGGTACTGAGTGGTTTACCTTGGTGGGTGGACAAAATACGCGGGCATTGTCGCGTTGCTCTAGGTCAACTTGACGATTGCCCATTTATACCAGTTGCTAACCGAGCCGAAGTCATTAGCTCCACCCGTTGGCAATTAGCTGTCTATGCAGCTGCGATCGCTCTCTCAGTCACATTCAAGCAACCTTGGTTTGTGCTTTATTGGCTGCTGCCACTAATTATAGGTCAACCTATTCTGCGTTTTATTTTACTGGGAGAACACACAAATTGCTCGCTTGACGCTAATCCTTTGACAAATACGCGGGTAACACTGACCTTATGGCCTGTGCGATTTTTAATGTGGAATATGCCATTTCACGCAGAGCACCATTTATATCCATCAATTCCTTTCCACGCACTGCCTAAAGCCCATCAGCAGTTGAATTCATACTTTACCCACATTGATCGGGGCTACATCAAAGTCAACCGGGATATTATAGCTAAATTGGGACAATTAGAGTGATTACTTTTTCGGTCATGTGTAGCTTAATCGCAGATCGCCAAGGATGCTTGTGTCAGATTAAGCTAGGGACTTCCAAGAAATAAATTCTCCATCTTGTGGGGCGGGCGTCCTCGCCTGCCCTTCCTGCTGACGGGTGCCTGCCCTTCCTGCTGACGGGCGAGACGCCCGTACCACAAGAGATATCAATACTGTTCGGTTCTAGCCCTAAAGATTAGCTCCTCTTATGGATACTATTTATTTTTCTACGTCAAGTACTCTTGATGTTTTGTAACAATATTGTTATATTTATTTACATAAGATAATAAACAAGGAAACGAGCTATGTATACCACTGTTAACGAAGACGGTATCCTCAATAACTACCCAACCGAGCCAAAAATGCAATTTGCTGAATACCCCGCTATTTGGGAGCAGCGTCAATATGTTATTCAAGGCGTGTTTGCTACGTTACTTGTCACGACTTTAGTTCTGGTTGCTTTTGCAGCTGGTTAAAACGAGTGGATTTCGCTATCAAAAACTTTGATCGACATTTGGGCTTCCCATTCTCACCCTGGCTTGATTGCTGGGGTTTTTCCATTGAAATGTCACCCGAACGGTAGTTTGTCCGAATGACAGATGCGACTAATGATAGATTAACTGCTGAAGATTTATTTATAAACACTCAAACGAAGACTTAACCTTTTGCTTGTATGCGCCACTGTTTTTGAGTAAAAACAAACATGATAAGACCCAGCAACACATAAGGTATTACTGTTGATGGTTCTGGAACCTGCTTCACCTCTGGAGGTTGGGTAACAACTGGAGGTATAGTTACATCAGGAGGTTGAGTTCCTAAAGGAGGCGTTGTTTCTCCAGGAGTTTGAGTTCCTACAGGAGGCGTTGTTTCTCCAGGAGGTTGGCTAACATCGGGTGTAGGAATAAAATTAGTCGCTGTCCCAGAAGAGTTATCTCCAGCGCCTCCCAATAGAAAAGGAAGTAGAGCTAGCAACCCAAGTAAATATGTGTAATTAAAACCACCACCTTGTTTAACAACTTCTCCTGCGGATAGGAAAGAAACAACTTCTCCTCCTAAATCTGGATCTAATGTCACTACCGAAGACGGGAAGTCAACAACGTCTCCTAATAGACCTTCTCCATCATTTGAAGCAATTAATGTGTCAATTAAAGGTGGACGCCCCATGTTTTCGCCACCACCTTCACCAAAGTAAGGCATGGAGAGAACTTGGAGAAGGTTTTGTTGGAGCTGCACTTCATCTCCACTGTTTAAAGCATGCATTGCATGAGAAATGCGCGTCCAGTAATAATTTTCTGCTTGTGGTTCTAGCCCTAAAGCTTTAAACTGCTGCTTAAGATTTGGGATTTTAGCGGCTTCCTCCATCAACAAACGTCCATAGGATTGTTTGAGATTCAACAATCCATTGCGAGGACTTAAAGAATCATCTTTTCCCTGCAAGGGTGCCCAGTAAAATTTCTTGGTAATCTGTCCCAGACCCTGTACGGGTTCTCTGCCAGCTGCATATCCCAAAAGGTATCGATGCCCATCCATGATGAAAGGGTTATCATCTTGCCAAAATGAGGCGAAGGGAATCTGTTCGAGACGTTCGGGCTTGTTGCCATAATGACTTGCAAATAGGCGGAAATTCTCTTCTCCCCCGGCTGCACGCATAACCAATTGGCGAGCATTAGGTCCGTTATTAGATTCCACTAATTGCTGGAGTATGGCTCCCGTTTTGTTACAGGAAGGACCAAATCCCACACTACATTCAGCAATGCCTTGCATTTTGCTTAAGTCTTGTCCGGAAAGTTGGTATTGGAGATAACTTCCTTCTAAACCATTTTGAATTCCATAAGGTCCAACGTTTAGCTCGGCTGAGGCTTCTTGGGGTGCAGTCACGACTGCTGCTAACGATGAGACCGCAAAAGCGATTGATTTAACTGTTGACTGTTTCAAGGACATTCACCTCTATTAAGCAATTAAGATCCAGTTGAAGAGACTGTGGAAGAATTTAGATTTTGGGGGGAATTAATATTGATTGTGATTCCCGTACCCTTAAGTTTTTCCCCTTTAACAGGGTGGTATAGAACAAATGCACGATTGGGTTGATCGAAGAGATAGCCACGAGGTGAGGCTTGTACCTTACCTTCTTTGATTAAAGAAATAAAAGTTCCTATATACCTCTGAATACTCTGGAGATTCGCCTGTTTTGCTTTCGTATGATTTTGAATGAGGAGCATAAATAGCTCCAAGCTGCGGTTTTCTTGTCCCTCCATAAGACTGCCTTCTTCTAAAAAGGAAGTGGCTACTAGCTTTCCATCTACTTGCTGAACCTTTAAGAGAGTGTAGTAGCGCCCTTGCTTCCGAGGATCGCTTGCATAACAAGACCAAGAACCGTCAGCGTTCTCTGTAAAGCCTTGTTGTGCAAGGTAAGCAAGTGTGGACGGGATCTGCTGGCTTTGTATAGGAGGCAACAAATTTTCTACCGTATCAAAGGCACAAATCTTTTGTGCTGTTTTTTCTTGAGGAGTTGCTGTAGCCTCTTGTGCTATTGAAACATTACACATAACAGCTAATGTAGATACTGAAAAAACAAATGTACTAAACAGATGAACAAATATATTATTCATGTGTATTTTTTCCTTATAAATAAATTATTTGCAGGTAACCTGCTGTTTTTTTGTGAGTAAGCGTTCATATTTGGTTTCACATTTCTTGATCCAATTATGCAGATTCTGTTTCCGGATTTACATGAATTTCCATATAAATCTTTAAAAAGAATGTATAAATTAAAGCTAGCTTCATAAATATAGTGTAGCATTTTTAATATTTTGTATCCGTATAAAAAAATTTGTTTTTTCAGAAATATAAAGTTTATTTCATATAGTTCACTATTTTGCGACTGAAAATAAAGCTTTCTAGATTTTTATTTTTAACTAAATTAATTATAGCTTTAAATTCATAAGTATTTTTACTTAAAAAAGTTTTGTCAAATTACTGCTACGTAAGGCTTTGGAAGTAAAGTGCCAATTATAAAGTCAATTTTGACCTACTGACACCAAGTTTAAAGTTAACTTTATAAATAATTTCTACACAAGCTTTTTTAACAAGCTAATAACTTTATTGTTATTTCTTGGAACACATGAAATCATATTATGGTGTGATTTCAATCACACTGATTATGTGAATTTATTTGTTCAAAAAACGCCTTTCTATTATTAACCAATATTTTGCAATAATAGAAAAATATGGTCACTGGTCACTGGTCACTGGTTACTGGTCACTGGTCACTGGTCACTGTCAAAGCTTCTACTAATTTCTGGATATGTTCGACTTTGTGAGTTGCCATCACAGAAATCCGTATCCGACTGGTGGGAACGGTAGGGGGACGAATAGCAGGAGCAAAAATGCCATAAGATTTAAGATGCTCTCCTACTTTCAGTGCATCGGCTGCATTGGGCAACTGAAAGCACAAGATGGGTGATTCAGAAGGTAGCAATTTCAAGTGGGGAATCTGTCGTTCCATGAATTGTTTGAGATAAGCAACGTTCTGCCACAACTGGATGCGACGTGGCGGTTCCTCCAACACTATTTTTATTGCTGCTAGCGCTGCTGCAGTATCAGCAGGTGACAGTGCTGTAGTATAAATCCAACTTGGGGAGCGGTTTCTCAAGTAATCGATTAAAGTTGCACTTCCTGCTACATAACCGCCCAAACTACCCAAAGCTTTACTTAAAGTGCCAATTTGAATTAACTGCTTTCCACTACACCCAAAATGTTCAACACAACCCGCACCCGTGTCTCCGAGCACTCCTGTGGCATGGGCTTCATCTAAAAGCAACATACAACCAAATTGGTCAGCTAGTTCTAAGATTGCAGGTAAAGGACACAAATCGCCATCCATGCTAAAGACGCTATCGCTAAGAATTAGGCAACGTCGATAGTTTTGCCGATGTTCACTCAATTGAGTTTTTAAATCTTCAACATCACTGTGACGGTATTCTATGATGGCAGCACCACTGAGGGTTGCCCCATTTTTTAGACTGGAATGGTTGTATTGATCGGATAAAATTAAATCTCGCTTGCCCACTAGCGCTGTGATAACGCCTAAGTTCGTCAAATAACCCGAACTGAAAACTACTGCATCCTCTGTTTGTTTGAGGGATGCGATCGCTTGTTCCAAATCTCTATGCAGTTGGCGATGTCCGCTAAGTAACCTCGAACCCGTGCTACCAGTACCAAATTCTTTTACTGCTGCTGCTGCTGCCATTACGAGGCGATCGTCACCTGCTAGTCCCAAATAATCATTACTAGCAAAATTTATCACCTCTCGTCCTTCCAAAAGAACTGTCGCACCAGGGCGACTTTGGATAGTTTGTACAGTACGATACCAGTCAGCTCGGTGAATGGTTTCTAGAGATTGTTCCAACCACGTATAGGGGTTACCGGACATCTTAAACAGAGGTGTGTTTTGTTTTCCCCTCCAAGATAAGATAATATTGACGCTAATTACGACACAAAACCGAGTCAAACCAGGGTTGGAGGACAGTAGCCCAACCCGTTGATAAACTGTTGTCGGAATGCTTCAATGTCCTCGCGTTGCGGACTGCCATGAGAAACGACAGCAACTTGGTATTTATGCATAACATTAACTGGAGAGTGTCCAGCTGCCAAACTTTCCAAAGCCATGCTGACGCGCTTTGACGGTGAGTGAGGAATGCCTAATTCATTCAAGAATGCCTTGATGTCTCCATCTAGCTGGGGATTAATGAGAGATTTCAGTTTAATTTTGATCACCCAACCATCAATTTGACTAATTACAGTGATAAAGCTGACAGGGATTTGAGGTTTGCCACGTAGGAATTCAATGAGCCGCAGTGTGAGGCTAGTATTCGCTAAATAGTAAAGATATTCCATATCAGTTCCTAGGAAAGAAACCAATTCGCCGTTTGACTGGGGTGAATTGGGGTTGGTCAACTTTAAAGTTAGGACAACAATTTGAGGAACTTGTGGGGATTGTCAATCCTCGAATAGAAGGATAGTCATTTGTGAACTAGCCCATTCCATAGGAACTGAAGCCATATACTTAGCACATAGCGTCTCTGCACTTGATGTGGCTAGTATCACCCGATCGCAAAGCTGACTTGTAAAGAAATTTCGTTTAACTTTCTGTTTCAGATTTTTGAGAATTGTGAAGAGCAGGAGAATTCTTAGAGGAAATAGAATAAGGGTATTCAGGTGACGCATCTAAGTGGGGTTGGGGAGACTGTTCTAAAGTTGCTTCACCAATCGCATTATTAAAGTAGGATTCAAAAAGTTTGTCGTAGTTGGATGCAACAGCTAAAAATGCCCCCCCTAGAATATATATAGGTAGAGGCAACTGAAATTCTTTGATCCAGTCGAAAAACTCTGCTAAAGCAAACAGTACCAGAAAGCAAGCCAGCCAAACTCTCATCCCTCTATCCCAAAATTACAACAACTTTAACCTATTGTAATTGAAGGTTTGCTGAATCTCGTGCATCAGTAGTTATGTAATATAAACTACAAGTATTGCTGTAGCAAACCAATCACTATCTCTGGTACTTCTAGATGGGGCAAGACTCCTGCATCTGCGATCGCGTGAAAACCCCGAATTGAAGTAGGATTTAACTTGACCAAACGCTCTCCCAACTTAATACTTGTAAACTGTGCTTCTTCTCCCCAAAAAATCACCGTTGGAATGGTCAGTTGTTGAATATACAAGCTCAAATCAAAGTATAAGTCTCCCCGTAAAAATGCCAATGCTGCAAACTTAGCATTAGGCTGTTGTGCAGAAGCTAAGTAAGCCTGTACCATCTCTTGAGAAACACGCTGTGGATTTGCAAAGAGAAAACTTTGCAAAAAATTGCGTACAGCCAACTCATTTTCTGCACCTAAAATGTAAATTAAATTATCTAACAGAGGTGTATTGATGATTTGCAGGGGTAGCCTGCGTCCCGCACCTTGTCCAAAGTCATCAAATCCTGATGGGCATACCAAATACAGTGCTTGGAATAAAAAAGGTTGGGCAATGGCAAGACGTATCGTTAAAGCTGCTGTTAATGAAGATGCAACCACTGTCACGGGTGTGGGACAAGTTTGTCTGATAAACTCAGCTAAAATACTCAGGTAATCTTTAACTTGATAATCCCGCACGGGATGAGCCGATTCACCCCAACCAATTAAGTCGGGAGAAAATATGTGGTGAGTCGTTGCAAACGCCGGGTAAACTTTAGACCATTCATAGGCAGAAGCCCCGCCACCAAAATTGTGCAGAAAAACAAGGGTTGGTAAATCTTCAATCTCGGACGTTATCCAGGGTACAGCCGTTTGGGTGTAGTAAACCATAAACCCCAAGGATGTATTGATGACTTTCTGACCAAAACCAGGGGGTTGAAATTGAAGCATAAATTAATCCCGCATAATTCGTAATTTGTAATTCGTAATTCGTAATTTTGTTATTATGGACTACAAACTCTTTCTAAATATTAAGCACGGTTAGCTTAATCCAAGAGAAGCCTCTCATTCACTCTGTACTCAGAGGAATGATGAGATGAATCTTGGGGCAATGACGAATTGACTTCCGACTTATGTTAACCGTAGGTTAACGCGGGAGTGAAGTCGATGAGGAATTGCCAATTACGGCACGATTTGACATAAACCAGATCTCCTTTTAACAGGATTGACTTTATTAACGTTAACCACCTTATTTTTGACACCAGGATAGTTTTTCAACTTCACACCAGTACCTAAGTTTTGCATTCCAATAACTTCGTATACCTGACCTTCAAATTGAACTAAATCCTTGGGTTGGTATCGGTAACGGTATTTTTTAATTCGACGTTGCCCTTTTGATACTTTGTGTTTCCGGTAAAGTCTCAAGTTTTCACCATTTTTTTGTTTGTTGCGAGTTCTCCTACCTGAGGATAATTCCGAACCAGATTTAGTTGAGCCGTCTCTACTATCAATATATTTGGCATCATAGAACTGCTCCATCGAGCGCTTATTTCGCCTAATTTGTTCTAGGATTAATGATTCTACTCTTTTCTGAATAGTACCACCTGCAACAACAAATGCATCGTTGTGATGAGATTTTTCTATTTTAAATTCTCTTCTAATGCCTTTGGTGATGTAGCCATAAGTTGAACTATATCGTCCATCATTAGTCAAACGCCATCTAACTGTTGTCATAAAGGTTTCACCTTTAAATGACTTCAGCTTTGGCTCCCATCCACAAAGGAAACCACTCTTTTTATGATTTTTGGATGCATGGCATTTATTACATAAGGTAATCAGGTTGGCAGGTCTATCTGTTCTGTCTTCTTTCCAAAACCCTAAGTGATGTACTTCTAATATTGGATTGACATCTTTATTTTTACAATTGGGGTTTTGACATTTATGCCCATCTCTGTGCAAAATGTATTCACGTAAATTATCAAAGCCATATTTTTCTCCCTGTTGATAACCCACACCTTGGATTTCAGCATCCTTTATTCTCTGAATGTCAAAACTAGCTACTTCAATCGTAATTTTTTTGACTGGAACTATTTTCTGAATTTTATCAATGATTTTGTGATGAGTATCTAGTTTGTGCTGAATACTTGGTGCTAGCCAATTGTCTTTACGCCTACGATTATCAAATCTTGGCGCACGATATCTTTTTCTATTTCTTCTTTGCTGACGGTATTTTTTTCGTTCTGTCAATCGTTCAGACACACCTTTTAACATCTGAACTTCACCACCAATTAATTCTTCTTTCTCGTTGACTACACTGTACCCAATATTTTGATAACCTGCATCAATCCCTAAATTTCCTGGTTGAGTATAACCACTAGAACCATAAATTAATTGAATGGTAAATGGAGCGCGACAATAAATTTTGGCTTTCCCTTCCTTCAAAAGCAACCGAGCTTTACGGGGAGTCGTAGGCATTAACGGTTTGCCGTGTTTGTTGACAACGTAGACTTTCATGATTTGTATTCCTAATAAACAGGTAATCGCCTTACAGCGTGG
The DNA here is from genome assembly GCF_000346485.2 of Scytonema hofmannii PCC 7110. Taxonomy (NCBI): domain Bacteria; kingdom Bacillati; phylum Cyanobacteriota; class Cyanophyceae; order Nostocales; family Scytonemataceae; genus Scytonema; species Scytonema hofmannii. Next base: position 3,212,807 of record NZ_KQ976354.1, read on the forward strand.
TTCCCTTTGCCAATGTTTATCCAGGTTTTATACCAGCAACACTTTTCCTCTTCCTGTAGAAATGTTTAATCACTGGTCGTAGAGTTCAGAACTAGGGATCGAGACGCTACTCTCTGTATTCTGAAGTACCTATATATTCTGGTTAAACGTGGTGATTTCTTGCGTAACGAACCACCTAGGCTAATGACGTACTTCCTAATTTCTTAAGAAGCCCACATTCACCCTGTACCCAGGGGAATGTGTGGAGTCGTCACCGGAAGATAAAAGACTCAGAGGTAGTTTCTTGTAGTGGGAAACGTACATTATTATAACTTAATTGGGGAATAATTAATATATAGAGTTAAAAGTACTGCTTATGCCCTTAACAACCTCTGCTTGTTGTGCGGTTACCCTGAATCAACAACAGGAGCAAAATATTCAGCTTCACAAGCAATGCGCTGATGCTTCAGCCAACAACAGTAAGTGTACATCAAAAACTTGCACTGTGACTGTTGTTGAAAATGGTCGAGTTGTCGTCAAACCAGCACCAGCACAACCTCAAGAAGATTCTACGACTCGGCTTTTAGGACTGATTTAATTCTTCACCACAAAGGTGCGAGATATTGGTTGCTGTTTTCTCCTAAAATGTTTGCAACCAGTACAGTTTGGCTATTTTGTTAGGTAGAAGCTTAAGAATGTGAAAACTATGCGATATTATGTAATGATGTTTAAAAAACTAATGTACTCGCATCCCAAGCCCTCCTTACCTCTACCTTTGTGCTTGTAACATTCCAGGCATCTCTCTAACGAATGCTGACTTAACTGTTTTGCTGAGGGTTTCAAAAATTTCTTGACTAACTAGCTGTCTCATGAATCCAGTGATATTGGCAAGGTTGCAAAACTTATGTCGAGATGAAGCAGCATTTCAAATGCTCAAGCAGATTCTGGCGGAAGAATTTCAACAATTGCAGCAAGAGATCGATCGAGCACATTTCCTCGTAGAGCAACACAAAGCATTGTTCCGGGTGATTACTCGTCTGCGGGAACCTCTAAATACGGACAAGATTTTTCAAGCCACAGCGACTGAGGTTCGCCAACTCTTGAAAGCAGATCGTGTAGGGATGTTTCGCTTCTACCCAAACTCAGGCTGGAATGATGGAGAATTTGTTTCTGAAGATGTAGATCGAGCTTTTGGGTCAGCTATGGCGCAAAAAATCCACGACCACTGCTTTGGAGACCAATTTGCAGTTCATTATCAACAAGGCCAAATTCAGGCAGTGGCAGATATTTACAATTATGGGCTGAGCAACTGTCACATCCAGATTCTTGCCCAATTTCAGATCCGAGCAAACTTAGTAGTGCCGCTATTACAGGGTCAGAATCTTTGGGGATTGCTTTGTATTCACCAGTGCAGTAAACCGCGAGAGTGGCAAGCAACAGAAATTGAGTTCGCCACTCAAATAGCCAGTCATTTAGGAGTAGCCCTCCAGCATGCAGAACTTTTGGCTGACTTACAGGCAGAAGTGGTAGAACGCCAGCAAGCAGAGCAATCAGTTAAATTGGTGAACCAGGATCTGCAACGAGCGATCGTTGAACTACAAGCAGTCAATAAAGAGTTGGAGGCTTTTAGCTATTCTGTCTCCCATGACTTGCGTGCTCCTTTACGCAGTATTGATGGTTTCAGTCAAGCTTTGCTAGAAGATTGCTACGATATGCTGAACAGAAATGGGCAAGACCATTTGCGGCGAATTCGGGCAGCCACTCAACGGATGGGGCAATTGATCGACGATCTCCTTAACCTATCTCGTGTCACGCGCAGCGATATGTGTTTGGAACTTGTAGATCTGAGTCGGTTAGCGAGTGATATTTGTACCGATCTACAGCAAAACCAGCCACAACGGAAAGTAGAGTTTGTAATTCAAACAGGACTAACAGCCCAAGGAGATAATCATCTACTGCGAGTGTTGTTAGAGAATTTACTGAATAATGCGTGGAAATTTACCTCCAAGCATACTCAAGCACGGATTGAGTTTGGAGTGATGTCCAGCGAAAGCAGCATCCCAGTATACTTTGTTCGAGATGACGGTGCGGGCTTTGATATGACCTACGCCAACAAGTTATTTGGACCCTTCCAGAGGTTGCACAATATGAACGACTTTCCAGGCAATGGGATCGGACTAGCAACAGTTTATCGCATTGTATATCGCCATGGTGGTCGGGTATGGGCAGAAGGAGAAGTGGAACAGGGAGCTACTTTTTACTTCACATTAGTCGCAGAGGGGGTAAAGAAATGAGCGAGAATCACAAAACAATTCTTTTAGTGGAGGATAATCCGGATGATGAAGCGTTGACAATCAGAGCGCTTCAACGCAGTCATATCAGCAATGAGATCGTGGTGGCTCATGACGGGGTTGAAGCTTTGGATTACTTGTTTGGCATTGGCATTTATGCCGAACGGGATATTAGCGTCAAGCCTACGGTGATTTTACTAGATCTAAAACTGCCTCGTGTTGATGGCATAGAAGTTTTGCGCCGTTTGCGAGAAGATGAACGCACTAAATTGCTACCCGTGGTGGTTCTAACCACCTCTAACGAAGAACAGGATATGCTCGATAGCTACAGCCTGGGATGCAACAGTTACATCCGCAAACCTGTGGATTTTCTTCAGTTTTCAGAGGCAATCCGTCAATTGGGGATGTATTGGCTCTTGATAAATGAACCACCACCTGACTTGAAAGAGCAGGGGGCAGGGCGCATGGAGCAGGGGGAAAATCAATAAATTTCATCCGTTCTGGTGTACGCAGTTTATGACGGCTATTTAAGGAGTTGGCGAAGATGATCTCTCACCTACGCGTTCTCATTGTTGAGGATTCGGAAGATGATGCTTTCTTGGTCTTAAGAGAATTGCGTCGGGGTGGCTATACTCTGGACTATGTTCGAGTAGATACTCCGGTTGCAATGCGTGCAGCTCTCGATCGCCAACCATGGGATATCGTAATTGCAGACTATAATATGCCTGCTTTCAGCGCCCCAGAAGCTCTTAAACTTCTCCAGAGTCGGAAGGTAGATTTACCATTTATTATCGTCTCCGGCGCAATTGGAGAGGATATTGCCGTTGCTGCAATGAAAGCAGGAGCGCATGACTACTTAATAAAAGGTAATCTAACTCGCTTAGTACCCGCAGTGGAGAGAGAGTTGCGGGAGGCTATTGAGCGGCACAAACGGCACAGTGCAGAACGAGCTTTACAGGAAGCACAACAACAAATCCGCGAACAAGCTGCGTTGTTAAATGTTACAACTGACGCAATTTTTGTTCAAGATTTGGAGTACCACTTCTTATTCTGGAATAAAGGTGCCGAACGCTTGTATGGATGGGAAGCAGCAGAAGCCCTTGGTAAGCGTGCTACCGAACTTCTGTACGAATCTGAGGAAACTTTGCCCCAATTTGAAGCAATACAGACAACGTTAGCCAAAGAGGGTCAATGGCAAGGTGAATTGCAGCAAGTCACAAAAGACGGCAAAAATATTATAGTCGAAAGTCGCTGGACACTTGTACTTGATGAAGTTGGCAACCTTAAATTTATTCTCACTGTCAGTACTGATATTACTGAAAAAAAACAACTCGAAGCACAATTTTTCCGAACTCAAAGGTTAGAAAGCTTGGGTACTCTCGCTAGCGGAATCGCTCACGACTTTAACAATATCCTCACTCCCATTTTAGCAGTTGCCCAATTACTGTCTCTCAAATTTCCCAACCTTGATGAGAACACTCAGCAATTATTGAGGATGTTGGAAGATAGCAGTAAGCGTGGTGCTGATTTAGTCAAGCAAATTTTGTCGTTTAGTCGAGGAGTGGAAGGGAGTTATACCGTTGTCCAGATTCGGCATTTACTTTTAGATGTCACCCAGGTGGCTCAACGAACTTTCCCAAAATCCATAGAAACTCAAACTCACATAGCGTCAGATCTTTGGACTGTTTGTGCAGATGCTACTCAACTTCATCAGGTATTGATGAACCTTTGTGTCAATGCTCGTGATGCTATGCCTAATGGCGGTACGCTCAACATTAGCGCCGAAAACCTTTGGATTGACGAAAACTATGCTCGAATGTATGTCGATGCTAAAGAAGGTCCTTACGTTGTAGTGACTATTGCGGATACCGGAACAGGCATTCCACCAGAAATTATAGACCGCATTTTCGATCCTTTTTTTACTACTAAAGAATTGGGTAAAGGGACTGGATTAGGGCTTTCCACTGCCATGGGTATTATTAAAAAACACGGTGGTTTTGTGAATGTGTACAGCCAGGTAGGAAAAGGAAGTCGCTTTCAGATGTATTTGCCAAGTAGCCAAGTTACGGAAACTCCAGCAGTAACTGATGTAGATTTACCTCACGGTCGTGGCGAATGGATTTTGGTGGTAGATGATGAAACCACAATTTGCGAGATTGCTAAAACGACCCTGGAGAGCTATAATTACAACGTTTTAACTGCCAGTGATGGAATTGAGGCACTTGCACTCTACGCTCAGTATAAGGGTAAAATCAGCGCGGTGTTGATAGACCTGATGATGCCCGGTATGGATGGTTCCACCACAATTCTCACGTTGCAACGCATGAATCCACAGGTACGAATTATTGCAACGAGCGGGCTGATGAGCAATTGGACAACAGCTCAAAAGAAAAGTCTTGGATGCCAAGACTTCTTGCCAAAACCTTTCACAGCTAGGACATTGCTAAATACCTTGCGAGATGTAATCCGCTCTCATTGAGAATGAATTGGTAAAGAAATAGTAAACTCAGTACCTTTATCTAATTCCGACTTGCAAGTGATTTTGCCACCATGTTTTTCCACTACAATCTGATGAGTAATGGCTAAACCCAACCCAGTACCAACGCCTCGGGGTTTGGTTGTAAAAAATGTTTCAAATATTTTACTCTGATTTTCTAAGGGAATGCCCAGACCGTTATCTGCAATTCGCACAAGAATCCAATTTTGCTCGTAAATTTCGGTTGTTATGGTAATTTCAGGTTGAAATTGCGAATTGACAGCTAATTTTTCCTCTAAAGTGTCAATAGCATTGCTTAAAAGATTCATAAACACCTGGTACAGTAATCCCATATAACCTGCGATCGCAAAAATATCACCGTAGTTGCGAACGACTTTAATGTTCTGTTTTAACCGACTGTTAAGAATCGATAAAGTGCTGTCAATACAGGGGTGTATATTCACTGGCTGTGCATCACTTCCATCAAGACGGGCAAAGTCTTTTAAACTCCCAGCAATTTCTCTGGTTCGGATAGCTCCAAATTCTATCGAATTTAAAAGTTTTGGTAAATCATCTTTAAGAAACTCTAAATCGATTGTCTGTGCAAGTACTTGCGTATCCGCAGAGGGGTTTGGAACTTCTTCTTGGTAGGCTTGTAACAATGCCAACAAATCGTCAATGTATGTTTTTGCGTGTACTAAGTTGGCAGAGATAAAACTCACGGGATTGTTAATTTCATGAGCAACTCCCGCAATCATTCTTCCCAAACTGGACAACTTCTCACTTTGAACTAATTGTGCTTGGGCTTCTGCTTGTTGTTCTTTTAACAGCTGCTTGACTTGTTGGATGAGCAAGTTTAAGGAGATAGCTAACTTGCCAACCTCATCTGTAGTCGTTACAGGTGTTTGCAAATCAAAGTTGCTTTCCTGGGTAACGCGTTGAGCAACATTTGTGACTGTCGTTAGAGGATGGGCAATGGCGCTACTTGTATAGAAAGCCAGGATAGCAGCCAACGCGGTTGAGAATAAAATACTTCCAATAATGAGCTGCAATCGCAGTCTTTCTGCAAGCAGCACATTCTTTTCTGCTTGAGTGCGATCGCGATACGAAGCTTGAATAACTTCAGTTAGATCGTCTGAGAAGCTATCAAATTTCAGTGCGATCGGGCTATTTGTAAAGTTTAATAAAACTTGCTGGGCAGTTGTCATCTCCTCTAACTTGAAAGAGGACATTTGAAGTTGTCCCATAAGTTTCTCTATTTGCTCCCAGTATTCTTCGGGTACACCTTTGTAAGTTTCTAACAGATCCGGTATACCGTCAGTATGCTTTTCTCGTTGATAACTTGTACGACTTACATAAGATGTTATTTTTGACAACAACTGATTAATTTCAGTTGTATGCTCTAGAAAATGAAAATGCTCTTCTTGTAAGAGTTTTGAGTTCTGAATCAAAGGAATAAACTGTTGTTGGTGAGTTCGCGTTTGCAGGATAGCATTTTGCAAGCGACTCAGAAGTTCTATTTCTTGGATGGCATGGTCGTGCTTTTCTTGGGCTTGGCGATGATAATACTCTCCAATTGTGATTCCTGCAATCGTTCCGACAATTGCTACACTAAGAGCAAGAGCATAGCCATATCCAATTTTTTGACTAATGCTCAGATGACTCAAAAACCGTTTAAACAAGTTATAAATAGAACTATTTTTTGAGGGCAAGCGTGTATTTTGCGTAACAGTCATAATTTTTGCCCTTAACTAAATATTTAAGCTATGTTGCAAAAAAATATAAGTGAGTCGATGCTCATAATTATCATTAGTTTGTAGTTGCGCTTTAGCGCTAAAGCGCAACTACGAACCAAATCCAAAGATTTTACTTTTCGTTACATAGTATGAATTTTTCTTACCGACTGACTTATGCAGAAAATATAACTTGATTTCTCAAGCCATACCATAGTGTTTCTACGTAAGAATGATTTATAAAAATTCACTTGTCTAATATAGAGATAACACAATGTGCGGCAAATAAGTTATTATAAAGAGTTGGGAGACTTTTTAGCGCTTTGCATGAGTTTATTTAGAATGAATTGGTAGAAACACTGTAAACTCAGTGCCTTTATCTAATTCCGAGTTGCAAGTGATTTTGCCCCTATGTTTTTCCACCACAATCTGATAAGTAATCGCTAAACCCAAACCAGTACCAACACCTCGGGGTTTGGTTGTGAAAAATGTTTCAAATATTTTGCTCTGATTTTCTAAAGAAATACCGGAGCCGTTATCTCCAATTCGCACGACAACCAAATTTAAATCGCCCAGTTCAGTTGTAATTCTAATTTCAGGTAAAAATTGAGGATTGTCTGTAGTTTTTTCTTCTAAAGCATCAATGGCATTAGATAATAAATTCATAAACACTTGATATAACAATCCGGGATAGCCTGAAACATTTGGAATGTCTCCATAGCTACGTACAATATTAATGCCTTTTTTCAAGCGATTTTGCAAAATTAAGAGCGTGCTGTTCAAACAAGCGTGTATATCTACAAACTGGATTTCACCTTCATCTAATCGAGAAAAATCTTTTAAACTTCGAGCAATTTCACGAGTTCTATCAGCACCAAATTCTATAGATTTCAAGAGTTTTGGCAAATCTACTTCTAAAAATTCTAAATCTATCTCCTCAGCTAGTACTTGGATGGAAATGGGGGGGTTAGGTATTTCAGTTTTGTAAGTTTGCAACAGGGTGAGAATATCATCAATATAGTTTTTTGCATGGACAAGATTGCCAGAAATAAAATTAACAGGATTGACAATCTCATGAGCAACTCCCGCAAGCATCCTTCCCAAACTACACATTTTCTCACTTTGAATAAGTCGAGCTTGGGTTTCCGCTTGTTGTTCTGCCAAAAGTTGCTTGACCTGTTGAATGAGTTGGTTGAGAGAGATAGCTAACTCTCCAACTTCGTCTTCTGTAATGACGGGTGCTTGCAAATCAAAATTGGCTTCTTTAGTGACTCGTTGAGCAACTGCTGTTACCGTTTTGATAGGGCGAGCAATAGTACGACTTGTGTAGAGAGCCAGAATTGTAGCAAGTGCTGTAGAGAACAATATACTGCCAATGGTAATTTGAACTTGCAGTGTAGCTGCCTGATTTTTAGCGATATCCGCTTGTTCTTGACGCTCGTGAATTAATATGGTAAAAGCCGTTAATTCATGAATAAATTTATTAAATCGAATTGCAGCAGAATTCTGGTAAAATTGCCAGATGAGCGATCGCGCTTCCAACTCTTCCTGATATTTTCCATTAGATACCAATTTTTCCAGCAAAAGTTTAAACTGTTGAAAATATTCTGTTACTGTCAGCTCGTGCTTTTCTAGAAAAACTTGTAGATCCTTTTGAGAATGCGTTTGACTAAATTCTTGCAACTGAGCAAGCAACTTTTCGGTTTCCTTTACATCAATCAATAAATCAGATTTTTCTGTTTGCAAAATCTGGGGTTGTTTCAAAAAAGGGATAATTTCTTGCTGATGGCTTTGGATTTCTAATAAAGCGCCTTGCAGTTCACTTAACAATCCTTCTTCTTCATCTGTGACTACCATTTGATATCTCACTTTTTGATAGTAGAGATCGCCAATTTCTAATCCTGCTATTATCCCCAAAACAGCAATTCCCAGAGACAGCCCATATCCCACGACAATTTTTTGTCGAATACTGAGTCGGTGGAATGCTCGTTTAACTAAGCTAGAATAGCTGGCTTGAGGTGTCGAAGTCATGCTGCACTCGATATGAATCTTTTTTAGCAAACGGTAGAGCACTAGAAACGAGGAACTAGTCTGGAAGGATTATACGCTAAATTTTATACAAAATATTTAATGATTTAGTAAATTACCATGCCACTACCCTGGGGAAAAATACGGAACCATCCTCAAACTATTAAGATCGAAGTATCGGAATATTAATAGCCCTTTTCCAGTATGCCTCTTCCCCGCGCGATCGCCTTGATTGTTGGTCTTATTATCATCCTGGGACTCAGCCTGTGGTTGATCAATTCTCTTATTCAGCTTTACTGGCAATTATCTTGGAGTTCTCCGTTACTGGGCAACTTACTCTTGATATTAGTCGTTATTTGTATAGCAGCGTTAATCGCTGGATTTGTTTACTATATACTAGTGATTCAGGCAGGAGAGCAGCGTCAACGCCGCAAGCGCAGACAGCAAGCAAACGTTCAAGTTCCAGACGCCAGACCCGAAGCGGCTTCTTCAACTTTACAAGCTGTGCGACAGCAGGTGGAACAAGTTCAAGATGAAGTCACCCGCCAAGCTTTACTGAGCAAATCGCGAGAAATTGAAGCTAATCTAGCTCGTGGTGAAATTCAAGTTGTGGTTTTTGGTACGGGGAGTGCGGGGAAAACCTCCCTAGTGAATGCCATCTTGGGACGCGTAATTGGCAAAGTTGATGCGCCCATGGGAACCACTCAAGTTGGGGAAACTTACTGTTTGAGGTTAAAGGGATTAGAACGCAAAATTTTAATTACGGATACACCAGGAATTTTAGAAGCAGGGGTAGCGGGAACAGAAAGGGAACAGCTTGCACGAGAACTGGCGACGGAAGCAAATTTACTATTATTTGTCGTAGATAATGATATTCGGCGCTCGGAATACGAACCGTTGCGAGCTCTGGCAGAAATTGGCAAGCGATCGCTTGTTGTCCTAAATAAAATAGATATCTATACAGATGAGAATAAAGAAGCTATTTTGGCACGTTTGCGCGAACGAGTGCGCGGATTTATTGCACCAAGTGATGTTGTGGGAATTTCTGCCAATCCTCAAGTGGTAGAGTTAGAAAACGGTGGCATCTTTCAACCAGACCCGGAAATTTTACCATTACTCAAACGGATGGCAGCAATTTTGCGAGCAGAGGGTGAAGATTTGGTGGCTGATAATATCCTCCTGCAATCCTTGCGCTTGGGAGAAGAAGCCCGAAAAATTATAGATGCCCAACGTCGCCGACAAGCTAATAAAATAGTTGATCGATTTCAATGGATTGTTGCTGGTGTAGTTTCAGTGACACCTATACCAGTGGTTGATTTACTAGCAACGGCTGCTGTGAACGCCCAAATGGTTGTAGAAATTGGCAGAGTTTACGGTTGTGACCTAAATTTGGAACGAGGAAAGGAATTAGCTCTGTCTTTAGGGAAAACGCTTGCTAGTTTGGGAATAGTTAAAGGAGCGTTGCAGTTAATTTCTGTGGCATTACAGACAAATCTTGGTACTTTTATTATTGGTAGAGCCATTCAAGGTGTGACAGCTGCCTATCTTACGCGGATTGCTGGGAAAAGTTTTATTGAGTATTTTCGCAATGACCAAGATTGGGGTGATGGAGGTATAACTGAGGTTGTGCAGCGTCAGTTCCAACTGAATCGTCGAGATGAATTTATGAAGTCATTCATTCAAGAAGCGATTGCACGAGTGGTTAAACCAGTGACCAGTGACCAGTGACCAGTGACCAGTGACCAGTGACCAGTGACCAGTGACCAGTGACCAGTGACGACCCCATTACAATATGAACATAACTATTAGGGAGTAATAATTATGCCTTATCGAAGGTAGATGAAGCTTGGGCTGATACATGGTTGCAGGGAAAGGAACTAAGGTAAACGATGAAACACGCTATTATTCTTTTTATACTCTAAATTTCTGTTATTATCCTTCAGTATTACTTATATTCCGATCAAAAAAAGTAATACATAATACTATTTTTGAAAAAAGTATCCGTAAAAATGACTAAGATATATGTTATTGTTAAATTAGAGCACTACTTTGTTCATTTATTTACACGGCATTCCGGAAACAGGGGGCAAAAATAGAAAACCTATATAAGCAGTGACTCAGTAACTAGCTAATGACAAACTATATGATAGGCAAGGTACTACAAGGACGTTACCAAGTTGTCCAGAGCTTGGGGGCTGGGGTATTTGGTGAAACATACGTTGCTGTAGATATTGAAAATCCAGAGAACCCCAAATGCGTTGTTAAACAACTAAAGGTTACTAGTACACAACCTAGTTACTTACAAATTCTTAGATTGCGGTTTCTCACAGAAACCGAAACACTAAAACATCTCGGACATCACAAGCAAATTCCCCAACTCCTCAGCTGTTTTGAGGAAAACGAACGGTTCTATTTGGTACAGGAGTTTATTGAGGGGCATTCAGTGGCAGCAGAATTGCCTATTAATCCAGAATTGGGTTATCTGTGGCATGAAAGCGAAGTTGCTGAGCTTTTACAAGAAGTTTTGCGTATTCTGGATTTTGTTCACTCTCAAGGCGTCATTCACTGTGATGTCAAGCCAGAGAATTTAATCAGACGTGCTTGTGATGGTAAGCTAACACTGATTGATTTTGGGTCGATTCAGCCGATTGATTTTGGGTCAGATACAGTACTGCCCATTTATAGGATACCTGTCACTTCGTTGGGCTATATACCACCGGAGCAATTTATCGGTCAGACGCAGCCCAATAGTGACATTTATGCTTTGGGTATGATTGCTGTACAGGCTTTGACAGGACAAACACCACTCCAATTAAAGGTCGATCCCAGTACGCAAGAGATTGTTTGGCGTTCTAGCACCACCCCAGTGAGTGATTATTTGGCTGCGGTTATTAGCCAAATGATTCGCCACAACCACAAAAACCGCTATCAATCTGCTAGTGAAGTCTTGCGATCGCTGACTCAAATGCCAACTGACACTTGGGACTCGCAGACAGTAGTAGATGTGCAATATAGTGTTTCAGATACTGATGACAATAGTCAACCAAGAGTCAGTACCAACAGCAGTCGTTCTTCACCGAAGTCGTCTCCTCTTTTAACGGGGATGAAGGTGGGGTTAGCAGCTAATTCTTTGGTAGTAGGTTTTGGTGTTTATTCGATTATTTACAACACGCCTGCATACTCAGAAACAGAAACTTTATACAAAGCAACCGAGGAATTTCAATCTGGTGACTTGCAAGAAGCTATTGCTTTAGCTAAGTCTATTCCCTCAAACAGTAATGTTTATCCTGAAGCACAAACTAGTATTGATGAATGGGAACAACAATGGCAAACGGCTGACGAACAGTACAAAATAGCCGAAAAAGCCTTTCATCAAGGTCGTTGGGCTGAAGTTCTTCGCGCATCCTCTAAAATTCCTGATAATTTGTATTGGCAATCAAAAACTGACAAATTAGTCGAGCAAGCACAAGCACGCATTGAAGAACAAACCGAAGATTTACTCTCTAAAGCTTATGAAAAGGCAAGATTAAAAGACTTTACCACTGCGTTAAACTATCTCCGCCAAATTCCTGAAGAAACTTCCGCAGGATCGCTTGTGCAACAGAAGTTAGCTGAGTACAATCGGAAGAAAGAAGTTCGAGCTTCTTTCTTGTTACAGAAAGCTTATAACAAAGCTTCAGAGCACGATTTTGTAGGAGCTGTTCAATTTCTCCAACAGGTTCCCAAAGATACCCCTGTCTATGCTACAGTTGAAGTGAAATTACTTGAGTACACACAAAAACAGCGAGCACAATCTTACGGTCAAAAGATAGCTTCCTCGAAGTTAACAAATACTTCTTTAGATATGGTTCAGCCATTTATAGATAGTGGCTCCACAACAAGCTTACAAAATTTTGACCTGGGCAATGAGTTGCATGAAGTGAATATAAGATAGTCAATGGTCAAAAAAACTTCCGATGTAGAGACGGTAATGCTGCGTCTCTACTGTGGAGGCGAGCTAGTGCGCGTCTCTACAGGATTTGCTAATGGTAATAATAACTTTTCCCGTGCTCGTTCGCGAGAATCGATTGCTGGTTGATAATCTGGCTTCAGTTTAAGCGCCTTACTATATGCTGAAATAGCTTCTTGATACAGTTTCAAGTTTAACAAAGCATTACCTTTGCTGTACCAAGGTTCGTAATGGTTTGGTTCTTGACTGATGGCTCTATTGTAAGAGGCGATCGCATCTTGATATCTTTTCAAGTTATACAATGAATTTCCCCGTCCATACCAAGCTTGATAGTTACCGCGTCTGAATTGAACAGCTTTATCATAAGATATCACTGCTTCTTCATAACGTTGCATTTGATGAAATGACCAAGCCCGTCCATACCAAGCTTGATAGTTACTGGGGTTGTATTTAATGACTTGCTCAAAAGAGTCTATCGCTTCTTGATAGCGTTGCAAACTGTTGAGTAAATTCCCTCTAGACAGCCAAGCCAAGTAGTCATTTGGTTTGTATTGCACTGCTTTCTCATAGGATGCGATCGCATCTTGATAGCGGCGTAAATTCACCAAGACATTAGCGCGACTGTACCAAGCGCGATCATAAGCTGGTTTGAGTTCAGTGACTTTATCATAAGCCACAAGTGCCTCATCATAGCGTCTCAAATTATTAAGAACTAACGCCTTATTATACCAAGCCTCATAATAGTCTTGCCTTAATTCAATGGCGTTATTATAAGAGTCAATAGCTTGGTCGTATTGTTTTATTTTTGTTAATACTTCTCCTTTTTCATTCCAAATTTCCGGCTGTTTTTTGTCTAACAATAAAACTTTATCCAAAGAAGAAACAGATTCTTGATATCTTTGCAACTGACTCAAAGCAAAGCCACGACCGCGCCATGCTTCCAAATAATCCGGCTTCAGTTGAATGGCTTTATCGTAAGCCGCAAGTGCTTCTTGATATTTTTTCAACTCATATAATGTTTTCCCTTGACCATTCCAGGCTTTCGCATAATCCGGTCTGAGTTCTAATGCTCTGTCATAAGTTGAGAGAGCATCTTTGTAGCGTTGCAGATCGTAAAGTGTATTTGCTTGCTGATACAATTCTATAGCATTTGTAGAATTAATAGCATTGACAACGTATATAGAACCTGCTATACCTGTGCCTATTAAAGTAATTGCTGCTAAAAGTTTTAGGAATATGTTTTTACGAGGTTTACTACTAGTTTTTATGTGATTTTTTGGATTTGGTTTATTTATTAAAGGTGGTATCAATGCTATAGTTTGAGACTGATCTTTTTTTAATTCTTTGAGTGCCTGCAAAGCAACAGACGCTGAAGAATAGCGCTGTCGAAAATCGTAGCACACCATTTTATCCAAAACTTTTGCAAACTCTTCGCTGACGGAGACGCAATCTCGCCATATAATTTCGCAAGTGTCTGCGTCTTTCTCTAATTCCTCAGGAGATAATCCCGTCAATGCTTGAATACCCAAAATTCCTACAGCATAGATATCGCTGCTAAATTTTGGATTTCCCTGCGCTTGTTCGCTAGGAATATAGCCAGGAGTTCCAATAGCGACAGTAAATTTTGTGTGGCGATCGGGGCTAACAACTTGAGTAGCGATTTGTTTAACTGCACCAAAATCGATTAAAATTAACTTCCCATCAGAACGGCGTCTGAGGATGTTATGGGGATTGACATCGCGGTGAATGACCTTTTGTTGGTGAACAAACTCTAAGATTGTCAAAATTTCTTCTAAAAGGGCAATAACTTGGTTTTCAGGGAGAGGTTTTTCAGGTACAATTTCGTAGCTAAGATCCGATCCTTCAATAAAATCTTGTACAAGATAAAATTCCTCCTTTTCCTCAAAGTAAGCTAAAAGTTGCGGAATACTGTCGTGAATTCCCAATCTAAACAAAACTTGAGCTTCCGTATCAAATAAACGTCTTGCTGTTTCTAAAGTTACAGGGTCATTGGCTTGAGGTTTAAGTTTTTTAACAACACATTGCGGAGAACCGGGTAAATGGGTATCACTAGCGATAAAAGTTTCGCCAAATCCTCCTCCTCCCAAGTGACTGATAATTTGGTATCTTCCAACAAGTGTGTTTCCTAGCATTCGGTTTACCCAGCCTAGTCCTGACGATTCTGATTTCATTTTAAGAGGGAGTGGGGAGTAGGGAGTAGGGAGTAGGGGGAGTGAGGGAGTGAGGGAAGTAATTATTACTAACTACTAACTACTAACTACTAACTACTAACCACTAACCACTAACTAACTACTAACCACTAACCCAAAATCAGCATGATTCCTATTGGTGATAACGTTTTCTTTTTCACGCGCCGAAAGCCAATCATTGTTTATTTGCTGATTGGCATTCATCTTGCTTTGTTTTTGTGGGAACTGAAACTAGAGTTAAGCGGTGAGTTGGGTGCTTTTGTCAATGCTTGGGGTATTGTACCCGCACAGATAAATGGTGCGATCGCATCAGCACTATCTGGTAACCCAGCCGCTTGGATAGTTGTCCTGATGCGTGGGACTTTTCTCCTGACGGGAATGTTCCTGCACGGTAGTTTTAGTCAAATTTTGGGTAATTTAATCTTTCTCTGGGTTTTTGGTAGAACGGTTGAAAGTGTTCTGGGATATGGGCGATTCTTGTTACTTTACTTAGTTTCCGGTCTTTTGACTGGGCTTTTACAAGTGTTAGTTGAACCTAGCTTAACAATACCATTGATTGGTGCAAATGGAGCTATTGCATCTATTTTAGGAGCTTTTGTTCTGAAATTCCCCCAATCTAAAATTTACACTATTTTACCTTTATTGATTATCTTTATTCCTATAGAACTACCAGCCTTTTTCTATCTATTTTGGTGGTTTGTGCAGCAATTATCTTATGGCATTGGTAGTTTAAATATTCCTGGTGGTGTTAATTCCTTTAGCATTGGTTATTGGGCGCATGGTGCGGGAATAGTTATCGGTGCAGTTTTTATGAAGTTATTATCACAGAAAGGCAGAGGGCAATGACTCAAAAAATGGAATATTGTAGGTTGGGTTGAGGAACGAAACCCAACATCGACTTGAGGAACGAAACCCAACATCGACTTGAGGAACGAAACCCAACATCGACTTGAGGAACGAAACCCAACATCGACTTATATAAGTTGGGTAACACGAGCGTTCAACCCAACCTACAAAAATTATGGTTGTTCTGAATCTAAAAGCGTTCCTTCTAAATTAGCTCTTTCCAAATTAGCTCCATTCAAATTAGCATCTTGAAGTTCCGCTTGGCTCAAATTTGCATCTGTTAAGTCAGCAACAACTAAATCCGCGCCACTCAAGTTAGCTCTATCCAAATTTGCAGCCGTTAGATTCGCTTCATGTAAGTTAGCCTCGTTTAGAGTTGCAGTTATTAGTTTAGCAACAGTCAAGTCAGACTGAGTTAAGTTAGCATTATCGAGTATGGCTCCGTCTAAAATTGCCCCATCTAAAATGGCTCCACTTAAGTCGGCTCCACTCAAATTTGCCTGCGCTAAATTTGCTCCATTGAGATCTGCATTTGTGAGACTGGCTTGGCTGAGATTTGCCCCATTCAGATTCGCTCCATCTAGTAAAGCCCTGTCTAAAATAACTTCACTGAGATTGGCTCCTTCGAGATTCACCTCACTCAGTTCGGCTTCTGTAAAATCTCTAACACCTGCTGCATATTGTGAGAGGAGTTCTGTTGCTTTCATAACTGTTACCTAACTCTATTCTAAGTGAAAGAACTTAGCTATCTAACTCAAATGACTCACAACTACTGATTTTTTAGAAAACTGCTAGTACTAACTCTTTTTTCATCAAAATTCTAGTTTTCCTTGAATAGACACCCACAATTGTTCTAAACTACCAAAATTAGATTCTAAAATATGTCTATCTAAAGTCAGAAATACTCTCTGCATATAGATAGGCAAAATAAAGAGGCGCGGAGAAAATAGGGAAAATTTTATTTAAGAATATGACACAGTTATTGGGCAAAGTTGTATGGATAACTGGTGCTTCTTCAGGTATAGGAGAAGCACTAACTTATGAAATGGCACGACAGGGGGCTAAAATTATTTTATCGTCACGCAGAGAAAACGAATTACATAGAGTTAAGAATAATTGTCTGGGAGAATCAGAGCATTATAAAATTCTTCCTCTTGATTTAACTAAAGTAGAAACATTAAAATCATCCGCAGAACAAGCCGAAAGCTTTTTTGGTCAAGTCGATATTCTCATTAATAATGGAGGAATTAGCCAGCGATCTCTGGCTACCAAAACTAGTATAGAGGTTGAACGAGAAATTATGGAAGTCAATTTCTTTTCTGCGATCGCTTTAACAAAATATGTTTTGCCAAGAATGATAGTCAGACAATCGGGACATCTTATTGCTATCAGCAGTCTTGTGGGAAAATTTGGTACACCATTTCGTTCCACATATGCTGCTTCTAAACACGCATTGCATGGTTATTTTGATTCTTTAAGAGCAGAAATATGGAAAGAAAACATACAAGTTACGATAATTTGTCCTGGCTATATTCAAACCAATGTCTCCCTTAATGCATTAACAGAAACAGGAGACAAATATAATATAATGGACAAAAATCAAGCAGAAGGATTGCCCGCTTCTCAATGCGCCAAAGCAATAGTCGAGGCTATTCAATCAAATAAAGAAGAAATTTATATTGGTGGAAAAGAAATTGCCGGAGTGTATCTCAAGCGATTTTTTCCAAATTTATTGTCAAAAGTTGTACGTCAAATACAACCTTAAATCTCTAAGGTAAAACGTCAAAACTGTCATAATTCCTAACAGCGGTCATTTCTTGTTACTAGATAGACCAGAGCGAGGTCGCGATCGCTTTGTTACTGAGACAATCTCATTTCTTAAGTAAATATTAGGAGAAGAGTTATGTTAGACTTAAATTGGAATATTAGCAATGAGGGGCGTGCTTGGAGTGGTGAGGAAGCCCGCAGTCGTTACGAACTGGCACCCGAAAAGATAGAAATGATACAGGGAAAACTATTTTGGACAGACGAAGAAAGAATAACTATGTTAGCTTTGCTACTAGAGAACGTCGGAGCTGATCGAGCAGTACAGCTTGGCAACTCTGAAGTGTGGCGAAATGCTGTTGCTAAGTTAGACAACGAGAGGAATAAACAATGAATATTGGGATTGTTCTGAATGTAGTTGGATGGATGATACGGTTTGAGGTGCGATAGAGCGATCGCTTAGTGACGTGGAAGCCCGGTTAAGTTTGACATTTTGTCTTTTGACACTAGCCGCCATTTCCGGACATACTAATGACAAAATTTCTGAAATCGTACCTATGTACAGTAACGAACTTGATCGATGGAACCAGAGGTACTCAAGTAGCGAATATTTTTTTGGTCAGCAACCGAATGAGTTCTTGCGTTCTCAGAGTTACAGGTTGAGACCGGGGCAAAAAGTGCTGGCGATCGCTGATGGAGAGGGACGTAACGGAGTTTGGCTTGCTTCCTTGGGACTTGATGTTTTGTCTATAGATATCTCACCAATTGCTCTTGAAAAGGCACAGCGTTTAGCAGCGAGTCAAGGCGTAACAATTACAACAGAGGTTGCCGATCTCGCCACCTGGGATTGGGCAGTAGAGCGGTTCGATTGCGTAGTAGCAATATTCATCCAATTTGCCGGCTCCGATCTCCGCACGCACATTTTTGAGCAGATTCAGGCATCTCTAAAAACTGGAGGCTTACTACTTCTACAAGGTTATACACCCAAGCAGTTGGAGTTTAAAACTGGAGGTCCACCATATATAGAAAATATGTATACCGCCCAGTTACTTCAAGAATCATTCCATAATATGGAAATTCTACATCTGGTGGAACACGATGCTATCTTATCCGAAGGGGTAGGGCATAATGGAATGTCCGCACTTGTGGATCTGGTATGCCGTAAATGATGCGGTACAAGTGAGCGATCGTACTATCCAACAGCCATATTCAGTGTGTTACCGGAAACATTTGCTTACTCAAGATTGGACAAATTTTTAGCTCACTTGTGACGCAAAATGAGTGCTACAGTAAGCAGTGTTATAAGTTTAGAGATAGAAAGTACAACTTAAAAAGTTAATTAATAATGGTTTTTAGTTGTTTGTTGTCTTTGCCGATCGCCACGAAAACAACAGTTGAGAAATTCTTTGACTTCCATTGAGAAACAGTAATGATTTAGTCCTCGTCCTCATCTTCTTCATCCCCAAGAATGTTGAACATTGTACCCATGCCTGCAACTAACTGTTGTGCAACATTCATCAACTGTCGTGCATCTTCTTCTGAAGCGATGTTGACGTAGAGGCTTTCAGTATCTAAGCCTGCATACATGGGGTGATATATAGCAAAAACTCCATGACTCTCGTTTTCGTACAATTCGATCTCCGTGTAACCTAATGCTTCTCGGTTAATCAATTCATAACTATTTTCAAGTAGCCAGCTTGACCAATTTCCCTCACCAGTACGAGGTAATTCAAATAACTGCTTGGTTTGCCAGTCCATGACTTTCATTGGCTTCATGCGTTGATTTCCTTTGCCGAGCGATCGCATTTTATAAAAATAGCTAGTGAAATACCACCGCTTCCAAACATCTAATTCCCTGTCATTATCCACTCGCGTCCAGCTTTTTCTGCGGCTTCAGGAGCAAAGTAGAGCTTGCGTTCGCCAAAGACAACTCCACCAGAGCTAATGACTCGAAACTGCCAACAATCAGTTTCGGTGTAAAAAATGACTAGTATATAATTGTGGATACCAACAACTGCGTGAACGAGAGTATTAGTCATGTTGTAGCAGACAGAAGCATAGTCTTTAACATCAAGTATAAGAACACTCTGGGGAAGCAAAATCCTTCGCAAGGGGAATTTTGAAGCAGAGTGAAAACAAGTTATTATTTATGGTATAATATATTTTACTCAAAAACAAATTCTGCGGTATTTTGTCCGCTCTTAGTTATGCATTTTAGAATTTTAGTTATAGGAAGCGAGATGGCTTCCCAAAAGGAGGATGACCGGCGCTAAATGTTCCGGTCACAGTCGGCTCGACGTAGAGGCTGCGTTAGCCGAAGTCAAAAAGCTTCAATTTGACCGCAAATATCGTGATGCCTCTGGATTGTTTTTCATCGAAGGTGTACGGAACTTCGTACAAGCAATTGACAACGGCTTTGATGTCTCAACAATCCTGTTTAGTGAAAAACTGCTGACAGCACCCCTAGCACGCAAGCTAGTTCGCCAGACTCGGCGCAAAGGTGTGAATAGCGTCTCCATTACACCAGAACAATTCCGACAGATTTCTCATACCGAGCGTGCTTCAGGTGTTGCTGCGATTGTGCGTCAGCGCTGGTTTAAGTTGCATGATGTTTCTCCACAAGCTGGTTTGTGCTGGGTAGCTATTGAAACTGTGCGATCGCCGGGAAACTTAGGAACGTTGATTCGTACTTCTGAAGCTGTGGGTGGTGCTGGATTCATCTTTATTGGTGGGAGAGCAGAGCCATTCGATCCTGACGTTCTTCGAGCAGCTATGGGCGCACTCTTCCGTCAGAAATTTGTACGCACCGGATTTTCTGCACTGAATGAGTGGATACACCGCCACTCCTGTCATGTCATAGGTGCTTCACCAGACGGAACTATTGACTTTCATCAATTTGATTATCCTGGTTCAACTGTTCTGTTCTTAGGTGAAGAACGTCAAGGTCTGACCCAACAACAGAGAGATTTGTGCCAGCATCTTATAAGGATTCCAATTGTAGGGATTGCTGACTCTCTCAATCTCGCTGTAGCAGGTAGCCTTTTGATGTATGAGATTTACAGGTCAAAAGTTTTCAAGGTCTAGAACCACAGTGTTGTAGAACAGGTATCCCGCGCCCGTTCTTACTAGAAAGGGCGGGTCTTGACGCCCCGCCTTCGCCTCAATCCTGTTTAGTTAAGAAGCGGACATTGGGTCTGGTCGTGCAATTCCTAATTCTTCTAACTTAGTTTTAACATCCTCCCATTGAGTGCCACAGTAATAGTATTTTTTATCTAATAAGTTTGCTATGTAATAGCCCTGCTTACCCCCATTAATTCTAAAAAGCTCTAGAGCCACCTTTTTCATAGAAATGCCAAAAGCGGCAAATAAATCTTGTTGAGGAAGCCAAGGTGCATTAAACCAATTAATAAACGGTTCGCCCTTCGTGAAAGCCCAACCATTGCCACGACGTTCGACAATTCGGTAATAAACAGGATAAAAAATTGTTGTATCTGTGTTTGACATAGCTTAATTTTGACTAAAATATCTAAGATAGCCCTTAGTGGCAACTAAGGGCTATTAAAAGTTAGTTACGGTCGTCTTGAGATTCCTCGTCTTGTGGTTGGTCAGCCACATCCTCTAGGTCTTTTTTTAGAACCTCAGAGTCTACGAGGTATATCTCGTCGCTGACTCTATCGCGCTTTTCCCACTGATTGAGTAAAGTGCGGATAAAAATTTTGACGGGATTAAAAAAACCTCGACTACCGTTACCTTTTCCATTCAATAATTTCACCTCCTTTAATTTTATCAGGTTGGTAGGGAAGATAAAAAATCTTCCCTATTTATTATTTAATCATGAAAGAAAATCTAAATTTATATATAAATAATTTGAACTATTTATATATAAACTTGTTTTTTATGTAAAAAATTAACTCAATCGAATCAAAAAGTTAACCTTACGGCAAGAGTTATCGACTTATCCTGATTTTAATATCTCTAAAGCAGATTCCAATTCATAAGAACTATACCAAATTACCTCTCCCATTTATACCTGTTAATAAATTTAGCTTTTTCAAAGGAAAACTTACTTCTTCCTGAAAATACTTAAAGTTCTTTAAATTTATCTGTCTTAGCATTTTATACACTACCCAAAATTTCTTGTGCTATTTTGAATCTGCTAATCACCTTAGCCTTACTACTAGTAGCATACTTCACTGAATCAAGATATTCTTGATTCTCTAGCAATTTTATAAAGTTTTGTTGTATGGTTTCTTTATGCGCTGTCAAAAATTCATCACTATTCAAGGAAAAAAAGTAAGATACAGAATCGAATATAGCAATATTGATTCTTCCTCTACTCTCGCCAGAGGGTAAGCGAAAATTTTTCTTACCGAAAAAATCATATGTCCAAATCATTACACGCTCAAAATCCTTCTTAAGTTGCTCTATTTTTTCATTGGGCATCTTATTAATTTTTTTCATAGCGTTTTCTACAAAATCACTCAGATCGCCTTGGTAATCATTTTCGTATTGAAAAATTTTGAAGGCTAAATATCGCAAAATAACTTCTCTGTCTTTCATCCTTTTTGGTGAAATTCCCTTATCAATAGCATTTTTAAAAAAATCTTTTTCTGATAATTCCTTTAAAAGCTTTGTAGATTTTCCTGAAAAGATACAATTTCTGACTTCTTGACGCTCAAGTTTTGTGCCTCCAGTATTAATTCTATTGAAAATATCATAAACAATTTTTATCGGTACAGAAGGTTTGATAATGTAAATGTTTAGTTTTTTATCTTCTACTTTGGTTTGATAATCTCCTGGTAATTGTTTCAATTCCGAGAAATTATAACCATTTAACTTAGTAAGAGCCTCTAAACCAGTTAGTTTAAACTCATCATTAACAAATTCGTGTAGTGTGGATGTGCGCTGTAATCCGTCTACAATAAGATATTTACCTTCCACGGTTTGATTCACATACCAAGGAGGTAAGGGAAAGTTAAGAATAACAGATTCAATAAATTTACTTTTCTGTTCCAGTTGCCAAACTAAATTACGTTGAAAATCTGGATCTATAATAAGTTTTCCATTATCATATTTTCTCATTAACTCAAAAACTGTTTGAGGATCTTCTCTAATGTCAATATCTGCCTTAGTTGGATCATAAGGATACAAACCTCCATTATCACCTCTATCTTCTTCAGCAGTGTCTTCATCCGTCATGATGACATCGCTGTCCTGCACTTCACTATCCATTTTTGCTTGCTCCTTCTCCAAATTTATATACACGATATAATTAGAACTTACTGTAGATTTTTAACTATCTGATAATTAAATTATGACATCTCGAACCAGTCTCAAATGCCTTTCCGTTATATTCACTCCCGCCTAACCTCTCGTCAAGTCCCCTACTTGCTGGCATTTTTCCAGAAGGACGAGCAATTTCCCCGTTGCGAGTTTCTACCGTTATATTGTTGTTTACTAGAACTGTTGGTGCTAAGTACACAAGGGGGGATGCAGATTTAATATTGTTTAATGAGCTAGCCGTTGCTCTCTTATCCTTGGGAATGGACGGAACCAAATATATTGCAATCATAGACTACGCTTTAGAACTTTGGCAGAGGTTTGCTGCTCCGAAAAAAGTTGATTGGCTACTTGACTTCATTGATGTGTTGGTATTGTATCCTTGCCCAGCCAAAGAGAAACGCGAACAACTCCTATTTGCAGCAGCTGACACTTTACGTCGATTTGCAGGACGTATTGATGAAACACAATGGAGAATCTTTCGTTCTTTAATTAAAGACTTAACATAGGTTGTCTTCAAAAATCTCTCCTGATACCGATTCTCGCATTGCCGCAATCAATAGCAAGGGAAAGTTTACCATTTAGCAGGAAAGTTTCTTATTCTTATTGGATCGAGTTTTAAACATTGTTGTTATGATTAATGATGAATGATGCGCGTATTGTTATCAGCATTTTAGAACATAATTTATGTCGGAAATCACAATTAACTTACCCGAAGAAGTTTTTAGCGCACGCCGCCTTCCTCCAGCAGAATTTGTGCGCGAGATGCGTTTAGCTGCGGCAATTTATTGGTATCAAAAGCAGGAAATGTCAATGGAAAAAGCTGCTTCCGTTGCCGGATTAAACCGTAGAGACTTTCTTGACGCCTTGAACCGCGAAAAAGTCGATGTTTTTGCTGTTGATTTTGAAGATTTACAACGTGAGTTAAACCGTGACTGAAGTTCCTGCTATAAACACATCTCCTCTAATTTTTTTACCAAAGGTGGCTTTGAAAGCTTGTTACAAATAGTGAGTTCACAAATTATTGTACCTGCTGCTGTAGCAGTATTTTGCTGAATCCAGATTTTTTCATTTTTGATGTCTAAATGCATGATTGGTCTATAAACTCGATTGTTTTTGTTCCACCCTACACTGATAATTTGATAGCGATCGCGTTCCGTATCAAAAATTTCTTCGACCTCAACCTCTCCTTAACTGGGCTTGTATTGCTGTGAGTATTTAGTCAGTAATTTCTTGATTATGTCCCGATATTTCTCTAAGGTAGCCATTGCACTATTTCCTCCCGCTCAACGTTATAAATCATAATAATAAAGCATATATGTATTTGGAGCTAGCAATGCAAACTTTAGGGAAAGCCATCGTTCCGACAATGCCAAAGGTAATTGTGATTGGGGGTGGAATAGGTGGTTTGACTTTAGCCCGTGCGTGTCTTGACGTGGGAATTGAAGTTAAGGTGTACGAAAAGCGCCAACTTGATACCATGTTATCTGGACCTGGAGGTATATTTATTCAGCGTAATGCCATGCGGGTTTACCGCCTTCTGTGGGGAGGCAAGATTTTCAACCGTTTTTACGAACAAGGAGGCAAAATTTTAAAGGGCGGATTCTCTAGTAAAACAGGAGATCCTTTATACATTAACTCCCCAGAATTTGTTGGCGAACAAGATTTAGGTGTATGTCTTCTCAGACCCGAACTGCAACAGATTTTATATGAAGCTTTACCTCAGGGAACAGTGCAAACTGGTATCGCCTTTAAAAGCTTTGAAGATACTGGGGATAGTGTAAAGATTTACTTTCAAGATGGAAGTACAGAGATTGGAGACATTTTAGTAGGTGCTGATGGTTTGTACTCAAAGGTGCGTGCTTGTCTTGACGGTAAAGAGCTTCTAGAAGATCCGGTTTACAGTGGGATGTGTTGTTGGAGGGGATATTTTGACAGAGGGAACATACCGCTAGATCCACAATATAGTTGGATGGAATACTGGGGTCGGGGAAATCGTTTTGGCTATTTTGATGTTGGAGGAGGTCGATTTTCCTTCTATGCTTTTAACAACAGCAAAGTTGCTGTTAATGATGATGCAGTTGGCGGCTCCATCCAAGCGTTACGGCAAATTTTTTCTGATTATGCCCAACCAGTACCAGCTATTATTGAGACTTTAGATAACAAGAAGATTTACCGAGATGATATTTTTGACAGGGAACCTTTAAGTACTGAGTGGGGAAAAGGTCGGGTGACCTTAATTGGAGATGCGGCTCATCCGGTACAACCAAATCTAGGTCAGGGTGGCTGTATGGCAGTGGAAGACGCTTTTGAAATCGCTAAGTTACTAACTCTCAGTGTTAACCACGAGCAAATTCCTTCTCTACTGCGTCAGTATGAACGCAGCCGCAGCCAAAGGGTAACTCGCGTCTTCAATGTATCCCGCCAAGTAGGTACGCTTGGTCAAACTAACTCTTCTATAGGATGTTTTTTTCGCAACTGGGTTTACAAGCTCACTCCTAGGTGGTTAGCTGATTTGCAATTTAAATGGTTATTTGATTACCAACCTTCATGGGAAAAGGTAGTATCTCAACCTGATATATAATTTTTAGGTTTTTAAGGGGGATCGGAATTTGCAACTGAAATAGACAGTAAGCACCCGCTCGCTCTCCAATCCCCATACGCGATCGCCTATTATAATGCGTGCGAGCGATCTCCAAACTAGGAACAAGATACGAGGTGACTGGGTTCCTTTTTTGTACGAACCAATACATTAGTTTCCTTCAAATTTTGTCTGTGTTGATCCCAAGCTTTTGGCATTTCATCCCAAATTTGCCCCTCCAGAAGTCGCCCTCCAGCTTTAGGTGTCCGACCACCAACTTGCTTAAAGAAAAATGCTACTTCAGCAGCTTTGCACTGATCTCGAATGCTTTGCACCCACTCTATTTTCATAGGGCGGTGTTTTGTTCCTGATTCTCCCCCAACAATGACCCAATCAATATCAGTTAAATCAATTGTTAAAGAACTTAAGAGAGGTTCACATGATAAAAACCGCACTTTGGCTGGTACTTGTCGTAAGTAGTCAACACGGTGAACATAATGCTGATTTTCTACGGACACTCCCATCCATACATTATCAAACCATTCTAATTCAGGTGCTAGCTGCAGTAATCGTTCGTGCCTTTTAGTCAAGATTTGATATATATGTCTTGGTGTTTGTCGAATGACTTCAAAAATTTCTTTAATAAATGAAAGTGGTACTTCTTCATGAAAAAGGTCACTCATGGAGTTGACAAAAATACGGCTTGGAGTACGCCAATGAAATGGTTCTTGCAAACGATTGGGGTGCAGCGTTAATTCAAATCCTTGAGGAAAATTTTTACTAAAACGTTTTGTGAGTGCTTCAGCATAACAGTGCGTACACCCTGGACTTACTTTGTCGCAACCAGTTGTGGGATTCCACGTTCTATCAGTCCACTCTATACCTGTGTTTGTACTAGCCATATAATCAGCCTGCTATCAGATGGTTAAACAAGTTTATTTTTTGGAAAAAACATATTCAAGTAGATGCGACGAATCTAATAAACTTATCCGAGAATTAGGTTTTCATCCTTGATTTACAAATCTTCTAGGTTAATTAACAGATAAGTCCTATCTTGAATTCAGAACATTAGTACTATACTGTATAACTTACCTTATGTAACTCAGAAATACAACAAACTTGATTTACGTTGCGAGCGCTAACATCAAAGTTTTTGAAATGAAAATTTGTCTCAAGGATAAGCGGTTGATAGACGGCACTATAGGATTTGGAAGAGTTGCTCGAACGTTTTTGGATTTGGAAGAGGTTCGCCATTTTCCAAAGCTGTTTCGATTAACAGATCTAGCACTTCTCGAGCATTTTTAAGAGCTTCTTCGTAAGTATCTCCATGAGTGCAAGGCTGCATAACGTTAGTAAACTCTGCCAGTAAAACTACATAGCATTGGTCTTCCTCTGACCATTGAACGGCGATCGCGTATTTCATGTTTCAGTCTACAGTACGGGAACAGTATAGCAGCGAATCCCATACACTTAAAATTTTTTAAATATCCTCTCGAATGCGTTTAGACATCTCCAGAAATTACAGCGATTTTCAAATTAATAGACCATATCTTGTGGAGCTGGCGTCCTCGCCTGCTCTCTTGTCTAGAACGGGCGGGGACGCCCGTACCACAAGAGCATAGTATGGTTCTAGACCTTGAAAACTGCTGTAATTGTGCATCATCTACAACCTTTGTAGAGACTAAGCATGGCGCGTCTTTACATTGTTTTTTGGTCACTGGTCACTGGTCACTGATCACTGCTAACCCATCATATTTAAGGGATCGACATCAATTGTGAAACTGACTGACTTTTGACGGCAAAGTTTATCTATTTCCTCCCAGTATGGTAGATATGGGGGTGTTTCAGGAGCAAGCTTTAGCAAAATTTGCCAACGGTAACGGTTGGCTACTCGTAAAATAGTGGCTGGGACTGGTCCTAAAATCTCTAACCCTTCTTGTTGGGGCAAAATTGCTGCTACGACTTGTGCTGTATTCTCAACTTGAATTGGGTCGGTACTGCTTAAGCGTAATAAAATTAACCTTCCATAGGGTGGATAATTCAGCGCTTGCCGTTGTTCTAGTTCTTCATTTATAAAGGAATGGTAATCGTGATGTTTTACTGCTTCAATTACGGGATGTTCTGGGGTGTATGTTTGAACAATGACTCTTCCCGGTTCTTCTCCCCTACCAGCACGCCCTGCAACCTGAGTCAGTGTTTGAAATGCTCGTTCGCTGGCGCGATAATCTGATAAATGTAGCAACCCATCTGCAGAAACAACTCCCACGAGTGTGACTTGAGGCAAATCTAAACCTTTGGTTAGCATTTGCGTACCTACCAACAAATCTGCTTCTCCATTGGCAAATTGGGTGATGAGGGTGCGGTGTGCGCCTTTGTTTCTCGTTGTGTCGCTATCAAAGCGGATGCAGCCCAAGTCTGGAAATTGTTTGGCTAATTCTTCCTCTACTTTTTGGGTTCCACTCCCAAAGTATTTCAAATAGGGAGAACTGCATTCCGGACAGCTTCGGGGATGCGATCGCGTGTAATTACAATAATGACACCGCAAGACTTGCATTGTCTCTTCTGTGTAATGGTACGCCAGCGATACATCACAGTGAGGGCATTCCATAACGAATCCACAACTCCGACAAGACACAAAAGTACTGTGTCCCCGTCGATGAATAAATAAAATTCCTTGTTGGTTGCGTTCTTTCAGTTGCTGGAGCGCTTTTTGCAAGGAACGACTAAATATGGAACGATTTCCCTCTTGCAATTCTCGCCGCATATCCACAACTTCCACGGGTGGTAAAGGGCGGGCGTTGATACGTTGGGGGAGGGAGAGGTAGTGGGTAGGGAGTGGGGAGTGGGGAAGGTGGGGCCCCCTCTGGGGATAAGGGGTAATGGGGAGTAGGGGGGGAGGGGGGGACAATTCTACCTTGTCTCTAACATCTACCCAAGTCTCTAAAGAAGGTGTTGCGGAACCGAGAATGAGGGGACAGTTTTCTAATTCTGCTCTCCAAGCCGCGACGGTGCGGGCGTGGTAGGTTGGGGCGGGAGAATCTTGCTTGAAACTGCTGTCGTGTTCTTCATCTAGGATGATTATGCCTAAGTTTGGCAATGGGGCGAATATGGCGCTTCTCGTACCTATGACAATTTGGGGTACTCCTGCTAGCATCAGCCGCCAAGTGTCGTATCTTTCTCCTGCAGAAAGAGCGCTATGGTAAACGAGTACGGGTGAAGCTCCGTTGACTCCTACACCAAAACGAGCGCGAAAACGGTCGGTTAACTGCGGCGTGAGTCCAATTTCAGGGACTAAAACAAGGGCTGATTTTCCCTGCGCTAATAAAGGAGCGATCGCCTGCAAATAAATCTCTGTTTTTCCGGAACCTGTGACTCCGTGTAGGAGTACTTTAGCATATCCGTTCAAACGAGCGATCGCCTCTAACGCTTTTGACTGATCGGGTGTTAATATCTTACTTTGTTCTTTTCCTAGCATCCCCCCTGGCGTAGAAGAACTTTCTGTTCGCAATACCTCCCTTTCTTGGATGACAACGTAGCCTTTTTGTTCTAGATTTTTTAGGATTGTAGAGCTTGTGTTACAAAGTCGCAACAATTCATTTTGCCACAATTCGCCCCCTTGCCTTCGCAGGACTTCCAGTACTTCTCGTTGGCGAGGGGTTAAATCGCGGTCAAACAGATTTCCCACTAGGGTCACTGCTTTTTCGTATTTGGGTTTAGCTAACTGTGGAGGTTCTAAATAACTTTCTACCAGACCTCGTCGCAACAATTCTTGGACTGCCTTGTGGGCGCTGGGGACTTGACGCTGAAGATATACAAAGCTATAGTCTCCATCTATTTGTTCTTGAAGAAGTTGTAATATTTGATTTGCCGTTTTATTACTGATTTTACCTACTGACTGTTGAAAGATTAATAATGTCAGCAAGTCTTTATTCTCAATAACCTTTAGTAAATAAAAATGGAGCAGGAAAGAATGAGACTTTTGTACATTGGTAAAAGTCAGAATTGGACGGGAAATATCTATCGGGTATTTTTCTACTAAAGTGTTTGTTTTGGTAGAAACCCCTGCACCAGCAACAGTTAAGCGAATGCGTCGCTGCGATCGCCCTAATAAGCCTGGTGGTAGAGTCATGCGAATCACTTCAATCAATCGCGTACAATAGTAAGATGCAACTCGATTCACCAGTTCTGTATATGCCAACGGAAAAAAGCCTGCGCTCACTACTTCTTCGATATCGCGAATTTTTTCCAGTGGTACATCTGCTGGAGGTTGTGTTAGAAAACGAATGGCAACTCCTCCTATCAATTGAGAACCGAATGGCACACTTAAAATATCCCCAGGTTTTACTGCCAATTGTTCTGGCACTCTATAAACGTAAAGCTCTGAACCGGATGGACTATCTACCAACACTTCTATCCAGCGATGCCTATTTATTTCTGCGTTATAGGATTTGCCTGGTTCAGCAACTGTCATAGGGAGCAAACTGACGCCATTCATATACATAATCTTTGCCTGGGAGGAGTATCGATATATTTCATCCATTTGTTTGTCTATCTTAACCTTGCCAACTGACTTTAACTGTTTGCTACCCTTTCATCAAAAATGTAATTAGCAATACTGTCCTAAGACATAATACTTGATAAGTTTCCTCTTATGTAATCCGGTAGATAAATTCATCTCAACTTTAGATAGCGGTAAATAAACGGATGCCAGTTCAGATAAAAATAGGCAATCTCCACTTTTTTCGCTTAATTTTCTCCGGATACTAAATGGAAAAGAAGCCTTTTCCCCCTATTGATAGATATTCAACCCATGGAGTCTGTGAGATCCTTTATCAGAGAAGACATTGCTAAAGTTTTTACCTGTCAATTTGGTGCCATCTGGGGAAAACTAACAGCAATGTATAACCCCGCAGCAAGAAGTTAGATATCTGATGGTGGCTACCAGTGCATAAAAAGTCAACATTTTTAGAAAATCATATGAAGATTTAAGGATTGACGTGCAAAAGATAAATTATGTAAAAATAAAAAAAATTTAATTGAGAGGGGGTTTGAAATAGCTTCTTTTTAAGAAAAGATAAGAAAGATATATGTCACTGGTCTGACGGAATATCTATAAAGGGCAATAGCGAAATAAGTTGAAGAAAGTATCTATTTGTAACCAAAAGATGAAGACAACTCTAGGGTTTAAGTGTTAAAGATGAAGTATGAAATAAGCGTTGTCAATTCAAAAAACAGTTTGTATGCTAGTGTTCCCTATATATTCTTCATACTTCAACCTCGTTCCCTACCTCTGACGCCCCTGCTAGAGTTTTGATCTCAAACACTTTAACTAAAGAGGGAAGTTTTGGTAATGACAAGTAGATACTTAACTTTTACCAACGATATAGATACTGGTAAGGCTATATATTTTGCACTTAAAACTCCCCCTAAGTGCATATCTCACTGAAAAAAGAGAACAAGCATTTCTAAAGCATCTGTCACTATCACGCTAATTATGTACCTATGTACCAAACAGAGCAACAATCCCTAATGGAAACTATGACTATTGCTGACCTAGGCACTATCGAATTGGAAACTACTGCTGATAATGAAGAATTAGCTTTCAATTTAGATGCAGTGGTAGATGCCGCAATAGATGCAGCAATAGAAGAATCTGGAATCACAGACAATTTAGAAACCGAAGAGCGAGACGGAGACGGCATGGCAGCAGCACGTCCTTCGGGGTATAACAAAACCGAATATGACGATGCTGTAGGTGCATTTTTTAAAGAAATGGCGCGTTACCCCCTGCTTAAAGCAGATGAAGAGGTAGAATTAGCGCGTCGAGTTAGATTTTTAGAAGAATTTAGAGAATTACAAGCTTCTTTACATAACAAACTGGGATATCAACCGGGTAAGTCACTAGTCGCATCTCAGCTAGGGATGACAGAAAAACAACTGGAAAATCGCCTGTATCAAGGTCGAGTAGCGAAACGCAAAATGATTCGCTCAAACCTCAGATTAGTTGTTTCCATCGCCAAACGATACTTAAATCGCGGAGTCCCTTTCCTGGATCTCATTCAAGAAGGCGCAATGGGATTAAATCGTGCGACAGAAAAATTCGATCCCGACAAGGGATATAAGTTCTCCACTTACGCCTACTGGTGGATTAGACAAGCAATTACGCGAGCTATTGCCAATGATGCAAGAACAATCCGCTTACCAATTCATATTGTTGAAAAACTTAATAAACTCAAAAAAGCCCAAAGGGAACTCAAACAAAAACTTGGTCGCAATCCAACAGAGTTGGAGATGGCGGAAGCTTTAGAAATTCCCGCACCACAACTACGCCAGCTTCAGCAATTACGACGTCAAGCCCTTTCCCTCAATCACCGTGTTGGTAAAGAAGAAGACACGGAACTCATGGATTTACTGGAAGATGAAGACAACCAGTCTCCAGAAGCAAAAATGAACGAAAGCATGATGCGCCAGGAGATATGGGAAGTGTTGGGCGATGTACTGACTCCAAGAGAAAAAGACGTTATTTCTCTGCGGTATGGGTTAGTTACCAGCGAACCCTGCACTTTGGAAGAGGTAGGCAATATGTTTAACCTCTCCCGTGAAAGAGTCCGACAAATTCAAAGTAAAGCCATGCGGAAGTTGCGCCGTCCTCATATTGCTAAACGTTTGAAAGGGTGGTTGATATGATAAGTCATTAGTCATTGGTCATTAGTCATGAGTCATTTGGCGAATATGCTAAGGATAAATGGCAAATGACACATGACAACGGACAAATAACAAAGGACAAATCACGAATGACTGCAAATAGCAAACTTATCTTACGTTTTGCTGAACCAACTGATTGCGATGGACTGTTTGAATTAGTCAAGGCGCTAGCAGAATACGAAAAACTATCTCATGCCGTCACAGGCAATGCTTCCTCATTAAAAGAACACCTGTTTGGAGTGCCAAAATACGTAGAAGCAATAGTAGCAGAATATGCAGGGCAAACTGTAGGGTTTGCCCTATTCTTTTATAATTACTCAACATTTTTAACAAAGCCAGGAATATATCTAGAAGATTTGTTTGTTCTACCAGAATACAGAGGACAGGGTATTGGTAAATCTCTGCTAACAAAAGTTGCTCAGATAGCTGTAGAAAGGGGTTGTGGACGATTGGAATGGAGCGTTTTAGATTGGAATGAGCCAGCTATTGCATTCTACCGCCGCATGGGAGCAAGCATTTTAGATGATTGGCGAATTTGCCGTGTCACGGGAGAAGAGTTAACTCAGTTGGGGAGTTAAGTAAAGGCGTGTTTTCAAACTCGTATAGCACATTGCCCTCAGAATAGAATTCTCTTGCTATACAAACAAAGTCCACCTACGTGGACTTAATATAGAAGTCCGCCTGCGCGGACTTAGCTTGTATAGGCGCGATTACGAACATCTCGGGCGTGTTTTTTCCAAATTGGGATGCTCCCCTTGCTTGCATCGCTTTAAAAAAGATGAGGTCGTCTGGGTAAAGCTTTCTCAATCCAAAATCCCAAATCCCAAATAGGTTAAGATGGTAAATAAAGCTATTTATTTCATGTGGCAGTCTTTGCAAATTGCTTTTGTCACCGGATGCTTAAGTGCGATCGCATCTCTAACAAATATACCGATTTCCACGGCTGGGCTGTTTGATAGTACTGTGGATCGATTGCCAACGAATGAACGGGTTGCCCTGAGAAAGGGACAGTCGCTTGTAACAGGAGACAAAGGGAAGTATACTGCTAGAGTTCTTGTCACCACTTCATTAGACACGGCATGGGAAGTTGTTACAGATTACAACAATTTTTATAAATTTCTACCAAATGTGGTTTCTAGCAAAGTCATTAGTGCAAACAAGAATCAAAAAGTGATAGAACAGGTTGATTCGCGTCAGGTGTTGTTGCTCAGGGTTAAATCCCGTATTCGCTCAGCTATTACAGAAACAGAAAAAAGCCGTGTGGATTTTCAACTCGTTGAGGGCGACCTCAAAAGTATGAAAGGTTACTGGTTAATCGAACCAATTGCGACCTATAAGGGTGCAAAAGCAACACAGGTTTTGATTACACAAGTGGTGGAAGCTCAACCCAAGTCAGGAACGCCAGCAAAAGTCTTTTACGGTATTTTCAAAGATTCTTTGAATAACACGATGGGTGCAATTAAGCAAGAAGTTGAAAAGCGATCTTCTCTGTCTCAGAATAAGGATTGAGTCTGTAAGATCGCATCTTGCACCTGGAAACATGGATCTTCTGTAGATTTATCTAGTTCGTGTCGATAGTTTTCTATCGCTTCGAGCATTTGCTCAAATTGTGGGTCATCTTTAAAAACTCCGATCGAGCTTGTCCATAATAACTATCCAAACTTTAGCTACGAACTCAGATAATAACAAAATAGCGTTAGATTACCTGGAAGAGTATGGGGGAATTTTTGGACAAGCTACTCGCACAGCCTTTTCAAAACGTAATCGGATAAATTTAAAACGTCACGGTTCCATCAAAATTAATGTCCAAGATAAACGTTCCGCAGAAACAAAAGACACGATCGGTAAAGCTGTATCTGAAGTAGTTAAAATCGCACTAATACCATTTCTCGAAAACTAGACTACAGATGAAAAAAGGTTTGTAGTTGCGCTTCAGCGCCAAAAGCTTTGGATGTGTAGTGTTAATTTAGAGAATTGGTATAAGAGGATGTTTGAAAAGTCTCAATTAATACAGCCTTGGCGATTGGAAATCGCGGCTATACAAGCAAAACCCACCTACGTGGGTTTTAATATCCTGATTTCCCGTTAGTCCGCGCAGGCGGACTTAGTTTGTATAGTAGCGAATTCTATTCGCCCAAAACTTTTCAAACATCGTCTAAAATACAACGTACCCATAGTTATTGAAGATTTAGATTTTGCCCAGAAAAAAGCATCCATGAAAGAAAAGAGCAAAAAATACGCTCGGATGCTTTCTAATCTGGCTTACAGTCAGTTTATGCAGATGATTGAGTCAAAATGTCTTAAATCTGGCATAGAACTGAAAAAAGTTGCTGCTGCCTATACTTCGGTAATTGGTACTACGAAGTATATGGCAGTTTACAGTCTAAATTCTGGTGGTGCTGCTGCTTTAGTGATAGCACGACGTGGTCAGGGTAGGACTGAAAGATTACCCAAACACCTTGATTCTTACTTCAATTCGCCGGAGGACAAATTGAAGTCGGGAGCTTGGAAGAAGGTAGCTAAGCGAATTAACATTTGCGGCGGTTTTAATCGTCATAAATGGTATTCTCTTGGTATTAAACAGGCAAAGGCTAACAGCATGATTGTACAGCAAGCTACGGCAAACAAAAGCCTCTTGTAGGCGTGACACTGTACAGGTTTTAGTAACCCCTTATATCCGCCAAAAACCCCGCGCTGTCGGTTCCCCTGACCTTAAGGGCGTAAATCCTTAAGTTTGCCCAGGTTTCAATCAGCGCTTGCTTCAACTTGTAATTCAGGCAACCCAGGAACGATAGCAACTATTCTACCATCAGCTTCTTGCTTGACAATAACGTTTACTAAAACCTCGTTATTGTCTTGGCTACTTTGTGATATTGCAGGTGAAAAGGAATTCATGTTGTAAATTTATTTTAATTGTATACAACATATTGTATATGTATATATTAAGAATTCAAATAGTTGAACTCTGGGTAATTATCAAGGCATTTACTCACTAAAAATCTCTTATGATAGTAAAAAAATTCGTTTCATTTTTACTGACTTTGTTTGGAGTCTTATCTTACCCAGCCATAACCAGCGCTGATATTGGACAAGACAGGGAAATAACAAATTTCGTTTCTCAAGACACAGCGAACAAACAACAAAGAAAGCCAAATTATCAAATTCTTGGCTCTTGTCCAAAGCAAAAACCTGAAACAAATACATTAATCTATTTTATAGCCAATGAAAAAACAGTCAGAGTCTTCTCTAACAACAGACAAACACTCATGAATGTTGCGTTGGGATCGAGACCTTTAATAGAAAATGCTGCTGTCAGAATAGATAATGAAAACCCAAGAATCTACAGTGCAACAAGTAAAGACAGGGCTACAAGATACTATGCAGTGTATTTTACTCAAAATGCTCAGACAGATGCACTTTTAATCACAAGATTGCCTGATGACAAACTCTTGGTAGAAAAAACAAGCTGCATTCCTTATGTACGTTGAGCATTCTATCACACGAGATAGAGCCTCTTAGACTGCATTCCCAGGCTCCACCTGGGAATGAGCCGCACAAGCAAATCTCCCTCCTCTGTCTTCCCTCCGCGTCCTCTGCGCCTAGTAAGGTTTATTAAAATTAGTAACTACTCCGGCAAACTATCAATCCTCATCAAATCCAAACCTCGTTCAAAGATTTCATCAATCGGTAACATTTGCCCGCCAGTTGTCATAAATTTGTGGTCTTTTGTTGCTCGAATTACCGAACCATCATCTAAGGAATATTCAAAAACCTCTTGTTGACCGCGATCGTGCCACTGAGCAATTGGTTGAGTGTATATATTACCATCATTATCCACAGAATACACCGTACATTCAATAGCTTTTTCCACTATTTTCCCAATCGGTAAAAAGCCATATTCCGCAGTCAAAACCTCCGTGTCATAGCTGAGACAATATTCAGCAAACTTCAACATTTGGTCAAATAAGTCATCAGCAATTTGTTTTTTAACTCCATTTTTTGCCGAACCATCAACAAATTTTTCTCGCTGCTTCATCATTTCATCAACTTTCTTTTTCCCCATTGCACGACGCAGCAAATCGGCTTGACCTAAAGAATATCCAGCTAAATCCTGAGCCATTTTCATGATTTGCTCTTGATAACATAGCGTTCCATAAGTCTCTTCTAAAATTGGCTCTAACAGAGGATGCTGATACTCAACTTGCTCTCGCCCGTGCTTGCGGTTAATGAACTTAGGAATCAGCCCTGCATCCAATGGACCCGGTCGATACAGTGCTAAAATTGAGGAAATATCTTCTATATTGGAAGGCTTCAAATCCCTTACAATCTGACGCATTCCCGAAGATTCTAATTGAAATATTCCTTCTAAATCACCAGCTTCTAACAGTTCGTAAGTCTTTTTCACATCTTGTGGAAGTTTCGCACTCTCTCCACCCTTGGCTAATATTCTCTGAGCTTTTCTTTCTTGAGTGGTAATTTCATAAGGATCTATCCTATATCCTTTGTTTTCTTCAATCAAATCAATGGCTTTCTGAATCATCGTCAGGTTTTTTAACCCGAGAAAATCCATTTTTAACAAGCCCAAAGATTCTAAATCTTCCATATAATACTGAGTGATGACAGCACCGTCATTATTTCTTTGTAGAGGGACAATTTCATCTAATGGTTCGGAAGAAATCACCACACCGGCTGCGTGAACGCCAAAGGTTTTGTTAGTCCCTTCAATCCGAATTGCCATATCAAGCCAATGGCGCACTCTGTCATCAGTATCGTATCTTTGTTTGAACTCTGGTTCCGGTGTTTCGTCGGAAATCATCACTTGGAGTTTTGTTGGTTTTCCCCGAGAGACAGGAATCATTTTTGCCATTTTGTCTGCTTCCCCGTAGGGAACATTTAACACTCTGGCAACATCTTTTAAAACGGCTTTGGAAGTTAAGCGGTTGAAGGTAATGATTTGTGCAACTCTTTCTTTCCCATATTTTTGAGTAACATACTCAATCACTTCATCCCGTTTTTCAATACAAAAATCTGTATCGATATCAGGCATAGATTTACGTTCGGGGTTGAGGAATCTTTCAAATAATAAGCCGTGATGTACGGGGTCAATATTTGTGATTCCCATAGTATAAGCTACTAAAGACCCCGCCGCAGATCCCCTTCCCGGACCAACGGGAATATCATTATCTCTGGCAAATTTGATGTAGTCCCACACAACTAGGAAGTATGTGGAGAACCCCATCTTCTGAATCATTGTGAGTTCATATTCCAGTCTTTCTTTATAGACTCGATCGACTTCATTTCTAGATTTACGATTTAACTTTTGTAAAAGCCCCAGCCAAGCTACTTCTTCAACATAGGTGTCAGCCGTGTGACCCGAAGGGATGGGATAATTGGGAAGGCGCGGTTCCCCTAAAATATTGTAAGGTTCAACTTTCTCTGCAACTTCAAGGGTATTTGCGATCGCTTTTTCAATTACCTCTTCTGCCAAATGATCCCGAAAAAGCTTTTTCATCTCTTCAGCAGATTTTAAATATTCTGTCCCCGTATAGCGCATTCGATTGTCTTCCACAATCAATTTGCCAGTTTGTATGCATAACAAAGCATCATGAGCTTCGACATCGTAACAAGAAATAAAATGAGAATCATTGGTTGCCACTATTTTGATTCCCAATTCCCGTGCAATCTTGACGATTTCTACATTAACAATGCGGTCTTCTGGAAATCCGTGGTCTTGAATTTCTAAATAATAATCATCTCCAAAAACATCTTTATACCATTGAGCCACTCTACGAGCCGCCTCTAGTTTACCGCTCAGAATAGCTTGGGGAATTTCACCACCCAAACAAGCACTCGTCACAATCAAACCTTCATGGTATTGTTTTAACAATTCTTTGTTAATGCAAGGACGTGAAAAAATCCCTTTACCTTGAACTCCTTGGAGATTAGAAATTGATGTTAACTTAACTAAATGTTTGTATCCTTTTGTGTTTTTAGCTAAGACAATTTGATGGTATTTAGGACGGCGTTCCTGTTTTGTGATGTCGCCGTTGATAATATACATCTCATTGCCAATAATTGGCTTAACATTTTTGTTACGACAGGTTTTGATAAGTTCGATCGCCCCATACATAACTCCATGATCTGTGAGTGCGATCGCTTTGATTCCAAGTTCAATAGCGCGGTCAATCAGAGTAGGTAATTGACTGGCACCATCTAACAAGCTGTAATCACTATGAATATGTAAAGGTACAAAAGACATAAGCAATTTAAAATAAGAAAGCTAGTAGGTAAGTGTGCTCAGATCCCCGACTTCTTAAAGAAGTCGGGGATCTAGATCTAGATTGACCTAAGTAGGTTAGAGGAAATAAAATACACAATCACTAATAGCTAGTAAAGTATCTGTTACAAGTACAAGCGTATTTAAGGATAACGCAGTTTGTCCCCGAATAAGATTAAGTTCTGCTATGTGATTCCAAAAAGCCTAGTAAGCAATGTGAATTTAATAAAGTGCAATACTCTTCTCTTGTGGGGTGGGCGTCAAAGCCCGCCCTTTTTTCGAGAACGGGCAAGATGCCCATCCCACAATATAGATGCCCATCCCACAATATAGATGCCCATCCCACAATATAGATGCCCATCCCACAATATAGATGCCCATTCTACAAGACATATAAATTTATTTAGATTGTAGTTTAATGAACCAACAAGACAGCCCCGATCAGCCCAAAATCCGCCCCTGGTGGCAAAGCATCCCACTGACATTACAAATTATCATCGCGCTAGTACTGGCGGTAGCTTTGGGGATTGCTCTGGGTGCAGGAAATCCCAGTCCAGCAAACAAAGCCTTCATTGAGACTTTGGCCATTCCTGCGGAGCTAGTCCTAAAAGCACTCCGCGCCTTAGCAACACCATTAATTTTAATGGCAGTGCTGCATACCTTTATGACAACCGTTATACCAGGTAGGGCGGGACGCCGTTTGGCGGTGCTGCTGCTAACCAATACGACAGTCGCCATTGTCGTTGGGCTGTTTGTAGCAAATGTACTGCGTCCCGGTACGTGGGGTCGTTTGGCTGCGCCAGAAACTACAGAAATAGTGAAGCAAAATTTCGATCCTTGGGGACTGTTTAAAGATGCTGTTCCGTCAGCTATCCTCAAACCTTTGGTTGATAATAATGTTATCCAACTGATCGTTCTCGCCTTGACGTTTGGTATAGTCCTGCGTGCTATTAAATCAGAACAAATTGCTGCAAATAAGAGAGGGTTTCAGGCGATTGAGGATGCGATCGCAATTTTATTTGAAGCGATTATTCGAGTTCTTCACTGGGTCATTGCCACAGTACCACTAGCAGTCTTTGGAATTGTATCAAAAACCGTTGCTGAAAAGGGGTTTGAACCGTTTAAATCTTTAGGAGCATTTGTGATAGCAGTGGTGTTAGCGTTGGTATTGCAAGCTTGCTATTACCTCTTGCGAGTCCAATTTGGTTCTTGGGTGAATCCGATCGACTTCCTGCGTGGGGGTACAGATGCTTTTTTAACTGCTTTTTCAACAGACTCCTCCGTAGCGACAATGCCCGTTACATTCGAGGTTTTGCAGCAAAAAATAGGTGTGAGGGAATCTTCCGCTTCCTTAGGAGCATTAGTTGGCTCAAATTTCAACAATGATGGCACTGCTCTTTATGAAGCTATGTCTGCATTATTTATCTCGCAGGTACTCGGGCAAAATTTAAGCTTGGTACAGCAACTTATAGTGATCCTAACATCGATTTTTGCATCGGTAGGTGCAGCTGGTATTCCAGAGGCGGGATTAGTGACGATGACATTGGTTTTCAGTTCTGTTGGCTTGCCTACAGAGTATATTGCTTTGTTAGTCACTGTTGATTGGTTCCTAGATCGATGCCGCACTGTTATCAATGTTATGGGGGATATGACTGTAAGTGCTTTAATTGATGGGAAAAAACCGCAATCAGTGACCAGTGACCAGTGACCAGTGACCAGTGAGCGATCGCATAAGCGGAGATTAGAACCCCGGTTCCACAGAAGTTACCGAGGTTCTGACACCTCAATTATTAGTATTGACCCCCACTCCCTACTCCCGCCAATTTAGAATCTCTCGAATTTGCTCGACTAAAGTGTAAATCTTGATGGGCTTTATCAAAATACCTTGGATTCCAGATCGCAGCAATCGCTCTTGTTCGCTGCTCTCCATATGCGCCGTCATAAAAATCGTTGGAATGCCCTGAGTCGCGGCATTTTCCTGTAATTGCTTAAATGTAGCCAACCCGTCCATCTCAGGCATCATGACATCTAACAAAATTGCATCCGGCAACTGAGTTTTTGCTGTTTCTAATCCCTCTCGACCTGAAGCCGCTTTCAGGACTTCCCACCCAGCCATCTCTTCCAAACCAATTTCAACAATATCACGGATAGGACTTTCATCATCAATAACCAGTACTCGCTTAGTTTTCATATATTGTTACCGATTTTTCTGTTCTTGTTGAGAATAAAACCGTTATGTACAGCGCCGCACAGGCATTGTAGGAAAGATTCTTTCTTCTAAACCTATCCCTATTTTAGAAGTAAACAAATGAGTGTAAACTTCAATTAAGTTTTATTGCTGAAAACAGATCTTCACAAATTATTCACAACTTTAACTTATATTTTAAGGCACACCCAGTACGGCGATTAATTTAATAGCCATAGTGAATTGTGTGGACATTAATTGACAAATAATTTATCAATTCTTCACTACACATGCTTAGCTATTAAATCTGTTTCTTTTACTTGTATTATAACAAAAAACTAATTTTTTTAAATAAAAGTTAGTTGCTGTTTTCAAAAGATAAAAGACATACTAAATGACTATGCTATCTTATTCAAAACGAACTTTGATTAAGTTCATGATGTTCAATTTTCTAGACTGGTTCAGTGTTGCTATACAAGGAAGCGTATATGAAACGGATTTTAGTTGTGGATGATTCAGCAACCATGAGGCGAATGGTAATAGCCTCTCTACACGAGCTAAAAGAGGTGAATTTTAATGAAGCTAATAATGGTCTAGCTGCCATAGAATGTTTGGCTATTAATCATATAAATTTAATGATTTTAGATTTAAATATGCCTGATATGCATGGATTAGATGTCTTGAAGTTTGTCAGAAGTCATCAAAAGTACCAAAAAATTCCCATTATTGTATTAACTACCAAAGGAGATGAATTAAGTCGGGAAGCAGCCATGAATGCTGGTGCGACACGCTATCTCACTAAACCATTTGAACCTCGGATGTTTGCCAAGCAGGCATGGGAATTGTTGAATTAAAGATAGGAGTTACCCCCATGTCCAGTACTGAAGCCAATCAAGGTTTTTTTGCTAACTTTCTTGATGATTATTTCGCTGAATGTGACGAACATTTAACAGTTGTACGTTGCCATTTACTGGATCTGGAACAATTTGTACACCAACCCAACATTAAAAAATCGTTACTAGAAGAACTCTTCCGTAGTTTCCATTCTCTCAAAGGGTTGTCGGGGATGGTTGGCGTGAAAGAGGCTGAACAACTGGCGCATCAAATGGAGAGTTATTTGCGATCGCTGCGGGAACAACAAGTCATTCTTACGCCAGAAGGAATCGATGTTCTCTGTGATGGTACCAAATTGCTCGAGCAGGCGATCGCAACATATCGCACTCAAAGCCCCGCCCCAGATATTCAACACATGGTAGCAAGGTTGGAAGCGATTCTTGCCAACAATGCAGTTTCTGACAACAAGGTAGAATCTGTCAGCGTACAGGATCGGAAACCCTCATCTTGTACCTTTTTACCGCAGTTAGTTCTCAAGCAAGAAGAACGAGAAGATCTTGCTGCTGCTTTAGAGAATGGAGCACAAGCTTGGCAATTTCAGTTTGTTCCAGAAGCTTCGTTAACCGAACGTGGAGTCAATGTCAATAACATCCGCGAACGGTTGCAAGCGATTGGTCAAATTATTCACGCTGCGCCAAGAGTCTTAAGCAATGGCGGTATTGCATTTGATTTTCTCATTGCCACCCAGGCTTTAGAAAACTCCTTTGCCTGTTGGTCTGAAGATGGGTTGTTATATATGCCCTACTCTGAAGAAGAAGTGATTCCTTCTGTGGAGGAAAAAGACAACAGAGAAGTCGAGGAAAACTTAGACCTCAAGTGTTCCATACCTTCTGCATCTCCAGTTTTCAATGCCCAATTCTCAATTCAGAATCAGATTGCAACACCGTCAAATGTTGTCCGAGTAGACTTAACACGGTTGGATGAATTAATGCAAATGGTGGGCGAACTTGTCATCACCCGCGCCCGCTTAGAAAATAATCTGAAACCTTTAAAAGGAGTTATTTCTACTTCTGAACTACGTGTTTTGAAAGAAATAAACCTCTCGTTAGAACGTCAGTTACGCGATTTGCGAGAAGGTTTAATGCGAGTGCGTTTGGTACCGATTGGAGAAATTTTTACCAGAATGCAATTTGTGATCAGAGACTTGGCGAGAGAAAGTCAAAAGCAAATCGCTTTGGAATTCAGCGGTCAAGGAACTGAAATTGATAAATTTGTAGTTGAGAGAATGATGGACCCTCTGTTACATTTGGTGCGTAATGCTGTTAGTCACGGACTCGAATCAGAAACTGAACGTTTGCAATGTGGCAAACCAGCACAAGGGAAGATTTTCTTGCGTGCTTCCACCTGCGGAGAAATGGTGACGATTGAAGTTGAAGATGATGGGCGTGGGGTTGATGTAGAACTCGTCACCAAGCGTGCTATTCAGCAGGAATTAATTACCAGTGATACTCAACTTGATGCAGTCACTATTCTCGATATTCTTTGTTCCTCAGGCTTTTCCACTCGTGAAGAAGCGGATTTAGTCAGTGGGCGTGGTGTGGGAATGGCTGCGGTCAAAAAAACTGTGTTAGAACTTGGCGGTTTTATCACACTTAATACCCAAGTTGGTTTGGGAACTCGCTTTACAATTCAACTACCCCTGACTTTAGCAATTGCGGATGCATTAATTATTTCTGTTAGAGGACAAACCTTTGCCATACCCCAATCTTCCGTCCGCGAAGTGTTGGAATTGCAGCCCAAGGCGATCGCTGTGTTAGAGAACAACGAAATTTTTTCCTACAGAGGCAGTGTACTCCCCTTGATTCGCCTTGCCGATATGTTTGGATTAACAAGAAATGAAGAGCATAAGAATAGAGAAGAATTAGTGGATCGGCGATCGCCATCTCTGTATGTGGTTGCGATTGGCACTGGCTCAAATACAGTGGGGATTTTAGTAGATGGCATCTTGGGTCAACAAGAAATTGTTGTGCGTCCTTTAACAGATCCGCTAGTTCAAGTTATGGGAATTGCAGGTGCAACCGAACTAGGCGATCGACGTGTTGTCTTGATTCTTGACACGGCGGCTCTGTTACAAGCTCGAAGATTAGCGACTTGGAAAGGTGGAAAACCCAAACCTTTAAAAGACAGTTATGGGCGTTCGCCCACAAACCTTGTCATGAAAAAAGGATATCCCCCACTTCCCATTGCCCCTTATCCCCAGAGGGGGTCCCGAGTTCCCCATTGCCCCTTATCCCCAGAGGGGGCCCCGAGTTCCCCACTCCCCATTAAGGACTTTTACAATGAATGAAATTCAAGACTATTCCGAACCATTTATTCTTTTTGAACTCGCAGGTACAACCTATGGTATTCCTGCATCTGTGGTACAACAGATGGAAATGGTTGAACACATCACGCCAGTACCCAACGCGCCCTACTTCGTTGAAGGTGTAGCGTTCTCTCGCGGTCAGGTGATTCCTGCTATTAATTTGCGACTCAGATTTGGATTTGAAAAAATTCTTTATGATGTACGCACTCGCTTGATTGTTATTCACAAAAATAATCGCAGTGTGGGATTAATTGCAGATACAGCCCGCGAATTTATTTCAATTTCTCATAGTTTAGTGCAGCCACTGCCTGAAGAAATCTCTGGATTAAGTGGGAGGTATTTATCAGGTATTGCCATTCTTAATGAGCGAATGGTACTTATCCTAAATGTTGATGAAGTTATCACTCTAACAAATGTTGCCTCTGCTGTCTTAGTCAATAGCTAACTGTTAATAGAAACAAATAACCAAAAATTGAAAGGAAAGTAAAATGACTAGAAAATCACATTATTCAAACGGACAAGTACATAACCTAAAGGTTAACGGTCAAAACGACACAAAGCGCGTTGCTCAAAATCAAGAAATATCTCGCGTTCGAGAACAGGCTGAGCAAGTGACTCAAACCACTGATGAAATAGCAAGGATTGTCGATCGAGTCATACAAGATGCAGAGTCACAAGTGCGATCGCTTGACGAAGTTGTCAGCAGTACAAAGGAAATAACCACATCCCTAAAAGAAACAGCAGGACAAGCAGAATCTATCGCAGCGTCTTGCGAACAACTTGCTTCCTCAACAAACGAAATGA
Source organism: Scytonema hofmannii PCC 7110 (assembly GCF_000346485.2). Lineage (NCBI taxonomy): Bacteria > Bacillati > Cyanobacteriota > Cyanophyceae > Nostocales > Scytonemataceae > Scytonema > Scytonema hofmannii. Next base: position 3,257,114 of record NZ_KQ976354.1, read on the forward strand.
CAGCCTCCATTGAGGAAGTAACTGCTAATACAGTCGATCTTGCCTCTTCAGTCAATCAAACGGCTGCCTCAATTCAAGAAACCACCACATCAATTCGCAGTGTTGCTGATATGGCTCAAGACATGGCAACTTCTGCAACGCAAGTGACGAGTTCAACAACTGAAATTGCTGCCTCCATTAAAAGCGTTAACCGAGACACAGATTCTCTTGCTGCTTCCATCAATGAATCTGCTGCCTCGATAGAAGAAATGAATCGTTCTATTCAAAGCGTTGCAAGTAATACAGCCGATGTGACTGCTTCTGCTGAAAAAACAACCACTGCAATCAACCAAATGGCAGCTTCTATCGAACAAGTCTCAGCCAGCGCAGAGAATCTCTCCGCCATTGTGGATGGGGTATCCAATTCGGTGGAAGAAATGGCGGTTTCGGTGCAAGGAGTCGCACAAAATGCTGCCCAAATCAGCGATGCTGCCACTGCTGCAGTCACCAGTACAACTCAACTAGATCGTTCGATCCGTTCGGTGACAATGTTGACCAAACAAGCAGATGAAATTACCAACCGCGTGGTACGGGATGCTGAAACTGGTGGGGTAACGGTACAAAAATCAATTCAAGGCATTAGCCGCATGCGTGATTCCATGGTGCAATCTGCCGATGTCATCCAAGATATGGGCAAACGCGCCAACGAAATCAGCAGTATTGTATCTACGATTAATCTGATTGCCGAGCGTACCAACTTACTATCGTTAAATGCTTCAATAGAGGCGGCACGCGCTGGAGATGCAGGACGGGGTTTTGCAGTCGTCGCAGAAGAAATTCGCAATCTTGCAGAACGTGCTGCTCAAGCAACAACGGACATTAGCGCTATTATCAAAGGGCTGCAAGATGTGGTACAAGAAGCGGTTACGAAATCAAGTGAAGGGTCGCGTGTTGCTGAAGACAGCAGTCGTCTTGCCGAAGATGGAGTTAAGGGATTACAAACCATCCTCACAGGCGTGCAGGAAACAGCTCAGATCGTGCGTCAAATTGCTAGAGCTTCAGAAGAACAGCTCGCAGCCGGACAACATGTCGTGGCAGCCATTCATACCACAGCCTCCCAAGCAAGAGAAGTCGCACAAATCACAACAGGGCAAGCTAAATCAGCCCAAAGTGTTGTTCAGTCTACAACACAAATGCGTAAAATTGCCCAACAGGTTTCACAAGCAATGAACGAACAAGGTCATGCCGCACGGGAGATCATGAAGGAGGCGAAAAATACGACTTCTCTGGCAAACCAAGTTCGTAAAGCAACCGCAGAACAAGCAAATGGCGCACAGCAAATCGTTCAAGCAGTGGAGTTAATGCGACGGGGTGCAGACAGCACAGCTCGTGCTCTTAGCGAACAAAGTACAGCAAGCGAGCAAATCTCTAAAGAAGCAGAACGCCTTGCTCGTTTAATTGCCAGCGTCACTAAGGCAATGAACGAACAAGCCAGTGCTACTGTAGAAATCACAAAAGCAGTCGAGAATGTGCGACGACAATCCGATCAAACCGCCAAAGCCATGAAAGAACAGACACGCGCTATTAAAGATATGTCTGCTGGCGCACAAAATATTTCCAAACAAATTGGTCTGATTACTCGTGCCAATCGAGAACACTCTGGCGTGGCGGTATCAACTCTCAATTCAGTCTCAAATATTCGTCAAATAACCGAACGCAATCTCCAGATCAATAAGGAAGCAAAACGATTCACAACTGAATTGGTGGAAAGAGCACAGGCTCTATCGTTAATGATCAATCGTTTAAATGGTAACGGACATAAGTAGGGCTTGCTGAAATGGGTAATAAACAATGAACAACGATGTCACAGGGCAACAAGAAACCCAACAAAACTGGAACCAACAGCTTGCAAGTTCCGATGAAATAACTCGGTTGCGGGCTGTGGAAGCACTGGGAACATCTCGCATACCGGAAACTGAGTCTATGCTTATTGCAGCACTGGGAGATGAGAGCTGGCGAGTGAGACGAGCTGCAGTAAATAGTTTAGCGCAACGGGAGGGAGCAATTCTGGCTCCGTTACTGTTGCAAAATCTCCGTGAAAAACACTACAACCCAAGTGTCTTAAATGGGGTGTTACAGGTATTGGTTCAGACCAATATCAATATCGTTCCAGAACTCATTGATTGTCTGAGTTCTGCTGATGTAGATCTGCGGATTTATGCAGCACAGGCATTGGGAGAACAGCATGACAAAACTCCCATTCCATCTCTTATCGCTGCTCTGGAAGATCCAGATGTTAACGTCAGATATTATGCAATAGAAGCCTTGGGACACTTACGTGCGTCTGAGGCAGTAGAGATGCTTCTGGCTATTGTAGAGTTAGGCGATTTTTTTCTGGTATTTCCCGCTCTTGATGCTTTAACGCGTATTGGCGATCGCACAATAGCACCGCGACTCTTACCTTTGCTAGAAAACGATTGTTTGTGTTCTGCAGCAGTTGAGGCTTTGGGTCAACTCGGAAATGAGAGCGTCATCTCACCTCTGCTCCAAGTGTTGAATCGCCCAAATGCCCCAGTCACCAACATCGCCCAGGCGATCGCCAATCTGTACGAACACTACAAAACCGGCTCCCATCAAGAAACCTACATTGCTGATATCGCCTATGGCACCATTACAGCAACAGGTGCAGAAAACATGATTAATGCCTTGCAAGATGCCAATACGGATGAACTACGCGCTCTTGTGATGCTTTTGAGCCAGTTAGAAGGGGACAACATAGAACGTGCTCTGACACGGCTCTTAGGTCAAACAAGCGTGCGGTCTTCAGTGGTAGAAGCTTTAGTCCGTTATGGCAAGCGAGCTACACAATTGTTAATCGAGCAACTCCAATTAAACGATATAGAAATATGTCAAGCAGCAGTAGTGGCTCTAGGCAGAATCGGCGATGCTCGTGCGTTACCATCTCTCATGAACCTGCTCGCAACAGAACCACAATTGATTATTCCAACCACTGTTGCTTTAGCACAAATTGGTGATGCTCGTGCTTTTGACGGGCTACTTAATTTAATGGGTCATCCTCATGCAGCCGTGCGTCAAGCTGCGATCGCGGCTCTCAATTCTCTCGGTCACCCCGATCTGCCAACACGCATGGTGGATTTGTTGCAAGATGCCAATCCTTTGATACGGGAGTCAGCAGTCCAAATTGCAGGTTATTTTGCCTTTGCAGAAACAGAAGCTTTATTATTAGAGCGTTGTTATGACGACGACGAGAATGTTCGACGTGCTGCTATTGAACTGATTCCATATTTGGAAAAAGACTTTGTCATGCCAACTTTAGTGGCGGTACTGGAAAATGAAACTCCCAAAGTGCGGGTATCAGCTGCTCGGGCTTTGAAATATGTAGACAGCCATCTTGCTTTTCCTTATCTACTAAAAACACTACAAGATACCGATATTTGGGTTCGCTATTATGGAGCGCAAGCCATGGGTTGGCATGGCTATCCAGAAGCCGTGGAGATCCTGGAAAAATTGGTGCATACAGATCCAGCCCTGCGAGTGAGGATTGCAGCAGTCGAAGCATTGGGACAAATTGGTGGGACAAAGGCGGTAACAATTTTGGCACCGTTAGTAGAAGCTCCAGACATTAATGAGGACTTGCTACGAGCTACCCTAGCAGCATTAGGTAAGACCGGACATCCCAACTCTTTGCCACCGTTGTTGTTAGTTGCTCATGGAGTTAACACGCCTGTAGTAGACTTAGTGCGACGCATTGATGCTATTCACGCCTTAGGGAAACGGGGCGGAGATGGTGTTGTAGATATGTTGCATCATCTAGCTGCATCTGACCCTGAAATAGCAGTTGTACAAGTAGCTATTGACGCTTTGGCAGAGCTTTGTACTCCTGAAGCGATCGCTAGCTTATTGGAATTAACACTCAAGCCAACGTGTCAAAGGGCTTGCATTATTGCCTTGGCATCCCTCCCTCAAGAGCAAATTGAAGCGATTGGACTTGGTCTGAAGCATCTTTATCCAGAGGTGCGACAAGCCACGGTAGAAGTGTTAACCCGCATGAAGCACCCAAATGCTTCGGAACTCTTGATAAAAGGCTTGGAGGATGTAAATGCTTCCGTGCGTTTAGTCGCAGTCACCGCACTCAAACACTTGGGTAATCGTTGGGCGGAAAAGAAAATCGCAGCGCTAGCTCGTACAGATCCTGACCCAATGGTTCGCCGTGCTGCAGAAATCAGTGACCAGTGACCAGTGACCAGTGACCAGTGACCAATGACCAGTGAACAGTGACCAATGACAAATGATATATTAACCATGCAGTTCCTTTCAGAAACTATTAGTTTGTCTAATACTGTCTTTACTCTATTGCGTGACTTGATTCAGGAACGCACGGGGATTTACTATGAAACAAGTAACCGTGATTTATTAGCAGACAAACTTTTACCTTGTGCTATTGCCTGTGGCTTAACTTCATTTTTGGACTATTATTACTTGCTAAAATATGACGATACAGCCGAGGAAGAATGGAATCGAGTTATAAATGCTGTTTCAGTTCAAGAGACTTTTTTTTGGCGTGAAATAGACCAAATCAAAACGTTAGTGGAAGTTTTAGTACCTGAGTATTTTGCTACATCCAGAATCACTCCTTTAAAAATTTGGAGTGCTGCTTGCTCTACAGGAGAAGAACCACTGACAATTGCAATGGCTCTCAATGAATCAGGGTTGTTGCGACGGGTACCTATTGAGATTTATGCCTCTGATGCCAGTCAAAATGCGATCGCAAAAGCAAAACAGGGTCTTTATCAAGAACGTTCCTTTCGCAATACTTCTCCTACCATGCAAACAAAATATTTTTCCAAAGAACCGGAAGGCTGGCGAGTTGACCCGGAACTCCATTCCCAAATCAAGTGGACAAAAGCTAATTTAATGGTAGAAACTGAAATTAAGCATTTAGCCACTGCTTCGATTATATTTTGTCGGAATGTATTTATTTATTTTTCGCAAAACAATATTCGTAAAACAGTCAGCTTATTTTATGAGGCTATGCCCACGCCCGGTTATCTGTGTATTGCTGCTTCAGAGTCATTGTTGAAGTTAACAACTGATTTTGAACTGCAAGAGATAGGAGGTGCATTTGTGTATGTTAAACGATAGTTATACAATTTTGAATTTTGGATTTTGGATTTTGGATTGGAAAAGTTTTACCTAGATTAAATTTCACACTATTATCTGTCGTATTCTTTTTTCAAATTGCTATTAGTAAGTAGGGTCAAACCCACCCTAGGTGTAGTTTAAAAATCAAATAGGAGTCTTATATTATGCTTCAAATAATACGTACTTTAGTAGTCGATGATTCTGCCTTTGTTCGCAAAGTTGTGAAACAAATGCTATCCCGTAGCCCGTTTATCGAAGTGGTGGGTACTGCACGGGATGGGGAAGAAGCTTTGGAAATGGTCGAACAACTGAATCCTGACGTTGTTACCACAGACCTCATCATGCCCAATATGGATGGAGTAGAGTTCTTGCGGGAGCAAATGAAGCGGCGTCCAGTACCTGTCGTTGTTGTGAGTATTGCCAACGAGAGTGGCGAAATGGCTTTGGAAGCACTTGATGCTGGAGCCATTGATTTTATACAAAAGCCAACTGCACTAGCAACAGAAAAAGTCTTTGAGATTAGTGATGAGTTAATTCAAAAAGTGAAAACAGCTGCAAATGTCTCTGTGGCTCATCTGTTACCGATACCTGCAGGCAAAAAAATCTCGTCTCCAATATCGATATCCCGTTCCGGTTCAATAGATATCCTGGTACTCGGAGCATCCACAGGTGGTCCACAAGCGTTGACTTACTTGATTTCTCAATTACCTGAAAACTTTCCCATTCCTGTAGCAATTATTTTACATATGCCTGTTGGTTACACGGAAATGTATGCCAATAGATTAAATGAACTATCGCGGGTAAAAGTGGTAGAAGCCAAAGAAGGAGATCCCGTTTTACCTGGTGTTGTCCTGATTGCACCTGCTGGACGACATCTAACGTTTATACGTCAAACTGATGGAACAGTTGTGACTCACTTAGATTCACGTCCATTTGACACACTGCATCGTCCCAGCGTAGATGTGTTGTTTCAATCTGCGGCTGAAGTATTTCGCGATCGCGTCTTGGGTGTTGTGATGACTGGTATGGGGTCAGACGGCAAACAAGGTGCCGCGTGGATTCGATCTCAAGGTGGTTTAGTTTATACTGAAGCCGAAGAAACTTGTGTTGTCTACGGGATGCCTCGTTCTGTCGTCGAAGCAGGTTTGAGTTTAAAAAGCATTCGACTCAACCAAATGATACCAGCAATTTTGGAGGTTCTGTGATGAAAATTTTAGTTGTAGACGATTCCAATCTTTCCCGTCGTACAATGCGCGGCATTCTTGAATCTCAAGGCTATCAAATTATCGAAGCCCAGGATGGCATGACTGCGATAGAGCGTTACTTTCTTGAAAAACCCGATCTGGTTATGCTCGACATAGTGATGACTGGAATGCAGGGATTAGAAGTTCTAGAAAAACTACGCAAGTTAGACAACCAAGCACGCATTATTATTGCTACTGCCGATCTGCAAACTTTTACTCACCAGCTTGCGATGGAAGCAGGAGCAGTAGGTGTTGTCAATAAGCCATTTACTACCACTGCTGTACTAACCGTGGTGAACAACGTACTTCAGGGAGTGCAACAATGAAGGTATTAACGGAAGAACAGAAAGATGCACTCAGTGAATTAATCAACATTGGCTTTGCTCGTACTGCAGCATCTCTTTCCGAACTGACAGGTTCTCGCGTACTCCTAGAAGCGCCTCAAGTTTCCATCCATCCAATGCACGAACTGGGTTCAAGACTAGCTACTTTTGTTCAAGGAGATGTAGCGACAGTGCAACAGATTTTTACCGGATCTGTTTCAGGTAACGCGCTTTTACTCTTAAACTATGAAGGTGCGCTAATGCTGACCAATTTATTAAATCCAACCCCAAATTTACCAACCCATCGTCTAGATACTTCAGCAAGTGAGGTATTAACTGAAATTGGGAATATTCTCTTGAATGCCTGTCTAAGTATATTCGGCAATTTGCTCCAGATCCAAATTTCCTTCTCAGTTCCTTGTTTGCATCTTGAAGCACTAGATGGATTGCTCCATTCTTTGATTGTTAACAAGGAAGAGATGCGTTATGCAATGGTCATTTATACAGCCTTTCACCTTCGGGATAATGCTGTTAAGGGATACTTGGTTATAGTACTAAGTGTTGTGTCTCTAGACCGCTTAGTTGAGGCTATCAATAATTGGGCAGATTTGACAATTTAATTGGCATAATATATCTAATTTAATATTTTTTTATAAAAACAATGAATAATATTAACATTGATAAACCAAAAAATGATGCCATGTTACACTGGTTAAACGATCTTGCCGATCGGGGAATTCTAACAACAGATGCCGATTTAAATATTTGTAGCTGGAATCGTTGGTTAGAAATCCATAGTGGCTTGAGTTCAAAAGAAATCATTGGACGCAACTTACTAGAAATTTATCCAGAATTAAAACAGCGTCGATTAAATTATTTTTATTATCAAGCGTTAAGCGGTCAAGTTATTATTCTTTCACAACGTTTGCACCGCTATCTTATTCCAATGCCATCAAGTATCGGTAAAAATATCTCACCGATGATGTTACAAACTGTGCGAATTGCACCCCTTGTAGAAGAATCGCCACAAAGCGGTACAATTACCATCATTGAGGATGTAACTGAACGAGTGGCTAGGGAGACCGAATTACAACAGAAAATTGAAGTCTTAGAACAAACAGAAGCAGCACGCCTTTCGGCTCAAGCACGCTTGGAACATCTACTTTCATCTAGCCCAGCTATTATCTATACTCGCAATCCTCGTGAAGATGGAGCAATAACCTTTATTAGTGATAATGTTACGGCTCAACTGGGGTATCAACCTCAGGATTTTATAGAGGTTCACAACTTTTGGATTAAGCACATCCATCCTGATGATTTGGCAACTGTTCTGACTCAACTATCGTGTTTATTTGAACAAGAACATCTCGTATTGGAGTATCGTTTTTTGCATAAGGATGGGACTTACAAGTGGATGTGTGATGAGATAAAGTTGGTACAAAACCCAAATGGTAATGTTCAAGAAATCGTAGGCATGTGGTATGACATCAACCAGCGCAAGCAAGCAGAAGAAAAAGTCAGAGAACAAGCTGCTCTCCTCGATATCACGACAGATGCTATTTTTGTTCAAGATTTAAACAACCAAATTCTATTTTGGAACAAAAGTGCTGAAAAGTTGTATGGGTGGGCATCAGCAGAAGTGCTTGAACAGAAAGTTCATAACTTTTTGTACCAACATACTTTACCTCAAGTTGAAGAAGCCAAAAAAATTCTTCTTGAGAAAGGAGAATGGCAAGGAGAGTTACATCAAATTACGAAAGGCCATCAAGAAATTGTTGTTGAAAGTCGTTGGACACTTGTACGGAATGAGAAGAAGCAGCCAAAAGCAATACTGATTGTTAATACTGATATTACGCAGAAAAAACAACTTGAATCCCAATTTATCCGTCTCCAAAGAATGGAGAGTATCGGAACTTTAGCAGGCGGGATGGCACACGACCTAAACAATGTATTAATGCCAATTCTAATGGCATCTGAACTATTGCGTAAAGAACTGACTCCTGAGAAGAAGCAACGCGTTCTCACATTGGTAGAAACAAATGCTCACAGGGGAGCAAATTTGATCAAGCAATTGTTGTCCTTTGCACGAGGAGTTGAAAGCGGTCGCGCTTTTCTACAAATCAAGTATATACTTTGGGAAGTAGAGCAAATTATTTTAGAGACATTTCCAAAATCAATTCAATTCCACACTGATATTCCGCAGGAGCTTTGGCCTGTTTTTGGAGAAGTCACACAACTCTATCAAATTATACTCAACATCTGTATCAATGCCCGTGATGCCATGCCCAATGGTGGGAATCTCAGTATTTCTGCTGAAAATATTGCAATTGATCGAGAATACGCTAACATAAACCTTGAGAGTCACGTAGGCTCCTATGTTGCCCTAATTATTTCCGATACTGGGACTGGTATTCCCCCAGAAATCTTGGAGAGAATTTTTGAGCCATTTTTTACGACGAAAGAACTTGGCAAAGGTACAGGGCTTGGTCTTTCAACCGTTTTAGGTATTGTTAAAAGTCACAACGGTTTTTTGAAGGTAGATAGCCAGCTCGGAAAGGGGACAAAATTTAAGGTTTATTTACCAGCCTCTATCGAATAATGAAACCCCCTTGCGGGATTGAAACTCCGCCAGTGTTAAATCTATTGAGAGGCTTCTTTTGGATTAAGGGATTTCCAAGAAATAAATTATTCATCTTGTGGGACGGGCGTCCCCGCCCGTTCTATATTGGTGGCGGGCGAGGACGCCCGTACCACAAGAAATTTGGGAGATTTTTTTATTTGGAAGTCTCTAAGCTAAAGCAAGCGTACAATGTATTCTTCAAAGGATTGCGGAAAAGACCCAATTTCAAGTCAATTCATAAATATTCTGGTTGGAAAGTCGGCAGTGGCAACAAGCATACTGGCTCTATGAAGCAACTGCAACAGTTGAAAAGGGAAACGCCTAACCTTGTGGTAGTTCATCCGAAACGCCCACTGATGTACTCTGCTGCTTCCTTAGTTGTAGGAGCATCAAACATTTGCACTGTAGGACTGAACTCGACTAATTTTCCTCGACGTTTGTTGTGTTCATCGACTTCAGTGTTAAAGAAAGCTGTCCAGTCAGCGACTCGTGAAGCTTGTTGCATATTGTGAGTCACCATAATGATAGTGTACTGTTCCTTGAGTTCAAGGCAAAGTTCTTCAACTTGACGTGTAGAGATGGGATCTAAAGCAGAACAGGGTTCATCCATTAACAGCACATCAGGCTTCATTGCGATCGCACGTGCAATACAAAGACGTTGCTGTTGTCCTCCTGATAACGCTGTCCCCTTGGATTTCAGTTTGTCTTTTACCTCATCCCATAAAGCCGCTTGACGTAACGACTGCTCTACCAGTTCATCCAAATTTCCTTTATAGCCATTTGTACGTGGTGCAAAGGCAATATTTTCGTATATGGATTTAGGAAAAGGATTTGGTCTTTGGAAAACCATACCCACTTGTCGGCGTAATTTGACTGAATTAATACTTGTGTCGTAAATATTTTTGTTGCGGTAATGGAGTTTTCCCTTAACCTCTGCACCGGGGATCAAATCGTTCATCCGATTAAAGCAACGTAACAAGGTACTTTTACCACAACCAGAAGGACCAATAAAGGCTATAATTTGCCTCTCAGGAATATTCAGATAAACTTCCTGAAGTGCCATAAATCCGCTGTAGAAAACTCTAACACCTTCGACATCAAAAACTGAGTTATCTTGTCGAGACTGTGTTGCACCACTTGGTCTGTTTCTTGGATTGTTGTAGGTCATGATGTAATGGTTGGTTGTTAGTTGTTGGTTGTTAGTGGTTAGTGGTGGGGATTGGATAATTCAATGGCTATTCCCTACTCCCTACTCCCTACTCCCCAATATCTATCATCGGAGTAGCGAGTATTTTTGTCGGATATAGATTGCTGCACCATTGAGAATTAAAATTACGAGCATTAAAGCAATAATAGTTGCTGCTGCTGCGTTAGAAAAACCTGGTTCTGGACGAGTGATATAGGAGTAAATTTGGATGGGCAATGCCATAAATCGTTGAAACAAACCAGGGCTAAATGTCAAGAAACTCACGGCTCCAACCACAATCAGAGAAGCCGCATCACCAATAGCACGGGACACTGAAATAATCACACCCGTTAAAATTCCTGGAACAGCATAAGGTATAACATGATTGCTGATGGTTTTCCACTTTGTGACGCCTAAACCATAAGAAGCATTTCTCAGAGAATCGGGAACCGAGCGAATAGCTTCTCTAGAAGTCACAATGATAACTGGTAAAGATAGCAAAGATAAAGTCAGTGCGCCAGAAATCAATGCTGGGCCAAAGCTTAAAAGATAATTGAAAACGCCTAATCCCAGTAATCCGTAGACGATAGAAGGAACACCTGCCAGATTACTAATATTAATCTCAATGATATCTGTCCACCAAGTTTTTGGTGCATATTCTTCAAGATACAAAGCTGCTCCTACTCCTATTGGTACAGAAACTAAAATGACGATGAAACCCAGTAATAGGCTGCTGACAATTGCAGGAAGAATACCACCGCGTTCTGGAAACCTCGAAGGTGTTTCAGTAATAAAACCTGGGGTTAAAAATCTTCCCAATCCGTCGCTACAAATATCAAAAATCAGAAGAGCAAGAACAAATAAACCAATGAGCAACCCAAGCAAAAATAGGATTTCAAAGACTTTGCCTACTGTTTCTCTACGGTCTATATTGTCGGTAAACTCGTCTACTTTTTGTTGAAAATTATCTGGGTAAATTGAATTAGCCATGCCGTTAATCGTATTTCTCCTTAAAGCGTTTTGTAATCCAGTTACTGGCAATATTGAGAGCCAACGTTATCAAAAATAAAACGGCTCCCACAGCATATAAAGTTTTGTAATTCAGGCTGCCGCGAGGACTGTCTCCTCCAGAAATTTGAGCCATGTAAGCTGTCATGGTTTCTACTGACTCAAAGAGGTTAACAGTCAACTTTGGCTGTTGTCCTGCAGCGATGACAACAGTCATTGTTTCACCTACAGCACGAGAAATTCCCAGAATGATTGAGGCTGCGATCCCCGAAAGAGCAGCAGGTAGGAGAATCTTGAATATGGATTCGAGTTTTGTGAGTCCCAATGCAAATGCGCCTTCCCGCAAAGCACGAGGAACAGCTTGTATGGCATCTAAACTAATAGAACCAACGGTAGGGGTAATCATGACTCCCATCATTAAACCGGCGCTTAGGGCATTAAAGATTTCTAGTGGGAGAAAACTTCGCAGAAAGGGAGTCACAAATAACAGAGCAAAGTAACCATAAACTACTGTTGGCACCCCTGCTAGAAGTTCCACCGCAGGACGTAAAATGGCTGCTACTTTTGGTTGAGCATATTCACTTAAATAAATAGCAGAAGATAAACCTAAAGGAATTGCAACAGCCATTGCAATAACCGTAGTGAGTAAAGTGCCATTAATTAATGGCCACACCCCAAAATGTCTATTTGCAAATAGTGGTGTCCATTCTGTGTCTAAGAAGAACTTAGCTAAGGATACTTCTTGGAAAAATTCAAACGCTACTTGAAAGATAATGACGACAAT